>DAOLSP010000001.1:179115-779115 GCA_035419245.1 bacterium | reverse complement strand
ATTGAAGCCGGCGGTGCGGGCGGTAATGGACTGGAAAAACGAGGCGAGAAGTTTTCCGCCGACGCCATAACTCCGCATCGAATTTTCCTGCTCAAAAAACAGCAGCAAGCAGGCGCCAATGAGAATGAGCAAGCCGGTCATCGACAAGGCGATCTTGCTGTGCAATGACAGGTGTTTGTGCCCGCCAGGTCGCCAAAAAAAAAGGTCATGCAATACCCAAAAGCCCAGTCCTCCGATAACAATCAGCGTCATGATGGTCAGATTGACGGTGACGTCCGTGGCATGCCCGGCGAGGTTGTGGGTGAAGGTGGAAAAACCGGCGTTGCAGAAGGCCGACACGGCATGAAACAGCCCGATCCACAACGCCTGCCCAAAGGGATAGTCTTGGCTGAAGCGCAGGGTCAAGATCAGGGTGCCGAGGCCCTCGATCAACAGGGTGCCGACGACCGCGAATTTAAGCAGCCGGCCCAGGTAGGGCGCAGGTTGGGAGCTGATACTGTTCTCGATCAAATCGCGTCCGCGCATGCTCAGTCGCCCGGCCAGAATATAGGCAAAAAAAGTGGAAAAGGTGATGATCCCAAGGCCGCCCAGCTGGATCAGCAAAAGGATCACAACATTCCCGAAAAAGGAATAGGTTGTGGTGATGTTCACCGAAGTAAGGCCCGTCACACAAGCTGCGGAGGTGGAGATGAAGAGGGCATCCACCACCCTGGCATCCGGGTCAAGCTTGCTGACCGGCAAGGTCAGCAGCAAGGTTCCAATGAGTATTAATGCGAGAAAGCTGAGCGCCAGGATATGGGCTGGATGGGCATGACGGGAGAGGTTGCGCCAAAATCGCAGCGGAGTATTCATATCTGCCTTCTAATTAAAAAAGGTGAACAGTGTTCTGTTCACCTCATAGTATACATAATATTGTTAAAAAAGAAAAGCAATTTCAAATCAGGCCTTGAAGATGGGATCGAGATGGCGGACCGGGCACGGGTAGCCCCCATTCTGGTATTCGCAGTCCCCCCAATAAAAACATTGCACCGAACAGATGGTGTCGCTCTCCCGCATCGACTGAAGGGGATAGGCCTGGTTCTGCTGCCGGATCTCGCGCAGCACCCGGCGCTTCTCCCGAAAGCCGGCCCATCCGGTCTTCTTGAGCAGACCCACCGCGATCATTTTCGCCAAACTCCGGGCGGCCCGGGAATGCGGATCGTCAATGACAAATGGACGCAATTCCTTGACAGCCCGGCGCACGCTCTCATCATGCTCCACATACCCGAGGAATTCCATCCTAATCGAGAGCAGCTCCTCGGCCGCGGTGCGCAGAGCGACGCCCTCCTTGACCTCGTCATTGGAATGGACCATATTGAGGATTAGCGCAGGGTTGAAAGCATCGAGAATCCCCCGAATCCGGCTCGCCGTCGCACCTTCGCTTGCGGCAAGGATTTCCAGCGCACTGCTGACCGGTTGAGCCATCCGCCCTGAATCGGCAAAAATCTCCTGCTCCAGACGGCTGATCGTCTCGGGATCATCCCGAAACTCCCGCGTCAGCTTGCGCATCAGGGCAATCTTGAGAAAATTAAAGGTCTCCTGAATTGCCATCGGCTCAGGTGTCGTCACCACCAAGCCCTGATCCGCAGCAAGGAAAAAATCAATGACATTGAAGGAAGAACCGGCGCCGAGATCGAGGAGGATAAAATCCGCATCGATTTTGCGTAGTTCGTGGATGAACCGCAGCTTTTGGGAATAACGCGGATTGGCCAGCCCCAGGGTGCCGCAAGCGCCGCTGATCAACTTAAGATTCTCGACCGGCGTGTCGAGAAGAATGTCGCTGAGACTCTCCTTCTGAAGGGAATAAAAGTGATAAAACGTATATTGCGGCTCGAGGATCCCCATACAGGTGTGCAAATTAGCGCCCCCAAGGTCGGCATCGACCATCACCACCCGATGCCCGAGCGTAGCCAATCCGATACCGATGGAGGCGGTGAGCACAGTTTTGCCGACACCCCCTTTGCCGCCACCAATGGCGTATACGATTCGTTGCAATGTCGCAGCGGATTCCTGCGGAAAAAGCTTGCGCAGTTCCTCCATCTGACCCGCACGCACCCATTCCTGCTGAGTCTCGCTGAAGACGAGATCGTCCTGGTCGAAGGATCCTTCGGCGACCAGTTTCCGCAGTTCAGGATAGGAGTAGGGACCCAACTGCTGATCTTTGATCTTGATGAAGACGGACATGTTGCATGCGTTCTTTCTTCAAGGGATGCGATACCAAGGCAGACTCTGTCCGTTTTGGATGTAAAGCCCCCAAAACCCCCAAGCCTACACAGTCTTAATAAACTAGCAGCGAATGAGTCCAATTGCGGAAAAGTCAGGCTAATTCTGCTCCGCCGCCGGCTCCCCGGCGCTGATGCCCATCTCAATCTCCTCCTCCTCACACTCCTCCTCCCGGTCCTTGCGCTCGAGCAGATTCACGCCGTCCTTGCGCTTGCGCAGGGCGAGATAGGCAAGAACCGCCCCCGTATTGAGGGTGGCGAATCCGTAGGCGACGACCCAGCCGGCCAGCACAAGCAGTCCAAAGGCATAAAGATACCCTGCAACCGCCACGCTCGGCCGCGCCAGCTCCTGTACCGGCAGGTAGTAGAACTCCTGGGTGAAGAAGAGATACGGAGTGAAGCCGCGGAAGAGCCAGAAGAGCGCCTCCTCCCCTGTAGCGCTCCAGGCCTGAACGAGAGCCTGACCGTTGTTGGCCAGATCACTAAAATTACTTCCCATGAAGAATGAAAAGAGGTAATTGGTAAGGACCACTCCCTCCTTGCAAAAGGCCGCGAAGAGACCAAGCGCGACCACCGCCAGCAGCCAGGTAACCAGGCCGTAGAGCAACAGCCGCCACGGTTGCCGCCAGGTGAGGGCAAAGAGCTGGAATATCGCTTCGAAGGCATCCTCATCGGTTGTGGCCACAATGGCCGGCGCCAGGAAAAGCGATACGCAAAATACCAGGCCGAGATAGACCAGCAAGAGGGCCAGAACAAACCAGATGAGGCTGAAGAACGCCACGCCCAGTTCACCGACCCAGGGGATCCGGCCCAGGAGGCCGACCAGAAAGCTGCCGGTGACCAGAAGGAGGATCAGCAGACCGAGCGCGAGCGGCGTCATGAGCACCGCGCCGAACTTGCGGCGGGCGAAGGCATAGGACTGTTTGATACTATAAAAATGTTCGCCCTTGGCCGACATGTAAACCGCCCGCGCCAGGGCCGTTTGGGCCAGCAAGAGGGCGACGAGTGCCACGGCGGTACCGAGGAGATGGAGCACCCAGCTGTACCACGGCAGGCCACCGCTCAAACCGGACAAGACCGGCAGCAGGCCAAAACGGTGCCAGAGGTCACTCATGCCACCGCCCGCCAGCATCAGGGCCAGATAGGTGAAAAGGGCATAGATCAGCCAGCCGAGGCCGAGGCCAACCAGCATGATCCACATCCGCTGCAGGCTGAGCGCCAGCCGCGGCGCCCGCAAGAGATCTCGCAGATCAAATTTCAGTGTGAGCATAAAACACCTCCCTCCTGCTGCTCTGCACCCATCAGGTGCTCCTTTTAAGCAATTTATCAAAATCTTCAGCGGCCGAGGCAGGCCGCCGCCTGCTGCAAGGCTTCGTCTTCCAGTGCGGTCATGATCTCCTTCTGCTGCGGCTCACCATCCTCATAGCCGAGGAGATGGTAAAGGCCATGTGTGGCCAGCCGCTGCAGCTCGTTGCCGAGGCTCACCCCATAGACTTTCGCCTGGCGTTCGGCCACCTCCAGACAAATATAAACCTCCCCTTCAAGAACCGGTTCTGTGGCGGCGTTCAGATTGAAAGAAATGACATCGGTGGTCTCAGACCGCTCGAAATATCGCCGATTCAAGGCGATCATCTGCCGCTCCGGCACCAAAATAATCCGGATATTCCATCCCGCTCCGGTCCTGTTCTTCGCAAGCACCAATCCGCCGATCAGCCCAAGACCGCCAAGAGCGAGTTTACGCCGGGTCTGGTTGATGAACTGCAATTGCCGCGTCGCTTCTCGTGCGGTCACGATTGCTCCTCTTCGGTCTGGTTCTGCCCAGGATAGGGGATGCGGCGGTGAAACCGCGCATTGAGAATTTTCTGAAAGGCCTCCGAAATCCGTGCCAGATCTTGCAATGTCAGCGGCGAGTTGTCCAGCTCGCCGCTCTTGAAACGCTCATCGATGATTTCGTCAACGATGGTCTTGATCCGGCTGAAGGATGGCTCGCGCAGGGTCCGCGAGGTGGCCTCGACCGCATCCGCCAGCATGACGATGGCCGACTCGCGTGACTGGGGGCGCGGGCCGGGGTAACGGAACTCATCCTGCGGCACCAGCTCGACCGAGCTTTGTGCGATTGCCTTCTGATAAAAATAGTGCATCAGGCTGGTGCCATGATGCTCAAAAATAAAATCCTTGACGGCCTGCGGCAGATGGTATTGCTGAGCCATCTCCCCGCCGCGGCGTACATGGTTGGCCAGGATCAGCGAACTCATGGTCGGCGCCAGCTTCTCCTGGGGATTGCGTCCGCGCATCTGGTTCTCAACAAAATACTCCGGTTTTTCAAGTTTGCCGATATCATGGTAATAGGCCCCCACTCGCGCCAGCAAGCCATTGCCGCCGATCGCCTCAGCCGCTGCCTCCGCCAGATTTCCGACCGAAAGAGAATGATGGTAGGTCCCCGGCGCTTGTATGGCCATCTGGCGCAGCAACGGATGGTTCAGGTCCGATAGCTCGAGAAGCGTCATGTCGGTGGTCAGGTGGAAGGTACGCTCCAGCAGCAACACCAGGGCATAGGAAATGATGGGTGAGATAAAACCGTTTATAAAACCAAGGCCCCAATCGCGCAGCATCTCCTTGATACTCTGATAGTTGAGGATGTCGTGCACAGTGATGGAGAGCAGGTACGCGGCAATCACCACCGCCATGCTGCGTAGAACCCAGTTGCGTGACCGGACCCGGCTCACCGAGAGGATCGCCATCGCCGAGACGAAGATCGAAATATAGGTGATGCCGAATTCGTTGCCGCGCATCGCCCCGATCAGCAGGCTGACCGACAGGGCATAGAGCAGCCCGACGTAGACATCGAAAAAGATGGTGATGATCATCGCTCCTGCCGCAACCGGGATGAGCAGGGGGGAGAGATTGAGCTGGGTCACCAGGAAGGTCAGCGCCGCCGGCAGCAAAACAATCAGGCCGATAAGCAGCAGTTGCTTGGGCGCGGCGGTGATGTCGCGCCGACCCTGCCAGAGGAATAAGAGCAAAATACTCAGAATGAACAGGATATTACTCCATTGGCCGAGGCCATGGACCACATGATTGATCAAACCTTGCCGCTCATCGCGCTCGCGCTTGGCCGCAGCGTAAGAGTTCAGCTTTTCGATATGCTCCCGGGTGATGCGTTCATGCCCGTCAATGATGCGCTCTCCCGCCAGCACCTGATCCTTGGCGAGCGGCACCAGGGCTTCGACTTCCTCGATGCGTGACTGCGTCTCTCTCTGGTCGTAAAGCAGGTTGGGTGCGAGGAAGGCCACAGCCAATTGATAGCCGATCTTGACCTGCCGCTCGTCCAGCTGTTGGCTGGCGCGCAGTTTTTCCAGGAGTTGCATCTGGCTGTCATTGAGGCCGGCGTAGAATTCGCTGTTCTCGAGGACTTCCAGCCCATCGTGGCGAACCGAGATCTTGGGCGGCATGGGATTGAAGGTGCTGCGCTCGACGCTGAGAATGCCGTTGGTGTAGGCTTCTTTAAGCGCTTTCTCAACCGCACTGGCGATCTCGCGAAAGCGGTACCATTGCCGGTTTTCTGCCGCGCCTGCCGCCTCGGTGCCCGAAAGCAAATTGAGCAGGTCTCCTTCCGAGAGCACCACGCCGGACTCCTGAAAGACCCGGCTCACTGCGTCGGCGGTGATCCCCCCGCTGCGCAGCACCATCCCAGCCCGCTGGACCAACAGGTTGAATCGTTCCAGCTGTTGCGCAGCCACCTCATCATCACGTGTGAAGACCGGCGTCACTTCGGCGCGCGCCCGCTGCAGATCCGCCTGGTATTCGTCGTGGCTCTTGTTGACCGGAAAAGTGAACGAGGCGATGATCTCGGGGCCGATATAGACGCGCCCTTCGCGCAGGTCAGAAAACTGGAACGACTTTTCGCCGGGAAAAAGGAGGGCGATCAAGGCAGCCAGGAGGAGACCGACCAGGATCACATACCGGAAGCGGCGCAACCACTCCATCGGGAGGCCGCGCCCGCCGGAACGCCGCTCCTTGTTCTTGCCCCCGTTTAACGCGGCATTTTTGGCCGCCGATTTGTCAAAGCGCTGGCTCATCGCTCACCCTGGAATCAGCCCTGCCGAAGCGTTTCATACGCCTTGATGATCTGGCGCACCAACTGGTGGCGGACCACATCGCGATCGCCAAGATAACAAAAACCAATGCCGTCGATGCCCTTGAGGATGGACTGGATCTGCACCAGACCCGAGATGGAGCTCTCCGGCAGGTCAATCTGGGTGATATCGCCGGTAACAATCGCGCGGGAATTGACGCCGAGGCGAGTGAGAAACATCTTCATCTGCGCAGCGGTGGTATTCTGCGCCTCATCGAGGATAACAAAGCAGTTGTTGAGGGTGCGCCCACGCATGTAAGCGAGCGGAACAATTTCGACCACCCGCGTTTCGATTAGCCGGCGCAGCTTGTCCCCGGGGATCATGTCGTGCAAGGCATCATAAAGCGGCCTGAGATAGGGATCCACCTTCTCGCGAAAATCCCCCGGCAAAAAACCCAGGCTTTCGCCCGCCTCCACCGCGGGCCGGCATAGGATCAGACGGTCGACCAGATGATCGCGCAACGCCGCCACCGCCATCGCCACCGCCAGAAAGGTCTTTCCGGTGCCAGCGGGACCAATCGCGAAAACGATGTCATTCTTTTGCGCACTGGCGACATACTCCTCCTGGCCGGGGGTGCGCGGTTTGATCACGCCCCCCTTGGTATAGACCAGCACCGATTCGGTATCGGGCGCCGCACCTTCGCTTCCGCCACCTGTTTCGCTCACCCGCAGCACCGCCTCGATGTCCTGGGGAATCACCCGGCCATTGCGGTTCGCCAGAAAAACCAGCTCACTGATGATGCGCTCAGCTTGCTCCACCTGCTCGGGCATGCCCCGCAGCAAGATCTCATGGCCGCGCACAATCACCTGGGCCTGCAGCTCGGCCTCCAGAAGATGGAGATTGGTATCCTGGGCACCGAGAAAATCAACCGGATCAATACCCCGCAGGCTGATTCTTTTTTCGATGACGGTTTCTTCCTTCAATCGGCTTCCCGTATTCTTCAAACCATACAAAAAAACTCCCGGTCTTCAACCATAGGCGGTTAGACCGGGAGCTGTATACTCATTCGCGCGCTATGCGTCATTCATCCCTCATCCCCGCCGCCCGATTTCAGGAAAGGGGAAACAGCCGGGCCAATACAGCAGCAGCTGCATCGCCCCGAATAGACCCATCGCTCGCAGCCCGAGGTAAGGCTTCTACCGGGGAATGATCAACACGGTATGCGGGAAGATGCGCAGGGGATCTTCGCCGATAACCGCTTTGTTCTTCTGATAAATCTTCGTCCAGGCGGAGGGATCGCCAAAAACAGCCGGATTGGCGGCAATCTTTTTTAAATTATCACCCTTGACCACCAGATATTCATCGGGGCCACACTCGCGCTGGATCTTGAACTCCTGTTTCGGATAAATCAGATCCGGATTCTTGATTTGCTCCTTGTTGTAAGAGTAGATGCGCATCCACTGCATCGGATCACCGTAGATGTCCTTCTTGCCCGAAATCTTCCAGAGGTAGTCGCCTACCACTACGGTGTACATATCATACAACGCCTTCGGCATCTTGTTCTTCAACTGGGCGATCTTGCCTTCGAGAGCCGCAAGCGCATTCTGCATCTCGGTCAGGGCATAAAGCTTGTTTTTCTTCAACTCGGCCAGCTGTTTCTCGGCCTCAGCGAGCTCACCGCGTTTCTTGAAGAGCTCTTCCGGAGAAAGGGCTAGCAGCCCGTCGATCTGGGCTTCCAGGGCCTTCACTTTGGCCTTGTAGGCCTCATACCCCGCCTGATCCGAATCAAGGCTCTTGAGGATTTCACTCCAAAGCTGCTCAGCTTCGGCCTTCGCTGCAGCATTCTGAGTGGTCAGATTGGCACAAGCAGTTGCACATTCCTCCGCTGCTTTCTTGGCAGCGACTTCGCGATCTTGCCATGATTTGAGCTGGGCACGGTACTCATCCATGCTCATTTTCTTGTCCTGCGCATAGGTCAGCTGCGCACCCATAATCAGCAAGAAGGAAAGCACAAGTGCTAAAGAGACCATGAGCTTGCTAGAAAATCTCATTAGCTTCCCTCCACAGTTTTTTGTGATGGTATCATCGATGATGTAGTTATTGCCATTCGGAGAGACGTTTCGCTACCGTGGCCTTTTCCTGTTTCAGGCTCTCGACCTTCTGTTTCTGTTGGGCCAGCTGCTGTTCGAGGCTGGCTTTTTCCTTTGCGCAGTCTGCGGCTTTGGTCTCCGCTGCCAACGCTGCCTGCTTGGCCTCTTCCAGCGCCTTCAACTCCTTTTCATTGGGGTGGTTATGACAACCCACCACCAGCATAAAAGCGAAAAGCAGCAGACAAACAGCGGCAATCCGGGGGATCCAGCGTGATGTGCTCTTCATGCAATACACCTCCTTTCACTGCGTTGCTTTCAAGCCCGTACAGAAGCTTGTAACTCGATAGAAGAAAACAGATGTACCTTTCGGCACCGTCCAACAATACTCGAGTCATTTTAACAATTATTTGGTTAATAGTCAAGGATAAAGATAATTACTTAAGCTTTTAGACGACCGTGGGCATCTCTTCCTTTTCCAGCCGCAGGCCCAACTCTTTCAACTGCGCCGGGTTGACCGATGAGGGGCAGCCATCCATGAGCGACATGGCGCTTGCCGTCTTGGGAAAAGCGATCACCTCACGAATCGACTGACACCCGGCGAGGATCATCACCAGACGGTCGAATCCAAAGGCGATGCCACCGTGCGGCGGAGCGCCGTAGGCGAAGGCTTCGAGCAGAAAGCCGAATTTCTCTTCGGCCTCGGCCGCCTCGATGCCCAAGGCCTGGAACATCCGCGCCTGCATGTCGCTCTTGTGGATACGGATGCTGCCGCCCGCCACTTCCATTCCGTTGAGTACAAGATCGTAGGCCCGCGCCTTTGCACGCCCGGGATCGCTGAGCATCAGTTCCTCATCGCCCGGTCGCGGTGAGGTGAAGGGATGGTGCCGCGCGACATAGCGCTGCTCCTCCGGACTGTATTCAAAGAGAGGAAAATCGACAATCCAGACCAGGCTGTAGACCCCTTCGGGGATGAGTTTTTCCTGAACGGCGAGCTTCATTCGCAGGTCGCCGAGGAGCAGCTGGGCCTTCTCCCGTTCATCGGCCACCAGTAGCAGGAGATCGTCGCTGCCGGCTCCCATCGCGCGCATAATCTCGTGGCGTTGGGCATCGCTGAAGAATTTGGCCAGTGAGCTCTCCCAGTCCCCTTCCTTGAGTTTGATCGCCACCAGTCCGGCACCGCCGTGCTCTTTGACCCAGGCGGTGAGATCGTCGATCTGTTTGCGCGAATAGCCGCCGCAGCCCGGAAGACAAAGGCCGGCCACCATGCCGCCGGCGGCCACCGCCTCACGGAAGACCTTGAATTCGCTCTCCACCACCAGCGCCGAAATATCCTTGATCTCCAGGCCGAAGCGCAAATCCGGCTTGTCGCTGCCATAGCGGGCCATCGCTTCTTCGAAGGGAAGGCGCGGCAGCGGCAGTGTCAGCTCAATGCCGAGCATTTGGCGGAAAATATCCACCATCAGCCCCTCGACCATGGCAAAGATCATTTCTTCATCGATGAAGGACATCTCGACGTCGATCTGGGTGAATTCGGGCTGGCGGTCGGCGCGCAAGTCCTCGTCGCGGAAACAGCGGACGATCTGGAAATAGCGATCGTAGCCGGCCACCATCAGCAGCTGCTTGTACTGCTGCGGCGACTGCGGCAGGGCGTAGAAACGGCCCTTCCAGACGCGGCTCGGCACCAGGTAATCCCGCGCCCCCTCGGGGGTGCTTTTCATCAGGATCGGGGTTTCAATCTCGATAAAATCGTGCTGGCTGAAGTAGCTGCGAACAATCTGGGCGGTGCGGTGGCGGATCAGGAGATTGCGCTGCATCTCGGGCCGACGCAAATCGAGATAGCGGTATTTCAGACGCAAATCCTCGTTCACGCTGCCCTCGCCGCTGATCATGAACGGCGTGGTACGGGCCGTATTCAGCACCTCAAGGTCGCAAGCAGCGACTTCCACTGCCCCGGTGTCCAGCCGGGGATTGACCATCCCCTCCGGACGCAGCTCGACCAGACCGCGGATGGCCAGCACATATTCATTGCGCACCTGTTTGGCAGCCTCATAGCAGGCCGCATCCGGATCGATGCGCACCTGGGTTACTCCATAGCGGTCGCGCAGATCGAGAAAAATCAACGAACCGTGATCCCGGCGCCGGTCTACCCAACCCATGAGGATGACCGTTTGTCCCAGCTGGGCGGGCCGTAACGCTCCGCAGGTATGTGTGCGCTGATTCATCATAGGGTTTCTACTCTCCATCGTGCAGGTAAAAAAAAGAGCTGGCATCTCAAAAAATCAAAACGGCACCCGATAAGAGGCGCCGTCCTTTGAATAATGAACTCCGGCAAGGGACGGTCGCAGCCTGCGGCGGTACCCTCCCCGGCCGGGGCTTAATGCAACTCTGAAACTTGTATGCGGTTCATGGCGCGCGCCAGAGCGGCCTGGGCGCGCGGTATATCGATGTCCGGGGAACGGTGCTCCAGACGGGCCATCGCCCGGTCACGGGCCTGCTTGGCGCGCTCGACATCGATCTCCGTGGCAGCCTCGGCGGTTTCGACCAGGATTTTCATCCGGTTTTCCATCACCTCGCAAAAACCGCCGCTGGTCGCATAATAGCGCATGCCCGCCGGCGTCCGCGCCTCAATCACCCCCACCTTGAGGGCGGTCAAAAAAGGCGCATGATTATGCAGCACGCCAAAGTACCCGGCCACCCCGGGCGCTTTGACGTGCAATACCTTTTCCGTGCTGACCACCTTGGTCGGGGTCACGATTTCCAGAGTAAAGGTCTTGTCCATGTTCTCGTGCACTCAGACGTTACCAGAATACAACGCCCCGCGCGGCCTAAGCCTCGCGGATCTGCTTGGCATTCTCGACGGCTTCGTCGATGGTTCCTACCATCCAGAAAGCCCGCTCCGGCAGGTCATCATGCTTGCCTTCGATGATCTCCTTGAAGCCACGGATGGTCTCCTCCAGCTTGACATAGCGGCCCGGGCGGCCGGTGAAGGCCTCGGCCACCGCAAAGGGCTGCGAAAGGAAGCGCTGCAGCCGCCGGGCGCGATTGACCGTGACCCGGTCCTCCTCGGAGAGCTCCTCCATACCGAGAATGGCGATGATGTCCTGGAGATCCTTGTACTTTTGCAGGATCTGCTGGACAGCCCGGGCGACGCTGTAATGCTCGTCGCCGACGATGCGCGGATCGAGAATCCGCGAGGTCGAATCGAGCGGATCCACCGCGGGATAGATACTCATCTCCGCCAGCTGCCGTGAAAGCACGGTGGTGGCGTCGAGATGGCTGAAGGTGGTAGCCGGAGCCGGATCGGTCAGGTCGTCGGCCGGTACATAGATGGCCTGCACCGAAGTGATCGAGCCCTTTTTGGTCGAAGTGATCCGTTCCTGCAGCAGGCCCATCTCGGTGGCCAGTGTGGGCTGATACCCCACCGCCGAAGGCATACGCCCGAGCAGCGCCGAGACCTCGGAGCCTGCCTGGGTGAATCGAAAAATATTGTCGATGAAGAGCAGGACATCCTTGCCCTCTTCCTCGCGAAAATACTCGGCGATGGTCAGCGCCGAAAGGCCGACGCGCAAACGGGCGCCGGGCGGCTCGTTCATCTGCCCGAAGACCATGGCGACCTTGGAGCGGGTCAGATCCTGCATATCGATGACCCCCGACTCCTGGAATTCACGCCAGAGATCATTGCCCTCGCGGGTGCGCTCGCCCACGCCGGCGAAGACCGAAAAACCGCCGCGCTGGATGGCGATGTTGTTGATCAACTCCTGGATCAACACCGTCTTGCCTACCCCGGCGCCGCCGAAGAGGCCGGTCTTGCCGCCCTTTGCGTAGGGTTCGAGCAGATCGATGACCTTGATGCCGGTCTCAAACATCTCCGTCTGAGTCTCGAGCTCTTCAAAGGTGGGCGCGTCGCGATGAATGGGCCATTTTTGTTCGACCTGCAAGGCCCCGAGATCATCGATCGGATCGCCGACCAGGTTCAGCAGTCGACCCAGGGTCGCCTTGCCCACCGGCATCTTGATCGGCGACCCGGTGTCCACCACCTCCTGGCGGCGCTGCAATCCATCAGTCGAATCCATGGCGACACATCGCGCCGTGTTTTCGCCGAGATGCTGCGCCACTTCCAGCACCAGGCGCATACCATCCTTGCGCGTATATTCCAGAGCGGTATTGATCGCGGGCAGCTTACCGCCTTCGAAAAAGACGTCCACTACCGGCCCGATGACCTGCGCTATATGACCAACATTAGACATCCTATACTCTCCTGAAGATCAATGAGGTAAAAATCCGTTCAGCTCTTGAGCGCCTCGGCACCGCCGATCAATTCGGTGAGTTCCTTGGTGATCGCCGCCTGACGCGCCTTGTTGTAATAAAGCACCAGTTCTTTGATCATGTCGGCGGCATTGTCCGTCGCCGTGCCCATCGCCGTCATCCGCGCTCCCAACTCCGAGGCATGCGATTCCAGCAGGATACGCCACAGCTGGACATGCAGGTTGAGTGGGCAGATCTCTTTCAGGATCCGATCGGGGTTGGGCTCAAAAATGTATCCCACCGGGAAGCGGTTCTCCTCCGGGACCAGGGGGACGATGGGCAAAAGTTGTTCGACAATAATCTTTTGCTGCACCGCATTCTTGAACTCGTTGTAAATGACCATGATCTGGTCAAACTTGCCTGCCGCATACCAGGCGGCCAGCGCATCGGCGATGCGCTGCGCCTGGCTGAAATCGAGTTTGTTGAAGACATCGACATGACGGGCGAGAACGCGGACGTCCCGGCGGGTGAGGTAGTCGTACCCCTTGCTGCCGATGGTCACCACCGCCGGATTCAGGGATGCGCTCAGGTGGATCTCCTGGAGAGCGCGACGGCTGATGTTGGAGTTGAAACTGCCGCACAAACCACGGTCCGCACTCACCACCACATAGCAGATCCGCTTGATCTTGCGCATTTCCAGCAACGGATGCTGGTTGCGTTTCATCCGGTCGGCAATGTGACCTAGGACCTCTTCTAGCTCGCGGGCATAGGGCCGCGCGCTGATCAGCTGGTTCTGCGCCTTGCGCAGCTTGGCCGCCGCCACCATCTTCATCGCCTTGGTGATCTGCTGCGTGCTGCGCACGCTGGCGATGCGGCGCTTGATATTTCGCAATGTGGCCATCGCTTATTCCGCCGCGTACATCTTCATGAACTCCTCGCACGCCTTGACCAACTGGGGCTCGATCTCGGGAGTGATCTCTTTCTGCTCGCGGATGCTTCGCAAAACCGACTCCTGCTGGGATTCCATGTAGCGATGAAACTCGGATTCGGCGTTGGGGATCCGCTCCACCTCGACACTGTCCAAATACCCCTTGACGCCGAGATAGATAACCGCCACCTGCTTTTCCACCGGCAGCGGGGCATACTGCCCCTGGCGCAGCAACTGCACCATGCGCTGACCACGACCGAGCTGCTGTTTGGTCGATTTATCGAGATCGGAGCCGAATTTGGCAAAGGCCTCGAGCTCGCGAAACTGGGCCAGATCGAGGCGAAGACTGCTGGCGTACTTTTTCATCGCCTTGATCTGGGCGTTGCCGCCGACGCGTGAGACCGAGAGGCCGGCATTGATCGCCGGCCGGATGCCGCCGTAAAAGAGGTTCGGCTCGAGATAGATTTGGCCGTCGGTGATCGAGATGACATTGGTCGGGATATAGGCGGAAAAATCACCCGCCTGGGTCTCAATGATCGGCAGGGCGGTCAGTGATCCGCCGCCGAGGGCATCGCTCAACTTGGCTGCACGCTCCAGCAGCCGAGAATGAAGATAGAAGACGTCGCCCGGATAGGCTTCGCGTCCTGGCGGACGGCGCAGCAGCAGTGATACCTGGCGGTAAGCCCAGGCATGCTTGGAGAGATCGTCATAGGCGATCACCGCATGCTGGGCGTTGTCACGAAAATACTCGCCCATCGCCACGCCGGCGTACGGCGCAATATACTGCATTGGCGCCGGAGAATCGGCCGTGGAGGTGACGACGATCGAATGGGCCATGGCGCCGTAATCCTCGAGGGTTTTGACCACCCGGGCCACGGTCGAGGCCTTCTGGCCGATCGCCACGTAAATACAGACGACGCCGGTCTCCTTCTGGTTGATGAAGGTGTCGACGACCAGGGCGGTCTTGCCGATCTGGCGGTCGCCGATGATCAGCTCGCGCTGGCCGCGGCCGATCGGAATCATCGAATCGATCGCCTTGATGCCCGTCTGCAGCGGCTCCTTCACCATCTGGCGCTGCGCCACGCCCAGCGCCTTGCGCTCGATCGGACTGAATTGTTTGGCGTTGATCGGTCCCTTGCCGTCCAGGGGTTGACCCAGGGGATTGACCACCCGGCCCAGTAATTCCGGCCCGACCGGCACCTCGACCACCCGGCCGGTGCGCTTGGCAATGTCACCCTCCTTGATCAGACTGTCTTCGCCGAAAAGCACGCAGCCGACATTGTCTTCCTCAAGATTCAGCGCCATGCCGAAAACGCCATTGGGAAACTCGACCAATTCCATGGACATCACATTCTCGAGGCCGTACACCCGGGCGATGCCGTCGCCCACCTGCAGCACTTCGCCGACCTCTTCGACATCGATCTGTTTTTCGAATTGTTCGATCTGCTTTTTCAGAACCGAGGTAATCTCTTCGGGTCTAATTTCCATGGTTATAACCTGCTATCTGAAATATGAAATGAGTATCATGCACTAGAGCGCGGCGGTCTTGACCTGCCGCAGTTCCTGGCGCAATTGATTGAGCTGGTGGCGCAGACTGCCGTCAATGACCACGCCGGCAAACTGGATGATGACGCCGCCCAGGATAGCGGCATCAACACGATTCTCCAGGAGAACCTCGGCCTTGAGATATCGGGCCACCTCCTGGCGAATCTGTTCCATCTGCGCGGCTTCGAGCGGCACCGCCGAATAGACCTGGGCGCGGACGCGGCCGATGCTCTGGTCATAGAGCTCGCCATAGGCCGCAACGATCTGGCCGAGGTAATCCTGCCGGCCCTTCTCCACCAGCAACTGAATAAAGTGGCTGAAGAGAGGCGTGGCCCGGTTCTCCAACAACTCCTGCACGACCGCCTGCTTCGGCTTCTTCTCCACCTCCGGCGACATCAGAAAAGCTTTGATCCGCCGGTTCTGCTGCAGAAAGGCGGTGAAGGATTTCAGCTCCTCCAGCACCGGTCCGGTTTTGTCAGTCTCTTGCGCCAACCCGAAGAGGGCGCGCGCGTAGCGCCTGGCCAGGGGATGCGTTCTCAATTCAATTCACCCAGTTTTTGCAGCGATTCGTCGATCAGCGCCTGATGATCCTTAGCGTCGAGAGAGCGGCCGACCAGCCGGGCGGTTGCAGTCATCGACAGCTCGACGGCGAGGTCGCGGATCTCCTCCAGGGCCTTGTCGCGGCTGAGATCGATCTCCTTGCGCGCCCTGGTGATCAGCAGCTCCGCTTCTGCGCTCGCTTTTTTGATAATTTCGTCCTTGGTCACCTCGGCCGCCTTGCGGTTACGCGCCAGGATCTCCTGCGCCTCCTTGCGGGCCGCATCGAGGATCTGATTCTGCTCCGCCAGGGTTTTTTGCGACGCAACCCGGGCCTCTTCCGCCAGCGCCAAAGACTCGTTGATCTTTTTCTCCCGTTCGTCAAGCATGCTCAGGATGGGCTTCCAGCCCACCTTGGTCAGCGCGAACAGGAGCAACAGGAAGGTTAGAGTGGTCCAGAAGATGGTGCCACCCTGGGGGGTCATCAATTCCATAACAGCATACCCCGCGATGGTTTATTTAAAGCCGAGCAGCAGACAGATAACCACGGAGAGCAGCGCCACGCCTTCAATCATGGCCGCCGTGATGATCATGGTGCCGCGGATCTCACCTGCCGCTTCGGGCTGACGCGCAATGCCGCTGATGGCCGCGCTAGCCAGCTTGCTGATGCCGAATGCTGCGGAAAAAGTCACCGCCGCAGAACCAAAACCTGCAGCCAGATAGGCAAACGCAGTGGGATTCATAGTACTACCTCCTGATCCAAGAAATGTGAGTATGGGTTTGATGATGAAAAGCCACTACCGAACAGCATCAGTCCTAATGCCCCTCCGAAACCGACGCACTGATGAACACCGCCGAGAGGATCGTGAAGACATAGGCCTGAATGAGCGAGATCAGCACTTCGAGAACGGCCGAAAAGAGGATGATCGCCAGCGGGAAGGCCGATACGAGCCAGTTTTTGAAGAAAAATATGACCGTCAACAGCGCCAGGATGGTGATATGGCCGGCGATCATGTTGGCGAAAAGACGGATCGCCAGGGCAAAGTGCTTGGTGATCATGCTGATCACCTCGACCGGGACCATGATGAACTTGAGGAGAAAAGGGATGCCCGGCGGACTGAAGGTGGCCAGATAGCCGAAAAAGCCGTGCTTGCGCACCCCGGCGATCTGCACCGTGAAAAAAGTACACAACGCCAGCGTCGCGGTGACCGCAATATTGCCGGTCGCCGTGGCCCCGTAGGGCACCAGACCGGCGAGATTGCATAGGAGAATAAAAAAGAAGGCGGTTAACAGATAGGGCGCGTAGGCCTGACCTTCATGACCGAGGTTCGGCTTGATGATGTCGTCGCGCAGGTAAGCCACCAGGGCCTCCAGGGCATTGGCCAGCCCGTGCGGAACCAGCGATGGCCGCTTGAAGGCGATCCAAAAGGAGAAGATCAATAGCGCCGATACGATCCACATCCACAGGATATGATTGTTGATTGAGAGATCGATGCCCCATACCGTCGGCAGCTTGATCACCGGATGGGCCAGGACGTGATGCATGATGAAGCCAACGCCGCTCTCGCCATGCTCCGCCGCCTGCTGGACCGCTTCACCGTGTTCTACTGTATGTTCAACTATCTGTTCGATCATGGGAGTCAACGTGTTTATTTTTCAATTCCGAGTTGATAAACCGGATTTCATGGTACTGCAGGAAAAGATAAAACAGCACAAACGAGACCAGAAATCCGATCAGGGGCCAGTGCAGCACCGCAATGACCAGCCCGGCCACCACAGCGAAAAGAAGGAACCGCAGCGCCATTCCCCCGAGAATCACCGCATAAAAGGTCCTGATCTTGCGATGAAAGGCCCAGCGGATCGAGATCAGGCTGAAGATGATGTTGCCAAGACTGACGAGATAACCCAGCGCATAAGAGCGCGTCAGACCGATTCCGCCGTAATGGTAAACCGGCACCAACAGCACCAGAAAAGCCAGGAGCGTCCAACCGACAATCCGCCAAACCCTGAAAGAGGCTGCCATTATGATCTCTTGCCCGAGCGCTTTTGCTTGATGACCGGGTAGACGGTTTTATAGATAGTGATAAATCCCGCAGTTCCGCCCAGCAACACCCCGATCAGCAGCAGAAGCGGTGTGGTATGCAGCTTCTTGTCGAGCCAGTACCCCAGCGCCGTCCCGATGAGTACCGCGATGGCCAGCTGCAGGCCAAGATCCATGTAAGGCCCGATGACCCCCCCTTTGTTGTCATCGTTATCTGCCACCGAATCGTACCACCCTATTTAATGATGGCCTCTTTGTCGCTGCTGCGCTCGGTCTTTGCGCCGCTCTTATCCTCCGACATCGAACATTTGCCGTCAAAGAAGGCGCCTTCGTCGATGACCAGTTTGCCGGTCTTGAGTTCACCGCGCAGCTCTGAACGGGCCTCAAGCACCGTCCGGCCCGGGGCTAGAACCGTTCCGGTGATCTTGCCGCCGAGAACTAGGTTCTTCACATGAACATTGCCCTTAATTTCCCCTTCAGCGCCGACAATCAGAGTATCGCCGGAAACGACATCACCAATCACCTTGCCATCGATCCGCAGGCTCAGCTCCACCTTGATGTTGCCATCAACCACTGAACCCTTGCCAAGGATCGTACTCAATTCACCCGGTTTTTCGTTGCTTTTCATATTACACTTCCCTGTTGATGAGGGTCGGCCCCGCTACGGCATCACATCCGCGCAAAAGCGAGGATGTAATCGGCGGGATTGAGTGCGACGCCATCTTTCCACAACTCAAAATGCAGGTGCGGCGCTGTACTCTCACCCGAGGAGCCCACCAGCGCGATATGGTCGCCCTTGCGCACCAGTGTCGAACGCAGCACCAGATTTCTCTGGGTATGACCGTAATAGGTGAAAAAACCGTTGCCGTGATAGACGATCACCATATTACCCAAATCCTGTGTCCATCCCGAAAAAATCACCACCCCATCGCCGGCCGAACTGATGAAGGTGCCCCGCGGCGCCGCGATATCGATACCATAGTGGGCCGTTCCCTCCTCGGAATAATTCCGGGTCAGAACCCCGGCGACCGGCAGATAGGTCGGCAGACTTTTCAGGTATTCATGAATGCCGATCTCTTTGGACTGCTGGAGAAATCCCAGCTTCTCACTGATATTGACCTCGACCGGTTCGACTCGCTTCAGCTGCGATTCGCGCGGCGGTTCCGGCGGCAATCCCCGTAGGGGTCGCGAACCTAAGGCTTCCGAATCGAGTGACTGACTCTCGTGGTTCTCCCCCAGGCCGAGGGCACTGCGCAGCTTGGCGTCTGAGGCTTCCAGTTTCTGGAAAAGGGCGGCCAACTCATACACCTTGCGGCTGTTCTCGACCAGCTGCTCGTTCACCCTGTGGAGCCCGCTGTTGGCCACAGCAAAGCGCGCCCACTGAAAGTAAGCGACAACGCCGAACAAAAAGTGCAGAGCCAGTACGATCCCTGCCGCGCGCATCACTTTAAGCTTGCGCACCGAGAGTGTGTAATGTCGCGGTTCCGCCTGGTCATCCGGGATCACCAGGATCTGAATCAGCCGGCGGTGACGGCGCACATTACTTGCAGGCTTCTTGAGCAGGGGTAGTTTCATAGAGGTTGCGGGTGAGATCATTCACCGAGGAGGAGCGCAATGATCCGCTCCAATTCGTCGGAGGAATAGTACTCTATCTCGATCGTACCGCCTTTGCTCTTGTTCTTCACACTGACCTTGGTCGCCAATCGGTCGCGCAGCCGACTTTCCAGCTCGGCCAGGTAGTAATTCTGCACCGGATTGACGGGCTTAGCCGGCGCGCTCTTGACTTTCTCCGGCTCGCGCACCATTTCCTCAACCTTGCGCACCGAGAGATTGCCGCTGATGATCTTTTTCCACAATGCCAGCTGCTCCTCACTGCTGCCGAGAGAGAGGAGGGCACGCGCATGGCCAAAGGAGATTTCGTTGCTTTGCACGCTCTCCTGAATGCGCCGCGGCAGCTTGAGCAGCCGTAGAAAGTTGGTCACGCTGGTACGATCCTTGCCGACCTTAACAGCGACCTCCTCCTGCGTGAGCTTGCATTCCTCAATGAGCCTTTTATAGCCGTTCGCTACATCGATAGCGTTCAGGTCTTCGCGGTGAATATTCTCAATGATGGCCAGCTCAAGCATTTCCTCATCGGTTTCGACGGTCAGAATATAGGCCGGGATCTGGGTGATCCCCAACTCGCTCACCGCGCGCAAGCGCCGTTCGCCGGCGATCAGCTGATAACCGTTGCCATAAGGCCGGACGGTAACCGGCTGCACCAGGCCTTTTTCCGCAATCGACTGCTTCAGCTCGGCCAGACGCTCGGGATCAAATTTCTCCCGCGGCTGGAAGGGATTGGGGGCTATCCGGGCCACAGCGATCATCTGAACACCCTGGGCGGCCGAATCCTCTCCCTGCTCGGCGGGAATATCGGGAATGAGCGCCCGCAGGCCGCGTCCCAAAGCCTTCTTATTCGCCATTCTTGATAATTTCCTCCGCCAGGCTCATATAGTTTTCCGATCCCGAGCAGACGGCATCATAGAGGATAATCGGCTTGCCAAAACTGGGCGCCTCACTGAGCCGGACATTGCGAGTGACAATGGTGTCGAACACCCGGCCTTCAAAGTAGCGGCGCACATCCTCGGCCACCTGACGCGACAGGTTAAGGCGTGCATCGTACATCGTCAACAGCACCCCTTCGATCACCAGGTGCTCATTGAGGTGCTTCTGCACCAGCCGGATCGTGTTCAGCAGCTGCCCAAGCCCCTCCAGGGCGTAATACTCGCACTGGATCGGGATCAGCACCGAATCGGAAGCGGTCAGGGAGTTGATCGTCAGCAGTCCCAGCGAAGGGGGACAGTCGATGAGGATATACTTGAATTGATCGCGCAGGGGTTCGAGCGCCCGCGCCAGGCGCTGCTCCCGCGAAATGGCTGATACCAGCTCTACCTCCGCACCGACCAGACTAATCGAGGAAGGAAGCAGTTTTAGATAATCCAGCTGGGTATCGAGCAGGAGGGATTGCGCGGTTTGTTCGTTGATGAGCGCATCATAAATCGTCGCCTGGAGGGCGCGCTGATCATAACCATAGCCGCTGGTGCTGTTGGCTTGAGGGTCCATATCGACCAGCAGAGTTGGATATTCGGCCACCGCTAGAGCGGCTGCCAAATTGACCGCCGTCGTGGTCTTGCCCACGCCCCCTTTTTGGTTCGCTATGGTTATGATTTTGCCCATCTGGGGGGCTTCCTCCATTTTCTAATATATTATGA
Source organism: bacterium (assembly GCA_035419245.1). NCBI lineage: Bacteria > bacterium. The sequence continues at coordinate 758,141 of DAOLSP010000001.1, read as the reverse complement.
TAATATAATCCCCATGAACTTTAAAATCAATGAAAAGTTTCTCTGTTCTGGCGCCCGCCCCTGGGCGGACTTTGTCCTTGACATTTAGAGCAGAAACATGTATTTTTTCACGCCGGAACACCCCCTCCGACCCCGTTCTCCATCATCCAGACTGGCTGCTCCACAACCCCCAATCCAAGAGGAAGCGTCATGATAAACCTCTTCAACAAACTGGTTATATTGTTACTCCCCCTCATCCCCAAATTCATCGTCCGCATGGTCGCCAAACCCTATGTGGCCGGCCCGGCTCTGAACGATGGCATCCGTGCCGTTAAGGAACTGAACCAGAAAGGTATCTGCGCCACCATGGACGTCCTCGGCGAAAGCGCCCAAAAACTCGAGGAGTGCCAGGAGGCGATCGACGAGTATTTCAAGGTGCTCGACGCCATTGTGGCGGAGAGGCTCGATGCCAACATCTCGGTCAAACTGACCCAACTTGGCTTGCTCCTAGACAAGGAGCAGTGCTATCAGAACATCCGCAAGATCGTCGCTAAAGCGGACTCCCTCGGGATCTTTGTTCGCATCGATATGGAAGACTCCGCCGTGACCAGCGATACCATCGCACTCTTTTTGCGCATCAATGACGAGTTCAAGCGCACCGGTATCGTCATACAGGCCTATCTGCGCCGCAGCCTCGCCGACATCGTACAACTCTCCGCCCGCAAGACCAACTACCGCATCTGCAAGGGGATCTATATCGAACCGCGCAAGATCGCTTTCAAGGACAAACAGATCGTCAATGACAATTACGGGCTGCTGGTCGACACCGCCTTCGCCATGGGCAGCTATGTCGGCATTGCCACCCACGACGAAAAACTCTACTGGAAGGGGCTGGAGCTGATCCACCGGCATAAGCTCACCCGCGAGCAATATGAATTCCAGATGCTCCTCGGGGTGGACGAGGAACTGCGCGATATCATCGTGTCCGCCGGACACAAACTGCGCATCTACGTCCCCTTCGGTAAAAACTGGTATGCCTACTGCGTACGCCGCCTCAAGGAAAACCCGATGATGGCCTGGTATATCGTCAAGGCCCTGTTTGGTCTGAGGTAACGATGATAGGGAGCCCCGAGGAGCGGATCCGCGAATTGCGCGATCTGATTCATCATCACAACCACCGCTATTATGTGCTCGACGATCCCGAAATCTCGGACGCCGAATACGACCGTCTCATGCGCGAACTCCTCGGGCTGGAACAACAGTATCCCGATCTGGTCACCGAGGATTCGCCCACGCAGCGTGTCGGCGGCGCCCCCCTCGAGGCCTTTGCGCCCGCAAGACACACCCTCCCGATGCTCAGCCTCGATAACGCCCTGACGGAGGAGGAATTCCTCGCCTTTGACCAGCGCACCCGCCGAGCCCTGGGCAGCGAGGAGGAGATCGACTATGTCTGTGAGCCCAAGCTCGACGGTCTGGCGGTGGAACTCGTCTATAACGACGGTCTCTTCACCCTCGGTTCCACCCGCGGCGACGGCTATACCGGCGAGGAGATCACGCGGAATCTGAAAACCATCAAAAGCATCCCGCTCAAGCTCCTGAATCCGCCGCCGGGACGGCTCGAGGTGCGCGGCGAGGTGATCCTGGGCATCCGCGAGTTCGAACAGCTCAATCAGGAACGGCAAGCACGGGGTGAGCCGCTCTTCGCCAATCCGCGCAACGCGGCCGCAGGATCGCTACGTCAGCTCGATATCCAGGTCACCGCCGCGCGCCCTTTGAGCATATTCTGCTACGGCATCGGCCAGGCAGAGGCCCTCACCTTCACCACCCATGCGGAGATGCTTGATAAATTCAGAGCCATGGGCCTGCGAGTCAATCCCCTGATCGAACAGGTCAAGGGTGCGGCGGCGGTTATCGCCTATCATCGCGCTATGGGGGAGCGCCGTGCCCGGCTGCCGTACGAGATCGACGGGATCGTCGTTAAGGTCAATGCCGTGGCGCAGCAGGAACTGCTGGGCGCCAAAAGCAAAAGCCCGCGATGGGCGATCGCCTTCAAGTTCCCCGCCCGCCAGGAAGTGACACAGATTCTTGAAATCCAGGTGCAGGTCGGCCGCACCGGAGCCCTGACGCCGGTGGCGATCATGCAACCGGTCCAGGTCGGCGGGGTCACCGTCAGCCGTGCCACCCTCCACAACCAGGACGAGATCGACCGCAAAGACATCCGCATCGGCGACTGGGTGGTCGTGCAGCGGGCCGGGGATGTCATCCCCGAGATCGTCAAGGTCCTCGAAACCCGACGCACCGGCGCAGAGCAGCCCTTTACGCTGCCGGAACGGTGTCCGGCCTGCGGCAGCCATACGGTGCGGCCGGAGGGAGAGGCGGTCCAGCGCTGCATCAACCTCGCCTGCCCGGCACAAATCAAGGAGCGCATTCTTCATTTCGCCTCCAAACGCGCCATGGACATCGAGGGTCTGGGCGAAAAACTGGTGGACCAGTTGGTGGAATCCGGGCTGGTGCACGACGTCGCCGATCTCTATGCCCTGAGCCCGGACCATCTGGCCAAGCTTGAGCGCATGGCTGACAAGTCGGCCGGCAATCTATTCGCCGCCATCGAGGTCAGCCGCCAGCGCCCACTCGACCGCCTCCTCTTCGCCCTCGGCATCCGCCATGTCGGCGAGCATGTCGCTCGCGTGCTGGTGGAGGCCTTCCGAAGCATCGAAGCCCTCATGGCCGCGGCTCCGCAAAGGCTGATGCAGGTCCGCGAAATCGGCCCCCAGGTTGCGGAAAGTGTCTTCGAATTCTTCGCCACCCCCGAAAATCAAAAGGTCATTGAGCGGCTGCGGCAGGCGGGGGTCCAGATGAGCCCGGCCGTAACCACGCGGGGCAACCTCCTCGCCGGCAAAACGGTTGTCCTCACCGGAGCCCTAGCCGCGTTCACCCGCGAGGAAGCAGAACAATTAGTGATCGCCCAGGGCGGACGCCCCGCGGCTTCGGTCAGCAAAAAGACCGCTTTCGTCGTCGCCGGCGAAGCCCCCGGCAGCAAACTGGATAAAGCCCGGGAACTCGGCATCCCGGTCCTCACTGAGGCTGAATTTAAAGAGATGATCGGACTATGAAAAAAGAAGGCCCTCTGGGTATCCTGCTGACTGCCCTCCTGCTGCTTGCCACAGGGTGCGCCGGAAGCCGCAAAAGCGGCACCCTGGCCTTTGTGAGCATCGAGGAAGAGATTGCGCTGGGCAAGGAGGTCTCCGTGCAGGCCGGGCAAGTGCTGAAGACTGTCCGCAACCAGGAGGTGCTGCACTACCTCGACAGGCTGGCAGCGGAGATCGGACTGCAGTCGCACTGGAGTGGATTGACCTACAGCGTGCAGGTGGTCAATGAACCCGACCTGAACCATTTTTCTCTGCCAGGAGGAGAGATCTTCCTCTACCGCGGAATGATAGAAAGTCTCGGCAGCAGCGATCAGGTGGCGGCGGTACTAGCGCACGAGATCGCCCATATCGCAGCGCGTGACGGCATCGAGCGGCTCGCGGCCAAATACGGCTGGGCGGTGGCCGCCCAGAGCATGATCGGACAAAACCCCGAGATCGCACGGCAGCTGCTGCTCACCCTGTATACAAAGGATTCAATTCTGGATTATCCCAAGCCAGTCGAGCGCGAAGCTGACCGGAAATGCACCACTTATCTCGAAAAAGCCAATTTTGACCCTAAAGGGGCGCTGGAGATGCTTCGTATCCTGCGCCAGGCCGAATCCAGACATCCCTCGCTGGTGCGGCTCCTGCGCAGGACACATGCTTCGGCCTCAAGCAGATATCGTCATGTTTACAATGATGTTAAATCACTCAACTCTCCCGACATCAACACCCATCCGTTAGCCGATTTTCTCCAGGTCAAGGAGATCCTCGCCAAAATACCCTATTGAAGCCCCGCCATTTTTCCGCAAACTTGATCTTTTTGGCATGCTTGTTGTATCAGCATCGGCAGAAGTGAATGCATCCTGAGACAGGCAGCGCCGCAGGCAATACCAGGCCGGACATGTAGTGGTTGCATCGCCTTTGAGCGTCCTTTGGAGTGGGATCTGCCATCGCATCTATGACGGCCTGGCGCCTGTCGCATCTTGACGGCACCATGAGCAGCCGCACAGGTCTGAGTGAGCCTGTCAATGACATAGCATTTAGCCATCGCCCTCCGTGGGCGATGGCCGGGGCAAGGCAGCCTGTCCAGCTCTTCTTGCCCCGAAGAACCTCCCTCCTCCTCAGATGCCAAAACTAAAAAGCCTCCGCTGAGCACACGGAGGCTTTTTAGTTTGTCTCTCCTGGATGACACCAGGCTCTTGACCCGCCGACTCCGCCGCCGGCTTCCCGCTTTCCTGCTTGTGTCCACCCGGCCTCGGGTCAGCGCCGTCGGACTCCCAGCTTTTGTATCTTTTTATAGAGATTGGTACGGTCGATGCCCAGCACCGCGGCGCTGGCGTCCATCTTCCATTCATGAGCCTGCAGAATCTGCGCAATGTACTCCCTTTCAAACCGCTCCCGCGCTTCTTTCAGGGGAAGTATCCCTTTTTCCCTGTCCGGAATGCCCATCATCTGTTTCAATTCGGCCTCGGAAAGCGTATCGCCGGCGGCCAGCACCACTGCCCGTTCGATGAAGGACCTTAGCTGCCGCACATTGCCCGGCCAGTCGAAGTTCATCAGCAGGCGCAGAGCCGCTGGCGACAACCCACTGAGCCGCCGGTTATAGCGTTCACAGAATTGGCGGAGGAAGAAGGCGCTCAGTTCTGGGATGTCCTCCCTGCGCTCCCGCAACGGCGGGAGCTGGATATCAACGACGCAGACGCGATAGTAAAGGTCTTCGCGAAAGAGGCCTCTGGCGATTTGTTCGGTGAGAGTGCGGTTGGTCGCCGCGATGATGCGGACATCGATCGGCAGCGGCCGGCTGCCGCCGACCGCCTCCACTTCATGCGATTGCAGCACCCGCAGCAGCTTGGCCTGGGCCGGCAGGCTGAGATCACCGATCTCATCTAGAAAAAGGGTGCCGCCGTCGGCCAGCCTGAATTTACCGTCATAGTTTTCGATGGCGCCGGTAAAAGCTCCCTTGCGGTGGCCGAAAAGCTCGCTTTCGATCAGGGTTTCGGGAATCGCCGCGCAGTTGACGCGCATGAAGGGGCCCGCGCTGCGCTTGCTGCGTAGGTGGATAGCCATCGCCACCAGTTCCTTGCCCGTCCCGGTTTCCCCGGTGATCAGTACCGTACTCTCCGTGGGGGCCACCCGTTCGATGCGCGCGTAAACCGACTGCATAGCGGTGCTGGTGCCGACCATCTGATAGCGGTTCATAATCTCGGCGCCCATCCAGTTGGTCTTCTGTTCGAGATGCCGCCATTCCAGGGCGCGTTCCACCGTCAGCAGCAGGCGGTCGAGATTGACCGGCTTTTCAAGAAAATCGAAGGCCCCGAGCCGTGTGGCCTGGACAGCGCGATCGATGGTTGCATTGCCGGTGATGACCACCAGCGGCAGGCCTGGAGCCAGCGAAGCGGCGCGTTCGAGAACCTGCATGCCATCCAGCCCGGGCATGGAAAGATCGATCAGCGCAATCTCCAGATCCCCGAGTGACAGCCGCTTGATCGCCTCGTTGCCGTCCTTGGCCTGGATCGCCTCGAACCCTTCGCCTTCCAGCACCGAAGCGAGCTGTGCGGCGAAAGCGCTGTCATCTTCAGCGATCAAAATCCGTCCATGGGAATACCTCTTCATTCCTTCTCTCCCATACTATCGGATAGGCAGCCGTACAAAGACCGTCGTCCCGCTCCCCTCATGGCTGTCGATCTCGATGGTGCCGTCGTGGGCTTCTATGATGCTTCTGGCCAGGGGCAATCCCATTCCGGTCCCAGAGCGCGAGGTACTAAAGCCCGCCTTGAAGAGCCGGGAAAAATCCGCTGCACTGATCCCTTTGCCGTTATCCGTGATCTCAAGCAAGGCCTGATCTCCCTTCCCGTGTCCGGAGAGCGGGTCCTTCTCCTGCATCGTTGTAATACCGAGAATGCCATCGCCCTGAATGGCGGAAATGGCGTTATCTAGGAGGTTATAGAAAGCCTCCTTGAACTGACTGATATCGATGGCGACCGGCAGCTCGAGGGTTTCAAAACTGGTCTGCAGCTGTACCTCGTCTGGAATCCGCGGCAGGTATTCCTGCAGGCATTCCTGCACCACGCGTGAAAAATCATCTAAAACCAGTACCGGAGGCTCAAGGCGGGCGAATTTCATAAAGGCATTGATCGAATCACGCACTCGTTCGATTTCATGCAGAGCGGTCCGGGTCATCTCGTCATACTCCTGGACCCGTTCGGGAGAATTCTTTTTATAGTTGCGTTGCAGCCGCTGGATGGCCAGCAGGACGGTCGCCAGCGGGGTTTTAGTCTTGTGGGCCATCCGCTGCGCCATGGCGGCCCAGATTTTCAGACGCTCTTTTTCCAGGCTCTCCGAAAGGTCAATCAGGAGCAGCAGAATGAAAGAAGCATAGCTCCGAATCCGGAAGAATTCCACAGCCATTGTCTGGGCTCGGCTCTCCAGCACCCATTCAATTTCGTGCTGTTCATAAACCTCCCCGCGTCGGCTGAAGGTCTGATAGCGAAGAAGCAGTCCCTCCAAACGCGAGGTTCTCAGCACCGTATCGGCAGGCTGTTTGAGGACTTGTTTCCGGTCCTGGTCGATCATTTTTAAAAACCGGGGATTGCAGTGGACGATGCGCCCCTCGGCGTTGACCATGGCAAATCCGACCCGGGCTGAAGAGAGACGGTCTGCAAAACCAGCAGTCCGATGCAGTGCAAGGGCCAAGAACAAGAGCCCCGGAAGGATCAGGAGTAATAGCGCCAGCAGGAAGAACAGAATGGTCTCAGACGGGACCCTTTTGCCGAGAAACAGGAGACCCCGCCGTTCCCCGGGTAGTAGTTCATTGACTCCGATTTGGAGCTGATAGAGAGCCGTGCCATCGCGGAAGCTGTAGCCCGGGCGTGCGGCCAACAGGCGGGTATGCGCGGCAATCTTGAAATGGTAGGGATCTTTTATCGGCATCCAGGCCAGGGGATGGAGCGCCGCATCGGTCAGCCAGAGCGCCGGTGGATTGGCCGTCGTGATAAAGATCTCAACAGTCCCGTCCAGGTTAACATCATCGGCCAGCTGCAGAGAAGCCTCGCCACCGGTTTTGACCAGAGACAGGACTTTAAACCGGGTGTCTCCCGGATCATAACTGATGACCGCCGCATGCCCGGTCAGGTCGCTGGTGATGAACTCCGGCGTACCATCTCCATTCAGATCCCGCTGGATGAGCTGATTCAGCGGGGAGATCTCCGCGGCGTTCTCTAGTTCACTTTTCACTGCAAGCGAACACCCGTCCAAAGCGTACAGTCTGGCCGCCCGTTGGTGGTTCAGCACCAGAGAAAACGGTGCGGCAAGAATTTCCGGCTGGCCATCTCCATCCGTATCAGCAGCCTGCACATTGACATAGGAGGACTCACCGCCGAAGGCTTTGTGGGCGAGTAGCCGGCCATCACACCCGAGGACCGCAATGTAGCTGCTGTCGCGGCTGAAGGGGCCGAATTGGGGCCCATCCGAGGCGCCAGCAAGCGAAATAACCAGCTCCGTAGCGCCGTCGCCGTTGCCATCGACCGGCAGAACCTGGCTCACCATCGGCGCAAAATGAACCTCCAGAAGGCGCTCCCTGGTGGCCAAGTCATAGGCCAGCACCGCCCGCGGCCCGCCGTCCGCTCCCGTATTCACCAGAGCCACAAGATCCGGCCGGTCGTCTCCGTTAAGGTCAACCGCGGGCAGGACAATCAGCTTGCCCGTCCAGAGCCCATCACCGGAACCATCCCGTCCGCCGAGCGCAGTGAGCGAATCGACGCGCACCGCTTTATGGTCGTAGAGATCGATCCATCCCTTTTCTCCGGCGCGGCGATAGGTGGCGAAGCGGAACCGGCCCCTGCCGCCCAGAGTGAACAACACCTGATCATAAGGATCAAGGGCGATCGGATGGCCCGGATAGGTATAGCCAGCGCGTGAAAGCTCGAGGATGGCCAGGAAAAGCGGGTGGTTCATTTCGGTGCGCAGCTCGCAGAGTTCCAGTTGGCCATCACCATCGAAATCTTCGAGGATAAAATCGTGGACGGTGTGGCTGGGATTGCTTTCCACAGCCCAGTTGTCGAGACGGGGTAATCCCTGGGCACTCCAGACCAGGGGCGCAGAAGGATTTTGCGGGCGAACGGTTGCCAAAGGCGCCAGCAACCACGCCACTGCATAAAAAAAGACCGAAGCGGTTCTCATTTTTTTCCCCAGCCCCATCTCAATGTACGAGCACCATTTTGCTGGTCGCCATACCCCCTTCCCAGCGCAGCTGGCAGAAATAAATACCTGCCGGATGGGATCCTGCGTGCCAGACAACCCGGTGGGATCCAGCCGTCTGGGGGCCATCAATGAGCCGGGCGACTAACTGTCCGCGGCTGTTATAAACCGTCAGGGTCACCGCGCCCGCTGTAGCCGTCTCGTAAGAGATCGTCGTTTCGGGATTAAAGGGATTGGGATAATTCTGGCTCAGTATATATTCCGCCGGCGCGGTCGCCGCTTCCGCTGTTACCGCCGCCTCGATGTGGCAGGCGCTTTGCGCTAGATGGTAGAGGAACAGATGACCGACGGCCGCATACCATACGTCGGGGCGGTTGCTGATATGAGCCAGGTGCTGCCAGGGATAGGGCTTGTCCCATTCCACCACATTGGGGTGGAACATGAGATGATAGACGCTGTGACCGACCAGCGCCTTGTCGAAGGCGCCGTTGAGGTCATTGAGGTCATTGGTGCCGATACCCCAGCCCAGTTGGGAGGCGGGCGGATCAAAGGCGCGGGCAACCCCGGCGTTGGTGAACATCTGCAGAGTTGCATTCCATGCCGGCCAGCCGAAAAAATTGCTGGTGTAGAGCCGGTCAAAAAGAAACCGGTTGACGGTCAGTAGCGAGTCCACAATCCGGTCGGTGCGTCCGTTCGGGGCAATCCAGAGATAAACATACTCACGCGATCCTGAAGTGAAAAGCTCCGGGAGCTGCAGATTCTTGAGGATATCCTCCCTGTTGCCGCTGACTTCCGCAACATAGTTCTTGTAGGGCAAGGAGGGATGACTTCGGGAATGGCAAGCGGCCTCGACCCATCCCGAATCGAGTTCAGCCTGAATGTAGGTGTAGGTGGCACGATCCGCACCCACTGAGTTGATGCCGCAGCTGACCCAAAGGTTATACGAGCGCAGGATATACAATGCGCGCTGGAACTTGTCTTTGCTCCAGCCGGCCATGTCATCGGCGCTCAGGGCCACCGCCATGGCGCGGTTGTCGTAATAGGGGGATATCCCGCTGCAGGTCACAGGCACGGCCTCCTCCGTAGCGCTGGTTATTCGGAGCATCAGCGAGTCGCTCACAGCGGAGAATCCTGCCGATACCAGCGCCGTCGCTGCCGCCTCGTCAAAACGGACAGCAGCGATCCCGTTGAAAAAAACACCGCTCTGCTTTTCGGGCAGCCGCATCCAGGGATCACCTTGGCGATAGCGGTACCAGGCACTCAGGCCGCTCTGTGGGGAAGAGAGATTGAGGATAAACGTCAGGGGATAGCTGAATCCATAATCGACATGCGCCTGCGGGGCTATGGTAACGGTCACCTCCGCTGCAGCAGGATGGATGTGTACAATCGTCTCTTGGGCCACAAGGGGATTAAAAACGAGAAATAGGAGCCAGCGAATGGGGCGCGCGTTCCAACGGGACATGATTTTCTTCCTTGTGAGCAGCCATTTCTTCATATAAACTACAATTTTTTGCCCAAATTTCAACCGCTTTTCTCGCCCTTTATGAAAACTTTTTTGCTTTTTCGCGTAAAAGTACTATACTATAAAAAAGGAGGAACTATGCCGATTCAATTCATCGCGCCCTTTGAAAGAGCCTATTATCGCATGAAATCCGCGTTGTTCCAGCCCTTTGACCTGCACAAATGGATGGTCCTCGGCTTCACGGCCTTTCTTGCGGACCTGCTCGATCATGGCGGCGGGGGCAACAGTCTGAAAAGGGGGGGGCATGCTGATTGGGGTGCGATTCTCGGCGCCCCCTACGAGGCCCTCGACTGGCTGAAAGCAAGACCGCAATGGATGGCGCTGATCGTTTTAGGCGGCCTGCTCCTACTGGTGATCCTGCTCCTCGGCATCTGGCTGAGCTCGCGGGGCAAATTCATGTTCCTCGACAATGTCGTGCAGGAGCGTGCTTTAATCTCACAGCCCTGGCGCCAATTCCGCGACCTGGGCCACTCCCTTTTCCGCTGGCGCGTGGCTTTTCTTGCCGTGGCCATCCTCCTTGCCGGCGGAACGCTGTACCACCTCTGGCGTATCGCTTACACGCGGTGGAACGACTCCGGCGATCTCTGGTCTCTGCTCCCCTCCCTCTTCATCTGGGGTGCCTTCTTCGCCGTTGTGGTTTTAGCCCTGGGTTATGTAAAGCTGCTCCTTGACCATTTCATCGTTCCGCTGATGTACAAGGACAACTGCACCTGCGTTCAGGCCTGGGAACAGCTATTGCCGCTGCACTGGCGCCACCTGGGATATTTTATTCTTTACGCCCTTTTCATGCTCGCCATCATCATCGCCCTGGTCGTCCTGGTGATCCTGGGCGGCCTCTTCACCTGCTGCCTCGGCTTTTTCCTGCTGATGATTCCCTATATCAATTCGGTTGTTCTGCTGCCCTTCCTCTACTGGATTCGCGCTTTCAGCCTCGAGTTTTTGGCCCAGTTCGGCGAAGCCTACACACTTCTGCCTCAGCGGCCGGTTGAGGAGAATGCACTTCCACAATAAAAGTGTCCAAGCCAGCCCTCTATCCCTAAGGGAGTGATGATGAATCACTCCCTTTATTTTTTATGGGAAATTATCTGCAGTATGGCGAGTTTAATCAAACAGATAATCCTTGCTTATCTGAATGCGCTTTTGTAAAATTTAAATCAATTTTAACTATGAGAATTCTGATATGATCGGTTTGAAAAGATTTCGTCCTCTCCTTGTTTTGCTCATGATGGCCGGCCTCTGTACGTTGAGGCTGCAGCCGGCCGCTGCCCTGCAAACGGCTGCTACGGGGAAAGCTTTGCCCGGCGTGGTCGCCCTCGCCTTGAAGGAACCGCTCTCCGGTGCGGCCACATTGAGCCGGACCGGTTCAAAAAGCCTCGACGCAGCACTGCAGGCCCTGCAGATCCAGGTTCTCGAACCGGTCGCCCCGGCGCTCGGACGCAGACTGCAAAAGAGTATTCATCGCACTCGCGTTGACAATCTCTATTATGCTTTTTTTCCCGGCGGCCGTCCGCCGCAAGAGGTGGCGCGCGAACTCGCCCGCGATCCGGCAGTGGAGTTTGCCGAAGCCCGCTATGAATACCAGTTGACCGCCGTGCCGAACGACCCCCTGACCGGCAAGCAGTATTACCTCAACAAGACCAGACTTCCTCAGGCCTGGGATCTTTGCAAGGGAGAACAGGGATCGGTCGTCATCGCAATCATCGACGGAGGCACCGATATCTCCCACCCCGATCTGGCGGGTAATCTCTGGACCAATCCCGGCGAGATCCCCGGCAACGGCCGGGATGACGACGGAAACGGCTTTATCGATGACCTGCACGGCTGGAATTTCACCACCCATACCGCCGATCCCAACAGCCTCTTTTCTGGAACCACCTACAGCAGCCACGGTACGCACACCGCGGGAGCCGCGTGCGCGGTCGCGAACAACCGAATCGGCATCGCCGGCACCAGCTGGAATGCCCGGCTGATGGCGCTCAACGCCGGTTCCCGGACCGCAGATGACAAGATCGATCCCCTCAGTATCGACCAGGCGATTATCTACGCCACGGCGAACGGCGCCAACATCCTCAGCTGCAGCTTCAGCGGCGCCTACTCGGAGGTCAACTGGCGGCTGATCCGATTCGCCACCGAACAGGGCATGGTGGTAGTCGCTGCAGCCGGCAACAGCGCAACCCTCGCCAATGAGGTCTATCCGGCCAGTTATCCGGGAGTACTCGCGGTCGCGGCGATCGACAGTTCCGACATCAAGGCCTATTTTTCCAATTATGGCACTACGGTCGATGTCTCGGCTCCGGGCGTCGGGATCTGGAGCACGGTCGCCGGCGGCGGCTATGAAGGCCCCTTGTGGCAGGGCACCTCGATGTCGACGCCGATCGCCGCAGGGGTGGTCGCTCTGGTGATGACCCAACACCCGGAGTGGAGCGGTCTGCAGGCTGCCGAACAGGTGCGCATAACCGCGGACAAAATCGACAGCAAGAACCCGGCTTATGCCGGCCAGCTCGGGCATGGTCGAATCAATGCCTGGCGCGCCCTGAGCGAGTCCTGGCCCGCCCTGCGCCTCACCGGAATTGAATTTGCCGATCAGGATGGCGACAGCCTGATCAAGCCCGGCGAGACGGTCGCTCTGAGCCTGACCCTGACCAACTATCTGGCGGCAGCGCAAAACATCTCATTGAAATTGAGTGAATCCAGCCCTTACGTCACCCTCTCCCGTAGCACGGCCACCCTCGCCGCCCTCTCCACCGGCGAGAGCATCACCCTGCGCAACGCCTTCACCTTCGAGGTGGCCAGGACCGCGCCCAGCGACCATACGATCCTCTTCACCCTGAACCTGAGCGAGGGGGAGTACAACGATGCCGATCATTTCAGCCTGACTGTACTGCCCTCTTTTGCCGACATCGGCATCAATAACATCTATACCACCGTGACCAGCATCGGCCGGATCGGCAGCGCCAATCCCAATAGCAGCGGCACCGGGATCGGGCTCCTCTATAAATCGGGAAGCAGCCTTCTATTCGAAGGCGCGCTCATCGCCGGGACCGCGGCCGACCGCATTGTCAACGCGGCGCGCGGAATCCTCGATTTCAACAACAGTCAGGTCAATGATGCCGATTTTACCAGCTCGGAAGGCGGCGATGTACGAATCGCGACGCCGGGCGCTCTGCTCGATCAGGAGAGCAGCGCCATCTTCGACGACCGCACCACTGCCAGGCCCCTCAACATCCGCATTACCCAGCAGACCTTCGCCAGCCGGGAGGAGCGCTATGCCGACAATCTCCTGTTCCGCTATACGGTGCATAATCTCAATGCCCAGCCCCTCGAAAACTTCCACCTGGGCATCTTTTGCGACTGGGACATGGACGCCACCAGCTATGCCACCAATGTGGCCGACCTGGATGCCGGACGCCGCATGGGATTCGCCTATGATGCCGGCACGGGGCCGAAAACCCATGTCGGCGTGATGCTCTTGAGTGACGGCGGCTTTTCCTATCGCGCCATTATGAATGATAATGCCGATCCCCTCAATCCGAGTTGGGCCTTGCACGACGGCTTTACCGATGCCGAAAAATGGCAGGCGATCAGCGGCGGACTGGTACAGACCAAGGTCGGACCGGCCGACATCTCGATGGTCATCGGCTCCGGGCCGCATACCATCGCCGCCAACGGTGACCTTACCATCGACTTTGCCTTCCTCGCTGCTGACGATCTCGCCACCCTGAAGGCCGATGCCGACAGCGCCCGAGCACTCTGGCGTTCCCTCTTCACGACCGGTATCGGTCCGACGCCCGGTCCGCTTTATCCGGCGCAATGGACTCTGGAGGCCAATTACCCCAATCCCTTCAACGCCGGGACGACGATCCGCTACGCTCTGCCGGCCGCCGCTCCGGTCCGTCTGGAACTCTTTGATTGCTCGGGCCGGCTGGTGCGCTTGCTGGTCGATGCGACGCAGACCGCCGGTTCGCATGAGATCCAGTGGGACGGGCGGGACCAGGAGGGCCGGCTGGCGGCCAGCGGAACCTATTTTTACCGCCTGCGCAGCGGCGGCCGGGAGTCGATCCGCAAACTGCTGCTGCTGCGATAAAGCGGGCCGCGCTCCAGGGGGATCGATGCGGCATCAGGCGGGCGGGATCACACGGCATCCCCTTCAACCGCAATTTCGCGCCAAATCAGGAGGCTGGCATGATCTCATTTCGCCGCATCCCGCAGAGGGTGATCCTGGCGGGCGCGCTGCTCGGTTCGGCAGCAGCCGCCCAGCCTGTTCTCTTTCCGCAGCCCCAAAGCCCTCGCATTGCCAACTATGACATCGAGGTCCGTCTCGATGCCGCCACCCATCAACTGTACGGCCGCGAAACCCTGCACTGGCGCAATACCGCGGCGGTGCCCCTCTCCGAGCTGCAATTCCATCTCTACCTGAATGGATTCCGCAACAACCGGTCGACCTATATGCGGGAATCAGGCGGTCGCGGCGGCGGCAAAACGGCCGATCGCACCGCATGGGGATTTATCGAAGTGGATTCGCTGACCAGCAGCGGGGGAGAGAACTGGCTGCCCCTGACCTCCTTTATCCAGCCCGATGACGGCAACGCCGAAGACAAGAGTGTCCTCCGGCTCCGCCTGCCCCGGCCCCTGCCTCCGGCGGAGAGCATCACACTGCAGATCGCCTTCACCGCCCAGCTTCCCTCGCCGCCGATTTCGCGCACCGGCATCAAGGAAGAATTCGTCATGGCCGGCCAGTGGTTTCCCAAGATCGGCGTCTGCGAAAATGGGGTATGGAACTGCCACCAGTTTCATGCCAACTCGGAATTCTATGCCGATTTCGGGGTCTATAACGTCGCGATCACCGTGCCGCACGGCCACATCGTCGGCGCCACCGGCCTGTGTTATGCCACCGAGGACCATCCCGACGGAACCGTCACCCACCGCTTCCATGCCGAGGACGTCCATGATTTCGCCTGGACCGCCAGTCCCGATTTTGTCGTCTTCTCCGGAAAAAGCCAGGATGTCGAGATCAGCGCCCTGATCCAGCGGGATCATGTCAGCCAGGGCCAGCGATATCTCCAGGCGGCTGCGACCGCCGTTGCCTGGTTCCAGGATCAGTATGGTGATTATCCCTATCCCAATCTCACCGTGGTCGATCCCCGCCGCGGGGCGCTGGGCGCCGGCGGGATGGAATATCCCACCCTGATCACCGCCTGGGGCGCCTATGGCATGCCGGCGGGCCTCCACGCTCTCGAAATGGTGATCATGCACGAATTCGGCCACAACTTCTGGTATCACCTGGTCGCCTCGAACGAATTCGAAGAGGCCTGGCTGGATGAGGGGATCAACACCTTCAGCGAAATCGAAATTCTCGCTGATACCTTCGGCGAGGCGGGCAGCATGATCAACCTCTGGGGCCTTCAGCTCAACGATATCCAGCTGCAGCGGCTGGGCTATATCGCCGACCCCGCGATCGATCCCATCCTGCTGCCATCGTGGCAGTATTCTTCCGGCAGCGCGTATGGTGCGATGTCCTACAACAAGCCGGGCCTGGTCCTGCTCACCCTGCAAAATTATCTCGGCCGTGATACCATGAATCGGATCCTGCGCACCTGGTTCGACCGCTGGAAGTTCAAACATCCCCGCACAGCCGATTTCATCGCCGTGGCCAATGAGGTTTCGGGGCAGAATCTCGACTGGTTTTTCAATCAGGCTCTACACACCACCGCCGTGCTCGATTACAGTATCGGCCGCGTCAGCAGCAATCCGGTGAAAAAAGGCCGGGGATTCGATTGGGATCTCCAGATCCACCGCAAAGCCGCGGCAGCGGACAGCGGGACTAGCGCCACGAAGCAGGATTCGAACATGCGCGCCGCAGACGCTTCCGCCGACCTTGCAAAGGCGGACGCTGACGGAGAAAAGCCCAGCAAGCTATACGAAACCCGGGTGGACGTACGCCGCCAGGGCGATTTCATTTTCCCGGTTGAGGTACGGCTGGTCTTCGCCGGTGGTGATACCGTTTGGGAGCGTTGGGACGGACAGGCACGCTGGAAACGCTTCATCCTCACCCGTCCAGCCCGGCTGGTCTCGGCCACGGTCGATCCGGAGAATAAAATCCCCCTCGATATTCAGATCACCAACAACAGCCGCACAACCGATGTGCAAAGTGCCGGGCTCAACGCGCTGACCGCGCGTCTGCTCTTCTGGACGCAGGCCCTGTTCGATATGCCGCAGGCACTCAACCTACTCACTGCCCTCTCCGTAAACCTCTAACCAGCGCCGAGGAATTAGCCATGATCCACCGCACACTCTCTTCCGCCCTGACCCGCCTGGTCTCGCTCAAGCGGCTATGGCTGCTCTATTACCTCCCCGGTCTCATCTTCGCCGCCCTGGTGGCGATCCCCTTCCGGGCGGTCCTGAGCGATTGGGCCGGCAGCACCCTTGCCGCCGGCCGCCTGGGCGAGGGCCTGGATATGACCTTCTTCATCGAACTCATCAAGTACCGCGGAAACGCCTTGTCGCCTCTCCTGCTGCTGGCGCTCCTGCTGGCCTTACTCTACTGGCTATGGCTTCTTTTTCTTTCGGGCGGGGCTGTAAAACTGCTCGGCACCGATCACCCCTGGCGGCCGCGGGAATTCTGGGATGCTTGTGGCCGCTACTTCGGCCGTTTCTTGCGCATCTTCCTCTGGAGTGTGCCGCTCCTCTCCCTGCTTCTTCTTTTCCCCTGGCTGCTCAAGCTGCCGGAGCGGCTCATCTGGGGCAAGGATCCGGGAGACAACATCACGCTCCTTCTCAGCTATCTTAAAATGGCAAGCCGCTTCCTCGCCCTCATGCTCTGGGCCCTCTTCTTCGACTATGGCCGGATCCTGACTGTCGCCAGGAACGAAAAGAGGAGCCGCTGTCTGCTGCGACCGCTCCTCCTGTTCTTGTTTCACCATTTCGGTCGAATCCTGCTCTTGGCGATATTCCTCTCGGCCATCTCCCTAGTCGGAATCCTCATCTATACTCTGATCGCCAACCGGCTCGCTGCTTCGGCTGCTGCCGCCCTTTTTCTTTTCATCTGGCAGCAGCTCTATATGTTCTTCCGAGCCGGGATGCGCCTGTTGGGTCTTGGCGCCCAGGTGCAGCTCTATTTGCGCCTTGCCAGAACGTGAAACCTCCGCATCAGGAGGACTGGAAAGGAATAGACCAATGAAGAGCACAACACAACCCTCCCTGCCCATCCTGCACTGCCCGAAGATCGAAGCGCCGCCCCGGCTGACCGGCAGCATCGATGACCCGGTGTGGCAAAAAGCTGCCAAGATCGACCTTGTCGAGGCAGTCAGCGGCCGGCCCGGCCGCTGGGCTACCTCCGTCCGCGTCGCCTGGAGCGAGTGCTTTCTCCATGTCGCCTTTGCATGTCAGGATGATTATGTCTGGGGAACCATCCTGGAGCATGACGGTCCCATTTATGACCAGGAGTGCGTAGAGATCTTTCTCAATCCCTCCGGATGTCGCCATCAATACTTCGAGATCAATCTCAGCCCGAAAAATGTGGTCTTTGACGCCTGCATCCTCAACCACCGCACAGAAGAGCGGCCGGAGGCTCCTTTCATCGGCTTGCCCGCCTGGGAAGCGGAGGGCTTGCGCACTGCCGTCGCTGTCCAGGGCATTGCTGACCGCCCCGGTCTGGCCTCCGGGTGGTCCGCCGAGTATGCTCTTCCCTTCGCTGCCCTCTGCGGCGCGGCCCATCAGCCGCCGCAGCCCGGCGATCTCTGGCGGATCAATTTTTACCGGATCGATTCGCCCCGCCTGGGAGTTCAGGAGCTCTACGCCTGGAGTCCCGTTCTGCTCGGCACCTTTCACCGGCCCTGGCGCTTCGGCTATCTCCGGTTTGATGCATGACCCCGGGGCCCGACCTTTCCGCCCTCATTCTGGAAGCATGCACTGCCATTCTCGAGGGCGGCCGCCGCGCCGATGCCGCCCTGCAATATTGCTTCCGTGAGCACCGGACCCTGACCCTCCCGGCGCGAAACGAGGTGGCTACGGCCGTCTATGATATCGTCCGCCGCGCGCGCTGGCTCGCTGCGCTCGAAAGCGGCGATCCGGCGGCACCGCCCGCGGTCTCGCCGACTCTTCATGCCACCTGGCGGCTCTGGCGCGGGGAGCGTACGGCGGCAACGCCTGCCGACCGGGAGGTACTGGAACGCGCCGGCCGCTTCGCTGCCCTCCGCCCGCTGCGGGAATCCCTGCCGGACTGGCTCGATGCCCTGGGACTGCACGAGCGAGGCGACCGCTGGGAGCCCCTGCTCGCCGCGCTCAACCAGCCGGCGGTGCCGGTTTTGCGTGTCAACACCCTGAAAACGAGACTGGATCAGGTGGTCGCAGCGGTCGCAGCTCATGGCGCCGCCTGCCGCCGGGTGGAATTTGCGCCCGACGCTCTGGCCATCGAGGGCTTTGCACCGGTGTTTGCGTGGGAGGAGTATAAAAAAGGGTGGTTTGAGCTGCAGGATGCCGCCTCACAAGCGGTCGCGTTATTCCTCGAGGTCAAGCCGGGAATGCGGGTGGTCGATGGCTGCGCCGGTAACGGCGGCAAGAGCCTGCACCTGGCTTCGCTGATGGGCAACCGTGGCCGGATCATCGCTCTCGATATCGCGGGGGACAAGCTGGCAGCGCTCGAACACCGCGCCCGCCGGGCCGGCGCTACCAATATCGAGACGCGCATCATCACTTCGACCAAGGTCATCAAACGGCTCGCCGGCTCGGCCGACCGGGTACTCCTCGATGTCCCCTGCTCAGGTTCGGGGGTCTGGCGCCGCAATCCCGATGCCCGCTGGCGGCTTCATTCCGAAGATCTGACGCGCTTGCTCGCTGAACAGCAGCACATTCTCGGCTACTACAGCAAACTGCTACGGCCGGGCGGGCGCCTGGTCTATGCTACCTGCAGCCTCTTCCCCTGTGAAGGCGAGCAGCAAGTGGCTGCCTTCCTCGCCGCTACGTCCGGCGCCTTTGCCCTGGCCGCCGAGAAGCGCCTAGATCCGGATCTGCACGGCTTTGACGGTTTTTATATGGCCGCACTCGAACGCTGCTAGGCCATCCTGGCCCTTCAAGCGAGCGCGCCCGACCCATCCGCTGGGCCGCGGCGCCAGGGAGCCGGGATTCTGCTCAGACACGTAGGAAAATCTTGTGCTTGTAGAACAGATAGAGCACCAGCCATGTGCAGAGCAGAGCCGCCGAACTGAAGATGACCGGCTGGACTATCTCCGGGAACAGCCCCGCGACGCCGGTGAAAAAGTAACGCCCCATCTGGTCGAAATTAACAATCCCCGAGTTGAGCATATAGATCGTGATGGAGTTGAGCCCGATGACCACGAAGGGGAACGCCCATTTCTTGTAACCCCAAACATCGATGATCAGGTAAAAAAGTGCTAGCAGGATCAGGCTCCACCCTCCGGCATAGAGGACAAATGAGCTGGTCCAGAGATTCTTGTTGATCGGGAAAACAAGATTCCAGAGCCGGCCAATCGCCAGTCCCGCCAGACCTGCGGCGAAAAGGACCCCTCCCTTGTGCAGCGGGGCCAGATCGCAAATCTTTCCGCGCAGCAGTTGCCCGGTGAGGACGCCGAGCAGCGCAGTGCCGACGGCGGGTATGGTCGAAAGGATCCCTTCCGGATCATGATTGCCCAAATAGAGCACGCCCGGGCAGAACATCCGGTCGAGGTAGGCCACCAGGCTCCCCTCTTGGGTCAAAACGCCGGCGCCGTATCCTGGCACCGGAATCAGCTTCATGATCGCCCAATAGCCGAGCAAGATTCCGGCCAGCCAGAAGGCCTGCCCCCTGGGCCTGGTATGCAAAAAGATGAGCGCGGCGAAGAACCAGCCGAAGCCGATGCGTGCTAGAACACTGGCATAGCGCTGATGAGCAAAATCGAAGCGCAACAGACCGTTATAGATTGCACCCAGGAGAACCAACAGAAAAAGCCGTGTAACAAGGTGGCGATAAATACTCTTCATGCTGTCGCCCCGCTCCAGGCGTTTGGCGAGCGAAAAGGACATGGAGACGCCGGCGATGAAGAGAAAGAGCGGGAAGATCATGTCATAAAAATGAAAACCATTCCATTCGACATGCTCCATTTGCCCGTGCGCCCAGACGAAGAACGGCCAGCCGGTCCAGGCGGACAGTGCGGCGATAAGCCACTCGCCGCCGGCGATCCAGACCATGTCGAATCCCCGCAGGGCGTCCAGAGAGAGCAGGCGCCCGGATTGTCCTTCTGCTTTGTCCATAGAGACTCCTCCGACGCAGTAATTCACACCCCCTGAACGTCAAAACTTGCTTCGACCAGGCGCACCGCCGCTGCAACCTCTTCCCCGATCCGGGCCCGCAGTCTTTCTGCTTCGGTACGTGTCGCTGCCGTAAAGGCCTGATCGCTCAAACCGGCCAGATTGATGCACACATTGAAGTAGGCGCCCTCCGCGGCGGTGCGGATGGCCAGTGCGCCCACACCAGCGTCGCTGATGGAATTCTTGTTGCCATGGGCCACTGCCTTATGCGCCAGCGGCACCGCCTCCAGGCAGCGACGCAGCACCTCCAGGGGCACCCGCGTGGCGCCGCGGGTTGCCACTTCGATGGCCTTGGCGCGCACCGCCTTCTCCTCCTCCGTCTTTTTCGGCATCCTGAAGGCTTCCATCACCTTGTTGAAAGCGGCTGTGTCCCGATCGACATCGCGGAGGAATTCCTCTCTGAGCGCCTGGGCGGCGATACCGATCTCCTCCATCTCCTGAAATTGGACCTCATACCCCTTCTTGCCGTGGGTCAGCCCGGCGGTCATCGCGATCAGAGCGCTGCCTAGGGCGCCGCACAAGGCGGCGACGCTGCCGCCGCCGGGTGCCGGCGCATCACTCGCAATCAAGTCGATGAAGCCGGCTACCGTCATGCTCACCAGGGCCCCTTTTTCCCGCAGCTGATACTCGATGATCTTCTTCTCCGCCTCAAAAGGGTACAGCTCGTTCAATCCGAGCGAAAGCACGGCGATATGCACCAGTTCCGCTTCGCTCACGCCGATGCTCCGGCCCTGCTTGCGCAGGAAATAGCGCCCGGCTTCAAGCATCGCCTCGAGGGGGATGAGCCCGACCAGTTCACTGCCGGTCACGCGCGCCCCCATCTCCTCCGCCAGACGGCAGCAGGCGTCAAAGACCTGATGCGGCGGCGTGATCCGGTAATTGGTGAGGTTGATCGAGATTTGCGCCCGGCCGAAATCCTCCATGTACCAGCCCACCGCCTTGCAGGCCGGGAACATGCCGGGGTGGCGCAGGGCCTCCCCGGCGGCATCGCGGAGGATCTTGCCCTGGGCGTCCTTTTGCGGCCGTCCGGTCTCTCGGATGCGGCCGGCTATTTCGTTGGCGAGACGGGCGTCGCGGGTGTTGAGATTGATATTATAGGCGATGAGAAATTCGCGCGCACCGATGATGGTAGCCCCGGTATGGGCGTTAAAGGTCGCCGGGCCGAAATCGGGCTGCCATTCGGGGTCCTGCAGCTTATTCGGCAATCCCTCATATTCCCCGGCGCGGATATCCGCGAGATTGCGCCGCTCCGGCCGCGAGGCGGCTGCTTCGTAGAGATAGACCGGGATCGCCAGCTCCCGGCCGACCCGCTCCCCCACCTCCCGCGCCAGCTCGGCGCATTCTTCCATGCTCACGCCACGGACCGGGATAAAGGGACAGACATCGGTGGCACCCATGCGCGGATGCGCTCCCTGGTGCCGGGCCATATCGATCACCTCCGCCGCCCGGGCGATCGCCGCAAACGCCGCGGCCGCGACCGCCTCAGGCGCCCCGATGAAGGTCATGACGGTTCGGTTGGTATCCTTGCCGGCATCGACATCGAGCAGTTTTACTCCATCAATGCCCCGGATGGCTGCGGCAATCTGCTCAATTCGCACCGCATCCCGGCCTTCACTGAAATTGGGAACACATTCCACCAGCTTCATTGCAGATCCTTTGCTGTAAATTCCTGGCTTCTGATGATTGCGGCTTAATATACAAAACAATTCGCTGCAATGCAAAACCACAGAATTCTATTGGAAAAATAGAGAAAAATTCGCAACTTGGGCAGGGGGGATGCACCCGAAATCCCGTATTGTCGATTTAGCAGACAGGAGGTCGTTATGGGCATCGGATCGGCCCTTTCCGTTGTACCCTGGAAAAATGTTCTCGCCGCCCTTCCCACCATTATCCGCACCGCACGTGAATTGATGGCCGCTGCGGGCAAGCCCAAACAGATTCCCTCCTCCTTCGCGGATACCCCCGAAGGGATGCTGCAGCGCGTGGAACGGCTCGAGGAAAACGAAGTGCTGCAAGCCGAACTGGTTAAAAAGATGTCCGAGCAGCAGCAGGGACTGGCGGAAGGCCTGGAGTTCATGGCCTCGAGAATCACCGCGTTCCTCTGGATTTCCGCCATCGCCCTGATCCTCGCCCTAACCAGTTTTGTCATCGTCCTGCTCCGGTAGAGCCGCAGCCCCTTCTCCTGTCCGCAAACAGAAAAGGCCTGACGAAATGTCAGGCCTTGTTGCCCTTCCCGCGCGTTGCGCTCTCTCCGGTCTCAACGTTTCAACCCAGTTTTCGGATCCGGCGGGATGTCACCTGTCCTAATCCGGATGCTATGCCCGGTCTGATCGGTACCCTGCTGCAGCGTGCGCAGCAGGGCGGAGTCACTGTACACCCGCACCATTTTCTCACCCCAGGCTGCCCAGGCGCCCGGATCAATCGCCACCCGAATCGAGTCGCCACGGCTGCCCGGAGGCGGAGGCGGTACCACCCCTCCCCAACGCAGCCAGCGCTTCTTCTCAAGATCACGAAGCTGCGCCACCAGCAGGGAGTCATGCCCCGTCAGCACATCGCGCAGCTTTAAGTCGACTGTCACCCGTAGACCGCTATCGCTGGGTTGAAAATGATATGGCTTCTCCCATCCCGGGTGCCGCTCCCGCTCGCGTGCAAGCGACTCCATCTGCTTCTGCAGCTCCTGCATGGCCTTAAGGCGCCGGGCCATTTCCTCCTTGGACCACGAGGGTTGGGGGATCCGCTCGACCCTGAATCCCCTTGCGGCATGGCCGCCTCTTTCTGGTAGGCCGACCGATGCCGAATCGGCTGCTGCTGGCACCGCATGGGCCTCCTCCAGCAGCTTCAAGGCATCGGCCGACGAGATCAGCGAGTCCCGGCTGTGCAGATTGAGGATGCCCGCTGCGACCTTTTCCACCTTCTCTGGGGCGATGGCCTGCTGCTCGGCTTCGTCAACAAAGGTTTGGTACTTGGCCTGGAGGCGTTCCTTGCCGACATCATCCTGCACGGCGGCGAAAAGCTGCTCACCGAGGGCTTCGAGTGTCGGACGTAGCACCTGCTGCCGCATTTGCTTGTCACTGGTCAAAACGAAAAAGATGAGGGACGAGAGGGTGAGCACAAGGATGGTCATCGTCCCTTTCTGCAGCCACTGCATGGCCTGACCTCGCCGTTTCCGTTAACACCGCTTTATCTATCAGACTCCGGAATCGCAAAAAAGTTTCACCTATTTGCGAGCGGGGACCGCGCCGTCTCCCTCCTCAGGGCTGTAACAGCTGCTTCTGCCAAGCGCGGGCTTTGGAAATCGCCCGCACCGGCAGCGGGGCGCGATGGCGCATGGGGACAATCACCTTCAGGGCTTGCGGTTTGACGCCGATCTCCACCGACCGTCCCGCATCAACGGGCTCGCCATCGACATGAAAAGGTCCCGGTTTGGGCCGCGAGATGCGCAAGGCGGTGGTCTGATAGCGTTCGTATTCGCGTACCTCTTCGATCCGGCCGGTGAAGAGCTTGGGAAGATGGATGAGCGCTCGCAGCCATGTGATGTTGCGGATAAGACAGACGTCGAGCAGGCCGTCATCCGGCTCGGCCTTGGGGGCGATGATGGCCCCAAGGCCCCACTGCGGCGTATTGGCAACCGTCACCAGCAGCGCGGAGCGCTCGACGGTCCGGCCGTCGAATTCCAGCCGGAAGGTCTCGGGCCGGAAGAAGAAGAACTCGCGAATGCCGATGTAAAAGTAGGGGAGCGGACCGCGCAGGGTGCGGTCATCAAAGAGCTTACCGACCAGGGCATCGAAACCGAGACCGGTGACAATGAAAAAGATACGGTCTTCGATGGTCCCGGCATCGATCGTGCGGATCCGGCCGTGCAGCAGGATCCGGGCGGCACGCCGGACCGCCACCGGGATGGAGAGCCCGCGCGCCAGCCCGTTGCCGGATCCCGCCGGAATGATCCCGAGCGCGGTGCCGGTATACAAAAGGGCGGAGCCCACCTCATTCACCGTCCCGTCGCCACCGATCGCCACAACCGCATCATAGCCTTCGGCTGCGGCCTGCCGGGCCAATTCATGGGCATGTCCGCGGTATTCAGTCTCGACAAAGTCGTAGGCAAACGGGGCCCCGGCAAGGACGCCCTCGATCCCCTTGCGGATCAGCCGCGGCCTATGCATCAAGCCCGATTTGGGATTATAAATCAATCTGACTTTTTTTAGTTGCACCAAAAGGCCCCGAGTAGAATGAACGCCATTAATATCCAGGGTACCGATCCAGTCATTTCAAACAGAATTAAACAGGAGTGAGAAGAGGAGACCGGAGGGCGCCTGGGCGCCCTCCGCTGAGGATTCATCTGGCCTGCAAGGCGCGCTGCAAGCTGGCGAGCATTTTCTCCGGCGGAATAAAACCAATCTCGCGCAGCTCGGAGAGTTCCTCCCCGGAGGCGGTCAAATAGATCAGAGTGGGCATGCCGCTGACCGCGAAATGATCCATGAACACACGGGTTCGGGCATCGGGCTTGGTACAATCCACCTTGACCAGCGTAAAATTCGCCAGCGCTTCTTTGATCCGGCTGTCGGCAAAGGTTTCCCGGTCGAGCTGTTTGCAAGGCGCACACCAGTCGGCATAAAAATCGACAAAAACGGGCTTACCCGGCGCAATCAGCGCCTCAAGGCTCTGATCCTTGTAGTGCATCCACGGGAGATCGGAGGGCCTGGCGTCAATCGACCCGTTGAGCCAGTGCAAACCCAGCAGGATCATCAACGTTCCCAGGATCCTCCGGAACCACTTGAAGGCCCGCGTGGATTCCTCATGACCGGTAAAACCGAGGAGGACTCCCGCGACCAAACCGAGCAGCCCGAGCAGAAAGAAGAGCTTGTCGTAGAGCAATTCAATCTGCGGGGTGATAAAATAGAGGGCAACGCCGACCAGTAAAAATCCGAAGAATTTCTTCACCCACAACATCCACATACCCGACTGCGGCAGCCGGTCGAGCAGCCCGGAGAAGGTCGCTAGCACCAGATAGGGTGTGCCCAAACCCAGGCCCATCACAAAGAAGAGCAGGCCGCCCTTGGCCACCAGCCCCAACTTGGCAACCAGTCCAACCAGACCGATGATGATCCCGGCCGCACAGGGGGCGATGATCACCCCGACTGTCAATCCCATCACCAGAGCCCCGACAAGGCCCTCACGGGCCGTGCCAAAACGGGTCAACAGCACCGTCGGTATGCTGATCTCGAAAGCCCCGAACATGCTCGCGGCCATGAGCAAAATGATGGTGACCACCACCGCGACAAACCAGGGGCTCTGAAAAAGGAAGCCCCATTGCTTGCCGGCCAGCCCGGAGAGCACGCCGAGCAGGGCGAAGGAGAGGGCGATGCCGGCAAGGTAAAAGAGGGCATTGATAAAACTGGAACCGCGGCTTCGGCCGCTGCGGCCGCCAAAGTAACTGACCGTCAATGGGATGACCGGATAGACACAAGGGGTTAGGTTGAGCGCCAGGCCGATCAGGAAAAAAGCCAGGAGCGCAGAAAAAAGACCCTTTTCCAGGATCTGCATGGCCCGCTGCTCGTCTCGGGTCAACTTCAAAGCTGCGCTGCCCGCCCCTGTAACCGCCTGTTCCGGGCCGTCACCCGTCTGCCTGCCGGCTGCAGCGAATTCAGCGCCGCCCGGCTCGGTTTCGGCAGAGGCGGCGACAATCTCGAGCGGCAGGGTAAAACGCTTCTCGGCAGGTGAGAAGCAGGTGTTCTCATTGCAGCCTTGATAGGAGAGCACGCCGGTGAGGGTGAGCTTGCCGGGCGCAGCCTCCGGCGCGATCCGGGCGCTGCAGGAGAAGGCGACCTCTCCCTCATAAACCGAAAGATCCTCGCTATAAAAAGCGAATTTCTTGAAGAGGGGTTTGGGGTAGCGTACCACCCCGATCTGGAGCTGGGGGGCGGGTGCGAGTTGTAATTGCGTCGGGATCAGGAAATCGGCTGTGGGTTCGCTGGAATTGATGTGCAGCCCCGAGGCGATCCGGGCAGTCACCACCACCGCAATCTCCGCACCGGCGCGGGCTTGCGCCGGTGCGAGGCTGGCCTGTACAGTGAGGATCTCGGGCTCGGCCAGTCCCTGGGCCGCCGCAATCCCGGCCATCGAAAAAAGAAAGAGGAATGCGATTTGTCTCATACGGTTCTCAGACCGGTTGGTCTTCGCTTGGAGCTGATATAACCTTCATTGCGGGCATATTTTTCCAGAACCTTCTGCAACATCCGCCGACCGCGGAAAAGCCGGGACATCACCGTCCCGATCGGACGATCGATGATCTCGGCAATCTCCTTATAGGCAAATCCTTCCACATCGGCCAGCAGAATCACCATGCGGAATTCATCGGAGAGCTGTGCCAGAGCGGCTTTGATATCGTCATCAAAGAGTTCTTCGTAATTGGCCTCGTCAAAACCGCCCCACTCCTTGACTGCCTTTTGCTCGTCCTCGCTCTCGAGCCCAAATTCAACCTTGTCCAGCTGCACCTGCTGCGGCGTCCGGATTTTTTTTCGGTACTTGTTGATGAAGGTGTTGGTGAGAATTTTGAAGATCCAGGCCTTGAAATTGGTCCCCTCTTCGAATTTACTGAAAAAACGGAAGGCACGCAGATAGGTGTCTTGCACGAGATCCTCCGCTTCCGCAGTATTACGAGTCATGCGCAGCGCTGTGCTGTAAAGGGAGTCCATATATTCAAATGCGATCTCTTCGAACCGTTTTTTTTGCTCATCGGTGATCACAGCGGTCCCACTTTAGCCAGAATGACCAACCTGTCACATCAGCTGCTTTGCAAGCGTAGTTTATATAAGATACTAAATATCATTCCAATAAGTCAATCAGTTTTTCAGCCTCACATCTGGGATTCATCCTTCCAGCGGGTAATACGCCATTTTTGATCATAAGCGCTTTTGCGCAGATTAAAAATGGCATTGCCGGTTAGATTGAACTCCCCTCGGCTGCCAAACAAGTGGAGATGCAAGGTCTTGGCCAGTTCGGCCGTTGTTGCATCCACAGTCTCGTAGATGGTCGAATCCCAGACCAGGGTGAGAGTTTCGAAATTCCGGAAGAGCCGGCCTGTGGTTTTGAGTTCGATATCGCGATTCCAGGAGGCATAGAGCCCAGAGGAGCCAAGATTGGGATCAAAATAGACAAAGACAAAAGAGCTGTCGAGCAGGCCGTCGTAAACCAGCGAGTCCTTCAGAGTATACGCATAGACGAAATTTTCAAGCACCTCCTGCGGGGTGGTTTGTCCGGTGATGCGCAATCCGCCGCCCGCATGGTGTTCCAGCTCCGGGGCAAAGGGATTGAAGCAGGCGGTATACCTCAACGTCAGCATCAAAAGGGCGCCGGCCCCCATCCCGATCCACCGGCGCTGCGGCGGTCGCCGTGGCATCGCTCACCATCCGCCCTGCTTGAGGATGGATGCGGCCTGTGGCATCAGGGCTTCAGCAGCGATCACCTCCGGGTCCTCGCTGCGCAACACCTGGTAATAATGCTTGCTGTCCCAGAGGGTGCGCGCTACCTCCGCCTTGACCATGGTCTTGATGAAGGCTTCATCCCGCTTGTAAGCCTCTTCATTGAATTCGATCTTGTTTTTCTTTAGCACCTCTTTGAGGTCGGCCGTGAACTCCTCTCCGATGCTGAATTGTGCACGAAAAATTGCAAAGCTGGTATACCTGCCGCGCAGCGCGGTGCCGTATTTGGAGCCGAGTTCAAAAAAGATCCGGCGGCCGAAGAGGTCATTGGTAAACCGCGTGATCCGTTCCGCTTTCAGCGTGCTGTCCGGGGTGATGCCGCCGCCGCCGAAAACCGTGCGGCCGGCGCGCGTCTTGTAGACGGTGCGCCCCGAATCAGGCTGGGCCGTCGGGGCGTTTGCATCTTCATCATCATATGCCGCCGCATAGTAATCAGCCAGTCCGCCGGTATAGGGCCGCTGGATCAGACGTCCGCTCGGGGTGTAATATCGCGCTACTGTGAGCCGCAGCGCTGAACCGTCTTTGAGGCCGATCTGGTTCTGGACCAGTCCCTTTCCAAAGCTGGTCTGGCCGACCACTAGACCGCGATCGAGGTCCTGGATCGCACCGGCGACGATCTCCGAAGCACTCGCCGATCCGTGGCTGATCATGACAATCATCGGCTTCATCGGCTGGTCGCCGTTGCTGGTGGAGAAGAAATCCTCATCCGCCCCGGTGAGACGGCCGCGGGTATACACCAGCTTCTGTCCGGCGGGGATGAACTTGTCCGCCACCTCCACGGCCTGCTCCAGCAGTCCGCCGGCGTTGGAACGCAGATCGAGAATGAGCCGCTTCATGCCCTGGCTGTGCAGATCCTTGAGGGCGGCCTCGAGCTCATCGGCGGTGGTTTTAGCAAACCGCGCCAGCCAGATGTACCCAGTCTTGCCGTCATCGAGCATAAAGGCGGCGTAGAGACTGTTGATCGGAATCTTGTCGCGAACGATCTCCACGTCGAAGGGATCGGCCAGATTGGCACGCGCAACCGTTACCTTGACCCGGCTGCCCTTGGGACCGCGCAGTTTTTTAAAGACCTCATCCTCCGTGATGCCATAGGCGGAAACGCCATCGATGCGTACGATCTGGTCGCCGGGCAGCAGCCCGACCGCCTCCGAAGGCCCGCCGGGGATCGGCGACACCACCGTCAGGACCTTGTTCAGGACGATAAATTCGATGCCGATGCCCTCAAAAGAGCCCTCGAATTGCTCATTCACCTTCTCCAGACTCTTCTTGGGGATGTAAACCGAGTGGGGGTCCAGCTTGGCCAGCAAGCCTTCAATAGCGCCGGTGATCAACTTGTCACTCTCCACCGGCTCGACATAATAGCGCTTGACATAGGCGAAGACCTCAACAAATCGGTCGAGGTCCGCGCGGATGTTGTCCTGGGGAAAGGCTTCATTATCCCCCACGCGGGTGAAGGCGATGCCGATCAACAGGCAAACCACCGTCAGCCCCAGAAATCGAAGGATGTTTTTATTCATCTTGCTCATTTCTTCCGAGAACGGTTAATCATCTCTTCCGTATCGCTTCACAAGCGGTCCGCAACAGCCCGGGCGACATCGAGACTCGTGCTCGTCCCGCCCATATCATAGGTGCGCACCCGGCCTTCGGCGATCACGGCCGCGCACGCGCGCTCCAGCCGCTGCGCCATGGCGGTCTCTCCGAGCCAATCCAGCATCAGCCGGACCGTGAGCAGCATGGCCATGGGATTGACCTTGTATTGTCCGGCATATTTAGGCGCAGAACCATGGGTCGGTTCAAAGACCGCATAGTGGTCGCCGATGTTGCCGCTACTGCTGAATCCTAAACCGCCGATGAGTTGGGCGCAGAGATCGCTGATGATGTCACCGAAAAGATTGCTGGTCACCAGCACCCCGTAATCCTGGGGATTCTTGATCAGCCACATGCACATGGCATCGATATTCGCCTCCCACAGGGCGATTCCGGGATACTCTGCAGCAATCTTGCGCGCCTCCCTCACCATGAGACCGCTGGTCTCACGCACCACATTGGGCTTTTCCACCACCGTAACGGTTTTGTAGCCGTACTTTTCGGCATACTCAAAAGCATCGCGGATGATGTTGCGGCAGCCCTGGCGGGTATTGATGCGCAAAGAGACGGCGATATCCTCCAAGGGTACAGATTCGAACCGCTTCATCTTTGAATTGTGCTTCACCAGAGTCTGCATTACCTCGGCGGGCAGGGGATGAAATTCGACGCCGGCATAGAGATCCTCGGTGTTCTCGCGGAAGACCACAATATCGATATCGTCGCGGAAATTGAGCGGATTCCCCTTGTACGCCCTGCAGGGACGGAGATTAGTCCGCAGATTGAACTCCTGGCGCAACCGGACGATCGGGCTGGCGTAAATGAACCCCTTGCCTTTCAGCGCCGGATCCAGCTCGGCCTCGGCTTCTTCCTTGGGCTTGGAGGTGATGGCGCCAAAGAGGGCGCAGTCGGTATTGCGCAGCAGATCCGTTGTCCGCTTGGGCAGCGGATCGCCTTCCTTGCACCAGAACTCCCAACCGATATCGCCATGTGTGTATTCAGCGTCCAGCGCCAGCTGGTCCAACACAATCTGTGCGGCATCCATCACATCCTTGCCGATACCATCACCCGGCAGCAGTGCGATCTTGTACTTGGCCATGCTTTCCACCTCGGTTTGTACTGGGTCGATCGGATCTAAAATTTTATTATACCTATTTTCTTGGGTCTAAGCAAGTAAAAAATCAGGGGCCTATGGACAACGAGAAGCGGTGCGCCCGTCCCAACTCCTCCTGAAACGGCACCCAGGCATAATCGATCGCGATTTGACCGAGGTGCACGCCAAATCCTGCGCTGAAATCGCGTGAAGCATAACCTGTCTGATACCCGGCCCGCAAGGCCAGCAGCGGCAGCGGCCGGATCTCCGCCCCGATCAGCAGATGGTTCTTCTGATGGCGGACGCCGACATAATCCGCCGTCAGCAGCCAGGGCGACTCGGGACTCCCGAGCGGCAGCGCATAGGCGACACCGACTCGCAGCGTATGCGGCAGTGTTACCTTTTGGGTTATCATTTCCCGGGCGGAGCCGAGATGCTGCACCACCACCCCGGCGGTCACCTCCTTGAGGGGTGTTTTGCAGATGGCCCCGAAATCCGCACTATAGCCGCTGGCGGCCTCGTCGAAAATCTTTTCATTCAGATAACGCAGATTGCACCCCAAGGCGAGATACTCCCCGATATACCGGGCGAGGGTGACGCCAAAGACGACGTCGTGCGCGGCAAAAGTGCTCAGGGGCTCTTCCGTCGGGTAATAGCGCTGCTCGATGCCGTCGGTTGACACCACCAGGGCGTGCACCCCGAAAGTGAAGGGTTGAAGCGGGAAAAGCGCCGCAGCGGCGTCGTGGGTGACCTCCTGGATCCACTGATTGTGGGCAAGATGCGCCTGAAATCTCCGCGCTGCGGCTGCACCCGCTGGATTCCAAAAGGGAGCGCTGACATCCCCGGAAACGGCCGCAAAAGCCTCGCCCATCGCCGCGGCGCGGGCGCCGGTGCCGATCTGCAGAACCGCAAAACCGCTCTGCCATTGCGCCCGGACGGCCGCACTTTGTAGCAAGACCAGCAGCATCAGGCTGCCCAACATTATTTTCACCTCTCTCATCTGACGTCCCGTCCCTAATCTTTGCCTTTACAGGTTAAGGTCCCAGGAAATGACATGGTCCGCCCGCGGCGCATCACCGGGCGTAGCATAGGCATAGTTCAACATTATCGTTTTGCCATACACCTTCAGGGCGACACCGATGCCGGCGGTCAGCTGCCCGTCATCCAAACCAAGCCGGAGGGCGCCAGCCTCCGGCAGCGCCGCCTCGGCGCCAAAATGATAGCGCGGATTCTGCTCGCGTGAATCCTCCGCCTCGGCGGTCAGCAAGAGCCAGCGCAGCGGCGGTCGGTAGGCCGCAGCCAGTCGAGTCGACCGCGGGAACTTGTCATTGATGTTGGTCCCGCGCTCCCAGACCTTTTCCGTATTCCAGGTGTATTTGGAAAGATTGTCGCGCAGCACCACGCCCAGACTGAAATCCGCGAATGGGCGGTAGTATGCGCCAAAATCGACGCCGAGCCCCATCGAAGAGATCGCGGAACCATCATTGTTGACTCCTGGCATACGGCTGTAGAGGATCTTGCCGCTGACGCCAAGCGAAAAACGCTCGGCCGGACTCAGGGCAAAGGAGAGGAAAAAGGCATTCTCGCTGAAGGAATAATCTTCAGTATGGCTCCCCGCGAGATCGCGCCCGTCAATACGCTCCACCCCGGAATGGATCCAGGCCAGAGCGAAGCCGGCGCGCAACGGCGCCCGTTCTTCGCCTGCCACCGCTTTGGGGCGGACGGGCTGCGCATAACCGATATAATCGAGCTTGCGATCGAGCGGTAAAAAGGCGTAGGAGAGGGCCGCCTGCCGCCCCTTGAGATGCGGCAGCAGCGCAGGATTATAGATGCCGGCGAAGGCATCCTCGGCCACCGCGGAAAAGGCATCGCCCAAGGATTTGGCGCGCGCGCCGATTCCCATACGCAAAAACGCGCCGGCATAGCCGCCATCTCCTTCCGAGGCCATCAGGGCTTGAGCCAGCAGCAGCAAGGTGCAGGCGATCGAACAGACTCTCTTCATCATCTCCCTCATATCCTGAACAGGCTAATTCACCACCAGCACCTTGCCCCAATAGACGCCATCCCCTTCGAGAGCGACGCTGTAGAAATAGGCGCCATTGGCCACCAGATCGCCATACGCGTTGCGGCCGTTCCAGATCTCGGCACAGTCGGCGGGACCGCTGCGATAGGCATCTTGGATGACGGTGGCCACCAGGTCCATGGCAAAATCGAAAACCTTCACGGTCACCCGCGTCGGCTTTTGGGTATTGTATTGAAACCGGACGTAGCCATCGCCTCCGAGCAGATTCTGCCGCATTGGCGAAAAGGGATTGGGATAGGCATAGGTGCGCGCCTCTCCACCCCGCCCGGTCCGGACGAAGGCACGCTGGATCGCCCAGGTATAGCCGTTGTCCGCCGTGCGGGCGAGACCGTCGGCCATGCCCGCCCAAAGTACGCCGTCGCGGGCAAAAGCGGAGTAGGCCTCGGTGCTGAGGACCCGATCGCCATCGTTCGCGTCGTGCATCACCGGATACAGATACCAGCGCTTACCCAGATCGTGCGAGACATAGAGGCCGTTGTCGGTAGCGACATAGACGACCGAATCGTCAAAGGCAAAATTATGCGCTTTTTCATTGTGCAGAAAGGTCTCCCAGGTCAATCCGCCGTCCTGGGAGCAGGAGACCGCATTGTATTCGCTTTCGCCTTCAGCGGTCCAGGTCGCGGCCCAGATGATTTCGCGGCCGCCGGTCTGCTGCACGCCGAGTGCGACGACGAAGTTGCCGGAGATGGGCTCGGGTTGACTGAGATGATTAAAATTGGTCCAGGTAGCGCCGTTGTCAAGGCTTTTGTTGACGCCCTCGGCTGTGCCGATCCAGAGGCTGTTGCTGCCGGCGGCGGCGGAGAATCCGCGGTGGTTGTAACGGCCGTACGGATCGAAGTTGAAGGTATCCGGGGCGGCCTCGATCCAGCTCCGTCCCCAGTCGGCCGATTTCTGCACGCCGCCCCCATAGCTGACGATCCAGACCGTTTGGGCGACAACCGCGATATCATAGGTGAGGTTCTGGATCGGAGTGGCCCCGGGCTGCGGCGAGTGCCGCCAGCTGGCGCCGCCATCAAAGGAAAAACTGATCCCGGTGCCCTTAGGCAGAGCGGCGGGATCGACCTTCGTCACCGTATCGGTGGCTGTGGCAACGATGATGGTGTCACCCCGTGCCCAGAGTGCCGCGACGCTGCCATGCCCAATTCCCGGCGTCGAGGTATAGCTGGTGAATTCGTTGGTGGTCAGATCGAGGCGGCTCAGTCCATTGCCCGTCCCCAGCCAGAGCCGGGAGCCGCTGCAGACGATGTCCGTAATGCCATTGCCCGCCAGCCCGGTCGTTTGCGTCGCCGCTCCGGAGAGACGATGCGTCGTGACCACGGCCGCCCCGAGAACCGCAGGCAGCAGCACCAGCAGAAAGATCCATTGTCTCATTCGCATCCGATTCAAACTCTTGTTTAAGTAATTTTTCCGGCCGCGAGCCGCAAAAGGTGCTGCCGCCGGACCGTCAAGATACGGCGAATCAATCCAGAACGATCGTGTGGGTCAGGGGTTCGCTCTGCTGGCCAGTCCAGTCCTCGGCCACAAAGGTGAGGCGGTAACTCCCAAGAGCCTTGGAGGGGTCAAAAATGACCGTCATGGAATAGATTCCGTCCCTGGCTGTCAGATCGCCGCGGTACCCGAGGTCCCAGCGATTGATGTCGAGCGCCAGACCATTGTCATACATGAGAAAAGGATTGTTGTTGAAGCCACTGCCATCGGGATTATAGGCGCGCAGCAGCACCCGATTGATGTCCTGCAGTCCCTCGGGTTCATCGACCTGAACCGAGACCAGGTGCGTGGAAATGCCGCTGGCCGGCCGCGTCACATTGTCGGGCGCCGAAAGGCCGGAGAGGTGGGGTACGCCATTGACCATGACCATCGAGGTGCTCATCGCCCCGCTCCGCAGTCCCGAGCGGTCAACGGCCACGCATGTGAAGAGATAGGCGCCGGTTTTACGCGCATTGAAGGTTTTGTCCACAGCCAGGTTGAAAAGGCCGTCGGCCGCAGTGTCATCGCCGTGTGTGCCATCATCATAGAGCATGGTATCGAAGGCCGCTTTGCCCGCGGCTGTGGCGCGGACCTCGACCCGCGCCACATCGTCGGCGCCACTAGAGTCGGCTACAAGGGCCTGCAGCAGCCGGGTGCCGGCAAAACCGCTCGCCAGGCTGTCTGGAAAGTTCAGCTGCAGAATGACCGGAGCGGCCAGGTCCCCCGAACGCCGGATCTCCTCCAGCGGATCGCCTGCGCTCCGGCCCTCACGCAAGGCCTGAAAACGCAGCTGGTAGGGCTGGCCCCCGGATACCGCCGGCTGCCAGCGGAGCACCTGGGTGAAGACGCCGTCAAAAGCCACGACATCCCCATCCTCCGGATGCAGCGCCCCGCCATCATCGTAGAGAGACCAGGTCCGTTCAGGCGCTGCACTCCCTTGCGGTGCGGCCTCCAGCCGCACCGAATCGGCGGCGCCGGAGACGGTGATCTCAATCCGGTAAAGCTGCTGTGCGGCCAGCTTCTCCGGAAGAGTGGCCTTTTTCAGCGCCACCGCTTCCGCCAGAGGCGGAGTCGGTAGAGTGCGCTTGCCGCAGCCGGCAAGCAGCATCAGGCAAACGATGAAAACAAACGATCGGCGCATACAAGTTCCTGAAGGTTAAAAAAAAATCCGAATGTCCGGAGCGGCGATGGCGTGCACATTTCACCCGGAAACATTCGGATAACGATGAAAAGCGCCTTAACCATTCGTCAAAGAGAGCGAAATCTGCATCACAGCACGAAAGTCTTTAACGAAGGGAAATAGGCGGCCTCCTTATCCAGTTTAATCAATCTCTTATAAAATAAACACAAAAATGGTATTAGTCAAGTGATTTCTGGCGCTGCTCGAGCCACTGCAGCAGCGCGGCGTGACCGGGAAGGATCAGGTCGGCCTGCTGCAGTTCCCCGGACGGCAGCGTCGTCTCGAGGGCGATGCAATAAAGCCCTGCTGCCTTGGCAGCGCGTATCCCCATCGGGGCGTTCTCAATCACTACGCAGCGCTCGGGCGCCAGATCGAAATAGCGCATCGCGGTCAGATAGGGATCAGGATAAGGCTTGGGCCGGGCGAAATCCCCGTCACAAAAAAGTGCGTCAAACCGGTCACACCGCTCCCCGAGGATATGCAGCAGGTTCTCCCGCGATGTACCGGTCACCACCGCCGTCCGGATTCCGGATCGCGCCGCGAAATCGAGGATCTCCGCCACGCCGGGGTAAACCGACGGCGTGGTCTCGCGGCGAAAATGGATATTCTTCTCAGCCCCCAGGCGGCGCGCCTCACGCTCGTCGATCTCCAGCCCGCCATGCGCGCACATCGCCTGAGCGATCCGCCAGGCCGGCTCCCCTTCATGCCGCCGCAGTACCAGATCGACCGGCTCGACTCCCAGGGGCGGCAGAACCATTTTCCAGGCATTCAGGTGCCGGTCGGACGAATTAGCGATGACGCCGTCGAAATCGAAAAGCAGCGCCCCGATCACTCCATCTCCTCCAGCAGGGCCGTGAAATGACGCAATAGCGGGGCTTCATGCACCAGACGCAGCCCTTTGACGCGCTCACGATGCCGAAAAATCTCGATGACGGCCGCCGCGACATACTCGAGGTGCCGGGAGGTGTAGACCCGCCGCGGGATGGCCAGGCGCACCAGTTCGAGCTCGGGGTATTTTTCGCCA
This sequence comes from bacterium, assembly GCA_035419245.1. NCBI lineage: Bacteria > bacterium. Next base: position 722,102 of record DAOLSP010000001.1, on the reverse strand, counting down.
CCCTGCCCGTCCTTTTCGCCGAACATCAAACCGCCAATCTCGACCGCGCGAATGCCTGCCTCGCGATAGAGCGCCACCGCCAAAGCCTGCGCCGGAAATTGCTGGCGCGGCAGATGCGGCAGGATCGCGCTGGCGTTGAGAAAAATCGCATGGCCGCCCACCGGCTTGACAAAGGGGACGCCGGCCGCATCGAGAAGTGCCCCCAGAGCGCGCACCTGACCGATACGGTAGGCGAGATAGGCCTCATCCAGCCCCTCTTCGAGACCCCGGGCAATGGCCTCGAGATCCCTGCCGGCCAGGCCTCCATAAGTGGGGAAACCCTCGAGCAGAATCAGCAGGTTCTTGGCCTTTTCGCTCCATGCTGCATCATTCAGGGCGAGAAAGCCCCCAATGTTCACCAGCGCATCCTTTTTCGCACTCATGGTACAACCGTCCGCATGGGAGAAAAGTTCCCGCGCAATCGCCGGAAGAGCTTTTGCGGCATAGCCCGCCTCGCGCTCCTTGATGAACCAGCAGTTCTCGGCATAGCGGCAGGCATCGATGATGAAAGGCTTGTGATACCGTTTGGCGATGGCGCTGATCTGACGGATGTTCTCCATCGAAACCGGCTGCCCTCCAGCGCTGTTGTTGGTCACCGTGATCATCACCAGCGGGATCTTGTCCGCCCCATGCACCTGAAAGGCCCGCTCCAGCTTGGCTGGATCCATATTGCCTTTGAAAGGCGCTTCCTTTTCCGGATGCATCGCCGCGTCTACGACCAGATCCAGCGGCACACCCCCCTGATGCAGGACGTTGGCGCGTGTGGTGTCAAAATGGATGTTGTTGGGAATCACATCACCGCTGCGGATAGCTGTCGCAAAGAGCAGATTCTCCGCCGATCGCCCCTGATGCGTTGGGATGACGTGGTTAAATCCGAAAAGACGGCGGACAGTCGCTTCGAAATGGACCCAGTTCTTACTCCCCGCATACGATTCGTCGCCCAGCATGATCCCGGCCCACTGGTTATCGCTCATCGCAGCGGTTCCGCTGTCCGTGAGCAGATCAATATATACGCTCTCGGCCGGCAGGGCGAAGAGGTTGTATCCTGCCTCCCGGATCAAGCGGTCGCGCTCCACCCGGGTGGTCCGGCGCAGCGGTTCGACGACCTTGATCCGAAAGGGTTCAGTTGGAAAATCCATGACAGCTCCCGGTTATCCTTTAAGCGGCTCAAAATTCATGAAATCGGCATGGTGGACGATCACCGCCTCAGGGGTCCGGTAACCGCCGTCTCCCTCCTTGGCGTGAACAGCGATGATGTGCACTACCTCGTCAGGCAGTTGGAAACGGGCGGCCAGATTGGCGCCGCTGAAAGGATGGCGCAGAAGCTTGCCATTGGTGCTCTTGATATACTTGCCCTCGAGGCGACGGTATTCGAGTAGCTTGCCGATATCATGCAGAAGCCCCCCGCTGACGATCAGATCCATCGATAGGGTGTAATAAGGGCTATAATGGGCTGCCAGAACCCTGGCCGCAGCGATGGCCGTTTGGGTCACCGCCTGCACATGCGTACGGTAGCTGACCGGGCATTCGGGGATGAGCAGGGTGAAGGGGATGCGGTCGAGATCCTCGGCCTCCCAGCCGCCGATGCGCATCGCCTCGAGCCAGCAGGCGAGGGTCTTGGCGTGCAGATCGGGATCCTGAATCAGCCCGAACTCGGGGAGCAGCGAAAGCACCTTTTTTTCCATGCGGACCTACCTGTGTTCGAGTTGGGATTTCATGGCTGCGATCGCCCGATCGACGCCGATCAGCAGGGCGCGGGAGAGTATCGCCCGCCCGATGTTGACCTCCTCGATCAGGGGTATGGCGGCAATGTCGCGGATATTCTGATAGCCAAGGCCGCGTCCGGCTGCAACTCCCAAGCCCAGCTTGTTCGCTGCAGCAGCTACGGCGCGGAGCCGCTCAACCTGTTCGGTCAGCGATCCCAAATCCTCCACCCCCGCCAGCAGGGTGGTATTGAACTGGACATAATCGGCGCCCGCCCGGGCGGCGGCGCGAATCTGGGCCGGGTCCACCGCCACCAGCGCGCTGACGACGATGTTGTGGGCACGCAAGGCCGCCGCAACCTCCTCGAAGTAATCGAGATTGGCCTCGACGTTCAGCGCGACCTCCTCTCCCTCATTCTCCTGCAAGACCGGCAGCAGCGTCACCATATCGGGCAGCAGCTGCAAGGCCTTTTGCACCATGACCTCCTGCAGCGGAATGGCCAAATTGAGGTGGCTCTTGACCACCTCCTTTAAAAGCCGCAGATCACGGTCATCTATGTCGGCGCGATCTTCGCGCAGTTGTACGACAATGCCATCAATGCCGGCCAGCTCGGCCGCCATCGCCACCTGCAGCGGATCCGGCTCCTTCTTGCGATTGAAATTGCGCACCCGCGCAACCTGATTGACACAAAGACATAACCTGGACATGACGGACCTCGTATTGGGTTTTAAACCGATGCTGCAATGTGTGGTCCCCGGCCCTGCTGCCGGGAGAGACCGCGCGGCCCTATAACGCTTCCGTGATATAAACGAAACGGATGCCCTGCTGTTCGAGCGCCGGGATCATCCGTTCCAGCACCCGGTAGGTGCGCTTACGCATGTGACAGATGACGATGACCTGGCCCTGCTTTGCGGCCACTGCCGCTGCCTTGTTCAGCTGCGCCTCAATGAAATCCTCGTCGTCCTCGGCATCGAGGAAATACTGGTTGGCCGCCGCCCGAACACCGGCCTCCCGGGCCGCCTCCAGGGCGACACTTTGCGGGCTGGTGCGGCTATCAATAAAGATCTTGTTCTGACGCTTCAGCTCGGCCATCACCGTCCGCATCATGGCCCGGTCCGGAGTGACTTTGGAACCTTCATGATTGTTGATGCCCAGGGCCGCGGGCAGCTGCGCGAGCGCGGCCCGCACCCGCAGCCGCACGGTCCCGGCATCCTGACCGGCGAGCAAGGTATAGCCCTCATCCGACCACTTGGCGTCGCGCGGTTCCATCGGCATATGGACGAGCATCTCGCGGTTGGCCAGACGGGCATCCCGCGCCACCAGGCTTGTCGCCTTCTGGCCGGGTAGGATCGCAATCGTCAGGGGTTTGGGATAAAAGAGGAACTTTTTGACCAAATCGTTATTGGCATAGCCAAAATCATCAACGATGATCGCCATCCGGCCGGATACTGCGCTCATCGATTCGCGCCGCATCAGCACGATGCGGCAAGCCCAGTCACCGTCGACCGCAATGGTATACTCCAGACGTCCCTTTCGCCGGTCTTCGACGATGCGCCGTATCTCGCCATCGATCTTGTCCAGCTCATCGATCAACGCAAAGGTGAGCCGGTGAATATTCAGATCGCGAGGGATCGAGGCGGAGTAGGTCAGCTCCGACTTGTGCACCGCCGGTGCATTGATGCGGAAAGCCGCCAGCGCCTTGCGCAGCGCCTCTCCCACCTGATCGACCTCCTCCTGTGAGGCCCGGTTGCGGGGATCGGCCGGCGGTTCAGCCTCCGGATGCGGCAGCGAACGCGGCTCCGGCCCGGCCGGCTCTATCGCGTGCGGTTTCTTCTGCTCGGGGATAACCTCACGCCGCTGAACCGGAGATTTCCACAGGATGTAGCCGTTGATGACCAGTAGCAGCACACTGAAGGTACCCAGCGCCCATTGCAGCCGTCTTTTTTTATCCATGCTCATTTGCCATACCAGGCGCGCAGGGCGCTCCATGTGGGATGTTGATCCGTCGCGTAATCCGCCCAGCGGCGGATATACCATAACTCTTCACTCGAACGCACCAGCCGGAATTCCGCCTGGCCCTGCATCCGCCGCGGCGCTTCGTCCTGATGCCGATGGCCGACTGTCAGGACATATTCCTCTACCAACACGACGGAGTCCTGATAGGTGTTCTCGCGGATCAGGTTCAGAGTCAACGAACTCACCGAATCGGCAGGCAAATAGGCGAGGAGCTGATTGAGATAGTTGCGTTCGCTCTCCTTGTCCCAGCGCGAAAAAAGCCCGGGGTTGGCCGCTCCGACTGCCGGCTCCGGCTGATAGATGAATGAGGCATGCACCAGCCCGGTATCGGCCAGACAACGCAAATAATTCTGATTGTTGCGCTCCGCAATCGCCGTGCGCAGGTTGATCATCACCAAAGCCGGTGACGTCGGCTGCACCCAGCTCGATTGGGTGGTGACCGGCGTCTCGGGTTCGCGCGTGCTGAATGGGGTCTTGCAGCCAGCAGCCAGCAGTAATAAAACCGGCAGCAGCCAGTGGACCTGGATGGTAAGCCGAGCGTGCACCATCCCCATCCTATTCGACTGTCCGCTGATAGTACTTCAAGGAATTGGGTTTGACCGGGCACTCCTCGGCGATCTTGAGCCACCCCAGTCTGCCCTGTCCCCGCAGCTCGAAAAGCCGCGGCACCAATTTGTCGCGCAGTTCGCTCAGCGACATCGGATTGACATAGATCTTGGTTCCCCCCTCAAAACCCGCCGGGATATTGACCCGCCATTTGATCAAGATATGCCACGGAATCGGGGTAATGCTGTCGTTAGGCATATAATACCACTCTTCATTGCACGAGATCTGCGAACCTGTCGCCGCATGAATGGCGTGCACCAGGTCGCTTACCCCGCGCAGCTCCTCAGGTGTATGCTCGCGCGGACGGCAATTGACGCTCTTCGAATAAATCGCGATCGTCGGATAGCGATGGCCGAGATCGACAAAGGCCATCGCATAATCGTTTTCACAGATGACATTGTTGTTGAGCGCCGCAAAATTGGCGGCATATTCATTGTACATGTTGCGGTTGGTGACCATCAGCTTGAGTTCGCGCTCCAGAGAGACTCCCCATTCATCCAGACCGACGATTTGGGTATGCAGATGATCGAACGAGGCACCCGCCTCCTTGCGCCAGTTCTGATAGACCGCCACATAGCGGCAATAGCGGTTGTCGGCATAGACCTCGTTCATCGCCTCGATCGTGAACCGGAAATATTGATAATGTTCCTCACTGGAAAGCTCGCCTGAGGAGGCCAGCTGCGAGTCATACTCGGCGCCATCGATATAATGACGGCGCGGCACGATCAATTCATGACCGCCCCCGAAAAACGCATCCGCCATTTCGACTTTTTGATCCTCGGAAACCTCGGCAATTTCCGCATCGCTCAATCCGGAGTACTTGAGCTTGAGATTGACGATGTCCAGGACATGCCGCTTCCCTTCGGGGATGGCCAGATAGCTCTCTTTCCAGGCGCGGTTTTTCTCGTTGAGATGATACTGGAAATTCTTCTTCCAGTAATTGATGGAGACGATCTCGAAAAGATTGGGGATGCGGCGGAACTCCGCGCTCTCCTTCACTACATCGACGGCACTGAGCCGGGATTGCGTCACCCATTGCCCGTCCTGCAGAACCATCCGCGACTTTTCCGGCGGGGTCATCAAATAGCGCGCTGGGCAAAAATTGCAGGCATCCCGGTGATCCCCTTTAATCGGCTGCGCCGTCTCGGGTATGCCGGTGAAAATCGGCCGGTTCTTGCGTCCGGGTATATGCCATACCTCCGTGCCTGTGAAGGGATTGTACTGCTTCTCGGTTCCGTCCGGCATCGAACGGATCATGGCACCATTGTGGTTGTTCATACAGACCTCAGTTGACAAACTGCTCAACGAAATAGCGTGCCGTCAGCGGCTCTCCGGTGGCGCGTTTGATCATCTCGTTCCAGGGATAGAGCGATCCAGGGGCGAAGATCCGCGACCGCAGCCAGGCGCCGGCCTGAAGCGAACCGACATAGCTGGGGTTCGCCTCGGAACGCTCCGGCCAAAACGACTTGACCAGGCAGGCCTGCAACTGCGAGGCCAGCAATTCGCCCAGAACGTAATTATGATAATAACAGGGTGCAATGGTGAAGTGGATCTTGGCCGCCCAGTCGGGCTCGTCACGGCCCGCCGGCTTCTTGATCCCCTGGTATTTCTCCACCAGCGTCCACCACAGTGCGTTCAGATTCTGGTCGGGATCGGCGTAGAGCGCCTTCTCGAACTCATACATCACCATCGCCCAGCGCGAAAAAATCAACTGCTTGAGCCGCGCATAGCGGGCGCTCACCTGGTCCAGCTCCTGCCGCTGGGCCGGCTTGAGGCTGAGCATCTGTTCCATCCACCAGGGATTGCGACTGAGACGACCGAAAAAGTTGGCAATCGCCTCGGTGGTGAAAGCGTGCGCTTCCTGGCGCAAGAGCCAGGGCAGCGAACGGTCCATGTAATAACTGTAGACCCCATGCCCCGCCTCATGTAGCATGGTCTCCATCCAACGCTCGCTGTCGGTGAGGTTGCAAAGGATGCGAACATCCCCGGCGCGGTCAATGTCGGTGCAAAAGGCGTGTGGATTTTTACCCTCGCGTTCATAGAGATCGCTGCGCACCAGGATGGAATCGATCGGCAGGCCGATACTCCGATAAAATTGCGCCGCCAACTCCTTGACATCCTTGCCGGCATAAAAACCGTCGAGGTCTACCGCCTCGAGCATGGGCGATTCCTGAAAGAAGGGATCCTGATAATGCCACGGCTGCAAATCCTCGATACGAATACGAAAGCGCCGCGCCAGCTCGCTGTCGAGCTGCTGCTTGAGCGCGAAGAACGGGGCATTGGTTAGATCGTAGAGCTCCTCGAAAATCCGGTCCAGCTCCTTCTGATCCTGTTCGCCCGCCGCCAGTGAAAGGGCATGGAAATTCTTGAAGCCCAGCTTCTGCGCCGCCTTGTTGCGCAGGCGGACCAGCCGCAGTAGATCTGCAGCCACAGCGGCTCCAACCTGCTTGCTCGCCATCCAGGCCGCCTGACGCAGCGCTGGACGTTTTTCCGTTTTCAGAATCGATTCGATTTCATTGCCTGAAAGCCGCTGTTTGCCGGCTTTGCCGCGAAAGGTGCTAAATTTTTTCTCCACCTCGGCGCTCAGAGTTGTGATCTCGCGCAGCAGCTCCGGCTCCATCTGGTTGGGCAGATAGCTCAGGTAAAGCAGCTCGATCTCCCGGGCCAGGACCGGATCGTTCAAGCCGCCTTGCTCCTTCATCTTTTTGACGAAGGCAAACTCTTCGGGATTGCTGTAGATCTGGCGCTTCTGCAGCTCCAGTTCGGCGTAGCGATCATAGGCCTTGGCTTTGCCGGAGGTGGCCGCCTCCCAATAGGCGAGGTTGGCCGCCCGGGCAACCGGGGCAACCTTGGCGACATGTTCTTCGATGAATCGTCGTGCAGCTCGGGTGTTGCGGCCATTACAGCCGGGCAAAAGGAGGGCGAAAAACAAAGGCAGCATCAGATAGACTTTCACGATCAAACTCCATGATTTTCAATAGAGTTATCTCTCGTTGGCAAAAAAAGTATCAATTTTTATTATACTAAAATAATCGCCGATTTCCAAGCCAATTTTCGTTTGCCATGCCCGGCCGTCACACCATCCCGGCTCTCATGCCCACCCGGAGGCCGGGGGCGACCCGAGAACCAGTTCGGCGCCGGGTTAATTTTCGCTTGCTATTCACGCCTGTTTTCTTTATCCTACCTAGTATGCAAGGCAGTAGGCACTTTCGGAGGCTTTATGAAAAGGTACCAGGTGGGGGGCATGCTTGTTCTGCTGGGATGGAGTCTGGCCTTGAGCCAGTCTCTGCCGGCACGTAAAGGCGGCGTCAATATGGCCCGGCTTGCCCTCATCGACAAGGCGGTGCAACTGGCGATCGATCGGGGAGATATCCCCGGGGCAGTTGTCCTCGTCAACCACGGCGGAGAGAAGGTGCTGCACAAGGCTTATGGCAATTGCCAGCTGGTCCCAGACACCCTGCGGATGGCGCCGGAGATGATGTTCGACCTCGCCTCGGTCACCAAACCGGTCGCCACGGCCACGTCGATCATGATCCTCGCTGAGCGCGGCCAGCTGCGTCTCACCGATCGCGTCTCCGATTATGTCCCCGGATTCTCGCGGTATCGCAAGCCCGACAGCTCCCTGGCTGAGGAGGCGCGTATCTGGCATCTGCTTACGCATACCTCCGGACTCCCCTCCTATACCAGCGCCGACAAGGCTGCGCAAACGCTGGGCACACCCTGCACGACGGCGGCGCTGGTCGATTATATTGCCCAGCTGCCCAAGCTCAGCGCCCCCGGCGAACTCTACACCTACAGCTGTCTCGGATTCATTACGCTCAATCGGATCATCCAGGCGGTCTCGGGACAGGATGTCAGCGCCTTTGCCAAGGAGAACATCTTTGAGCCGCTGGGCATGCGCTACACCACCTTCAATCCCGACGAGACCCTCAGACTGATCTGCGTGCCCACGGAGGTGCAGGCCAACGGTCTGCCCCTGCGCGGTGTCGTCCACGATCCGCTCGCGCGGCTGCAAGGCGGGATCTCCGGAAATGCCGGACTTTTCTCCACTGCCAGTGATTTGGCGCGCTATTGCCAGATGATGCTCAACGGCGGCATCCTCGGCCAGAGCCGCATCCTCAGCCCCGTCACGGTAGCGCGGATGACCCAGGTGGTCGATACCCCGGCTCATGCCGCCCGCGGCTACGGCTGGGTGATCAAGCAGGGACAATCGTGGGTCGGCGGTGATCTGCTCCCAGACGGCGGCTATGGTCACACCGGCTATACCGGCACCTCCATCTGGATCGATCCCAAGACCCGGACCTATATCATCATTCTCAGCAACCGGGTCCATCCCAAAGATGATGGCGAAGTCGACAGCATGCGCAGCACCATCGCCAACATCGTCGCCAGTGCGATCATCGAGTGAGCGCCGCCGTCACCATGGCTTGCGCCTCCTCCTGGATCCGCCGCAGGTGGTCGCGTCCCTTAAAGCTTTCGGCATAGATCTTGTAAATATCCTCGGTGCCGGAGGGGCGCGCTGCAAACCAACCGTTTTCGGTCACCACTTTTAAACCGCCGATGGCCGCCCCGTTGCCCGGCGCACGCGTCAGTATATCGAGGATCGGTTCGCCCGCCAGGGTGGCGGATTGGACCCGCTCCGGCGAGAGGTTGGCCAGGGCGGCGCGTTGGGCCGCATCAGCGGGCGCGTCGATTCGTTCGTACACCGAATGACCGAAACGCTCCTCGAGGGTGCGGTAGATCTCGCCGGGGTCCCGGCCGGTATTGGCGGTGATCTCCGCGGCCAACAAGTCGAGAATGATCCCATCCTTGTCCGTCGTCCAGGTGCAGCCATTGCGGCGCAGGAACGAAGCGCCCGCACTCTCCTCGCCGCCAAATCCAAACGAACCCTCCGTCAGACCTTTGACAAACCATTTAAATCCCACCGGCACCTCGGCGACGCGGCGTCCCAGCGAATGCGCGACCCGGTCGATCATCGAGCTGGAGACCAGGGTCTTGCCCACCGCAGCCTCGGTCCGCCAGAGTCCGCGGTTTTGAAAAAGATACCAGATCGCTACCGCCAGGTAGTGGTTCGGATTCATCAGGCCCGCGCTGCGGCAGACGATGCCATGCCGGTCGGCGTCCGGATCGTTGCCAAAAGCGATATCATAATGCTCGCGCATCTCCACCAGCCTCGCCATGGCATAGGGTGAGGAGCAATCCATACGGATCTTGCCATCCTTGTCCACCGTCATGAAACCGAATGTCGGATCGACGATGGGATTCACGACTTCGATCTGGAGATCATAGCGCTCTGCAATCCGGCTCCAGAGGGCGACGGATGCGCCGCCCATGGGGTCAGCCCCCAGCTTCATACCGGCCGCGGCCACCGCTTCCAGATCGACCACTGCGCCCAGATCTTCGACATAGGCGCCGGCCAGATCCTCCTGGTGGGTACTTGTCATTGAAAAGGCTCGGGCGAAGGGAATGCGCTTGATCCCGGCCATCCCCGCTTGCAACAGCCGGTTGGCCTGTTCCTCTATCAGCCGGGTCACTTGGCTGTCGGCCGGGCCGCCGTGGGGGGGATTGTATTTAAAGCCGCCATCGGCTGGGGGATTATGGGAGGGGGTGATCACGATGCCGTCGGCCAGTCCGGCCAGGCGGCCGCCGTTATGGGTGATGATCGCGTGCGAGATCACCGGCGTGGGGGTGTACCCACGCTCCTGCTGAAGGATCAGCGTCACGCTGTTGGCCGCAAGCACCTCAACGGCTGTGATGAAGGCCGGCTCCGAGAGAGCATGGGTATCCATGCCGAGGAAAAGCGGTCCATCCACGCCCTGCTGGCGGCGGTAATCGCAAATAGCCTGACTGATGGCCAGTACATGCGCCTCGTTGAAGGTGCCGTTGCTCGAAGCACCGCGGTGACCCGAGGTTCCGAAGACGACGCGCTCGTCCGGATCGTTCGCATCCGGATGACGGGTATAGTAATCGGCCACCAGACGCGGGATATTGATCAGCAGCTCTCTTGGCGCCGGCTTACCGGCGAGCGGATGTATGGCCATGTGCGCTTCCCTCCAGTGATTTGATTCCGGGTTTACCGGCTAAACATACACATTTTCGCTCAACCGTTCAAGCTAAAAAGGGAAAAAGAGGAGTGGAACATCCGGCGCCCCTGTGCGTAAACAGAAAGAAAGGCGGCTGCAGCACCCCGCCCAGCAAGCCCGGGGGATTTTGCCACCTCAGACCGCCAAACCGAACTGTCCGCTATCGGGAGACCCGGCGATGACTAAATTTCTGCTCTGGCTGTTGGTGTTGATCCTGTGCTGGCCGCTGGCCCTTCTGGCTCTCCTTCTCTACCCGGTCGTCTGGCTGCTGGTGCTGCCCTTGCGTCTACTCGGCATTGCGGTGGAGGGTCTGCTTGACTTTCTCCGGGCCCTCTTCGGCCTGCCCGCCCGGCTACTGCGAGGTCCCCAAAGCACACGATAAAAATGTGATCAAGGCGATTTTTTCCTTTCTTTTTTGAAATTTTCTGATATATTGGTATCGTTTAAAACGGTTCATTTTTTCAAAAAAGAAGGATATTTGATCGCCGTATGAGCAAGTATATGGAGATCCAGATCCAGAAAATCCTGATCGACAAGTGGTGTGAAGGCTGCCGGATTCAGGCTGATCCCGGAAACGCCTATGTCATGGATTGGATTCAAAACAATGGCCATTGGTTCCGCACCCACTACGACGATTCCATCTGCCAGAACTGCAAAAACTGGCGCCGCTGCGGACATAACCTGACGCGTGTCTGCCCCGATTACGAGGCCGAGTAAATCCAGCGACGTCGCCTCTTCCTTAACTTGCATCTGTCTCTTGCCGCACGCCATCCACGCCGACGGCGCGGCAGGGTTCCACCCTGAGGGTGAAGCCTCTCTTCCCTATTTCTCCCCTTTCCCGGAACATTTTCCAGCCCCTTACGTAAGTAAGGGGTGCTCGAGCAATTCCGATCATAAGAAGGTAAAAAAAGGCAACGAATTCGTTGCCTTTCTACTTTAAATTCACTATAATTATTTCTATAACAGAGAACCCTATAACCAAGGTACAGGAAGACCATGGCTGACTTGAAGAAGCTTGGTAAAAAAGCCATCTCGGTATTCTGGCGCGAAAAGGAGGCCGCGGCACAGGATCTGGGGCCTTCCCCGGCTCCGAATCTCGGACCGATCCTCTCTTCTCCGGTCTCGCCAACCCCCATCCCGCCGCTCTCCATGCCCTCAGCGACGGCGCCGGCGGATACCCCCTTTTACAAAGAGATCGAGCAGGAATTGGCCAAAAACATGCCCCCGGCCTTTGCCGAGTTCAACCTCCAGCTCGCCGACCTCACTGAAAAATTTCCGGCCCTCGACCAGATGACCCGCGATCAACTCGCCTTCCACGCGGCCCAGACCGCCCTCAAGGCGCGCCAGCAGCATCTGAGCGTGGACCATGTGCTCCAGGCCCTTGACACGGCCATCAAGGCGCTCAATCAAGAAGAGGCCCAGTTCTCCACCCAGAACGAGGAGGGCTTCAAGCAGAAACTGGCCGAAGTGCGGCAAAAGATCAACGGCCTCAAGCAGGGGATTGCACTCCGCGAAAACCGCCTGGTGGAGATCCAGAAGGAACTCGACGCCTTCATCGCCGCACGCAACGAGGAGAAAAAACGGCTGGAAGCCGAGAAGGCCCAACTTCTCTCCGACCAGCTGGTGACCGAGAACGAAATCAACCAGATCGAACAAAAAAAACGCGAACGCGAGGCCAACTTCCACACCGCACTGCAGCTCCACCAGCAGAATTTCGCTGCCCTTCGCGACCGGTTGGCGGCCAATTTGCAAAAAATCAAATAAGTAACGGAGGATTCCATGAGCGATATGCCATCCCTGCCGGGTGCAGACAAGGTTTCGACTTTTGTATCGAAAAAAGAGACCGCCATCGGACGATTCGGCCTCTTCCTGGTCGCCATCGGCCTGGCCGCCGGTTTTTATGCGGTCTCTCCCTATCTCATCACTCTGCTGGGCCGGGCGATCACCTTGACCAGCAGAGCCATGGTCCTGGGCGGCCTGATGGCCCTTGCCGCCCTGATTTGGTGGGTGGTCTCGAGCAAGCAGTTCCGCTCCATCCTCTGGTACTGGCGCGCCAAGTTCTACCGCTGGTTCACCGGCCTGCTGATCAAGAGCGGCCCCCTCGACGTCATCTACGCCTACGTTAATGAGTACCTCGGCGAAAAACTCGAAACCATCCAGAGCGCCGCCGACCGGGTCTATGGCATCCGCAATGGCATCAAAAGCAATATCGAGAACTATGAGAGCCAGATCCGCGAACGCATCAAACAGGCCGACGCCCTCAAGGACCGCTTCTTCGCCAAGGGCGCCTGGACCGATGAGGACAAGCGCTTCCAGTTCCAGAAGATCAGCAGCGAGGCCGGCATGCTCCAGTCCAATCTGGAGAAATCCAAGAAGCGGTACGAGCGCGCTGAAAAGTATTGTGAGATCATGAAAAAGATGCAGCAGGCCTTTGAATTCTACCGCGACAAGACCAAGTTTTTCGCCGATACCTTGGCCGCTGATTACAATGAAGCTCAGGCCATGGCCAAGGCCACCCAGGCCACCTCGAGCGTCCTCGGCGGCGATGCCCACAGCAACATCTACGAGATGTCGGTCAAGTACGTCCAGGGTCAGATCGCCCTCTTCACCGGACAGGTCGACCGCTTTATGCAGGTGGCCCCGCAGTTTCTCGCTGAACCGGAACTGAACGACATGGTCAGCGAGGACGCGATGATGAAAACCCTCGAGCAGTGGGACACCGCCAGCGATCAGCTGCTGCAGCAGGCCGAGGATATCGGCAAGGCCGGGCAGGCGCTCTCCACCGGCGATCCCGCCCAGGCTGTGGCCATCGTCACCGCCGGCGACAAGCGCGAGCTGGTGCCGATCATGCCCGCCAAATCTGCGGGTGAAGATGAGAGGAAAAAGTACAGCTGGTAAAGCGATAGAACCCTCCGGCTGGCCGCGCGCCCTGCGAATCAGGAGGCTTCCCGGCACCGGAGATTGAACCGATTCCAAGATACAAGGAGCATACCATGGCCGACCAACCTTTTGGCGCCCCCCCTAGCAAAGGCGGATTGACCTTCTTTGCCAAATTTCTCATTGGCCTGCTGATCATCGCCGCCGTCGGCTACGCCGCCTGGAAATTCCTGCCCGAAGGTGGCAGCAAACAGGATCTGCGCGTCCATCTTGTGACCTACTCCGGCATGACCCCCGGGCCCTATTTCAACAACGGCATGAGCCCCAACCCCGATTCACGCTACAAGAAGGATTACGGGCTGAATGTCAAATTCACCGTCATCGATGTCCTCTCCGACGCCATTCAGGCCTGGAAAACCGACCAGGTCGATGTGGTGGTACTCACCGTCGACTCCTATCCGATCGGCCTGCAGGAGCTGCTCATCTACAAGCCGCGCATTTTCTATCTGACCGACAAATCCCAAGGTGCCGACGTGATCATCGCCTCTCCTGCGGTCAAATCGGTTGCCGATCTCGCCGGCCGCAAGGTGGGCTATGTCCCCGGCTCGCCCTCCCAGTGGCTGCTGATCAATATGCTCAAGGCGGCCAACATGACGCTCAAGGATGTCAAGCCGATCGAATTTGTCGAGGTTCCGCAGGTTTTCAAGGCGTTCGAAGTGGGACAGCTCGACGCCGCCGTGGGCTGGTCTCCCGATGATATCGCCGCGCGCGAACGCGTTCCCGGCGCCCATGTGCTCAAGAGCACCAAGGAGGCTTCGGAGATGCTCTTCGGCATCATGTTCGCCAAGCAAGAGCTGATCGAAAAGCGCCACACCGATCTTCAGCATTTTGTCGAAGGCTGGATGAAGGGGGCCGCTGAACTCAATGTCGATCCCACCGCCCGCAGCCGGGCCGCTAGAATCATGACCGCAGGGTACAGCGGCACGACCGAAGAGTACTGGCTCGAGACCTTCGGCAACGTCCGCTTTGCCACCTACGGGGATAACGTCGCCTTCTTCGGTCTCAATCCATCCTTCAAGGGGGTGACCGCGGAGATGGTCTATGACGAGGCCCGTCAGGCCTACAGCGAGATAGGCCTGGCCTCTCCCAACCTGCCGAGCTGGCGCAACGTCTCCGATGTGAGCCTGGTGCAGGCTATCCGACTCACCGGCGCAGCGAATGCCGCCCAGGCACCGACACCCTTCACCCCCCCGACCTCGGACATGTATACCAAGACCGCAGTGGCCACCAAGAATGTGCGGGTCAATTTCGGTTTCAACTCGGCTGTGCTGGAACCCCTCGAGGCCCTGAAACTGAAAAACGAATACGGCCAGATCGTCGCCATGAATGCGAGTTCGCGTTTTCGCATCATCGGTCACACCGACAATGTCGGCGGCCGTGAATACAACATCGACCTTTCGCGGCGCCGCGCCAAGGCCATCGTCGATTTCTTCGTCCAGACCTATGGCCTGAGCCGCAACCAGTTCATCTATGACGGCAAGGGGCCCGATCAACCCATCGCCACCAATTCAACGGAAGAGGGCAAAGCGCTCAACCGCCGTGCAGAGTGCTCCCTGCTCTAATCAGTCTTGGATCAGGCCGGCTGCCGCAGTGGCCGGCTTGATCCGCTGGAGATCCAGCCGCTCGGCGGCATCGATCCCACTTCATCCCGGAGGCATCATGTCATCTCCTTTGTATGAGCTGCGCGGCGAGCTGCCCAAGAGTCAGAAAATCCAGATCGCCATCCTCGGCGCCGCGGTGATCATCCTAATCTGGTGGCTGGCCGTCAGGCTGGGCTTGTTCAATCCGAATATTATCCCTTCGCCCTTCGCCATCGTCGGCTCCATCCCCGAGCTGATCAGCCGCGACGGTCTTTTCCACCATCTCGGCTTGACCATATTCATGAACGTCGCCAGCTGGCTGGAGGGGGCTGCCATCGCCCTGCCGATCGGATTCGCCATCGGCCTCTTTCCGCTATTGAATGCCCTCTTTGGCGGCTATATCACCGCAACGCGCTACATTCCCCTGACCGCGACGATCGTCCTCTTCATGGCCGCTTTTGGGCTTTACATGCTCATGAAGATACAGTTTTTGACCTTCGCCATCCTGGTCTACCTTATCACTGCCGTCATTACGCGCATCCAGGAGACCCCCCAGGTCTATGTGGATGCCGTACAGACACTCGGCGCGAACAAATGGCAGACCATCAAGACCGTTTTCATCCCGAACGTTCTCTCCCGGGTCTTCACCGATTTCATCAACATCGTCGCTATCAGCTGGACTTATGCCGTCTATGTGGAACTGATCAACAAACAGGAGGGCGGTATCGGCGCGCTGATTTACAACCTCTACATGCGTCAGAACCAGGTCGAAAAACTCTATATGCTCATTTTGATCATGGTCGGAGTCGGATTCTGCTTCGACCAGCTCATGCGTTTTATCGATCGCAAGATCTTCCCCTTTAAATACGCATAAGGCGGTCCGCAATGACTCCAGACTTCACCAACACCAATCTGCCCGATATCATCGAACTGAAAAATATCAACACCAGTTACGACGGGGGCCAAAGCTATATCATCAAGGATTTCAACTTGCTGATCGAGGACATCCCCGACAAGGGTGAGTTTGTCGTCATCCTTGGCAAATCCGGATGCGGCAAGACCACTATCCTCAATTACATCGCCGGGTTGAGACAACCCACCTCAGGTGAGGTGCTCATCCACGGCCGCGAACGCGACCAGTCGGTGCCGATCAGCGTGATCTTCCAGGAGCCCAGCACCCTCGAACATTATACCGTGCTCAAAAATGTCATGCTCCCCCTCCTCTATAAGGGGGTGCCCAAAGTGGAAGCGGCCGATCGCGCCATGACCATGATCAAGGCGGTCGGCCTCGAAGGCCACGAGCACAAGTATGCCAAGTTCGGCAAGCTGTCGGGAGGGCAGCTGCAGCGCGTTGTCATCGCCCGCGGCCTCATCGCCAATCCCGGCATCATTCTCATGGACGAGCCCAACCGCGGCCTCGATAATGAGACCGCCCTGCAGATCGACCTGCTGATTAGCGACCTCTGGCAGCGTCTGCAATCCACCGTCATCCTCGTCACCCACAATCTCGACCAGGCCGTCTTTCTCGGGACCGATATCTATATCATGGGCGGTAAGCCGGCACGGATAGTCGAGTCGTTCAAAGTCACCCTGCCCTGGCCGCGCACCCGTGAGATGAAACGCAGCAAGCCCTTTCTCGATCTCGCCGTGGAGATCGAATCGCAGCTCTACAATCTCTAGGCGGCAAACCGCGCCATTTTCACCCCATTATCCCAGACAGGACCCAAAGGCAGGAAAGGTACTTCCTGCCTTTTCTGTTATAGCGGAAAACATACTGTTGAACAGGGAGGTATCATGACGACTGTTAAACATTTGCTGCAAAGCAAGCCAAGCGGAGTCGCGACCATAACACCGGAGGCGACGGCGCTCGAGGCGCTGCAGCGTATGGCGGAACAGGAGATCGGTGCGCTGATCGTCGTGGAGGGGAAGAAGGTTGTGGGGATTTTTTCAGAGCGGGACTATGCCCGCAAGGTGAGCCTGCGCGGCCGGACCACCCGGCATAGCCGGGTCAGTGAGCTGATGACCCGGCGCGTTTACTACGCCGAGCCGGGGCAGAGCATCAACGAGATCATGGCGCTGATGACCGCCAAGCGCATCCGCCATCTACCGGTGCTGGAGAAGGGGGAACTGGTGGGGGTGATCTCAATCGGGGATGTGGTCAAGGCCGTCATCGCCGAACACGAATTCACTATTCATGAACTGGAAAAATACATCACCGGCAGCTACGGCCCCGATCTATAGAGCCCTTCATGGGAGGCGGGAATCCAGCCCAAGCCGGGCATCGGTCTGCCAGAGGGCGAAATCGGCATCGGTCACCAGGCCGTCGCCGTTGAGATCCTCTTCATAATAACCGGCGGGCGGAGCAGCGAGCTTCTTTTTATACCACCGGACATAATCCTTACTGGTGATATGGCCGTCCTGGTCGATATCGCCGGCAGGCATGCAATAACGGATGCCGACAAGCGTCCCTCCGGCGCTGTAATACTGGCTTGCCGCGCCGGTAAAATCGAAGAACGCCCCGGAGGTGGTGAGACTCTGGGCGCTGGCGCTCATGACGGCAGCGTGGTTGCGATGGCGCAGGACGATCCAGTAGTTCCCCGCCGGCACCATAAGGGTAAGGGAGGTGGTGGTGCCATCCAACTCGGCGAGATAGCCGTCGTTGCGCAGCAAATAGGACTGTCGGAAGATCGCCGACCCGCCCGGAGCCGTGCGAAGCTCGAGCAGAATCCAGTCGGCAATGTTCGTCGGTATGCTGCTGGCGGTGCGCGGGGCCTGAGCGTATGGCGAGTTCAAGGGGATCCGGCTGCCCGCAGCCAGGGTCGTTCTCATGGTGCTGCCGTCGTTCCAGCCTTCGAGGCGGGTGAGGATGCGGGCCTTGGCGGCATTGGCGGGATTGAAAACGACGATCTGGCCGCCCTGGGTGGTTAAGGGCAAATAACTGTTATTTATATCGATGAGTTGCGCCCCGGAGATCGATATCGGATAGGATCCGACACCTCCAGGTGCAGAACAGCTCAACTCCAGAACAGATCCACTGTTGCCAAGAAATAGTTTTTTATTGAAGGAAACGGCAAAAATATAATAAGATCCATCCTGTTGGATGGTGCTGCAATAGACATTGTGATCCTGACTGCGACTCGTCAGCGTCAAAGACGAACCATCAAAGGCCAATCCAGCAGGAAAAGTAATATAGAACTGAAACGCCTTGAACGCATCCTCATTGGTCACATCGATATTAATGATCACGGTCTGGCCGGTGGTATACACCGCATCCCGCACCTTGAGTAGATTATTGCCGGCGCGGACCGCTTCTGGGCCTGCGAGGAGGCCCATCATCGCCAGCATGATCATCCAGCCTGTCCAACGTTGCATACCCTTCATCTGATGTCCCGCCTTTACTAGTGTTCCATCTCACCCCGATCAACGGGGTTTCATAGCATTCAAAAGAATGCTCATAATATAGTACGGAAAAAACTTCCATTTGGGGAAAAGCGCTGAATGTTTATGGGGGTAGGGAGTGAGCGTGCCAGCCAGGTGGGCGCGACAAGGAGCGGATGGCCCGCAGGCGCAAGCCGGGTGGACGCGAGGAGGTGCGAGGCATGGTTTGCGGGCTTAAGCCGGGTGGGCGCGCGAGTGCGGGGTAGCCTGCGAGCGCGGACCGGGTGCGCGCGAGAAGGGGTAGGGGCGGGGCTGAAATCCCCCGAGAAAACCATTTGACATCGGCGAAAATATTGTTATATTACAGTACTGAACCGGTTCAGATAAATTAATATTAATAAATATATAATATATATTTATTATAATAATAATCGGTTTAACTATGCGTCCAACCATCGCCGATATCGCCCAGCTCGCCCAGGTCTCCAAGGCCACCGTCTCCGCCGTCATCAATAACCGCCCCGGCATCTCCCCGCAAACCCGCTCCCGCGTCCTCGCGGTCATCAATAAGTTCAACTACCGCCCCAACGAAATCGCCCGCTCCCTCTCCAGCCGCAAAACCCGCTCCATCGGCCTGGTCATCAAGGAGATCGATAATCCCTATTTCGCCCGCATCATGAAAGGCGTCTTCGACGTCTGCCGCGAACACGGCTACACCGTCCTCCTCGGCAGCTCCGAACTCTCCCCGGCCCAGGAACGGCAGAGCATCGAAGCCCTCGCCAGCCAACGCGTCGGCGGTTTGATCATCTCCCCCCTTCAGGGACCCGATTCCGATTTCACCTGGCTCGCCGACCTCCTCCGCGATGACTACCCCCTGGTCATGCTCGGCCAAGTCCAGAATTATCACACCACCGTCGTCGACATCGACAACGTCCAAGCCGCACGCAAGGCCGTCGAATACCTAATCGCCCTCGGCCACCGCGATATCGCCTACTTCGCGGGCCCCTCCTATTCCAGCCATAGCGAGGAACGCCAGCGCGGCTATCAGCAAGCCTTGATGAACCACAACCTGCCCGTGCGGCCGGACTTCATCCTCCCGGTCGGATCGGAACGCGAGCTCGGCTACCAGGCCGGCCTCACCCTCTTCCGCCGACCCGGCCCCCATCCGACCGCCCTCTTTTGCTATAACGACCTCGTCGCCATCGGCCTGACCAATGCTCTTAATACACTCCACATCGCTGTGCCCGAACAGGTCTCGGTCATCGGCTGCGATGACCTCGACCTCGCCCAGTGCTACCGCATCCCCCTGACCACCATCCATGTCCCCGCCTACGAGATCGGTCGCACCGCCGCCGAAGGCATCATCCACGACCTCGAAAGCGGGGAGCATGCCAAGCCCCAGATCGTGCTGTTCGAAGCCCGGCTGGTCGAGCGCCTCTCCTGTGCACCACCACCCCGCCATCGATAGGAGGAATACAACCATGACCGAACCCCTGATCCTCGATGAAAACCGTTTTTTCGATTCCGATCCAGCCGTCCGCCGGATCGCCCGCGACCTCTACCAGGGGGTCAAGAATCTACCGATCGTCAGCCCCCATGGCCATGTCGACCCCCGGCTCTTCTCCAAAAACCGCCCCTTTCCCGATCCAGCGGAACTGATTCTCATCCCGGACCACTATATCTTCCGCATGCTCTACTCCCAGGGCATCGAGCTGGAAAACCTCGGGGTTCCCACCATCGACGGCACACCGGTGGCCACCGACCATCGCCGCATCTGGCAGATCTTTGCGGAAAACTATTTCCTCTTCGCCGCGACGCCCACCGGCGTCTGGCTCAACCATGAACTCGCCCTCCTCTTCGGCATTGAAGAAAAGCTCGACGGCGACTCGGCCATGCGCATTTACGACCAGATCCAGGAAAAACTGCAATCGCCCGAGTTCCTGCC
The DNA here is from genome assembly GCA_035419245.1 of bacterium. NCBI lineage: Bacteria > bacterium. The sequence continues at coordinate 701,814 of DAOLSP010000001.1, read as the reverse complement.
GCGCGCCCTCTTCGAGCGCATGAACATCGAAGTGCTCACGACCACCGATGGCGCCGCCGACACCCTCGCCGAACACCAGGCGCTGCGGGATTCGGGCTGGAAGGGACGGGTCCTGCCCGCCTTTCGCCCCGATGCCGTCACCAACCTGGCACATCCGGACTGGAGCCGAGCGATCGCCGAGCTTGGCGCCGTCTGCGGCTTTGAAATCAACTCCTACGCTCGCTTCATCAACGCCCTCGAGCAGCGCCGCGCCTTTTTCAAAACGATGGGCGCCGCTTCGACCGACCAGGGTGTCGAATCCCCTTGGACCCAGGAACTCTCACCCGGAGAAGCCGAACGGATCTTTCAGCTCGCGCTGCGCGGCCGGGCCGGCAAGGCCGAGGCCGGCCAGTTCACCGCCCACATGATCATGGAGATGGCCCGAATGAGCATCGAGGATGGCCTGGTCATGCAGCTTCATCCCGGCGCCCTGCGCAACCACAACGCAAAGATTTACCAGCGTTTTGGGCCGGACAAGGGCTGCGACATTCCGGTGCAGACCGAATACACGCGCAACCTCCAGCCGCTGCTCAATAAATATGGCAACGATCCCCGCCTGACCCTCGTTGTCTTCACCCTCGACGAAGCCACCTACGCACGCGAGCTCGCCCCCCTTGCCGGCCACTATCCCGCAATGAAGCTGGGGCCCTCCTGGTGGTTCCACGACAGCATCGAGGGGATGACGCGCTTCCGCCAGCAGGTGACAGAGACCGCCGGCTTTTACAACACCACCGGTTTTGTCGATGACACCCGGGCCTTCCCCTCGATCCCGGCCCGCCACGATCTAGCCCGGCGTATCGATTCCAATTTCCTGGCCGGCCTCGTCACCCGTCACATTATCGACCTCAGCGATGCGCGCCGCCTCAGCCGCGCCCTCGCCTATGATCTGGTCAAAAAAACCTACAAATTCTGACGTGTGGAGCAAACGATGACCTTGGGAAAATACTCGATCGGTATCGGCGACCGTTTCGGCCGCCAGGGAGAGGCACAGCTTCAGGCCCTGCAGCGGCTCAAGGTGCAGGGTGTGACCGTGACGCCCGTCTGGAACAAGTCCTATCGCGAGCATTCGATCATCAACAGCCAGCCCGCCGATACCCGGGCTGAGGCGGATGCCGCCGTCGCAGCGCTGGGCTGGCAGGAGCCCTACTTCGTCGATGCCGACCACGTCGGCATGAAAACCGTCGACCATTTTCTTGCCGCCAGCGACTTTTTCACCATCGACGTGGCTGATTTCATCGGCCAGGTTGCCGAACAGAGCGCCCTCGACGCCTTCGTGGCCCGCTGCCAGCCCTTCACCGGCACCCTGCAGATCCCGCTGATTCCCGAACCCTTCTCAGTCACCCGCGACCAGATCGCCGGGATCGGAGCCAACTATCTCTTCGCCATCGAGGAAGCGCAACGCATCTATCGCCACATCGCGGCGGGCAAACACGACCAGCCCTTCGTCGTCGAAATCTCGATGGACGAGACCAACCTGCCGCAAAGCCCGGTGGAGCTTTTCTTCATCCTCGCCGCGGTCGCCTGGAAGGAGATCCCGGTGACGACCATCGCCCCTAAATTCACCGGCCGTTTCAACAAGGGGGTCGACTATGTCGGGGATCCGGCTCAGTTCACCCGCGAGTTTGAAGAGGACCTGGCGGTTATCGCTTTCGCCCGTGACCGCTTCGGCCTGCCCTCCGGCTTGAAGCTGAGCGTCCACTCCGGCAGCGACAAGTTCGCCCTCTATGGACCTATCAACGCTGCCCTGAAAAAATACAACGCCGGCCTCCATCTCAAGACCGCCGGCACTACCTGGCTTGAGGAGGTCATCGGCCTGGCCGAGGCCGGGGGAGAGGGACTGGCGATGGCTAAGGCCATTTACCGCCATGCCCGGGCCCGTTTCGAGGAGCTCTGCAAACCCTATGCGACCGTGATCGACATCGATCCCGCCCGTCTGCCGGCGCCGGACGAGGTCGATGGCTGGGAGGCGGACCAGTTCGCCGCTGTGCTGCGCCATAACCAGAGCCAGCCGCTTTATAATCCCCATTTCCGTCAACTCATTCACGTCGGCTACAAGGTGGCCGCTGAAATGGGCGAGCGCTATCTGCAGGCGCTGGAGCGGTTCCGTCCAGTCATCGCTAAAAATGTCACGGAGAACATCCTGGAGCGCCATCTGCTCCGTATTTTTTTGTAGCCATACATACAAGAAACAGCCCTCATGCGCATGCCTCGGTGTGAGAAACGAAAAAGGAGTACCATCATGAGCTATATTGAAGACCTGTTTGGCTTGAAGGGCCGGACGGCCGTCGTCATCGGCGGGGGTGGCGTCCTGGCCGGCAAGATGGCCGAGGGGCTCGCCCGTGCCGGGGCCGACATCGCCATCCTCGACATCAATCCGGAGAATGCCCGCAAGCAAGCCAATGAATGCAAAAAGTACGGCGTCAAAGCCCTTTCCATCAAGGTCGACGCCTCGAGCAAAGAGGAGCTGCGCGCCGCTGCGGACACCATCCTCGCCAAGATCGGGCGCATCGATATCCTCATCAACGCTCCTGGGATCAACTCTTCCACCCCTTTCCTCGAGATCGAAGAGGAGGAATACGACCGGATCATGAGGGTCAATCTCAAGAGCATCTTCCTCGCCTGTCAACTCTTCGGAAAGATCATGATCGAGCAGGGCGAAGGGGGCAGCATCATCAACATCTCCTCCGCCGCCTCCGAGATCCCGCTCTCCAAGGTCTTCACCTACAGTATCAGCAAGGCGGGTGTGAACAACCTCACGCGCAACCTCGCGCGCGAATGGGCGCCCTTCAAGGTCCGCGTCAATGCGCTGGCCCCGGGCTTTTTCCCCGCCGAACAAAACCGCAAGATCCTCACCCCGGAACGCACCGCGGATATCCTGCGCCATACCCCTATGGGCCGTTTCGGCGACGCCGAGGAACTAGTGGGAGCGGTGATCTGGATGGCCTCGCAAAAGGCTGCTGCATTTGTCACCGGCGCCCTGATTCGCGTTGACGGCGGATTCACCGCCATGACGATCTAACCAAGCCGGAGGGAAATCGCAATGCATTCTTATGCCATCGGGGTCATCGGCCTGGGCGTCATGGGGCGCAACCTGGCCCTCAACATCGAGCGCCATGGCTATCCCGTTGCCGGGTTCGACCTCGACGAAAAACAGCGGCTGCTTGCCGCTGATAAATTCGCGGGCAAAAAGATGACCGTATGCGCCAGCCTAGCCGAATTTCTGCAGCTCCTCGAGAGCCCTAAAAAGATCCTGATGATGGTGCCCGCCGGCAAACCGGTCGACGCGGTCATCCAGGCGCTGATCCCGCATCTCGCCCCGGGCGACATCCTCATCGACGGCGGCAACAGCCATTTCCCCGATACCGAACGTCGTACGCAAGAACTCACGGCTAGAGGATTCCATTACATTGGCACCGGCGTCAGCGGCGGCGAAGAGGGGGCCCTCTGGGGCCCGTCGATCATGCCCGGCGGCTCTCCGGATGCCTGGCCGCACGTCAAGCCGATCCTCCAGGCCATCGCTGCCCGGGTGGCCGACGGCACACCCTGCTGCGAATGGGTCGGCAACGGCGGCGCCGGTCATTTTGTCAAGATGGTCCATAACGGCATCGAATACGGCGATATGCAGATGATCTGCGAGGCCTATTTTCTCATGGAGCAGCTGCTCGGGCTGAGCGCAGCGGAGATGCATACGGTCTTTGCAGAGTGGAATCGGGGCGAGCTCAACAGCTACCTGATCGAGATCACCGCCGCCATCATGACCAAAATCGACGCACGCACCGGCCGGCCGATCATCGACGTCATCCTCGACACCGCCGGGCAGAAGGGGACCGGCAAATGGACCAGCCAGGTCGCCCTCGATCTCGGCGTTCCGGCACCGACCATTGCCGAGGCGGTCTTCGCCCGCACCCTCAGCGCTATCAAGGAAGAGCGCATCGCCGCCGCGAAAGTGCTGCCCGGACCGGAGCAGCCGTTCGCCGGTGACCGGCAAGCCTTCGTCGAGCAGATCCGCCAGGCGCTCTACGCCGCCAAAATCTGCTCCTACGCCCAGGGCTTTCAGCTCATGGCCGCCGCCTCCAAAGAGTTCCATTATGGCCTCAATTTCGGCCAGATCGCCCTGCTCTGGCGCGGCGGCTGTATCATCCGCGCCCAGTTCCTCGACAAAATCAAAGAGGCCTTCGACGAGCAACCCGACTTACCCAACCTCCTCCTCGCTCCCTATTTCCGCCAGGTGTTGGCCAGCCATCACCAGGCCTGGCGCACGGTGGTCAGCAGGGCGGTCGAAGCCGGCCTCTCCATCCCCGCGTTCTCCAGCGCCCTGGCTTACTACGACGGCTACCGCAGCAGCCGGCTGCCCGCCAATCTGCTCCAGGCGCAGCGCGACTATTTCGGCGCCCATACCTATGAGCGCAGCGACGCGCCGCGGGGCGAATTCTTCCACACGGAATGGCTTTAATCACGGCCGGATCGCCGTATCATTTTATCCGGCAAAAGGAGAACCTATGCAAAAACTCGATATCCGCCAGGACGCCTGCGGCCTCGATTTCCTTTCGGTCGGTGCGCTGGTCCACCGTCTCGATCCCGGGGTGATCCCCTTCCGCAAGGCGCACAGCTTTACCGTTCATGTTTCGGGCGGCGAATACAACGTCGCCGCCAACCTCTCCGACTGCTTCGGTCTCACCACCGGCATCGCCACCGCCATGGTCCGATACCCCATCGGCGAGATGATTCAGGCGCGAGTGCGCGAAATGGGTGTCCGTCCCTTTTACAAATGGTTCGAGCACGACGGCGTGCGCGGCCCCAATATGGCGACCGTCTATAGCGACCTCGGCATGGGGGTGCGGCCGCCGGTGGTCTTTTATAACCGCGCCAACGAGGCCGGCGCCCTGCTCAAGCCGGGCGACATCGACTGGAAGTCCATTTTCGCCGGCGGCGTCCGCTGGTTCCATTCCGGCGGCATCTTTGCGGCCCTCTCCACAACCACCTCGAAACTGATCCTCGAGGGGATGCGCGCCGCGCGCCAGGCGGGGGCGATCAACTCCTTCGACCTCAACTACCGCGCCAAGCTCTGGGCCCCCATCGGCGGACTCCAGAAAGCCCAGCAGGTGCTGCGCAGCATCGCCTCCGAGATCGATGTCCTGATCGGCAATGAGGAGGACATGCAACTCGGCCTCGGCATCGCCGGACCAGACGCGGCCCGGTCGGAGATCAAGAGCGAGTCCTTTTTCGCGATGATCGAGAAGGTGGTCAAGGAATTTCCCAACGTCAAGGCGGTGGCCACCACCCTGCGCGAGGTGCGTTCGAGCAACCGCCACGACTGGGGGGCGGTGCTCTGGCTCAAGGGGGATCAATACGTGTCGCCCGTGTGCACCCTCGACGTTCTCGATCGTATCGGCGGCGGCGACGGTTTTGCGGCCGGGCTGATCTACGGCCTTATCGCCGGCCGTGACCCCGAGGAGGCGCTGCGCCTTGGCTGGGCCCACGGCGCCCTGCTGACCACCTTCCCGGGCGACGTCACCATGGCCCGGCTCCCGGAAGTCGAGGCCTTCGCCCGGGGGGGGTCCGCCCGCGTGCAGCGCTGAAATCTCCCGTCTCCGGCGGAGGCGCCGGAGCGGAAAGCCGAACAAAAAATGCACATTTTGCTTGCTTTTTTATTTAATTTATTGTAAAATAAAAGATAAATAAAGTACGCTTTTTTAAACGCCCTTCTGTGTCAGCCCGGTAAGATGGACGGCCGGGAGCAAGCGTCAAAAGTGGTACGAGGTTTCAGTTACTTTTTTGGCAGGGGTTTCAAAGATGGAAAAAGGTACCGTCAAGTGGTTCAACGCCTCCAAGGGCTATGGCTTCATCACCAGAGAACAGGGCGGCGACGTCTTTGTGCATTTCAATGCCATCCAGGGCACCGGCTACAAGTCACTGGATGAGGGTGATCAAGTCGAGTTCGAAGTCACCCAGGGCCAGAAGGGCCTCCAAGCCAGCAACGTCACCAAACTCTAGGCTTGACAACGACGAACTTGAACCCCGCTCCCCGAGGAGCGGGGTTTTTTTATGCCGGCCCGCCCAGGCCATGAGGAAAATTTATCCTTGCATCAGAAGGTGTTTCTCATTAAGTTTTAACAAGCTGTTCTGTCTAGCCGGCGAGTGGCGGCCGGCTTCAGGTTATGGATTTAAAACAGCATGTGGCAGGGAGTTCGGATGCGGAATCTTCATTTTCGCCCCAACGGCAAGCCCCTTCACCATCCCTCCTTTTTTCTTGCTTCCTTTTTATTGCTCCTCTTGGTTTTTTGCGGTCCCGGCTGTGGGCCCTTTTTGGGAAACGAATCCCATGACGTCCTGACAAAAACACTCGTCGATCGTTACCGGCTCAAGGATGCCGATCTCACCCAGCTGCAGTTCTACCTCTCCGAGGATCTGACGCTCCAAGCCGAATATACCGAATGGGATAAAGAGATCCGCGAGGGCGAACACACCCTCCGTACCTATGAAACCAACTTTCAGGAGGTTCTGCATATCAGGAAGAACCTGCCGGGCAAGTGCATCGAGATCATCCCCGAACATAAAATCTATGCCCTGCTGCCCAAATTCCAGTCGAAAAAATTCAATCTCAACTGGGAGCCGATACGGCTGCACATCAGTTTTGATGCGGACTATCTCAATTATCTGGTTTTTACGCCCGATCCTGGCAGCGGCAAGTTCGTCCTCGAGTATGACCGGAAAAAAAATGCAGTCCAGTACGGAGGCATCGGTTACAAGTGCCTGGGCGGCTGTGGCGAACGCATGCTGCTCTTTGACGAGATCCATGAAGTCACCCCGGTCAATCAGGAGAGAACCCTCTCCGGAAATCAGTTTGGTCATGGCAATCGCTTTCCCTGGGAATTGGTGGCCGCTGCTTTGGGATTATTTCTCATCGTCAACATCACAAAACAGTGACCCGAATGTACCCGGCTGTGGCCAACCCCCGGCGCTTAAAGGACGCTCATACTGCCGCGCCAAGGCGAACGAGGCCGCCGCACGGTGGCGCACTCGCATTACAATCCTAAAAACCGTCCATCCTGCTGAACTTTCTGGAGATTCCGATGCGAAATAGTTACTTCTTGCTGTTTTTCGGTCCCCTTCTGCTGCTCACCTGTGCGCAGCGGAAGGCCCGGGATTATCCCATCCAGCCGGTGCCCTTCACCCGCGTTCATCTCGAGGACTCGTTCTGGGCGCCGCGGATCGAGATCAACCGCACGATCACCATCCCCCACGCCTTCGCCGAATCCGAAAAGACCGGACGCATCGCCAACTTCGCCTTGGCCGGCGGCTTGATCAAGGGTCAGCAGCAGGGCGCATACCCCTTCGACGACAGTGACGTCTACAAGATCATCGAAGGCGCCTCCTATACCCTGGCGGTGCAAAAGGACCCGAAACTTGAGGCCTACCTCGACAGCCTGATCACGCTGATCGCCGCCGCCCAGGAAAAGGACGGTTACCTCTATACGGCGCGCACCAACAAGGCCCCCTACCTGGAGGAGTGGAGCGGCAAAACCCGCTGGTCCCATGAGTTCATGAGTCATGAACTCTATAACGCCGGGCATCTCTTCGAGGCAGCGGCCGCGCACTATCAGGCGACCGGCAAGCGCAACCTCTTCGATGTCGCCTTGAAATATGCCGACCTTATTTGCACCACCTTCGGCCCAGGCAAGGTCGAGATCCCCCCCGGCCATCAGGTCATCGAAATAGGCCTGGTCAAACTCTACCGCATCACCCGCAATGACCGCTATCTGCAGACCGCCCGCTATTTCCTCGACATCCGCGGCAAGGCGACCGGCGGCCGCGAGCTCTATGGCCCCTACAGCCAGGACCACATCCCGATCGTTCAGCAGAGAGAAGCCGTCGGCCATGCTGTGCGCGCCGGCTATATGTATGCGGGGATCGCCGATGTCGCCGCCCTCACCGGCGATCAGGCTTACCTCCAGGCGATTGACCTCATCTGGCAGAATGTAACGAGGAAAAAAATCCATCTGACCGGCGGAATCGGCGCTACCAGCGAAGGCGAGGCCTTTGGCAAAAATTACGAGTTGCCCAACCTGACCGCCTATAATGAGACCTGCGCCTCTATAGCCAATGTCTACTGGAACTATCGTCTCTTCCTGCTGCACGGCCAGTCAATGTATCTCGACGTTCTCGAGCGCACCCTCTACAACGGATTGCTCTCCGGGGTCGCCCTCGACGGCACCCACTTTTTCTACCCCAATCCCCTCGAGTCCGCCGGCCAGCATGAGCGCAAGGAGTGGTTCGGCTGCGCCTGCTGCCCTGGCAACATCACCCGCTTCCTCGCCTCCATCCCCGGTTATCTCTATGCCCTCCGCGACGATCAGCTCTATGTCAATCTCTATGCGGAGAGCAGCGCGGAATTCGAGCTGAAAGGGCAGCCGCTGCAGATCAAGCAGGTGAGCGCCTATCCTTGGGATGGCCAGATCCAGCTTCTCATTAGTCCGCCACCGCGCGGCACCCGGTTCACCCTTCATCTGCGGATTCCCGGATGGGCCCAGGGCCGGCCTATCCCGGGGGATCTCTACCGATATGTCGATCCTGCGCCGGCTCCGCTCCACCTCGAGATCAACGGCCAATCCTTTCCACTTGAGATGCAGGAAGGCTTTGCCCGCATCGAGCGCACCTGGAAGCCCGGTGACTGGGTCGAGCTGACCCTGCCAATGCCGGTCCGCCGCGTCGTCGCCCACGACAGTGTCGCCGCCGACCGCGGCCGGGTTGCCCTGGAACGCGGTCCCCTGGTCTACTGCTTCGAATGGCCGGATGTGACCACCGGCCATGTCCGCAATTTGCTGCTCCCGGATGCTGCCCCGGTGACCAGTTTGTGGAGAGACGATCTGCTCAACGGCCTCGAGGTGCTGCAGACTACCGTCAAAAGCTACAGCCAGAAGGATACCGGCCCGGTACAGGTCAGCGATGTGCCCGCCATGGCCATTCCCTATTATGCCTGGGCGCATCGCGGACGCGGCGAAATGGCCGTGTGGCTGGCGCGTGAAGAAGACGCGGTCCATCCCTTTGGCGCGCCCGAAGCCAAACCACTCTGAGCACCATCCAACCCATTCCATCAACTGGAGATCACTGATGCATCTACGCCTGCTATTCCTCTTTACCCTCTTGGCCGCTGCAGCGGTCGCCGGGACTATACCGGATTTTGACCTCTATTTCGACGACGCAGCCCTGCGCCTCGAACTCTTCCAGACCGGCGATGCCCGCGAGGAGATCATCTCCGCCGGCCCGATCCTGCGCGAACCGCTCTGGCCTGGAAGCCGCACCAGCCTGATTGATCCCTTCAACAATGGCCGCTATCAGATCAAACTCTATGATATCGCCACCAATGCCCTGATCTATTCGAGCGGTTTTGATTGCATGTACGGCGAATACCGCACAACGAGCCCGGCTCTCGACGGGATCAAACGCACCTTCAGGCGGGCCGTGCGCTTTCCGGCGCCCAAACATCCCGTCCAGTTCGTCCTGGAGAAACGGGACGCGAACAATCTGCCCGCTCCTTTCTTCGTCCTCAGGATCGATCCGGCCGACTACCATATCAATACGGAAAGCGGCCCGGCGGCAGAAATCTATGAATCCCATATCAGTGGCGCCCCAGCGGTCAAAGTGGATCTGCTCTTCGTCGCCGAGGGCTACACCGCCGACGAGCAGGCCAAATTTCATGCGGATATCGATAAGATGCGCGACTTTCTCTTCACCGTTGAGCCCTATAAAGGGCTGCAGGACCGAATCAACATCCGCGGTCTTTTCATTGCTTCTCTCGAAAAGGGCATGGATGAGCCCCGCCAGGGTTCCTGGAAGAACACCCTGCTCAACGCCTCCTTCAATTCCTTTGATCTCGATCGCTACATGCTGATCGAGGATGGTCATCGGTTGCGTCGCGTCGCCAGCCGGGCACCTTACGATGCCATTGTGGTTCTGGTCAACAGCAGCCGCTACGGCGGCGGCGGGATCTATAACGATTACTGCTGCACCACCGTCGATCACGCTCTGAGCAGGCGGGTCTTCGTCCATGAGTTCGGCCATGCCTTCGCGGGACTCGCAGACGAATACTATACCTCGGAGGTTGCCTATAACGATTTTTATCCCAAGGGAGTCGAACCGCTCGAACCCAATATCACCGCTCTCCTCAATCGCGGCCGTATCAAATGGCAGGCCCTGCTCTCTCCGGAGATCACTCTGCCGACCGAGTATGGCAAATCCGCGCGCGATAGCCTGCAGAATCTCCTCTTAGAGAACGGCCGGGCCATGGAAAAAGCACAAAAGGAGGCGCAAGCACGCGGCGCAGGGGAGAAGGAACTCGACAAGGTGAAAAAGCCGTTCCTCGATCAGGGCAAAAAGCTGGGCGATCAGCTCGCCGCCGTGAGAAAAAAGTACGCTGCCATCGAAGACAAGGTGGGGGCATTCGAGGGAGCCGGTTACGCCTCCCATGGGCTCTACCGGCCGATGGTCGACTGCTTGATGATCAGCAATACCCGCGATCGTTTTTGCCGCGTCTGCGAAGCGGCGATCGCGCACATGGTGGATTTCTATGCCCACTGATGGGCATATTTTTCTTGCATTATTCGGAACATTCTTGTATGTTATCTCGTTATTGCAATGCGCGAACGCCATATCGTGGGGATATCTTGACACGATCCTTAGTCAATCCGTCGCGCAAATCATCTTTTCGTGGAGGTTATCATGCGTAAAATAGTGACCTATCTATTGATTGCTTTGCTCTCTTTCAGCATTATTGCCTGTTCCAGCATGAACAAGACGACCAAGGGCGCTGCAGTGGGAACCGCCGGTGGCGGCGCAGTTGGCGCGGTCATAGGCAACCAGTTCGGCAACTCCGTCCTCGGCGCTATCATCGGCGCCGCGGTGGGTGGTGCTGCCGGCGCTTACATCGGCAACAAGATGGACAAGCAGGCCGCTGAGATCGAGCAGCAGCTCGCCGATGCCAAGGTCGAACGTGTCGGTGAAGGCATCCAGGTCACCCTCAAGTCCGGCCTCCTCTTCGATTCGGGCAAGTCGGTGCTCAAACCTGCCGCCCAGACCGATCTGGCGGAGTTGGCCACGACCCTGAACAAGTACAGCGATACCGTCCTGCTCATCGAGGGCCATGCCGATTCCCAGGGCGACGAGGCCTACAATCAGAAGCTCTCCGAGGCCCGCGCCCACGCAGTCGCCTCCTTCCTGGCCAAGAATAACGTCGACATCAGCCGCTTCACCATCATCGGCTACGGCGAGAGCCAGCCGGTGGCGAGCAATGACACCCCCGAAGGCCGCGCCCAGAACCGCCGCGTCGAGATCGCCATCACCGCCGGCGAAGCCATGAAAGCGGAAGCCAGGGCTGCGACTTCTAAGTAAACTGTGATCTACAGGGCGGAATCCACTCCCGCCGGGTCCGGTTGCAGCGGCGATCCGCCTGCCAGATAATCATAAAGGGTGGCTGAGAAACTCAGCCACCCTTTTCATTTTCCCATCGAACCGCTGCAATCGCAGCCGGACGCACTGCCGCCTCCATAATACAGCGGCACTGCAAGCGCGGAAACCTGACCTATGCACGAACTCTCCATCGCCCAGGCGCTCAGCCGCGCCGTCATCCGCCAGATGCAGGAGCGCGGCATCGCGCACATCTCCCGTATCGTCATCCGCGTCGGCCCATGGAGCGGAGTTATGGCGGAAGCCCTGCGGTTCCATTACGAACTGATCCGCGCCGGCACGCTGTTGGAATCCGTCGACCTGGTCATCGAGGAGTCCCCCTTGACCGCCCTCTGCCAGGCCTGTGGCGGCCGTTACACCCTTGATCTGCTCACCACCCGCTGCCCGGATTGCGGTTCGGAGCGCCTGACGCTCCAGGGCGGCGAGGACCTCGAGATCCTCCGCCTCGAGATCGATCCGCCATCACCACCTTAAGAGGCCTTTTCTTTGCCGGCGAAGAGACTGCCCAGCCGGTTCTGCAGCTTTTCAAGATAGATGTAAAAGACCGGGGTCACGTAGAGGGTGATCAGCTGCGAGAAAAGCAGTCCGCCCACCACGCACAAGCCCAGCGGCCGGCGCGACTCCGAGCCCGCCCCGAGTCCGAGGGCGATCGGCAGGGTCGCCATCAGCGCCGCTACGGTGGTCATCATGATCGGCCGGAAACGGATGCTGCAAGCCTGCAGGATGGCATCCCTGGCGCTGAGACCCTCATTGCGCGCCGAGATGGCGAAATCAATCATCATGATCGCATTTTTCTTCACCACGCCGATCAGCATGATCAGGCCGACAAAGCTGTAGAGATTGAGATCCATCCTGAAAATCATCAATGTAATCAACGCCCCGAATCCGGCGAAGGGCAGCCCGCTGAGAATGGTAAGGGGATGAATAAAACTCTCATAGAGGATGCCCAGAATCATATAGATCACCAGAATGGCCAGCAGTAGCAGACCGAGCAGGCTGCTCTGCGAGGATTGAAAGGCCTGGGCCGTCCCGGAAAAACTGGTGGCGATCGAGGCGGGCAGGACCTCGCGCGCCGCCGCATGGACCGCGGCCACCCCCTCGCTCAGTGCGACGCCGTCATCCAGATTGAAGGAGATCGTCACCGAGGGAAGTTGGCCGGAGTGGTTGACTGTCAGCGGACCGGCCGTAGGCTTGATCCCCGCCAGGGTGGCCAGCGGCACCAGTTTGTCCGTCAAGGGCGAACGGATATAGAGATACTGAAAGGCCGAAGCATCCCGCTGATACTCAGGATTGAGTTCGAGCATGACATAGTACTGGTTATTAGGGGCCAAGATGGTGGAAACCTGCCGCGTGCCATAAGCCGAATAAAGAGCTTCCTCTATTGTCTGCGGCGAGATGCCCAGCGAGGCGGCGCGGTCGCGGTCGAGGGTGAGGGTCACCTCGGGATTGCTGATGCGCAGATCGCTGTTGACATCGCGGAACATCGGGTCGGCCTTGAGGCGCTGTTCGAGCTGCGGCGCGGCGGCATAAAGCCCCTTGATGTCCGAGGATTGCATGGTGAACTGATAGAGGCCCGAGGCAAAGCGGCCGCCGATATTGATCACCGGCGGATTGATGATGAACGCACGCACACCGGGGACCCCCGCCAGCTTGCGGCGGAGGTTATTGGTCACCTCATCGGCGGTCAGCTTGCGTTCGCCGCGCGGTTTGAGGCGGATGAACATGCGCCCGGAGTTGGAACCACCTCCGCCCCCACCGCCGATGCTGACGGTGAAGCGCTCGATATTGTCATCGGCTGCGAGAATGCTGGTCACCTGCGCGCGGCTGTCGAGCATCCCTTCAAACGATGTCCCCTCGGCGCCCTCCAGGGTCCCATTGAGCAGACCGGTATCCTCGCTCGGCAAAAAGCCCTTGGGCACGATCACGAAGAGAAAAATGGTGATGGCAAAGACTCCCAGAGAGAAGAGCAGCGTCGCCCGCCGCCGCTCCACCACCCATGCCAGTGTACGTTGATAAAATCGCAGTGCCTTGTTCCAGAAGGATTCGATCGCATTGTAGAGACGGCCGTGGCGCTTCTCCTGCTCATGGCGCAGAAAGCGGCTCCCCATCATCGGCGTCAGTGAGAGCGAAACAAATCCGGAGATCAGAATCGCCACCATGATCGTCACCGCGAATTCCCGAAAGAGACGGCCCATGATTCCACCCATGAAAAGCACCGGGATGAAGACCGCCGCCAGCGACAACGTCATCGAGACGATGGTGAAGCTCACCTCTTTGGCCCCGTCCACAGCGGCTTGGAAGGGACTCTTGCCCATCTCCATATGACGGAAGATGTTCTCGAGCATGACGATGGCATCATCGACGACAAAGCCCACCGCCAGGGTCAGCGCCATCAGTGAAAGGTTGTCGAGATTGAAGTGGAGCAGCTTCATCACCGCAAAGGTGCCGACGACCGAGAGCGGCAAAGCAAGGCTGGGGATAACTGTCGCCGAGACATTGCGCAAAAAGATGAAAATGACCAGTACGACCAGAAAGAGGGTCAAAAGCAGGGTCATCTTGACATCGTTGACGGACTCTTGGATCGGCTCGGATTTGTCGAAAAGGATGTGCACTTGCGCCGAGGCGGGCAACTGCTCCTGGATCTTGGGGAGCAAGCGGCGGACATTGCGCACCACCTCGACGGTGTTGGTGCCGGGCTGGCGCTGGATGGCCAGCAGGATGCAGCGGTCGTTGTTGAACCAGGCGGCAACACGGTTGTTCTGCACCCCGTCATAGACGCTGGCGAGATCCTGCAGCCGCACCGGCGCGCCGTTGCGGTAAGAGACCACCACCCGACGAAACATCGCGGCATTGTCGAGCTGGCCAGTCGCCTTGACGGTGAAGGCCTTCTCTGTCCCCCAGAGGATGCCGGTCGGCAGATTGACGTTGTTGGTGGTGATGGCGCTGACCACCTCATCGATGCCGATGCTGCGCGCCGCCAGCTCGCGCGGATCGACCTGTACCCGCACCGCATATTTTTGCGCTCCGAAGACCATCACCTGGGCGATGCCGCTCACCATCGAGATGCGCTGCGCCAGCTGAATGTCGGCCAGCTCATTGATGGTGTAGAGCGGCAAGGTCGGCGAAGTGAGGACGATGAAGAGGATCGGCTGGTCAGCGGGATTAACCTTCTGGTAGGAGGGCGGCGCCGGCATGTCTCGCGGCAGCTGCCGCGAGACCGCCGAGATCGCCGATTGCACATCAGCTGCAGCCGCATCGATGTCCCGGTCGAGATTGAACTGGATCGTAATATTGGTGCTGCTCAGGCTCGACGAGCTGGTCATGTTGTCGATGCCGGCGATGGTGGTGAACTGTTTCTCGAGGGGCGTCGCCACCGCGGCAGCCATGGTTTCCGGACTCGCGCCCGGCAGGCTGGCGTTGACCGAGATCGTCGGAAAATCGACCGTCGGCAAGTCGCTCACCGGCAGCTGTCGGTAACCGATGATCCCCGCGATAATGATGGCCAGCATGACCAGCGTGGTCATAACCGGACGGTCGATAAAGATCCTCATTGCGGCCTCCCCTGTTCCGCCGCTCCGCCTCGCACCGTGACCCGGGCCCCCGGCATCAGCTTGACCTGACCGTCGGTCACCACCATCTCGCCCGGTTTGATCCCGTCATCAAGAACGGCCTGTTCGCCCAGGGTGCGGTTGACCTTCACCGGCCGCTTCTCGGCCTTGCCCTCCGCGGTGATGACATAAATAAAAGTCCCATCCTGGCCGGTCACCACCGCGGCGGCCGGCACCGTAAGGGCCTCCTTTTCAATGGTCAGAACCAACTCGGCATCGACGAACTGCCCGGGCCAGAGCTTCTCCTCCGCATTGGCGAACTCGGCCTTGAGCGTCACGGTGCCGGTGGCGGCATCCACGGTGTTGTCGAGAAAGTTCAACTTGCCCTTGAGTTGATCTGCTTCGCCGCTATTGCGTGCAGGACTGACATGCACCTCGAGGCCGCCCCGGGCCGCCCAGTACTGAACCCGCGGCAGATCGGTGCCAGGGATGGTGAAACTGACGCGGATGGGATTCATCTGGTTTATCACCACCAGGCTGGAACCGTTGGCGCTGACGACGTTGCCGCGTTTGACGAGGAGGGCACCACTTCGTCCCGAGATCGGCGCCGTCACCGTGGTATAGCCGAGATTGAGCCGCGCCTGTTCAATGGCCGCCTGATCGACCCGCATCGCATACCGGAGCATTTCGGCCTGGGTTTTCGCCTGCTCGTACTGATCGCGCGTGACAAAATCCTTAGCGCTGAGATCCTCGTACCGCCGCGCCTGCATCGCCGCAAAGACCGCCTGCGAGCTGTCGCGGGCGAGCTGGGCCTGGGCGGCATGCAGGGCTGCCTGATAAGGCCGTGGATCAATAGTGAAAAGCGGCTGCCCGGCGCGAACGGACTGGCCTTCGCTGAAATGGACCCGGGTGATCACGCCGCCGGCCTGCGGTCTGACCGCTACGGATTCGATGGGCTCGACCACACCAACAGCTTTCAGGGAGAGGGGCTGCGCCTGTACGACCGCCGCCGCGGCACTCACCGTCGTCGGCGGCATCTGCCGCGCCTTTTCCTTGGCGCAGCCAGCGAGAAGGAGCAGTGCTGTCATGAGGCGGATCAAGTGTCTCGGTTTCATGGATTACCTCGATGGTGTGGATGTTGGAGTGAAGGGATTTTCGCCGCCGACGCCCAGGACGCCGACATCGCGCGCCAGCTGAGCTAGGGCAATATGCCAGGCCAAGCGGGCATTGATCTGCTGGGCGCGCGCCAGGGCAAGAGCGCGCTGGGCGGTGAGCAGATCGAGAATGCTTCCGACTCCCTCTCTGTATCGGCCCAGCGCGACCTGCTCGGACTGCCGGGCGCTGGCGAGCAAGTCCTCTGCCGTCGCGACGCGGGCCCGCGCGGTGAGAAAGTCGCTGTGGCTGGAATAGACCTGAAAGGAGATCTCCTGTTCGGCGGCGCGCACACCCTCTTTGGCGGCGTCCGCTTCGGCCTTGGCCCGCGCGAGCTGGTACTGACGCGAGAATCCGGCCCACAGAGGCACCTCGAGACGCAGACCGCCGCTGAGATGATCGGTCTTCCGATCGATGCCGTGGATCCAGCTGCGGTCGGTGGCGGCGGATCCGGAGAGGGCAGGCAACAGCGCGGCGCGGGCCTGGCGCACCGAAGCCAGAGCGGCACGGGCACGGGCGCGGCCAGCCTGCAAATCGGGACGGCTGGCCAGGGCCTTTTCGATCAGGTCATCCACCGGCTGCAAGAGCGAATCGGGCGGGACTTCGGGAATAGCCGCCTCGAATGCTCCTACGCTCTGGGCGGGATAGCCCATAGCCAGGGCCAGCCTGCCGCGGCTGACGCGCCACTCTCCTTCGACGCTCTGGAGGTCCAGCAGCGCCTGCGAATAGGCGGTCTGCGCCTGCAGGAGATCGGCGCTGGTGGCCAGGCCGACGCCGCGCTTCTCTTCGGCGGCTTTCAATGCGATGGCCGCGCTGGCCAGTGCCGCGGAGTCGGCCTGAACCATGGCCCGGGCACCGGCGCAGGTGTAATAGGCGCTCACCGTTTGCAGTACAGTATTCTGGATGACCGCATTGTGGGTCCAGTCCATGGCCAGCAGGGCCTGGCGGCTGGCGTCGATGGCCGCGGTCCGGCTGCCAAAATCGAAGAGCAGCCAGCTGAGGCTGGCGCCATAACCGTAGACTGTGAAGGGATTATAGTCATCGGGCCGGTCCGGGGCACTCTCCTGGCGCGAACGGAGGAGGGAGCCCTCGGCACTGAGGGCGGGAAGCCAGACGCTGCGCGCCGCGCCGTATGCGGCCGCGGCGGCGCGGGCGTTGGCCCAGGCCATGCGAGTGTCGGGATTGTTCTGCAAGGCGAGGGCAATCGCTTCCGCCAGGCTGAGATCCGGCCAACGGTCGCGTACCTGCGCCTCCGGTACGGTTGCCTCGGGAAGCTTGAGGGCTTGCGCAGCGCTCCGGGACGGCGTCCAGGGTACGGCCGGTCCGGGCGAGCTGCCCGCAACCTCCTGCACATGCGGTAGGCGGGAAGCACAGCCGGCAAGGAGCAGAACCGCAATCCCCGATAGGAAGGGTTTCATGGGTATACCTCTGATCGTGGCTGGATAGAATCTCTATAATATGCAAATTAATACTGGAATTCCAACTATAAATAAAATTAAGACGTATCACATACAGAAAAGTTCGGGCGTTTTCTCGTCCGCGTGCCTCTTTCCCGCCCGTCCGCGCATAATCCGCTTGCGAACGGCCCAAAAAAGGTTAGATTATACTGGATGCAAACAGGAAGGGAGAGCCATGGGAAAAATCGATCTGCAGGCCTACAGACATATCGTCTTCTTCACCGGTGCCGGCATGTCCGCCGAGAGCGGAATCGCCACCTTCCGCGGCGCAGGCGGGCGCTGGAAAGAGTACAACTGGCAGGAGGTCGCCTGTCAACGTGCCTTTGACCGCGATCCGGAGAGGGTGTTAGATTTTCATCGGCTGCGCCGCCAGGAGGCGATCCGCTGTGAGCCGCATGCGGGGCACAAGGTGATCGCCGGCCTCGAGACTGCTCGCTCTGGCGTCACCGTGGTGACGCAGAACATCGACGGTATGCATCAGCGCGCCGGCACGAAGAAGATCTTTGAGCTGCACGGCAGCCTCTGGCGCGTCCGCTGCCCGCAGCATGGGGTTTGGGAGGATCGGGATCCCGAGTTTGCCACCCGCCACTGTTCCCAATGCGGCAGCTGGCTTCGGCCCGATATCGTCTGGTTCGAGGATATGCTGGAGGACAAGGTGGTAGCCGGGGCGACCCGGGCGATCCTGGCTTGCGACCTGCTCATCAGCATCGGCACCTCGGCGGTGGTATGGCCGGCGGCCGGTTATCCCGAACTGGCGAAAAGGAATGGTGCCTATTGTGTCGAGATCAATCCGGAGCCCTCGGAGATCAGCGGCCTCTATGATCGCGTCATCCGCGGCAAGGCCGGCGAGGTCCTGCCGGAGCTGTTTTAGCCCGAATCTCGTGAGATCAGGGAGGGGCGGAAGATTCTCCCCCTTGCAGACTCAGATATTTTCGTGCCAGCTGGCAATATACTCCCGCATTTCATCCGCTGCCGGGATACTCTCCTCATGCAGCTCCCATCTCCCCTTCATCCCCACCTCTTCGGCCGTCAACTGAAAGTGGCACAGGGCGATGCCCAGGTCGACGTGTTGAAGATCGGCGATGGTAAAAGAGATCAGCGGTTTTCGGCCGGACTTGTGCCTTGCGTTACGCTGCAGAAAAAAATGACAGCAGCCTCCTTTCAGCAGGACCCGCCAGGGCTGGCCGTTGCTGGCTGAAGGCGCCAGTCGCAGCATGGCCAGAGGGACCTGGTAAGCGCCGGCCTCATCCTCACGCAGGGGCATGCTGAAATCGTCGCGGAAGAAGAGCGTCTCCCACGGCTTTCGGGTATCAGCCTTGATCTGAGTTCGCATCATCCGGCGCAGCGGGGTCTCCTCGGCCGCATAACCGATAGCGGCCACGGCGGGGACGATCTCCGCCGCTTCCGCACGGATGCGGCCGGCAAAGCGGCTTTTGGCAAAACTGCCGCCAAGCCAGCAGCTCCCAAGCCCGAGACCGGTCGCATAGAGCAGGATGGCCTCCAGACCCCAGCCGAAATCCTCAAGGTTCTTTTCGCCTGGCGAGGCGGCGCCGATGATGAATCCGGCCGGCTCCTTGATGAAGCCATAGGTACCCAGGCCCTTCAGCGCGCCCGGATCATCCCCGGCCGCAGCGGCCAGCTCAAAGCGCAGGGGAGTGCCGAAGGGGCCGCTGGTGATCGATGCGCTGAAGGCAGCCAGCCGCGCGGCCGTCTCCGCGGCGATCGCTCTTTTTTTATAGGTGCGGCAGGAACGCCGCTGTTTGATCAACTCTATTACGGGGGTGTCGAATGGAAGCATGGGTTTTCTCAGCTCTTTCGTATCGTGTCTGGTAGTGTTTTTTTTCAATTCTCACCGGCAATAACAGCCTGGCATTCGCTGTGCGGTTGTCTCATCGGTCAAACTTTGACGATCCGCGCCGCCCAGACGCCGAAGAACTCGCCCAGCGTCTTGAGGACGATGACCGCAATCAGCCCCGCCATTGGATTGGGGCTCTTGTCGGCGATGAAGGGGGCGGTCATGACCAGAAAAAAGAGCAGCAGCATCCAACCGCCGCCGCTAAAATAGAGCGTCTGGCCCTTGCCAGAGCGGAAAAGTCCTGCCTGCAGCAGCTCCTCTCCAGTGCGCAGCAAGCGCCCGGAGAGAATCCCCAGCACCGGCCAGAGGGGCAATGCCCGCGCCGAACCAAAAGCGCTGCGGGTGGTCTCGATCAGATCCATGGCCGCTTCATCACGCCCGAAGATCAGGATGGCGAAAAATCCAAAAAAGGTGATGAAAACGAATTCGAAAAAGAGGATCTTTTTCTTCTCTTTCACCTTCACCCAGGGGCGCTTGACCAGATCCATCAAAAAGACGATCGCCCCCTCGATGATGAAGAGCAGGATCAGGATGAAGCTGCTCCAGCCCAGCCGCCATACCCCATAGAGCGGGATCAGATTGGTCAGGAGGACCATGCAGGAGCGATAGATCAGCGCGGGCATGGAGAGCGGTGCTGCAAGGCGTGGCTCCTGATCCGGATGCTTTTCGGGCTTGTTCATAAAGAATCCCTCCTTATAATCCCGTGGCCCGCTCGAGTGCCTCGGGGTAGCGCGCTCCATGCACCGGGATCTGCGCCGCTGCACGGCCGATCTCGCGGAGATCGTCCGGAGTGAGTTCGAGAGCGGCTGCACCCAGGTTTTCCTCCAGGCGGCTCAGCTTTGTCGTTCCCGGGATGGGTACGATCCACGACCGCTGCGCCAGCAGCCACGCCAGAGCGATTTGTGCGGGCGTCGCCCTCAGGCGCGCGCCGAAGCGGACTAGCAGATCGACCAGCGCCTGATTGGCTTTACGATTCTCAGCCGTGAAACGGGGAATGATGGCACGAAAGTCACCGGGATCAATGACCGTCTTTTCATTAATCGTGCCGGTTAGAAAACCACGACCGAGCGGGCTGAACGGCACGAAGCCTATTCCGAGTTCCTCGAGCACGGGCAGGATCTCTTCTTCCGGCTTGCGCCACCAGAGGGAGTACTCACTCTGGAGCGCGGTGACCGGCTGCACGGCATGAGCGCGGCGGATGGTTCGGGCACCCGCCTCCGAGAGCCCGAAATGGCGCACCTTGCCCGCGCGGATCAGATCCTGGACCGCGCCGGCCACTTCCTCGATCGGCACCTCCGGATCGACGCGGTGTTGATACAACAGGTCAATCACCCCGGTCCGCAGCCGCCGCAATGAAGCTTCCACCACCTCGCGGATGTGCTCCGGCCGGCTGTCCACGCCCGTCTGCTTGCCATCCGCTGCGATCCTGAAGCCGAATTTGGTGGCGATCACCACCCGATCGCGTACCGGCGCCAGGGCTTCGCCTACCAACTCCTCATTGGTATAAGGGCCGTACACCTCTGCGGTATCGAAGAGGGTAACCCCGCGATCAACCGCTGCCCAAATCAGAGAAATCATCTCCTTGCGGTCGCGGGGAGGGCCATAGGCATGGCTCATCCCCATGCATCCGAGTCCAAGGGCAGAGACCTCCAGACCGCTGCGGCCAAGTGTGCGTTTTTCCACGGTGCCTCCCTCATTGATTTCAGTCATCCACGAACAAGAAAGTATCATTTGCCGGCCAAATTTAAAAGAAAAATCACGCGCCTGGCGATCTTTTTACCTGCGATTTATCGATTTTTCCCCGAACTTTTCGCCATTCATGTCGTTGCATACATAGAAGCTTAACCGACACGAAAGGGGAGATCACCATGCGGCGATCAGGGGCTCTGTTTTTTTTCATCCTCATTCCGGTGCTCGCGCACGCCGACGGCATGATCATCATCCCGCAGCCGCCGCACCTTCCCTTGCTGCCACATTTTCCGCCAGCCATGACTCCACTCGAGGTGCGCTACCACCATGTGGAGGTCAAAATAACCGACCAGGTTGCCGTCACCGCGGTCGATCAGCTCTTTATTAATCCTTATCCCGTTCAGCTCGAGGGCACCTACCTCTTCCCGGTCCCGCGCGGCGGCCAGCTCGACCGGTTCTCCATGGAGATCGACGGCCGCCCCGTCGAGGCCGAACTCCTCGATGCGGCCAAGGCGCGCGACCTGTACGAGGAGATCGTCCGCAAACAACGCGACCCGGCCCTGCTCGAATACTTCGGACAGGAGCTTTATCGGCTGCGCATCTTCCCCATCTTGCCGCACGGCGAGAAACACATCCGGCTGCGCTATACCCAGCTGCTGGCCAGCCAGGATGGCCTGGTCGAATATCGCTATCCGCTTAACACTGAAAAATTCTCGGCCGCGCCGCTCAAGAGCGTCGCGATCAAGGTGGAGATCGAGTGGGACGCGCCGTTGGGGCCGGTTTACTCCCCCAGCCACGAGGTGGAGATCCGCCGCAGTGACAGCCGCCACGCCGTGATCGGCTATGAAGAAAAATCCGTCAAGCCGGACACCGATTTCCAGCTCTTTTTCGCGCCCGCCGGCGGCGAGCCGGTAAACGGCCGGCTGCTCGCCTTCAACGACGGCCGCGAGCCCGGAAGTTTTCTGCTCATGCTCGCCCCGCGCGCCGACCTCGCTGCCGACCGCATTCTGCCTAAGGACCTGGTCTTCATCCTCGATACCTCCGGCTCAATGGCGGAAAAGGCCAAGCTGGCACAGGCGAAAAAAGCCCTGCACTTATGTCTCGCCCAACTCGATAGCCGCGACCACTTCGAGATTGTCCGCTTCTCCACCGAGGCGGAAGCCCTATTCAACGGATTGCGGCCGGCTACCCTTGCGGCGATCCGTCAGGCCGATGCCTTCGTCGATGGATTCATGCCCATCGGCGGCACCGCCCTCGCCGAAGCCCTCGATCTCGCCCTGCGCCCGGCGCGCGAACGGACCACCTCCGACCGCCCCTATATGGTCGTGCTGATCACCGACGGCAAACCGACTGTCGGCGAGACCGGCGAGGAGGCCATCCTCGACCAGGTTAATAAAGCCTCGGGCGATGCGACCATCCGTATCTTCAGCCTCGGCGTTGGCAGCGACCTCAACACCCATCTCCTCGACCGGCTGACCACAAAAACCCGCGCCGCCAGCGTGTATGTCCAGCCTGATGAGGAGATCGAGGTCAAAATCTCCGCCTTTTACAACAAGATCGCCCAACCCGTGCTCGCCTCACCCCGGCTGGAAACCAGCGGCCCGATTCACATCAGCAAGATGACCCCCAATTTTCTCCCCGATCTCTTCAAGGGTGAACAGCTCCTCATCCTCGGCCGCTACGAGGGCAGCGGCCCAGCCCAGATCACCCTGCACGGGACCGTCAACGGCCGGTCCGAATCATGGACCTATTTAGTCCGATTTCCGGACGATGCGCGGGAGTACGAATTCATCCCGCGCCTCTGGGCTTCACGCCGTATCGGCTACCTCCTCGACCAGATCCGTCTCAATGGCGAGGCGCAGGAGCTCAAGCAGGAGGTCATCGCCTTGGCACGCCGCTATGGCATCGTCACCCCCTATACCGCCTTTCTCATCCTCGAGGATGAAGCGCAGCGCAATGTGCCTCTGAGCCGGCGCACGCTCCAGACCGCCGCTAACCCCGAGTTCCTTGAAATCTCCGAAGGAATGCTCAATCAGGTCTATGCCGGCAAAAGCGGTGATGCGGCAGTCGGCGCCGCCCGCTCCCTCGACGCCTTGAAAAATGCCGAGGATGCCGGCGCGCTGAGCCGGGCCAATTTGCGCTTCCAGCAGGGTCAAACCGGCAGCGCTGCTCCGGCGGCCTTACGGGTGCAGCAGGCTCTGAGCAATCAGCAGATCCGGACCATCGCCAATCGCACCTTTTACCAGAACGGCCATGAATGGGTGGATGCCGAGGCGCAGGGCTACTCTGGCCGTGAGCCCATCCGCGTCCGTTTCAATTCCGACGCCTGGCTCGCCCTGCTCAAGCTGGATCCCAACGCCCCGCAGTGGCTCTCGGCCGGGACCAACCTGCGCGTGGTCCTGGCGGGAAAACTCTATGAAATCCGGGAGTAATCGCCTCACAACATGGAAAGGATAGGGAATATGAAAATAACCCGCGCGCTTTTACTACTGGCACTGATCCTCCTTGCCGTGATTGTCTTTTGCCCGCGCAAGGCGGTCTCGGCCGAAAAACCGCAAGTGCAATTGGCCCTGCTGCTGGATACCAGCAACTCGATGGATGGCCTGATCGACCAGGCCCGGACCCAGCTCTGGAAAATCGTCAACGAGTTCATTTCTGCCAGGGTTGACGGCCAGCGCCCTGAGATCGCAGTCGCGCTCTATCATTACGGCACCCCCTCGCTGGGCGAGCGCACCGGTTACATCCGCCAGCTCTCCCCGCTCACCAACGACCTGGACAAAATCTCTGAGGCCCTCTTCAGCCTTACGACCAACGGCGGCGATGAATACTGCGGAGCGGTCATCGGCCGGGCCGTCGATGAACTGGCTTGGAGCAGCGGCAAGCAGGACTATCGTGCGATCTTCATCGCCGGCAATGAGCCCTTCACCCAGGGGGACGTTGATTTCCGCACCACCTGCAAAAAAGCGATCACCAAGGGAATCCTGGTCAATACCATCTTTTGCGGCAGCCGACAGGAAGGCATTGACACGCAGTGGCAGGCCGGCGCGGATCTGGCCGACGGCAGCTACTTCAACATCGACCAGAATGCGAAGAGCTTCGAACCGCCCACTCCCTTCGATCAGGAACTGGCCGATCTCGGCACCGGGCTGAACCGGACCTACATCGCCTACGGCCGTGAGGGCGCTGTCGGGGCTGCCAATCAGGCGTGCCAGGATATTAATGCCGCGATGGCCTCTCCTGTCGCGGTGGTGCAGCGCGCGATCACCAAATCCCAGGCGATATACAGCAACGCCGGATGGGACCTGGTCGATGCGGTGCAGCAGAAGCAGGTCAGATTGGAGGAATTGGAAAAGGAGGATCTGCCCGAGGAGATGCGCAGCATGACGCCGGCCGAACGCCAGAAATATCTCGATCGGAAATTTGCGGAGCGGAAGGCCATCCAGGAAAAGATCGAGGTGCTGCGGGTTAAGCGTGCAGCCTACATCTCGGAGGAGGAAAAAAAGTCGGCGGCTGGCGGCGAGGTCAATACCCTGGACAAGGCGATGAGCAAGGTGCTGCGAAGCCAGGCACAAAAAGCCAACTTTACCTTTTGACGAAAAAAAAGCCCGGGACTTGCATCCCGGGCTTTTTGGGTTCACCCTACCTCTGCTGGGCAGCCGCAAAGCGCTGCGCCACATCATCCCAGTTGATCACGTTGAAAAAAGCGGTGACATAGTCCGCCCGCCGGTTCTGGTATTTCAGATAGTAGGCGTGCTCCCAGACATCGAGCACCAGCAGCGGCACGAGACCCGCCACGAAGAGGTTCTGGTGCTTTTCAACCTGCAGCACCAGCAGCTTCTTGCCATAGGGATCGTAGCCGAGCACGCCCCAGCCGCTCCCCTCGACCTTGGCCGATGCGGCGGAAAAGTGCGCCTTGAAGGCAGCATAGGAGCCGAAATCGCGCTCGATGGCCCTGGCCAGCTCGCCTTTGGGCTCGCCGCCGGCGTTGGGGGCCATATTCTTCCAGAAGATGGCATGCATCAGATGGCCGGAGCCGTGAAAAGAGCTCTGGGTGGAGTAGTAGGAGACCAGATCGAAATTATTGGTCTCGCGCGCCTGCGCCAGGGCCTTGAGGGCGGCATTCAGTCCGTTGACATAGGCCAAGTGATGCTTGTCGTGATGCAGCCGCATGGTCGCTTCATCAATATGCGGCTCAAGGGCGGCGTAATCGTAGGGCAGCGGTGGAAGGAGATAATTGCCGGCCTCGTCGCGGACCAGATCGGAGCTGGCGGCCGGCTGAGAGAAAGCGGCCTCGCCACTGAGGGCAGCGCCGGCGGCAGCAGCCGTACCGGCCTTGATGAATTCACGTCGTGTCGTCATATGTTCACCTGTTGTATAGTTCGTATAGTTGAAGGATTTGTATCCGTTGTAACAACGAATGTCCACCGGCAATTCCCCGGCACGACAGCAGCGCCTCCCCCTAAAAAAGGCCCGACGCAACCGCTTGCACGAGGCCCGTTTCCTGGCCGTCCCGTAAAGACGGCCGCCAGGGTAGAGATTGAGGAGCGTGGCGAAGACTGTATAGGTTCCCGAGCCTGTCAGGGTGAAGGCATACCGGGTGGTACTATTCATGGCAAGTTGGGAGAAGACAACCTCTATGTTCGCGCTGACAAGGGAAGGGCTTTAAAAAAGTACTAATCCCGAGCACAAGATCCTGGAAAGACAAGCAGGGGGCTTTTCTTCGAATGTTGGCAATGCCATTCCGTTCTTCCCTCTGCCTAAAAATATCCTTGACATCTCCCCGGGACAAGCGCCGGTTGCACTTTCTGCCCGAATTATCGATCCTCGCTTGTCTCCCATGAAACCTGTCTTCAACCACTTGTCGACAAATGAATTATCTCCCCCTAATCCTCTCTGGGTCCAGGCACTCCAGTCCGGCCTCGTCCAGATTGGCTTGACGGTTATTGCCGGCATGACCTGCATTTGGCGCAAGTCCAGGGCCGGCAAAATCAGCTTACATCTTGGCCATATCCAACTATCATGGCCTCCCATGCTGCATCCCGCTATCGGATAGGGCCGATTCCGGCCGATGGTCTATACTGTAACCGCCGGACTTGTCATTTATCTCGTTGTCAGTGAGCCCTACCTTTGGACCGTCACCCTCCTGGCGGCTCTGGCTGTCCTATCGGGAGCACCCTCGTCTTATCGTGCCATCACGGCTGGAGAGCATGGCTGAATCACGATCTGCTGTTTCTGCCCTGGAGAGAGGTTTCCGGATGGAGGCTGCAGAGCCCGATGAAGACCATCCATCCGGCCTGCGGGGAATCTCCGCACCGCATCATTTCCCTCAGTGTCCCGCTATCAAATCAGGAACCGCTTCTTCGCGTCCTGAGAACCGAGGTTCCAGCGATGGAACGATAAACCGACTCGCTTTTTTCAATTCCTTGCCGGAGAATAAAAAAAAGCCCTGAGAACTAAAGCTTTCAGGGCTTTTTCGGGTGGCGCCTCCCAGAATCGAACTGGGGACACACGGATTTTCAGTCCGTTGCTCTACCGGCTGAGCTAAAGCGCCGCCAAACATGCCTATAAAGTATTTATTTTTGTGTAAAAAGTCAAGCGAAAAGACAGAGGATATACCCCCTAAATCTGGCTCCCCTCTGACACCGCGCATCACGTATCCCAATTACTCCATTATCTTTCCAGCATGCTTGCGCCTTGAAAAGGGGGGCGCCGAGTATTGACGCGAGAATCAGGCGATGGCCTCCTTCTTATGCAGCGGCGCCCAGCTTATAAAACGCGAAAAAACCTGGGGGATCAGGATCCGGTCGGTGATCAGATAGGCGATGATCAGGTAGATCGCCCCGATGATGAGATCGATGATATAATGCTGGTTGAGATAAACCGCCGAGAACCAGACGCCAGCCGGATAGAGCGCCAGCAACAGAGGATATCGTCTGAATTTTTTATACATAAAAAGGGCAAAAGCCACAGGATAAGCGCCGTGCAGCGATGGAATCGCAGCAAAATGGTTGGGATTGAATCCGCCCCATAGCGTCTGGAAAAAATTCATGCCGATCATCCGGTCCACATTGATCAAGGCCCCGGCGCCCAGTCCCCAGTGACTGGCTGCCGCTGGCTGGCCGAATCCATAACTGTAAACATACCACGGCGGTGCCGCCGGATAGAGGAAAAATGTCGCCAAAGCTGAAAAATTAAGCAGAGTCATCGTCCAGACGAACCGGTAAAAAGACTTGCGGTCATCAGTGGTATGCCAGAAGAGCCAGCCGACGATGAGCGGCACGCCAAAATGGAGGGTGTAAAACAGCCCGCCGCTGGCATCAAGCAGACTCTTAAGGGCCGTCCCTTGCAAGGTCTGCTGCAAATCCTGCAAATAATAACAAGGAATCACTCCGTGAAAAAACCGGCCAAACAAGGCGAGTTCGGTTTTATACGGCCAGACAACATTGATGGCGCCACGCCAGTTATCCACGATGCCTCGCATCATATCATAGCATATCCAGAAAACGATCCAGGGCGCCCAATCCGTGACAAAATATTTCACGCGACCTCGGCCCAGGGTCAGGGCGAGGAGCGCCAGGGCGATGAAGACATGATCAGGACGGACCCGGATGAGCTGGTTGATCAGGATCAAATAGATCACCACACCCACGAGAACATAGCCCCGCCAGCTTTGCGAACGCAGGTGGGCGAGAAACCCCTGCATACGCTGCGATTCTTTTTCGCTGATCATCCTTGCTTTCTCATTCCATTACTGGGTAGCGGCCGTCCTGCACCATGGTTCAGCAGGTCCCATTTCCGGGAGTCAATATACATATAATTTTATTCAAGAAAAAGAAAATCTCAGACCACCACAGGAAGCGGGTAGATACGAGAGGAAGGGGTGGGTTCGAGCGGGCGCAGCCCGGGTAGGTGCGAGAGGCTGGCGCGGGAGGCGGGTGGCGGCAAGGGCAAGCACCGCGCAGGAAAGGCTCAAAACTGATATTCAAGATTCAGGCTCAACAGCCGCTTGCTGTAAAAGAGCGCTGCCCAGGGCGATTCATTTCGGTACCAGGCAGCACGAAGGATCATCTCGATCCGCGTCATCAGCGGCCGCGACAAATCGATCACCAGAACATTGCTCTCCTCCAGCTCCGCATCCGGCTGCAACGGCCAGAAGGGATAGAGATCATCCCGGTAGCGCTTCTGCTGCAGGGTGAGCAGCCCCCGGAGATACCATCCGTATAGCTGCTGCACCATCGAAACCTCAATGACATCGCGGCTGTAATCGTAGCCGGGGGAATTCGAACGGCTCTCCTCACGGCGGTAGCCGATCTGCCCTAAAAAACCGCACCAGTTGACATCCACCCGGAGGCCCCACATCGCGAGATCGTCCTCCTGATGGGCATCCTGCGAGGGATAGGCCTCGTTACGCGAGACCAGCCGGTAAAGAACCCTTCGGTAGTGCAGCGTCAGCAGGCTGGCCCGCCCGGTCACCGCAATGTGGTTGCTGATAGGACGGTGCAGTTGGCAAAATAGACCGGGAGCGGCATAATCGTAAAATCCGGCAGTGGAATAATCGAGACCCTCGCCGCTGAAGCCGCCCTTGATGGTGAAGCGGGCGGGCAAGCGGAGAGCCAGGTAGAGCTGGGCGCGGCCGAAGGCATAATCCTCGTCCCTCTGGAGAAAAAGCTTGAGACGCCCATAACCCGATCCGCCAAGAGCCAGCGCCGGGGTGAGCGCGCACTCGCCGCCCGCCTCGATCTCCTGGATCAACTTGTTTTCGCGTGCCTTGTCCGGGTAAAACTGGCCTCCGCTGCGATATCCGAACTGGTACCTTCCTGCAACGCGGCTTGCCGCCGCCTTGATTTCGTAGAGCAGGCGTAAATCCTGGCCAGCGTGAGGGTCGTTGAGGGCTTCAAAGACATTGCTGTCGCATTCCCAGCCGACCTGAAGGCGATGGTGCAGCCGCCAGGTTGTGTGCGGAGGAAAGGCATCACCGGCAGCGGCCAGGCTGGCGAAAGCGCAGAACATGTAAAAGAGCGTTCGCTGCATTCAACGCGTTTGCTTTAATTGGGTCCGCAGCCGCTCCGCCTCCGCGTCGAAATGCAGTGCCCGCACAGCGAGACTGTCCGCACGCATCAGCAGCATCCGCCGCTGGCTTTCGAGCTCGTGCAGGAGTACATCCGCGTCTTCGGTGGAGAGGCTGCGCAGGTCAAGGCGTAGCAGTTGTTCTGCCGGTGAGGCTGGCTCCATTACGGTCCCGGGTTCGCCCCGGATGCTGACATTTCCCTTGTTGGTCGCTGTGCTGATCTCGGATTCCGGGCTGCGGTTCGTCCGCTGTGTCATTTCATCGCGCTGTTCGAAGAGGCTGACATCGCTCACGAGGTCGGCCATTTTTTTGCGCAGCGCACCCTCCTGTTTGATCTGACCCGCGCGCCGCGCGAGCGATTGCGCCTGCGCGCGCAGCTGACCCTCGCGGGCCCGCAGCAGGTCGGCTTTGACGGTGATCTCTTCCGGCAGATCGTTGGGATTGATACGGACCGATCCAACCAAGTCCAAGCCGCCCGTTCCGGAAGACAAGACCCCTTGCAGAGCCGTACGGCGGCTGCGGAGATCCTCCACCTTCTGACGCTGCGAGCCCTGCAGTGGGCCGGCCGTTTTTAATAGCGAATCGATCGCTGCGGCATAGCAGCTGTCGAGAGCAGCCGCGCGATGCGCCAGCTCCATTTGCAGGCCGGACTGAAGCCGCAGGTTTTCCTCGCGCCGGCGCGCCAGCTCCTGCGCGCTGCGCAAGGCGCGTTCGAGCCTGCGCCGCGCGAAAAGATTGAGCGGCTCCCCCTCCTTCTGCCGCTGGATTTCCACGGCCAGAGAATCACTGGCTGCCGTGAGCGCTGCATTCTGCTGCTGCAGAACCCGGAGCCGCTGCTGCAGTTCATCATAGCCTTGCGCCAACTTGGATTGCCCCAAACCGGCAGCGCTTCCGTAAATAAGCACCACCAGGAGCAGGGGAAAGATCCGACGGCCCCGACGCGGACATCGGCTTGCTAGGAGAAGGTTATACAGCACCATGCAACTTATCCAGGTTATAACGTTTTGGGATCGGACCCGGCTCCCCCCGGGGGTTCCTCATCTCGCATCAATCCATATTTTTCGAGTTTGTAGTAGAGGGCGCTGGCCTTGATGCCGAGGCGGCGCGCCGCCTCCATCTTGACCCCGTTGGCCGCGGCCATTGCCCGCTCAATCGTCTGCTTTTCGATCCGATCGAGCATCTGGTCCAGGGTTTCCGGTTCGCCGCCGCCGGAAGGTCCGGGCGTTCCGGCCGCCGTCAGCGGCAGATCCCGGGCGTCCAGGGTTGCGCCGTCGGCCAGGACGACGGCGCGCTCGAGGACGTTCTCCAGTTCGCGCACGTTACCTGGCCAGGGATAGTACCGTAATGCCGCTTCGGCGGCCGGCGTCAGCGGCAGCAGCGGCCGGCCCATCTCGGTGCAGATGCGCTGGAGAAAATGACGGGCCAGAAGCAGTATATCCTCGCCACGCTCCCGCAGAGGCGGCAATTGGATCGGGATGATGTGCAGCCGGTAGTAAAGATCACGGCGGAATTTGCCTTGATCCACCAATCCGAGCAGGTCGCGGTGGGTGGCAGCGATGACACGCACATCGACGGTCAGCGTTTGCTCGCCGCCGACCCGTTCGAACTCGCGCTCCTGGAGGACACGC
This sequence comes from bacterium, assembly GCA_035419245.1. Lineage (NCBI taxonomy): Bacteria > bacterium. The sequence goes on along the minus strand of DAOLSP010000001.1, from coordinate 670,915 downwards.
AGCAGCTTGATTTGTGTCCCCGGTGTGATGTCGCCGATTTCATCGAGAAACAGCGTGCCGGTATGGGCCAGCTCGAACCGCCCGCGTTTGCGCCGAACCGCTCCGGTGAAAGCGCCCTTCTCATGACCGAAAAGCTCCGACTCGAGCACCCCTTCCGCCAGGGCACCGCAGTGTACCCGGATGAAAGGGTGTTGCGCCCGCTCGCTGTTTTTGTGGATGGCATGGGCGACCAGCTCCTTACCGGTGCCGCTTTCGCCATAGAGGATGACGGTGGCATCGGTCCTGGCCACTTTGCTGATCGCACGATAGAGCTCCTGCATCTGCGGCGATTCGCCGATGAGCTGGCCGAATTTGCAGGCCTCTTCCAACTCCTGACGCAAATAGCTGTTCTCGTCATGCAGCCGACTCAGCTTTTCCTCCCGGGCGATCCGGTCGAGGATGCGGCCGATGCGCAGCCGGAACTCTTCGTGCGAAAAGGGTTTGGCGATAAAGTCGGCGGCACCCAGCTGCATCGCCCGGACGGCCAGCTCAATGCTGCCATAGGCGGTGATGAGCAGCACCTCGGTGGCGGGCGCCAGTTTCTTCACCTCCTGGAGCAACTCGAGTCCGTCCATCCCCGCCATGCGGTAATCGGTGACGACGATGGCGGCGGCATCCCGGGCGAGGAACTGCAGCGCCGTCTCGCCGTCGGGGGCTTGAACCACCTGCAGGCTCATCTTCTCCAGCACCTGCGCCATGCCTTCGCGCAGGGTTTCATTATCTTCCACAATCAGAATCTTCAAGGCTTCTCCTTCCCGGCGTCCGGTGCGGCCGGCAGGAGCAGCCGGAAACAGCTGCCCGCCGGGGAACTCTGCACCAGATCCACGCGGGCGCGGTTGGCGGCGGCGAGATTGCGGACCATGGCCAGCCCCAAACCCATGCCCTTCTCTTTGCGGCTGAAAAAGGGTTCAAAGATCGATTTCTGGTCCGCAGCGGCAATGCCCCGTCCTTGATCGCTGATCTCGAGTGCGACCACCCCATCGCGCAGCGTCACGACTCCCGTAATCCGGCCTCCCTTTTCCATACTCTGGGCGGCGTTGAGCAGAAGGTTGAGGAGCATCTGTTTGAAATGCACCGGATCGACCCAGGCATAGCCGTCGCCGTGCAGTACCAGGCTGAGAGGGCTCGTGGCGATGTCGGCGCTGATCAGCTCGCCACATTCCTGCCAGAAATCACGGATGCGGCAGCGTTGCGGCCGGGCCTGCAGGGGACGGGCGTAATCGAGGAAATCATTGATCAGCCGTTTCAGGTTTCCGGTCTCGCGCAGAATGCGCTCCGCCTGCTGGCGCAGGGTGGCCGTTGCGGCGTCATCGCGGATCAGGCCGGCGAAGAGCTCGATACCGCCGAGGGGATTGCGGATCTCGTGGGCCAGTCCGACGAGCATGGCCTTTTGCTGCTCGTTCCGGGCGATGAGCGAGCTGCGCATCTCCTCCATGGTCCGGCCGAGGAAAGCGAGCTCATCCCTGCCGGTGGCCGGAACAGCCTGAGTGAGATCGCCACGGCCGATGCGCTCGGCGGCCTGTTGCAGCCGGGCGACCGGCCGGGTCAGGCGCCGCGAAAGCACCCAGGCGAGCAGCAGCGCAGTGACCGCGGCGATCAGGCCAATCTGCAACAACACGCGCTGCGAATCACGCACCGCCTGCAGCGATTCGGCGCTGCCTTCGACGACAACCACCCCGATCCGCCTGCCTTCGCTCTGCAGCGGGGCATAGGCCGACTTGTAAAGGCGTCCGTCGCTTCCAGTGAAGAGCGTCGAACTGGCCGGCTGCCCTTGCAAGGCCTGTTCGATCACATCCCGGTCAAAATGTAGACGCACATAGGGCGAAGCGATCGGTGCTAATCCCTCACTGTCCAGCCAGACGCCCTGTTCGGGAGAGAACAACATCACCCGCCGCAGTCCCACCGCCGCGGCAAAAGCGTGCAGCCGTTCGCGCAGGGCGGAATAAAGACGGTTCGATTCATCGCCCGGCCGCAGCATCGCGATCAGACCGGAATCCATATCCTGCCCGGCCGCTAGGGCCAGCGATTCCAGCTTGCTGCCCAGCTCCCGTTCGAGCAAGTCGCGGAAATGGTACTGCAGGTAAATGCCCGCGGCGAGCAGCACACCCAGAAGCGGGGCTAATATGCTCATCAGGAGACGGCGACGGATCACGTAAGGATTCCTACAACTTGCATGCCAGAAAAGGCCCGCTGCGTCCGGCGGACCCGGCCTTTTGAAGTGAATTATGGGCTCTAAAGATGTCTTTTATCCTGCCGGGCGTCGCAGCCGCCGGTTTTTCAAGGGAAGCATCAGATTCCTGAGGATGACCGGTTCAGGATTTCCTCATAAAAGGCCTCATACTCCGGCACCAGGATCTCGATGCGGAAGCACTTTTCGGCCTTGGCTCGCGCCGCCGTCCGCATTTGCGCCATTTTCTGCGGATCGCGCAATACCGTGAGGGCCGCAGCGGCCATGGCATCGACATCGCCCACCGGGAACAGAAAGCCCTCAAGGCCGTGCTCCACCACCTCCGGAAGACCGCCGATGCGGGTGGCAATCACCGGAGTGCCGCAGCTCATCGCCTCCAGCGCCGCGAGTCCAAAGCTCTCCTCGCTGCTGGGCAGGAGAAAGAGGTCCGCGCAACCGAGCAGCCGCTCGATGGCATCCTGGGTGCCGAGGTAGAGTACATGGTCGTGCAGTCCCAGTTTATCGGCCAGGGCGTGGGATTCCTGCCGGTCCGGTCCCTCGCCGACCAGCAGAAGCTTGGCGGGCCACTGCTGCCGCACGCGCGCCAGGATTTCAATCGTATCGGTGAGGCGCTTGACCGGACGGAAATTGGAGGCGTGCATCAGGATGGCTTCCCCGTTCGGAGCAAAGCGGCTGCGAATGCAGTTCTCGACCCGGGGCGAGAAGCGCTCGGTGTCGACAAAATTATAGATCACCCGGATCTCGCGGTCGATGGCAAAGGCCGCGCGGGTCTGTTCGGCGAGGTAGTTCGAAACCGCGGTGACGCCATCCGACTCCTCGATCCCGAATTTCACCGCCGCCCGGAATGAGGCATCCTTGCCCACCAGGGTGATATCAGTGCCGTGCAGGGTGGTGACCACCTTGGGGCCCTTGCCGCGCATCATTTGCCGGGCGAGGTAGGCGCTGATCGCGTGAGGGATGGCATAGTGGGCATGAACGATATCCAGACTGTGCTCATCAGCCACCTCCATGATCTGCGCCGCCAGGCTGAGATCGTAGGGAGGATATTTGAAGAGCGGATAGGCGGAGACATCCACTTCATGATAAAAGACATTCTCCTGAAATCCGCGTAGGCGGAAGGGGGTGCTGTAACTGATGAAATGGACCTCATGGCCCCGCTGGGCTAGGCACATGCCCAGTTCGGTCGCCACAACACCGCTGCCGCCATGGGTCGGATAACAAACCATTGCAATTTTCATGCTGGCTCCATTCAGGTTTGGAAGTGCTGTAATATACCGATTCCGTCAGCCTTTGTCAACGGTCAAGGCAGACCGGCCCCCACACCGGCGACTGCACTTGCCGATCGGCCCGCGCGCCTCCGCTTTTTCAATTGATTTATTTATAGATTTTTACTAACTTTCATGTCATATTATGATGCCTCAACCTTGCAGCGGATACATGACAAAAAACCCCATTCGAAATTTTTGCATCATCGCCCATATCGATCACGGCAAGTCGACCCTCGCCGACCGCCTGCTCGAGGCCACCGGTACCCTGAGCAGCTATGAGATGAAGGACCAGGTGCTCGACAGCATGGATCTGGAGCGCGAACGCGGCATCACCATCAAGATGCATCCCGTGACCATGGAGTACACCCGGCCCAACGGCGAGGTCTACACCCTCAATCTCATCGACACGCCGGGGCATGTCGATTTTACCTACGAGGTTTCCCGCAGCCTCGCCGCCTGCGAAGGCGCCTTGCTGGTGGTCGATGCCGCCCAGGGCGTGGAGGCCCAGACGGTCAGCAATCTCTATCTCGCCATCGAGAACGATCTCGAGATCATCCCGGTGATCAACAAGATCGACCTACCCAATATCGACATCGACGCCATTAAGCACCAGATCATCGACCTGCTCGGCTGCAAGGAGTCGGAAATCATCCTTGCCAGCGCCAAGGCGGGCACCGGGATCCCCGATATCCTCGAAGCAGTGGTCGAACGCATCCCGGCGCCCACACCAGCCACGGACAAGCCGACGCGCGCCCTGATCTTCGATTCGGTCTTTAATGCCTACCGTGGAGCGATCGCCTACGTGCGCGTGGTGGAGGGATCGATCACTGCGGGACAAAAGATCAAGTTCTTCTCCACCGGCAAGGTCTTCGAGGCCCAGGAGGTCGGGATCCTGCGCATGAAGCAGATCCGCCAGGATGTGCTCCACGCCGGCGAGGTCGGCTATGTCATCGCCGGCGCCAAGGACGTCAAGGACACCAAGGTGGGCGACACCATCACCACCGAGGACCATCCCGCGCTCGAGCCGTTGCCCGGCTACCGCGAGGTCCTGCCCATGGTCTTTTCAGGGCTCTTTCCCTCGATCGCCGAGAACTATGAAGAGCTGCGCGCAGCGCTGGAGAAATTAAAGCTGAACGATTCGGCCCTCTGGTACGAGCCCGAAACCTCGCTCGCCCTCGGCTTCGGATTCCGCTGCGGTTTCCTCGGTCTCCTCCACATGGAGATCGTCCAGGAGCGTCTCGAGCGCGAATATGACCTCGACCTGGTGACCACCGTCCCGAACGTAGAGTACCACGTCTTCACCAATAAGGGCACCCAACTGGTGATGGATAATCCGGCCAACCTGCCCTCCCCAAACGATATCGACCATGTCGAGGAACCCTATATCAAGGCCAGCATCGTCACACCCGCCGAATACATCGGCGCGATCATGTCGCTGGCGATGGAGCGACGCGGCACTTATATCAATACCGAATACGTCGATAAAAGCCGCGTCAACATGCACTACGAATTTCCGTTGAGCGAGGTCATTTTCGATTTCTACGACAAACTCAAATCGGTGACGCGCGGGTATGCCTCCTTCGATTACGAGTTCACCGGCTTTCGCGAGGGCCCGGTGGTCAAGCTCGACATCCTCCTCAACGGCGAGTCGGTTGATGCGCTCTCGACCATCGTCCACCGGGACAAGGCCTACGAGTGGGGCCGCCGTGTCTGCGAAAAACTGAGCGAACTCATCCCGCGTCAGCAATTCGAGGTGGCGATCCAAGCCGCCATCGGCAGCAAGGTCATTGCCCGCGAAACCGTCCGCGCTGTGCGTAAAAACGTCACTGCCAAGTGCTACGGCGGCGATATCACCCGCAAGCGCAAGCTGCTCGAAAAACAGAAAGAGGGCAAGAAACGGATGAAACAGCTGGGCCGCGTCGAAGTGCCCCAGGAAGCCTTTCTGGCCATCCTCAAATCCTGATACCGCTTATCCACTTTCCGGGAAGTACAGCATGGAGATCAACAATACGGGGGAAGTCTCCTCTTATGCTTGAGGTCGAAAAACTGCACAAATCGTTCGGGGAGCGGGTCGCGGTTGAAGAGCTCTCATTGCGGATCGAAAATGAGCTCTTCGTCTTCCTCGGCCCTAACGGCGCCGGCAAAACCACCTCGATCAAGATGATGACCGGGCTGCTCCATCCGGACCGGGGACGCGTGCTCATTGACGGCATCGACATGGCCGCGGATCCACTTGGGGCCAAACGGCTCTTCGGCCTAGTGCAGGAATCGCCGGTCCTCTATGAAAAACTAACCGCGCGCGAGTTCGTCCACTTCATGGCCCGTCTCTATCGCGTGCCCGAACCCGACGCCGCACGGCGGGTGCAGCAGCTCTTTGATATTTTCGAGATCAACGATCGCGCCGACGAGCTGATCGAAGAGTTCTCGCACGGGATGAAGCAGAAAGTGGCCCTCGCCGGCGCCCTGGTCCATGAACCCCGCGTCCTCTTCCTTGATGAACCCACTGTCGGCCTTGATCCCAAGGCGGCGCGCAGTCTCAAGGACCTGCTGCGCGGCCTGGTTGACCACGGCGCCACGATCTTCATGTCCACCCATATACTCGAGGTAGCCGAGCGTATGTGCGACCGCGCCGGCATCATCCACGAGGGCCGGCTGATCGCCCTCGGCACCATGGAGGAGCTGCGGCAGCAAACCGCCACGGGAAAAGCCTCTCTCGAGGAGATCTTTTTGCAGCTGACCGGTTCCACTAACGGCGACGATGTCAGCCGCTTCCTGGAGGAGCAATAAACCGATGCTGGGAGTGCTGCTGAAAACCCGCCTCCGCGCCCTCCTCAACAGCATGCGCCGCGGCGGAAAAAAATCCCGCCGCCGGCTGCTGGGCTATATCGGCCTGATCATCCTGCCCCTGCTGGTCCTCGTCAATATCCACGCCATGATGACGGTGATGATGCAAAACCCGGAGCTGGGGAGTCCCGCGGTTCAGCTGCTGCTGCGCAACATCTTGCTTGGCGTCTTCATCATGCTGCTCTTCAGCGGCCTGGCCCTGGTGCTCCACATCCTCTTTCTCTCCAGGGATCTCCCCCTGCTGCTGAGTTCCCCGATCCCGCACACGACCATCCTGCAGTTCAAGTTCCTTGAGGCCACCTTCGCCAACTCCACTCTCTATTTTGGCATCGGATTGCCGGTGCTGATCTCCGCAGGCATCGTCATCGGCGCGCCGCTTCTTTTTTGGATCCTGCTGCCGCCCATGAGCCTGATATTTCTGACCATCCCCACCGGATTGGGTGCCTTCCTGGCAATGGGGCTGGTGAGCGTCATGCCAGCCCGCAAGGCCAAAAACGTCGCTGCCATGCTCCTCAGCCTAATTTCGATCGCCGTTTGGCTCGGCTTTCAGGTGATGCGTCCGGAACGCCTCCCTGCTGCGGCCTCCACCCTGCCCGGTCAGCGGTACCTCGACGCCGGGGCACGGCTGGCCGCCTGGCTGCCCTCGGATGGACTCATCCGCTGCCTCATGTCCATCCATGACCATCGCTTCGCCGCTGCAGCGGGCAGCGGCTTGTTGCTGCTGGCGACCAGCCTGCTGCTGTACGGACTCACCTCAGCGTTGCTGCGCGGGGCCCTGCGCCGCGACATCTTCAGCGGTCTGGAGATGACCACCCACCGCAGGCAGAGGACCGGGAAAACCCGTCCCTCCAGCTTCAGCCGGGATGGCAGTCTCTTCGTCCAGATCATCCGGCGCGACTTCCTGATCATCCGCCGCGACACCCAGCAGCTGATGCAGATCCTCCTCTTCACCCTGATGATGATCCTGCTACCCTTTCTCAACCAGAGCGCGGCGGAGACCGGCCGTTTCGCCGTCTATATGCCCTTCCTCTTTCTCTTCATCTTTAGCATGCTCATGGGCAGCACCCTGTCCACGCGCATGGTGCCGATGGAACGCACCGCCTTCGGCCTCTTCAAATTGGCGCCCGTCCGGCTACGTTGGGTCTGGTTGGCCAAGATGACCCTCAGCTTCCTCTTCATCCTGTGCAGCGGGATCTTCGCTGCGGGCATCATCGCTCTGATCTACCCTACCTCCGCCGCCGCCCTTGTTCGTATTCTTGCCGTACTGGCAGTACTGGATGCCGGAGCGACCCTGTGCGGTGGCCTATTCGGGGTGTACTTTTCCAATTTCGCATGGGATCATCCCAAACGGATGATCAGCGCCGGCAGCAGCTTTTTTCTCTCTCTGGTACTCTTTGGCTGCATGGGGCTCGTCGGCGGCCTGATCGCCCTCAGCCTCGTATTCCTGCACTCCCCGGATCCAGGCATCCTCATTTCCGCCCTGTTCGTCGTGGCCGCGCTTTACCAGGGAACCGTCATGGCGGAGAATAAGTTAGATAAAATGGAATGGACCTATTAAGCCAGCCCAGCCGAATGGCGAAAGGATCATGAATGAGCGGTAAAGGACGTCAGATTTTCAAGGAGTATTTCGAGGCATTGACCGTTGCGCTGATCGCCGCCCTGATCTTGCGCATACTGGTCATCCAGGCTTTTCGCATTCCCACCGGATCGATGAAGGACACCCTCCTGGTCGGTGATTTTCTCCTGGTCAACAAATTTGTCTATGGCGCCAACACCCCGGACCGCATCATCGGGACCGACATCAAACTGCCCTCCCTGCACATGCCAGCCATCCATCAGCCCAAACGTGGGGATATCATCGTCTTCAAGTACCCCCTCGATGAAAAACTTGACTATATTAAGCGCTGCATCGGTGTACCGGGCGACACCGTATCGATGCGCAAGGGTCTGGTCTATATCAACAGCAGGCCCGAGGGCGAGATCCGCTTCCTTGAACGTCGCTTCGATGACTCGGAGGGGCGCTGGATCAACTACTACCGGGTACGCATCCCCGAGGGCCGCGAGTATACCATCCGCCGCTATGAAGGATTCGCTTACGATTTTGGACCGGTGGTGGTACCGCCCCACCATCTCTTCATGATGGGCGACAACCGCGACAACAGCCAGGATAGCCGCTACTGGGGTTTCATGCCGATGGCGAATATCCGCGGCCAGGCCATGGTCATCTATTTCTCCTATGACCACGCCGAATCGCTTCTCCACCGCGTGCGGTGGTCGCGCATTTTCGGCATCATCCGCTGAGCCATGGACCCGCTGGCCCTCTATATCCATATCCCCTTTTGCCAGCACAAGTGCATCTACTGCGACTTTTACTCCACGACCCGCACCCACCTGCTGCCGCGCTACCTCGCGGCGCTGCAGCAGGAGATCGCCTTTTACCGGCGCTCCCCCCTTTTCGCGGACCGCTTCCTCGCCAGCCTCTATTGGGGCGGCGGAACCCCATCCCTGATCCCGCCTGATGTCCTCGAGCCGCTCCTCGAAACCCTTACCGTCGCCTGGCCGCCCGGGCCCGATACCGAGATCACCCTCGAAGCCAACCCCGGCGCCCTTGACATCCGCCATCTCGCCGGGTACCGCCGCGCCGGCATCAACCGCCTCTCCCTTGGCATCCAGTCTTTCGACGACCGCGAACTGCAGCTGCTGACCCGCATCCACTCGGCCGCCGCAGCGCATTCCGCTATCACAGCCGCCCGGGAGGCGGGCTTTTCCAATCTCAGCCTGGACCTCATTTTCGGACTGCCCGGCCAATCCGTCACTACGTACGCCGCGTCGGTCACCGCTGCCCTCGAGTACCACCCCGAACATCTCTCGCTCTACAGTCTGACCGTGGAACCCGTCACCCCACTGGCCGGAGCGTTCGCACGCGGCGAACTGCAGCGCTGCGATGAAGAACACGAGCGGGAGATGTTTCTCACCGGCAAGACACTGCTGGAATGCGCCGGCTACCGTCACTACGAGATCTCCAATTACAGCCGGCCGGGGTGCGAAGCCCGGCACAATCAGGGGTACTGGGGCGGTTCGGATTACCTGGGGGTGGGACCGGCCGCCCACTCTTACGCTGCGGGGAAGCGCTGGTGGAACGTCCGGGATCTTGAGGCCTACCTCGAGAGCTGGGAGAGGGGAGAACCGGCGGTGGCTGGCGAAGAAACACTCGGGATGGAGGAGAAGCGGACCGAGACCGTTTTGCTGGGCCTGCGCCGCAGCGCCGGCATCGATCTTGAGCTCTGGCAGCAGCGCTTCGGCGAAGACCTTCTCAAGCGAGGCGCCCGCGTCCTGAAACGGCTGGGCGGTGTGGCGCTGGGGTCGCCCCCCTTCGCCGCTGCGGAGGGAGAGGCGCTCCTGACCCTGAACGGCGCACGGCTGGCACTGACGCGAAACGGGGTGCTGCTCTATGATCTGGTCTGCCGGGAGTTGTGCGCCGGGATCAGCTGAAAAGGCTCTTGCGCTGGTCGCGCAGCTTTTTCTTCAACATTTCGCGCGCCCGGAAGATGCGCACCTTGACGGTGCCGATGGGGATCCCGAGCCCCAGAGCGATCTCTTCGTAGGATTTATCCTGGGCATGGCGCAAGACGATGGCCTGGCGGTATTTTTCCGGCAGCGAGGCGATGGCCTCCTCGATCGTGAGGCGGCGTTCTTTTTCCATCAATCCGGCATCGGGGCCGGCCTCCTGGTCGGGAAACTCGCGCTGCAGCTCGCCATCCTTCGCCGTGATGGGATTGTCGATCGGAAAGGTCTTGAGGCGTTTTTTACGGAAATGGTCGATGCAGTTGTTGACGGCGATCTTGTAAAGCCAGGTGCTGAAGGCATATTCGGCATTGAAACTGGCCAGGGCATTGAAGGCCTTGATAAAGGTCTCCTGGGTCAGATCCTCCGCCTCTTCGCGCCGCCGCACCATCCGCAGAATAAGGTTGTAGATCTGGTTGCGGTAACGGTGGACGATCTCGGCATAGGCCTTCTGATCCCCGGCGATGGCATCGCGTATGAGTTGAGGTGATATGGGATCCATGAGCGCTGTATGACAATCCGCAATGTACTTTTTGTCCTTATTCATAAAAGTACATGAAAAAAGATAGACAAGCAAGCAAAAGTTATTGATTTATACGGCCATATGTGTTAATTTTTAAATAGTTCCGTTGTTTCGGCCTTGCACCAGCTGGAGGTAGTGCCGGATGGTCCGCGCCATCGGTGCCGATATCGTCGATCTCAGCCGTTTCGCCGCCGCCGTCAACCGGTGGGGTGACCAATTCCTCCAACGCATCCTCACCGCCGAGGAGATCGCTTACTGCCGCCGCAAGGCTTCAGGCATCGATTCCATGGCCGCCCGCTTCGCCGCCAAGGAGGCCTTCATCAAATGCCTGAACGAAGCGGAATACCGCCACTTCCGCTGGCATGACCTCCGCGTCGAGAACGCCGCCAACGGCCGGCCCGAGATCAAGCTGCAGGGGGGGCTGGCGCAGCTCTTCCCGACGCAGCAGATCTTGCTGACCCTCAGCCACAGCCGTCTTGCCGCCATTGCGGTGGTGGTGATCCAGGAGCGGTCTGAAGAAGCACAAGTCCCGGGGGAAAACTGACGGGCAGCCGCGCGAATCGCCGGTTATTCAGGAGAAAATCATGCAGATCGTCGTCACAGCGGCAGAAATGGCCGCACTCGATCAAGCGTGCCAGGAGCAGCTCCGCATCCCTTCTTTGCTGCTCATGGAGAATGCCGGGCGCGGCGCCGCCGACATCGCCCGCTCCCTGCTCGGCGATCCGGCAGGCAAGCGGGTCCTGATCGTCTGCGGCCCGGGCAACAACGGCGGTGACGGCTTGGTCATCGCCCGCCATCTGGCCAATACCGGATCTCTTGTAACCCTTTGGGTCGTTGCGCCGCGGCACAAAATCACCGGCGACGCCCTCGTCAATCTGGTCATCTGGGAAAAGATGGGCGGCACCGTGACCTTTCTGGAGGCCCTGCCGCCCGCGCCTTGCCCGGCGCCACACTTGATCATTGACGCCATGCTCGGGACCGGCGCAACGATGCCGCTACGCGGCCTCATCGCGGCCATGGCCGATCTGCTCAACGCGCTCGAGGCACCGCTGCTCGCCGTCGATCTGCCGACCGGCATCGATGCCGACACCGGGGCGATCCAAGGCGCCGCCATCCGCGCCAGCGCCACCGCAATCATGGGCCACCTCAAGCGGGGGCTGCTGCTCTCGCCGGGACGTGAACAGGCGGGCGCGCTCCACCTCATCGATATCGGCATACCTCTGGCCCGGACACCGGAAAACGGCCCTCCGGTTCGCCGTCTCGAAGCGGCCGATATCACCGCCCGATTGCCGCAGCGCGCTCTCACCGCCCATAAAAACAGCCTCGGCAGCGTCGGCGTCATCGCCGGCTCCCTCGGTTTCACCGGCGCGGCCGTGCTCACCGCCACCGCCACTCTGCGCGCCGGCTGTGGTCTCTGTTACCTCGCAGCCGCCCACAGCCTGCTGCCGCTCGTGGCGCCAAAACTCACCGAGGTCATCACTTGGCCCTTCACCGAGGAGACGCCCGGAATCCTCAGCGAGGCCGCCTGGCCGGCGTGGTCCGCAGCGGCCGCCGCGCGCACCGCCCTGGCCGTGGGCCCGGGACTGGGGCAGCACCCCAGCACCGCCGCCCTGGTCCATCGCCTCCTCCGCGAGATGCGCCAACCCATGGTCCTTGACGCCGACGGGCTCACCCTCTGCGCCGATACCCCCGAGCTCCTGCAAACCTATGCCGGAGCGCTGATCCTGACGCCGCACCCCGGCGAACTCTCCCGGCTTACCGGCCTGGCAATCTCCGCCATTCTTGCCGATCCCCTCGCCGCCGCCGGCGCGTGGGCCAAAAAATTCGGCCACATCCTTGTCCTCAAGGGAAACCCGACGATCATCGCCGCGCCGGATGGCGCCCTCTTTCTCAATGCCACCGGCAACCCCGGTATGGCCACGGCCGGCTCCGGGGACGTGCTCACCGGCGTGATCGCCGGCCTGCTGGCCCAGGGCCTCTCGCCCCTCGACGCCGCCCTCTGTGGGGTCTGGCTCCATGGCGCCGCAGGCGACCTCGCCCGTGACCGCAAGGGCGAGATGGGGATGATCGCCGGCGACCTGCTCGAGACGCTGCCCACCGCCATCCAGATGCTGCGGCCACCATGCTGAAGAACCTCCAGGAAAAATTCTACTGGCAGCTCCCGGCATGGATCTGCGCGGGCTTCATCCTCACCCTAACCTCCCTGCCTGACCTCAAGCCGCCTTCGCTCGGCCTCAGGCTGGAAGACAAGATTTACCATCTCCTGGTCTATGGTATCCTGGGGGTGCTCATCGTGCGCGCCCGGGTGCGCGGCCGGCCCGCCTTCGAAGGCGCCGACCTCCGCGCCCTTTTCCGGATCGGCATCCCCCTCGCCTGTCTCGATGAGCTGCATCAGGCCTTCATCCCCGGCCGCTTTTGCGACGGCTTCGATGCCCTCGCGGATTTGCTCGGACTGCTGCTGGCAGCGCTCGTTTGGCGGATCTTCGGTGAGACCCTGAGCCGCGCAGATCGTTCAATTTATTGTAATTTAATCAAATGTGACGCATCGCCGCCCTGAGCGGCACCTCGCTTTTTTTTCCCTGAGGGGCAACTTTTAATTGACTTTTGCCCGCGAATGCCTTATTTTAAGTTAAAATTAGCGCTTTGTGGGGATTAACTTAACGGGAGGATACCAAGGTGGCCGATACAGCATATTGCGTCAAATGCAAAGCCAAAACCGAAGTCAAGGACGGCAAAAAGGTGACGATGAAAAACGGCCGCGCGGCCCTCAAAGGCACCTGCGCCAAATGCGGCACCGGCGTATACAAAATACTCGGCAAGGCCAAATGATCTGAACCCATGATAAAAAAGGCGATGCGGATCTCCGCATCGCCTTTTTTTTTTCCTATACGCTCGCCGCGGTTTAAACCAGAAAAAGCATCTCGGAATAGCGCGGCAGGGGCCAGACTTCATCGTCGGTGAGAAGCTCGAGCTCGTCGACCGGCTTGCGCAGTTCCTCCATGATCGGCCGCAGATGGTCGGCCATGAATTTGGCGCATTTGGACAAATCCTCCAGCCCCTCCGACTTGGCCAGGGCCACCCCCAGCTCCTTCCGCTTCATCCCGATCTGGTCGATCAGCTGGGTCACCTTTCTCAACAATTCCACCTCCGTGCTGAAGGAGAGATCACCCAGGAGCGGCTCCAGCTCCTTCATCCCCTTGACTGTCGCGATCAGGCGCTGCTGAAAGCTGATGGCAGCCGGCACGACCAAAACGCTCACCATGTTCAACAGGGTTTCGGCCTCGATCTGCAGCTGCTTGATGTATTGCTCCAGTTTGGTCTGATAGCGGGCCTCCAACTCAGGCTGCGTGAAGGCGCGCTGACGCACCAGCATCTCGATATTTTTGGAGGCCACCAGGGCATCCAGGGCATAGGCGGTGTTCTTGATATTGGGGAGATTGCGGCGCGCCGCCTCCTGCTCCCATTCCTTGCTGTAGTTGTTTCCATTGAAACGGATCAGCTCCGTCTCTTTGATATGCTTGCGCAGCACCGTCAGGGAGGCCGCCTTAAGGTCGATTCCCTTACCCAACTCCTTTTCGATTCCGGCCACGAGAATGTCAAGTGAATCGGCGACCGCAGCGTTGAGTACGGTATTGGCTAGACTGACCGAAGCGGAGGAGCCGATCGCCCTGAACTCGAACTTGTTGCCGGTGAAGGCAAAGGGCGAGGTGCGATTGCGGTCGGTATAGTCGCGCAACACCTTGGGCAGCTGCCCGATTCCAAGGTCGATGATGCTCTCGTTGGTCGCCTTGGCCGCCTTGCCCGCCTTGATCGCGTCGAGAATGGCTGTAAGCTGGTCGCCGAGGAAGACCGACATGATCGCCGGAGGGGCTTCATTGGCACCGAGCCGGTGATCGTTGCCCGCCGAGGCGATGGAGGCGCGGAGCAGGTCGCCGAAATAATAGACGGCACGCACGACGGCAACCAGAAAAACCAGAAATTGCAGGTTTGCTTCTGGGGTCTTGCCGGGCTCCAGCAGGTTATTGCCATCCGAATCGGACATGGACCAGTTGTTGTGCTTGCCGCTGCCGTTGATGCCGGCAAAGGGCTTTTCGTGTAGCAGCAGGGCCAGGCCATGACGGTTGGCGACGCGGCGCAGGATCTCCATGATCAGGTGGTTGCGATCGGCCCCGACATTGGCCTCCGCATAGATCGGCGCAATCTCAAACTGGTGCGGTGCCACCTCGTTGTGACGGGTCTTGGCAGGAACCCCCACCTTGTAAAGTTCCATCTCCGCATCCTGCATGAAACCGAGAATGCGCTCCTTGATCGCGCCGAAATAATGATCCTCGAGCTGCTGCCCCTTGGGCGGACGGGCGCCGATCAGAGTACGGCCGGTGATGCGCAGATCGGGTCGCAGGTTGAAAAAACCTTTGTCGATAAGGAAATATTCCTGCTCGGTGCCGATGGTCGTGATCACCCGCTGGACGCTGTGGTTGCCGAAGAGCTTGAGCAACCGCAGGGCGGAACGGTTGATGGACTCCATCGAGCGCAGCAGCGGAGTCTTTTTATCGAGGGCCTCGCCGGTGTAGCTGATGAACACCGAGGGGATGCAAAGAATGCCGCCGCGCGGCCCCTCCATGATGAAGGCGGGACTCGAGGGATCCCACATGGTATATCCGCGCGCCTCGAAGGTCGAACGCATGCCGCCACTGGGAAAAGAGGAGGCGTCGGGCTCGCCCTGGACGAGCTGCTCGCCACGGAAGCGTTCGATCACCGAGCCATCCTCCTCGACCTCGATGAAGGCATCGTGTTTCTCCGCCGTCGAACCGGTCTGGGGCTGGAACCAGTGGGTGAAATGGGTTACGCCCTTGCTCAGGGCCCACTCTTTCATCGCATGCGCGACGGCGTCGGCGATGGTCATGTCCAGTTTTACGCCGTTGCGGATGGTCGCGCGCAGTTTCTTGTAGACCTCTTTGGGCAGCCGCTCGCGCATCACCTTGTCGTTAAAGCTGTTGCTGCCGTAATAGTGCGCCGCCGGTTCGCCCGGCAGGTATTCGATCCGGTGGTTACTGCCCACCTGGATCAAAATTGCTTTGCGGATTGTGGAAGGGGATTCTGCCGCCATCGTGCCACTCCATGGAATAAAAATTACTGCGTTTTCGCTTCCTATGGCAAAGCGAGTGCCAAAGAAACCGTCCGGACCCGGTTTTTTGTGGCAGCACGACAAATGTGTAATTAACTGTTTATACTTGTCTTTTGCTTATCGTCCCGCGGTGCGAAATAAAAGAGTGGCGTTTTAAAGAATTATTTACTACATTTTTGTTGTATATTACTATTTTACAACTTTTTTGTGTCTTTATTGCCGAATATGGAGGGATGGCGCACGCTTTCCTCTCAAAGAGACCGGACTTGGGGCGCGCAATCCGGATGTACCTCAGGATCATTACCTGCAATTATGTTGCTATTTGTAAATTTATGACATATTTGTCGCTTTCAGGAGTCTCGTATGGAGCATCTCACCCTTCCCAGCCGCGGCGCCATCGCCGCCCCCAAACTCGCCCTGCTGCTCGAAATCAATCAGGCCTTGAGCCGTAGCCTCAGCCTCCAAGAATGCTTCAACGCGACTCTGCAGATCCTGCAGACCAGCTATCGCCTCCTCTCCGGAGCGATCCTCCTCTGCGACGCGGAAGCCAAAACCCTCCATCTCGCCGCCGCCATCGGCCTGACCGCCCATTCCGCCCGCGATGTCTACCGCTACAGCGAAGGCGTGAGTGGCCGCATCGCCGAAACCGGCAAACCCGTGGTCGTCCCCAGGGTGAGCAAGGAACCCCTTTTCCTCAACCGCCTCGGCAGTTGGGAGGGCGGTGGTCGCTCCGAGCAAAGCTTCCTTGGTGTGCCCATTTCCCTGGATTACCGCACCCTTGGCGTCCTCTTCATCAATCTGCCCTACCTCGCCAAGCGTGACTATGAGAGCATCCTCACTATCCTCCTCCTGGTTGCCTCCACTCTGGTCCAGCGCCTCCACATCCGGCAGCTTATCGAGGCCGAACAGCAAAAACTGCTGACCGAAAATGTCATCCTCAAGCAGCAACTGCGCCAGGAGAACCGCCTGCAGAACATCATCGGCAACAGCCGCGAGATGCGCGAGGTCTACGAAAAAGTGGCTCAGGTGGCCCACGCCGCGACCACCGTGCTGCTGCGCGGCGAATCGGGCACGGGAAAGGAGCTGGTGGCCCAGGCGATCCACTATAACTCGCCGCGCAGCGAGGCGCCCTTCATCCGCGTCAATTGCGCGGCCATCCCCGAAACCCTCATCGAGTCGGAGTTTTTCGGCTACGAGAAGGGCGCCTTCACCGGGGCGGTGGCGCGCAAGAAGGGGCGCTTCGAGCTCGCCGACGGCGGCACGATCTTTCTCGACGAGGTCGGCGACCTCTCGCCGATGACCCAGGTCAAGCTGCTCCGGGTTCTCCAGGAGCACGAATTCGAACGCATCGGCGGGCTCGAAACCCTCAAGGTCGATGTGCGCATCATCGCCGCCACCAATGCCGATCTCGAGGAGCTAATGGCGCGCGGGGTCTTTCGCGAAGACCTCTATTACCGTCTCAACGTCTTCGCCATCTATCTGCCGCCGCTGCGCGAGCGCAAGAGCGACATCCTCCTGCTCGCCGATCATTTCATGATCAAGTACGGACGTCAGCACGGCAAGTCGATCCAGCGAATCTCCACCCCGGCCATCGACATGCTGATGCGTTACCACTGGCCGGGAAACGTGCGCGAACTTGAGAACTGCATCGAGCGCGCGGTCTTGGTCTGTGAGGACCAGGTCATCCACAGCTACCATCTCCCGCCAACTCTGCAGACCGCCGAGAGCAGCGGTACCCCGCCCCGCTGGTCGCTGACCGAGGCCGTCGCAAGCTATGAAAAGGAGCTCATTCAGGACGCCCTCAAATCCGCGCGCGGCATCCGGGCCAAGGCGGCACGCATGCTCGGGATCACTGAGCGCATCATCTCCTACAAGATCGGCCTCTATCAGATCGATGCCCGGCGTTATCGCGCTTGAACCCCGGACGTGCTCCGGGTCAAGTTCGCCGGAAAAAGCAGTTGCTTCAGGCGCTGCAGTTTGATACATTAGACCATGCAAATTCATTCATCAGGCATCGCCATGAAAAAGTATCTTCCGTTCCTCCTCCTGCCCATCCTCCCCTTCGGCCTGCGCGCCGGCGAGGCCGACAGACTCCCGCTGCAGCAGATCCGGCCGGCCTACACCGTGCCCCAGGGCCACCTTTACCTCCAGCTCCCGGTGCGCTTTTTCTTTCAGGACCAGATCCAGGAACTCGCCCCCCATCTCCTGACGGGCGAGACCTACTGGGACATCCAGAACAGCCTCTCCCTTGTATACGGCCTGCGTGACCGCATCGATCTCTCGCTGCAGCAGGTCATTTACCAGGATAACCATAAGCCCGGCCGCGGCTATAATCTGCCCGATGATCTCTTCCTCCGCGCCCGCTTCGCCGGCTTCGGAGCGGTCGATGCGCCCCTGCGTTGGGGCGGCCAGATCGAGCTGCGCCTGCCGCTCGCCGAATATCACAATCTGCCGCTTGAACCCTACTCCGCCGGCCGGGCCTCTCTTGGGCTCACCCTTCTGCTTTCCCGCCTGGGCGACGTCGACCACCCCGGCGCCGGCCGGACCCTGAGCGCCAATCTCGGCTTCTGCTTCCATGACGATCACGGTCTCGTCCTGACCACAACGCCGGAAGATACTCTCACCTCGAGCCGTAACAGCTCCGAATTTCTCTTCGGCTGCGCGGCAACTCAGCGCTGGGGCCGCTTCGATCTCCTCGCCGAAATCCAGGGCCGCGCCTTTATGCGCCGGCCGGCCGCCACCGCCTATACCCGCGAAAATTTTATCTATCTCTCCCCCGGTTTCAGCTACACCCTGCCCTCGACTGTCCAGGTTCATTTCGCCGCCGACCTGCGGCTCACCGGCGATGTCGATAAAACCCGCTATCTCGGCGGCAGCGCCCAGCCCTGGCAGACATTGCCCAACGTGCCACAGTGGCGCGTCACCGCCGGACTCACCATTCCCCTGATCCCTTTCCCCGACCTCCATCCCGGCCGGGCCAAGAGCGCGCCAGGCGATGTTTCACAAGAGGAACTCGCGCAGGAGCTTTACCGGCAGCTGGCCGCGGAACGCCAGAAAGCAGAACAATCCGAACAGAACCTCGAGCGCATCCGGTCCGAACGGGAGCGAATCAGCAAACTGCTCGAGAACCTGCGCGGGACGCTGGAAAACCGCCGGCCCCTGCCTGCAGACAGCACCGCCGCCCCAGTGGCGTCACCACCGCCGTCAACGCCCCGTCCCTGACCGTCTCCGGCAACAATAAAAAAAAGCCGCTGCTGTTCAACAGCAGCGGCTTTTTTGGAGATTTCCATGCCTAACGGATCAGATCAACCCCCATATAAGGGCGCAGAACCTTGGGCACAACGACCGTGCCTTCGTCGGTCTGATAATTCTCGAGGATGGCGATGACCGTACGCGGCAGGGCCAGTCCCGAACCGTTGAGGGTATGGACAAATTCGGGTTTGGCACCCTTGAAAGGCCGGAAGCGGATGTTGGCGCGGCGGGCCTGAAAATCGGCAAAGTTGCTACAGCTCGAAACCTCGAGCCATTTTTCCATCCCCTGAGCCCAGACCTCGATGTCGTAACATTTGGCTGCGGCAAAGCTGAGATCGCCGGTCGCCAGGGCGAGAACCCGATAGGGCAGCTCAAGCAGCTGCAGCACCTCCTCGGCATCGGCCAGCAGCGTCTCCAGCTCATCGTATGAACTGTCCGGGGTCGTGAACTTGACCATCTCCACCTTGTCGAACTGGTGGATGCGCACCATGCCGCGAGTCTCCTTGCCATAGGTTCCCGCTTCGCGGCGGAAACAGGGCGTGTAGGCGGTGTAGCGCAACGGCAGGTCGCTGCCCTCGAGGATCTCCTCGCGATGCAGGTTGGTCACCGGCACCTCGGCGGTGGGGATCAGGAAAAGATCATCACCGGGGATATGGTACATGTCCTCCTCCAGTTTGGGCAGCTGGCCGGTACCGAACATCGCCTCGCGTTTGGTCACGAAGGGTGGCGAAACCTCGGTATAGCCGTGTTTCTCGATGTGGAGATCGAGCATAAAATTGATCAGGGCGCGTTCGAGTTTGGCCCCCAGGCCGCGATAGCTGACGAAAGAGGAGCCACTCAAGCGCGAAGCGCGTGCGAAATCGACCAGACCGAGCCTTTCGCCGATTTCGAAGTGCGGCTGGGGTTTGAAATCCATTTTGGGGGGCTCGCCCCATTGTTTCACGACCTGGTTGTGGCTGGCGTCGCCGACGGGGACGCTGGCGTGGGGTACATTGGGGATGCAGATCTGAATCTGATAGATCGCTTCCTCGGCCGTTTTCAGCTCTTCTTCAAATGCCTTGATCCGGTCGCCCAGAGCGCGCATCTCGTTGATCATGGCCGTCGTGTCCGCCCCGGCCTTTTTCATCTCGGCGATTTGCTGCGTGGCGCGGTTCTGCCCGGCGCGCGCGGACTCGACCGCGCCGATGATCTCCCGCCGCTTGACATCCAGCGCCAGCAGCCGGTCCAGGTCCGCCTTGTCCCCCTTGTCGTTGATCGCCTTGCGGACGATCTCCGGATGTTCCCGGATGAACTTAAGGTCGAGCATAACAGTTCCCTCATGGTTGTTGAAGTCGTTCACTGTCCCTTGAAACGCAGCATCACGGCGACGGTATAGAGCAGGATGCGTAGGTCCATGCGCAACGACATGTTCTCTATATAGTACAGATCGTAGGCCAGTTTTTCCCGGGCCTCCTCGATGCTGGTATCGTACTCGCCTTTCACCTGGGCCCAGCCGGTGATGCCCGGCTTGACCTTGAGGCGGCGCAGATAATAGGGATATTCGCGTTTGAGTTTTTCGACGAAATAGGGGCGCTCGGGACGGGGCCCGACCAAGCTCATCTCACCCGAGAGCACATTGATGAACTGGGGCAGTTCGTCGAGGCGCAGTTTGCGCATAATCCGGCCCAGGCGGGTGATGCGCGGATCCCTTTTTCCCGCCCAAACCGGCCCGGTATACCGTTCCGCATCCTTGATCATGGTGCGAAATTTCAGGATGGTAAAAGCAGCGCCGTTTTTGCCGACGCGTTTTTGTTTGAAAAAAACCGGACCGGGGGATTCCAGTTTGATGAGCAGCGCCAGCAGCAGGAAAAGGGGCGTGGCCAGGATCAGAAAACCGAGCGAGAAAAAGACATCCATCAGCCGCTTGACGGTCTTCTCCCAGGGCTGCATGATCTGCGGATTGATTTCAATCAGCGGAAAACCGTAGATCTGCTGCGTCCGTGCCTGCCCCATCACCAGCCCGTAAAGATCCGGCTCGATCTTGATGCTGACCGGCAATTGCTCGAGCAGGCCGATGACATGCATGACCCGCTTTTGCGGAAGATGGCCCAGGGAGAGGATCACCTCCTCCACCTTTCGCCGCAGCACCACCGCGCGCAATTTGCCAAGTCCACCCCAGACCGGTATTCGGCCGTATTTTTGGCCCTCCTCGTCACTCTTGAGGCTGAGAAAACCGATGACCCGATAACCGAGGGCAGGAAACTGCTGAATCTTGTCGGCCAGTTTCTGCGCCTGAGGATTGTAGCCGATGATCAGAGTCTTGCGCTGTCCCAAACCCGAACGCATCAGACGGCGCTGCACTGTATGCAAAATGAAACGGCCGCCTCCGACACAAATCAACATCAGCAATGAATAGCTGACAATCATGAAACGGCCGAAGGTCGGCGGATTGGCCAGATCGCGTTCGGGCTCTGAAGTCAGGACAAAGATAATAAAGGTGCCCAGCAAAATGGCCTTGAGCACCGAGATCAGCTCATCAAACCGGGATTTGGCATACCAGGACTGGTAAAGCCCGAGAAAGACAAAGAGGACCAGCCAGTACAGATAGACCAGAAAAAAAATCTGCACCTTGAGCATCAGCCCCTGCTCGACAAACAGGTCGAACGAGCTGCGCAGCTGCAACAGCCCCCAGAAGGCGAGATTGATGGTGATGAAATCGACCAGCAGGAGCACTATTTTTTCAAACGTCCGGGACATCAGAGATCCTCGCCGCAGTGCGGGCTCACTTGTAGGTCTTGAACAGGCCGGCCCAGAATCCCAAACCCCAGCCGATCTGCATGGTCATGAATACCGGTGGCAGCGCCGGCAGAGCGGCAAAGTGGTGTTCTTCCCGGCACGTGGTGATGGCGGCCACGAGCAGGTAAACCAGATAAAGGCCCCAGAGCAGCGCCAGCGCCCACGCTGCCGCTGGACGGAAAACCGCCAGCACGCCAAAGAGCAGGGTGGCGAGGACGAAGGCCGGCGGCACCAGATGGACCGCCTTGACGGCATCGGGGTGTTTCTTGATCACGTTGACGCGGAGGATCCCGTAATTGAAAAACTGCCGCCACAATCGGCGCAGCGTCGCCCGCGGGTAATAATAGGAGATGATCTCTGGGGTGAAATAGATCTGATGTCCGGCCTTGCGGATCCGCCAGTTCAGTTCCGCATCCTCGGAAATATGCAGCTCCTCGTCAAAATAGCCGACCTCGTCAAAGAGCTCCCGTGCATAGGCGGCATAGACCACGGTATCGACAAAACGCTTTCGCTTGTCATAGCGGTAGGGTGCGCTGGGGATCCCGAAACGGGAGCCCATGCCCAGGCCGATGGCCCGCTGCCAGTAGGTGTCGCCGGTGTTGATCTGCGTGCCGCCGGTGCACTTAACCCTCATCTCGCGCATATAGCGGATATTCAGGGCGACAAATTCCGGATCGATGCGCGTGTGCGCTCCGAGAATGATCACCACCTTGCCGCGGCTGTTGCGGACCCCGATATTGAGGCTGCGCGGTGTGCGCTTTTGCGGATTGTCCAATAGCCGGATATTGGCGTGCGCCGCCGCCAGGGCCTGGACCTCCTCGCGCGAGCCGTCCGTCGAGAGCCCGTCGACGACGAGGACCTCGATGCGGTCGCCGGGATAGCTTTGCGCTAAAATCGAATGGATGCAGCGCCCGATCGCCCCGGCCTCGTTGAGCATGGGTATGATGATCGAGACCAGCGGCAGTTCAGTTTGAGAGGATTCAGTCGGCAATAAAATCAATCCTTGTTCGTTTCTTCACCATCAAGACGGTCGTAGAGCGCGATCAGGGCCTGGGCCGAATGCGACCAGTTGTATTTCTCTTCCACTGCGTGCCGACCGTTGCGGCCGTAAGGAAAATCCGAATGGTAGATTTTGAGCACGGCTCGGGCAAAACCCTCCGCCGAGCGCGAGGGAAAAACCTCACCGCAGCGGCTGCCGGAGATAATCCGCACCAGCGCCTTGGCATCCGAACAGACGACCGGCTTTTCCAGCGCCATGTACTGGAAAATCTTGTGCGGAATGGTATTGTCGATGAAGGGATTGGAGGGCTGCGGCACAATGCAAATCTGGCAGGCCTCTATGTACGAGGCCGTCTGTGCGAACGGCACCCAGCCGGTGATCTCGACCAGCTCCGCCACCCCCTCTTCCCGGGCGCATTGCCGCAGCTCAGCGGTGTTCGGTCCATCCCCCACCAGCAGCAGGCGGATGTTGGGGATCTCCGCCCGGATGAACTTCAGGCCGCGAATGGCGGTCTCGAGATCGCGCTCGGGACCAAACTTGCCAAGATACTCCAGCACATACCAAGGACGATACCGCTCGACGATTTCCGGATCAATCGCCATCTGCAGGTAGGATTCATAGTCGACGGTGTTGCCGACAAAATGGAGCTTGTCTGCCGGCACCCCTTGCTGCAAAAAGAGCTCGAGGTGTTCCTCCGAAACGGTGATCACCGCATCAGCCGCGCGCAAACAGTGGCGCTCCAGTTTCTCCGAGAGCCAGGGATTGCGCAGGAGCCACCAGAACATGCCCTTGTGGCCCCAGATGCGCATCGCCTCGGGATAGTTCTCGTGCACATCAAAGACCACCGGTAGGCCAAACCATCGCCCCGCCCAGATGGCCGCCAAAGCCAGCGGCAGATCATGAACATGGATCGATTGAATGGCGTTTTTCCTGATCGCCTGCCGGATTCCCCACAACCAGACAGGATTAAAAAAGAGCGGGATATTTACAAGCGGGGTCCAGCGCGCACCCCAATGGCGCAGCCGCAGCACGGTGGCGCCATCCACCGCGGCGACGCGCGGGCTGCCTGCCTTGTTATTGCAAAGCAGAAATACCTGATACCCCTGCCCGGTCAGGGCGGCGATCTCCTTGGTCAGGCGGATATCCGGGGGGTAGTCCGCCTGCAGGATCATCAGGATGTGCTTGCGTCCCTCCGCCATCGGCTTACTGGTCTCTCTTGGCCATCAGCCGGATGATACCGCTCCGCGGGAGGTTGATCAGCACCACCTCGTCGGATATCCGTCGGACCGTTTGGGCGCTGCCATCCTCATTGACGGCAAACACCTTCTGCGCGCGCCAGTTTTGCGGCAATGTCAGCTTCACGGTCAGTGGCTCCGCAGTGGAGTAATAGCCTTGCAAACCTTCCAGTGCGAGTTCGACCACCGTGCTGTCAATTTGTTTGATTTGTAAGGTGGCATCGCGGCGCAGGCGCAGGTAAGCGGTGACTTCCCCCATGGTCGCAATCCACAGGCTGTCCTGGCGCCCCTGAACATAATCGAGATGCTGCAAGTAGCGGGCTATTGGTATGATCTCATTGGCCGAATCGCCCTTGGCGCTGACCGAATGAAAATAGACCATGATCCAGCCTCGCTCGGCGATCACCTTATCAACTGAACCAGCGATCACAGAGACGTCAAATGGCGGATATACACCCACCCCGTGCACCAGCGTCAGGTCTTCGTCGCTGAGATTGGCGCTGTTCACTCCCCAATAGCCGCGGGCAGAGGAGTGATAGTCGCGTACGACGCGGCGGATGCGATCGTCATAAAGCCCGTAGGGATAGGAAAAACTGGGGATGGTGGTGAGGCCGGTGATATGGGCACGGAGATCCGCGATCGCCCGTTCCAGCTCTTCGCGCTGCTGCGTCTCGGTCAATTCGGTCAATTTGGCATGTGAAAAGGTATGCGAGGCGATCTCATGGCCATGATCAAACAGGGTCTGATATCCACTCCAGTCGCTGATATTCCGGGTGTTCAGGAAAAAGGTGCCCTTCATTTGGCGTGCATCGAGCGCTGGCCCCGCAACCTGATAATGGCTGACCCGGGCATCGTCAAAAGAGATGGTATAGGCCGCTGCTTTGTCGTCGAGCCAGAGGCATTTTTCCGCTTTCGGAACATAGCCCGTCTCAATGGTGATAAATTCACTCTCCGGGACAGGGTCATCCGGTTTTATCACATCCGGGTCTCGTGAACATCCGATGAACAGAACCAAAGTAATCAGAGGCCAGGCATTTGTGATCCAATCCCGCATCAATCTCTCCATTCAATGACACCCAGGGCTTTGGCCCACACACAGCTCTCAGGCTGCAAAGAATTCTTTGATCGTTGCACTGACGAAGACGATTTGTTCTTCCGTCAACATCTCCGACATCGGCAAAGACAGCAACTGCCCGGCATATTGCTCGCTAACCGGAAAATCACCGCTCTTGTAGCCCAAGGACGCATAGGCTTTTTGCATATGGCAGGGAATGGGGTAGTGAATGCCGGTATAAATCTGTCTTTCGGCCAGATACTTGATCAATTCATCGCGACGCGGCACGCGCACGCAGAAAATATGATAGACATGCCGGGCGCCTGGCATTTCTTGCGGAACCGCCACCTCAGGAATGGCCGCGAGATATTTGCGATAGAGCCCGGCATTCTGGCGCCGGGTTTCGGTCCATTGAGGCAGGTGCTTCAGTTTGACATCGAGAATAGCGCCCTGAATCCCCTCAAGGCGGTAATTATGGCCGATCAGATCATGATGGTATTTCTGGGCAGAACCATGATCGCGCAGCATCATGATCTTTTTATAAAGCCCCTCATCATTCGTGATCACCGCGCCGCCTTCCCCATAGGCACCGAGGTTTTTGCCCGGGTAAAAACTGAAGCAGCCGCAGATGCCAAAGGTGCCAGTGGATCGGCCATTCAGAGATGCCAAATGCGACTGCGCACAATCCTCGATCAGCAGGAGGTGATGCTTTTCAGCCAGCGCCTTGATCTTGTCAAGCTGGGCTGGCTGGCCGTAGAGGTTAACGGCAATGATCGCCCGGGTCCGGGGCGTAATGGCTTTTTCAATTTTATGGGGATCGATATTAAAGTATTCCGGCTCATGATCGACAAACACGGGAGTTGCCCCTGCGAGGCTTACGGCCTCAGGCGTGGCAAAAAAGGTATTGGCCGGAACGATCACTTCATCTCCGCGCCCGATTTCAAGCGCCATCAACGCGATATGCAGGGCAGCGGTGCCAGAGTTCACGCCGGCGCAATAACGGGCCTGGTGGGCGATAGCGAAATGTTCTTCGAAGGATTTTACATAGGGTCCGGCGGCAAATGCGCATTTTTCCAGAACTTCCTGAATGGCACTGTCGATCTCGCTTTTGATGGAATGGTACTGGCCCTGCAAATCCAGAAAATTAACTTTCATAAAAGATTCTCCTGATTCCTGAAATAATGAGCTCATGCGCCAAGTGCATCGCAAGAGTGGCAAACCCGTATGCCGGGATACTGGTCATGCCGGGCTGCCGCCTAGTTCCTCCATCCTCTCCGCCATTTTGGCCTGTTACGTAACAAGTTAACAAAATATTCTTTTTCTTCACAAGTAAAAATTCCCAGAACCCACAATAACGCCATAAAGATAAGAAAAGAAAAGCATAAATAAAATATCAAGTTTAGCCCCTGCATCAGCCATAGTGACATCACCAGAGTAGCGGTCAGAAGGGCAAGACGGGGAAAATCCAGAAGATGGCGAATTTTAAGCTGAAAATGGAGTGCCGCAAGAAGTGCGAACGTAGCCACTCCTGCGCTCGCCAGCTTGGCGTATCCGGCGCCTAGAATGCCCATTTGCGGGATCAACCAGAGATTAAGCAGCACATTGACCAAAAACGAAAGCGCCATAACCGCAGTGACCATTTTCTGCCGGTGGGCCGAAATCAGAATGTCGATAAAATAGAAATTCAGAAAACTGAATCCCAGGGAGAGCAGCAAAACCCGGAAGGCGGGAATACAGGCGGCATAGGACGGCACATAGAGCGTGCGGATGATCTTTCCAGCAGCAAAAGCCATGACACCACTCACCAGAAGGGCGATAATACATACATAGCGGGTGCCCCGCCGCGCAATTTCAGCAAACTTGTCCGTGTTGTGCTCATAATATTTTGATAGCAGCGGAAAAAGTGATATAGTCAGCGAGGTCGATAGAAAGGAAAGGGGATAGACCAGACGGGTAGCAGCGGCATACTGACCCACCTCAGCCTCTGCCCGCATCCATGAAAGCATCAACACGTCGATTTTGGTCGTAAGAATGGAAAAGAAAAGATAGGCCGCCAGGGGGAGTGCTTCACGAAGCAGTTCTTTAATCAGCGGCCAATCGGGGCGCCACTCCACCTCGTTCATTTTCAAAAAACGCCTGATCAGCCAGAGCGTGCCGGGAATATTACAGACCGTATAAATGATCGCCATCCCGGTCAGACCGATCTGGAAAAAATGCGCACATAACAGTACCAGGGCGGCAAAAATCAGATTGTCGAGCATGTTGCACAGAATTGGAAAGGCCATGCGCAGCTGTGCTTGAAAAATGCTCTCAAAAACCGTGCGCGTCGAAGAAAGCTTGGAGGAGATGAGAAGGTTGATCGCAATGATCCAGACGATGGACATGGTTTCGGCAGGATAACCCATTAAAGGGAGCACCGCCAGAGCGGCCAGAACCGCCAGCAGGGTGATGATTACTTTTACGAACAAACCACTGCCCAGCAGCCGGCTGCGCAGCGACCGCTCCCCCGCAAGCTCCCGCACCAGGATCTGATTCAGGCCGAAATTGGCGATGATGTCAAAAGTGCCAACATAGGCGATGGCGATGGACAAACGGCCGAAGGCGTTTTCACCCAGGTAGTTAGCCAGAAAAACAAAGATAAAAAAATTGCAGGCCAGATTGACAACGCGTCCGGCATAAATAAAAAGCGAATTGCTGATGACGCGGTTACGCGTTGCTTCCATTATCCTTCACCGGAATCCTGTCCTTAATCACCTGCATCAGAGCCACAACCATACCGAGAAAGAACCATAAGCGCCGGTTATCATTAAGATCGCCGCTGAACTGCGCGTTGACAAAATTAAAAAAAGCCGCCATACAGAACGCATAAAAGAGCGTTCGGCTGCGATCAGTAAGGTTTTTGCGCAGGAAGCGCCGGATATCCCCCCAGATCGAACTTAAATGCCATACCAGCAGCCCCAGACCAGCCAATCCCAATTCGCAAAATACCTCCAGGAAAATATTATGCGGATACCAGCGAATATCCTGGCGGTAGATGACCTGGCTGAATCCGCCGTTGCCCACGCCAAAAAACACTGAATAAATATGGGCGGTCGCCATCTCAAGGGCTGCTTTCCAGCCGAACAGCCGGGTATTGATCGTGAAATAGGCATAATTCTGGCTTCCTTCCTCCTGGCTGATCAGATCCGTATACCGGCTGGTCAGCTGCTCCGGAAGGATGATGAGGGCTATGACGACAAAGAGGAGAACCACAAGAGCCAGTTGCACCAGTTTGCGTTTGGAGGTTTTGCGAAATCGAATTGCCCCGTACAAGACGAGGCTCAAGATAAAACTGATCATGGGGCCGCGGGAGTTGGCGGCAAAGAGGGCCAGGATCAGCAATCCCAATGCTGCAAAAGCGCCATAGCGATGCCAGCGCTTGCCGATGTTGGGAAGATAGGCGAACAGCAGGATGGCTATGGCCCCGATCCAATTCGCAAAACTGATCGGATTGACCCCCAGAAAAGAGGCCCGGTAAGAGTAGATAATGGAGCCGCTGAAGAGACTCTGCAGCAGGGTAACCAGGGTATAGGCAGTAGTAACCGTAGCCAACAGGACGAGAATGGTGATCATACGGCTGGCACTGCGCTCATTGCGGATTAATAATAGGGGAGAAAGAAAAAGCGCCCAATTGAAAAGGAAAAAACTGAAAGCTTTCGCACTGCCATATTTAAATGACGGCGTATAGGTGATCGAAAAAATCATCAGTGCTGTAAAAAGAATGAGCGGCAGCATGCTGGAATGCAGCTTGAACTCAAAGAGGTATCCCTTGCGCACGAGAAAGAAGAAGAGGGCGGTAGCGTTAAGCAGGAAAATCAGGAGAGTAAAATCAAACTGGGCAAAAAACGGGATATTAAGGAGAAGCCACTCCTTGATCAAAGCAGAAGAAAAAAAGAGCGCCAGGGTCCAATCGGGATTCGCGAAGAGAAAAGCAACTCCGGCCAGCGCGATCAGCAGATATACCATCTTGGCCAAAGAGAGCTGAAAAGCCGCCACGGCCAGCAAAATTCCCGTTCCGGCGATCACAACCACAACCGGAAGGGACTTTTTTTCAACCGGTATCCTTATTTCACTCCGTAATTTCACGTTACGGCCGGGCTAACGCTTCCAGAAACGCCAATCACTGCGCAGGCCTTTCCAGAAAGATTGCAGCTCACGATACCGCGGTGCATCGGCGGTTTGCAGGGCTTCCAGGCGGTCGGCGGTCAGGGCATAGACCGCGCTCAGAGCCAGGGCAAAAAAGGCGGCCAGCAGTACGATAAAGGCCCGCTTCGGGCGGGATTTTCTTTCCGGCAGCACCGCGCGGTCGAGAACCTGGACCGTCGGCGTATCCTTGGCCTCCTGAATCCGGGCCTGTTCATATTGCGGCAAAAGAAATTCCATGATTTTTTCTTGCAGGGTTACTTCACGATAGAGCCTGACATACCGCAGCCCCAGATCGGGAACCCGATCAACGGGGATGAAGAGATCCGTCTCTTTCTCATCGCCGGCGCCCGCCGCCAGGCTTTTTGTGCCGGCGCCGAACTTGAGCTCGCGATATTTACCGCGCAGAATCCGCAGTTCGTTTTCGATGCGGACATAATCCATATGGCCTTTGCCGAGATATTTGGCCATCAGTTCCGCCTCGATCTCTTTGGCGGTAATCTGTGCCTTGAGCTCCGCGGCTGCAGTTATGGTCGCCCGAGTCTGGTCAGGTATCGAGATCGCCTGATTGTCTTTTTGAAAGGCCTTGAGGGCTTCCTCGGCGGATTTGAGATCGCTCGAATTCTGGAGATAACGCTTTTCAATGAAAACACGGGTATTGCGGGCCTGTTCGGTTTTGATCTGCTTGTTGATGGCATCCAGTTCATCGACGATGGCATTGGTCATATCCCGGGCCATCCTTTTGGTTTCCATCACCTTGCCGCTATCGGGCCAAACGGGAGTCCTGGCTCTGGCGCTGATGGAGAGCGTGCCATCTTCGTTGACCATGATGGTTATGTTGTCCTGAAGCGCCTTTAGCGTCTCCTCCATGGTCCGGGTCTTGTAGCGTTTCTGCAGATCAAATTTTTCAACGATGGTGGATAACAAGGAACGGCTGTTCAAAATGGCCAGAAAAAGGTTGGTCTCCTGAGAGAGCGCACTCAGGCCGCCCATCCCAAATCCGCTCACGGGGAGATTGCTCAGAAGGGCTGAGATGCCCATGGCACTGGTGTCACCGGTGGGCGGCAAAATGGTCGCTTTGCCGGAATACCAACGCGGCAAGATCAGACTGACCAGCAAGGCGACCACACCGGTGATAAACACTGTACGGAGGATGAACTTTTTCCACCTGGAAAGGATCACTAACACGTCTACAAACTTGAGCTCATTCTGCGGCATGCCCGACCCTAATAAGACGAATGATGTATCCGGTTTAAATTATTAATTCTAATTTTACTACTTTTAGAGCAATATCGCAAATCAAATTTTAGTCTGCACCCCTTCGTCACCTCTGCCCGCTGCCGGTCACCTGAATGGAACTCAGGGTTTGGCCGACCACTGACAACTCCCCTGCACGTTGGGCTTGCGGCTGATGACAAGTGTGTACTCCTTGCCTTCTTCGAGCTTGGCTGTAATTTTTTCATCACTCTTCCCGCTGTTGCGGCTGACCGCCCTTTTTTGCAGCAGGCGGCTGCTCACCAAGGCATGATCTGCAAAAAACTGGAGTCCACCATCCTCATCCTCGAAATGGGCTTTTAATTTATCCAAACTCAAGGATTTGCTCGCCGGCAAGAGGCAAAGATCATAATCCGCCTGCAGGGCGCTCAGGGTGCAGGTGATAGATTGATCAGCACCTTTCAGGGGGACCAGCAGCGGACTAACTGCAACTCCCGTGAGCTGCCGTACGGGCACAAGCTCGCCGATGATATCCCCTTCCAGGGTCCGCACCCGCAGCGTGGTGGTGTAGCGACGCGGACGATTGGAGGTATCGTGAATGCGAACCTCCCGCAAATAGCTCTCCTTTCCACCCCAACGATTGGTGGTATCCGAGCTGATCAGCTCCAGCCTGGCGCCCTCGATCGAACCTTCGGGCTCGATCTGGGCCTGATAGATCGCGGCTTGGGTGAATCGCAGATATCCCGGCGTAGCATCGATTTCCTTTTTGCTCTCCACGCCCAGATCAGCGGCAACGGTGACAAGCCGGTTCTTGCTGACATCAGGCATATAATAAGCCCGAGTGGTGTCGCTCCAATCCTGGTTATGGTTGGGCCATTTATAGGTGGACCAATTCAGGGCCCTGACTTTGCGGATATATCCCGGTTTGGCATATCCGGCCGAGCGGACAGAGGGCCCCGTCCCCCTGGCCCCGGTTATGCGGTTGCCATGCGAGGGCAGTTCTGCGGGCTTGACATCGGTATTATACCACTCGCCATAGTAGGCCACTCCGCCGCAGCGAACAATGGTGTTATCATCAAAACTGTTATTATTGGAGTTGTTGCGGACCATGAAGGCTTCACCGCTGCAAAAGGTGATTGTATTTTCGCGGATTATATTGTGAGCACAGTTTTTATTCAAATAAATGGCATGCATATAAAGATCATCGCCAAGGGAATCAAACTGGCATTTTTCAATGAGGTTCGCCGAGGAGTTGTTGTAGAGCGAGATGGCTGCCTCGCTCTTGGGCCCAAAGAATTTGCTGAAGCGGCAGTTGCGGATGGTATTCTTCCCCTTGCCGCTTATTTCCAGGGCTACACGGCTCTCCGTGCGTGCCGGAAAATTACGGAATCCGATATTTTCCAAGGTGATGTAGCTGACCCAGGAGAGAACCAGCACAGGCTTGCCGTAGGTGTCACTCTTGATACGCTCGCCGCTCAAAAAAATCCGGCCCACGCCCTGAATGGTGATCGGCGCATCCTCCCGACCGGATTGAGTCCAAATCAGGGTCTTTTCGGGGTACTCAGAGCTGTAAAGCCGGATTGTGAGCGGACCCGCAAAGCTGCCAGACTTGCTTTGCAGCCAGTCGTGCACCGCCTGCAGTGAGTAGAAATCATATTGTGGCAGACCTGACCGGCCCACTGTGACGATTCTTGGCGTTCCCCCGACGGCAAGCCCTGCAGAAATCAGCACCAGAACCAAAACGGTCATGTTCAAAACTGAATATCTCATGATCAACCTCCCCTTTGCTGCTTAACTTAAAGAATCCGGGCTCTTTTAGCAAGGACTTTAGCGGGAGGAGGCCGGAAGCCCCGGCGACTTCATGATATCCACATCAATGCGGTCACATTCGGGAGCATTTTAGCAAAACGGCTAGACGATTGGCATGGGGGGGAGGGGGCCGGCATACAATTTGAGGTGGTGGTACACGTTTATGTGAAATGCCGGCAACTCGTTCAGCTTCTACCATCCTCTCTGGCAGTGGCTGGCTAAATAATCGAAATAGGTATACCGTGCTACCAATCGCTGATTGTAAATTTGAATACTACTATGGCATTAGCTTTCAAGGTATTTGAGAAACTGTAAGGCACAATCAGCTGTCACTTTTGATACAGAAATCCGGGGCATTTTTCGATGTGTTGCTCGCACTACAAATTGCAGAAATAGGTGCATTGTATCGCGATAAGCTTAGCGCCGCATGAGCCATTAATGGCACATTGAGCAAAATAAATGAAAAAGTTTTCACCAAACGCAATCCCGACTTTGGCATTGACCCATATTTATTCGAAGAAACAGGGCAATAATGCTCATTTCACCAAACTCATCTTCCTCATCAACACCATAGTCTCGCCCAACGCGTCGGTGAATTCGGTTTGATAGAGATAAACGCCCGCAGCAACTCGTTGTCCATTTTCATCCGTGGCGTTCCATTGTACCGAATGCCGTCCCGCGACTTTCTGCTCCTGCATCAGCGTGCACACCAGGCGGCCGGCGAGGTTGTAGATTTTTATGCTGACAAAACCGTCTTGGGGAATTTCAAAGGTGATGGTGGTGGACGGGTTGAAGGGATTAGGATAAGCCGCTCCCAATTGAAATGCCTCTGGAGTAGTCGATGGTTGTTGCGCGACGGAGGCAGCATTCTGGGCAAGTGTAAGGCAAGAGATGCCGCCGAGGGTTGAAATCCAGATTTTTCCATTCTGATCGATGGCAAGCCCCGTAGCATAATTGTTAACAAGACCCGAATTGCTGGTTTTATACTGCCGCCATTGCACACCATCATACATTCCAAGTCCGCCGCCATATGAGCCGCTTGAGTTAAAGCCGTACATCGTAAACCAGATTCTGCCTAGATCATCTATCTCCAAATCGCTGATATAAGATGCTGCGAGCCCCCATTTATCAATCGGCGCTCTCGTCCATTCATCATCTCGAAAATAATATAATCCACCTTGATTCTCCGTACCAAACGCAGCCCAAATTGTCCCATCGGCATGTCTTCGGAAAGCTTTCACATCAGATGGCGGTATGATGGTATGATCACGATCCCAATACGCTGTCGAAGAGTCCGATAAATTCAGCCTGATAATCCCACCACTTTCATCGAGTTTCATCCAAACAACGTTTTTAGTCTCATCTTCCAAAATCGCTGTGATTGATCGCGTCGGATATATGCTGATTTTATCGCCAAAATCTTGTCGTGCCTGAAAATCAGCACTTACCCGACAGAGCACGTGATTGTTTCCGCCAAACCACAAATAGCCGTCACTGTTTTCGCTCATGCTGCTGATATTATCGTTTCCGCTTGTAAAGCGCATCCAGGCGCTGCCCTTATTGTAATATGCCGAACCGTTGAGGATGGCCCAGATTCTGTTCTGCAAATCGACATGCAAACTATTAGGCATGCCCGTGACTGGCATTACATCAGAGTACGACCATGTGCCCGATCCAAAACGCCCCACATAAGACCAGTTTCCATCGACAAAGGTAAAGTATAAAGCTCCGTCCTGCCCAGCCTCAATATTCCTGATCCGGTTGCTTTTCAAGCCGCTGGCAAAGGAGTAGCTTTTAAGATTTTCGCCGGTCTTTTTATACAGTCCATTTTCAGTGCCGATCCACAGGGTTTTATCTGCATCTATTAAAAGATCATGCACGCTGCCTTGAATACTCAAAGGTGACACAATCCCCTTTTCGTATTTTATTAAACGGTTTGTGCTCTCTCGTTGAATAAGCCACAACTTATCGGTGCTTTCAAAGGCGATTTTTGCGATAGAATACCCGTCGCCCAATTTCCTTTCTATTTTACCATCACAAATTTGATAAAGTCCCGCGTCCGAACCGACCCAGTATGAATTACTTTGATCATCATAGGCGAGATCCATAATTTTTGGAGAGATGTCTGTTTTTAACCAGGAATCCGGCAAAATATAGTAAAGACCTTGAGTCGTACCGCAATAAAAGCCAATAGGAGGAGTCATTTCCAGGCAAAGGCCAATGGGATTATCATGCGTGCTGAATTCGTCAAATTGTGCAGCCAGCCAATTACCATTCCGATAACTGGCGTAAGTTGGGCCGGCGTAGAATGGATCAAGAATGCCGACGACCTGGCCGCCGGTGATCCAGACGTCTCCATCCCCGGCACCTTTTATATCACGAATACTCCTTATTGGCGCCGCGTTTATGCCAATAGATTCCCAATTTGTTCCATCGAATACAGCCAATCCCTGTTCTGTTCCTACCCACAACTGGTTTTTCGTAAAATCTTTGTACAGGCATTGCACGTTATGACTCGACAAGTCGCCAAAGCGTGTAAATTGTGTGGTGGTTTCATTGACCTTGTTAAAACGAAGCAGGCCGCCTGAGCTTCCGATCCAAAGATAATTATTATCATCCAGGAGAACACGGGCTTCCTGTTGACTGGTAAAGTTTTCCCAGGTCATATCCTGGGCGTTCAAGGCGGCATAGCAACCCATCACAACAAGAGTTTTCATTAACGGTGTTTTCATATCGATATTCCTTATTGACACAACCTGCCAATAGAAAATTTGCTGATAGGAATAATAAAAATGTCGTGGATCTAGGATAAAAAAGCCTAACCTTTGGCTTGAATTCAAACGGCTAAATTCGAGACAAGCCAGGGAGGATGCGCTCATGAAAAAAAGTAATCACCAAGAAGATACTAATCAAGAAAAAAGTCAAAGTAGTCATGCATCCTAACTGGAGGATTTTGTTCGTCAATGCGCGCAGAAGATGCTTCAATATGCCGTTGAAACTGAAGTAGAAAATTTCATCCAAAGCTGTCAAGACCGGAAAGACGAAAACGGTCATCGACTTGTGGTCAAGAACGGGCATTATGATGCCAGAGATATCCTGACCAGCATCGGCAAGATCCCCATCCAGCTACCCAGAGTGGATGATCACAAACAGCGACAGATCACCGGCGTGGAAGGTTTTCGCAGTGCCATCTTGCCCAAGTATATCCGCCATAGTCCAAGCCTGGATAATATGATTGCATTACTTTACCTCATGGGAATTTCAACAAAGGATTTCCCAACCGCGCTCTCTTCGATCCTGGGTGATCAAGCGCTGAACTTGTCATCGGCCACGGTTGTGCGCCTGAAAGAACAATGGATTAAAGAGTATGAAACCTAGAACCAACGCGACTTGTCTGCAAACAGTATATCTACATTTGTGGGGTTCCGATTGTATTAATGTGGCAAAAAACCATCGCCGAGGAAACGGTGCGGGATAAAGCTAAAGCCGCCATCGATACGGCGCACACGGTCGGCCATAGCAGGATGTTTCTGGACTTTCATGAAGCGATCTCCAATATGTTTAAAATCCTTCTTGCTATAATCTAGTCAGCGGCTCCAGAAATTGCAATCAAATCCATTTATGCAATTCGGAGGAGCGAGCTCAGTATCGTCTGTTTGCGGTTGCGGTGGAATTGCTGCTGACGGTTTTTCTTCACATAGGCTGGGTGGGCCAGACGGTATTATTTTTGGTAGCCATGCAAAGGCTTTTACTTGCGCCAGCGGCGCGGACAATCCTGCTGCTGTTGGCGATACAAATCAGCCCAGGCCATCTTCTGTTGTTGCCCGGCCTTCTTGCGAGCGCGTTGGCAGGCAATGGCGCTGCAGTATTCCTGCCCGGATTTAAAACGGATATTCCCCGTTTTTTCTTGATGGCAATTTTTACATACGAAAGTTGAGGCCAGATACCACTCTCGATTGGTACAACTCAGCCATTCTCTTTACCATTAAAACACCAGATCGTGGAAAAAATGGAAAGAAAAAGCGGGAATGAAACGAAGAAAATGGCAATCAAGAGGGAATCAGTAGGAATTGGCAAAAGAGGATAGTAAAAAATCAAACCGGTGAAAATGGTACAGAATTAGAACGGTGTTAATAGGTGGGTCAATGAGGGAGGAATATTTCGCTAGACGAGGTTACGACATCTGTTTAGCTATGCTTGAAAACTGTCCGAATCTTTAGTGAAACACTGTCTGAATTATTAGTGAAATCGTGTCCGAAAATTTATAAATTTACCATTCATCCGCGCCAACGAAAAGGGACACCGCGAAATAAACGAAACCAGCCGCATGCCCTCCTTCTCGTCGGCCTCGATCTGCACCGAGGCGTAGATACCGAATCCCGAGTGCAGCCAGCCCTGCATCGAGCGCACGACCTCCTCAGCCAGACGCATGCCCAGAAACAGTGCCACTTCTGATCGCACGAAGGACTACAGCAGCGTTGCCAGCAGGAAAACGCCACAAAAAATTCCTTGCCGCAATCCGGGCGCGGCGCCCGTGCGAATCCCTCCCGCAGGTCTCCGCACTTGGAATTTCTCTATGGCCGTGCGTATGACCGGCCGCCAGTAGCCATATCTCGGCGCAAAGCGCTCGGCGTACACGCTCTAGAACCCATTAGGATCGTACTAATTGGGAATTGTATTCCCAATTAGTACGATTATCTTGACTTTTTCTGTACTTTACACTACCTTTCAAAAGAATTCAATATAAAGGAGAATATTCATGATCGATAGAGAACTTGCCCCCATAATTTTATCGCTCTCCAGGCAGTTACCCGTCACGGTTATTACGGGTCCTCGCCAGTCTGGAAAAACCACCTTAGTAAAGGCTCTCTTTAATAGCTACGATTATGCCAACATGGAATTTCCAGACACGAGAGCGCGAGCCGTAGAGGATCCCAGACTCTTTCTAACCTCCCATCCACATGGACTGATTATCGATGAAGCCCAGCGAGTTCCCGAGTTATTCTCCTATATTCAGGGTTTGGTCGACGAAAGCCGTAAGCTGGGCTGTTATACCCTTACAGGCTCACAGAATTTTCAGCTAATCGAAAAGATATCTCAAAGCCTTGCCGGCCGTGCTGCAGTTTTTCACTTACTACCCTTTTCAATTGGGGAGATCGCCTCTGGATTCGCTATTTCGAAAAGTTTTACTTCCCTGGCGTTCAGAGGAACGTATCCCAGAATCTATGATCAAGAGTTACAGCCGGTGGATTGGTATCCTTCCTACATCAGTTCTTATATCGAAAGGGATGTCCGGCAAATCGAAAATATCAAAGATTTACATAAATTTCAAATTTTTTTAAAATTGTGTGCAGGGCGAGTCGGCCAAATATTTAATGCCACAGCGATGGGGAATGAGGTCGGTGTGGATCACAAAACCATTCAGGCATGGATGTCGGTATTGGAGGCTAGTTTCATTCTTTTCTTTGTGCCCCCCTATCATCACAGTTTTAACAAAAGATTGATAAAATCACCCAAAATCTATTTTTATGATCCTGGATTGATCTGCTCATTGCTCGGCATTCGGTCGGCAGATGAACTGGAGACCCATCCTCTCAGAGGCGAGATATTTGAATCTTTGATCATTTCAGAGTTAAGAAAACACATTAACAATACTGGCAACCATGGCGCTCTCTATTTTTGGCGTGATCTCACCGGGCATGAAATCGACTGCATCATTGAATCAGGATCAAAAACAATCGCCATAGAGATCAAGTCCAGCACTTCCATCAATCCTTCATTTTTCAAAGGCTTGCGCTATTTTCAAAACCTCAGTGGCCTCCCACCGAAATACTCCACTCTAATTTATGGCGGTTTTGAGTCTCAGGATTGGCCTTCAGCCCGGGTTCTTGGCTGGCAAAAGACCGGCAGCGTTTTTCTGGACTAGCTTGCTCCTCATCTTTTTAACACCACATACGAGTGATGCTTATCATGATCACTTTTACAGTACTGGCTATATAGCCAATTTACGTAAATTAACGACAGGATTCTTGTGACCTAAAACGGTGCGACTTGTTTTTCCGGTGGCTTTGAGTAATCTATTTTATTGCATTTCATGTAAAATAAATCTATATTTAACGTTAATAAAATTCGACCAGATGGCCATTTCTGACAACCTGAAATATGTGACCGAACGGATTCACTCCGCTTGCCTGCGCAGCGGCCAGCAGACCGGGCAGGTCTCCCTGCTCGCGGTGACCAAAACCGTATCCGCGGAACACATTCGTGCGGCGGCCGCTCTCGGCCTCACGCTCATTGGGGAAAACCGCGTCCAGGAAGCCTGGGCAAAAGTTCAGCTCCTCCCGGATCTGCCGCTCTCCTGGCACATGATCGGCCATCTCCAGAGCAATAAAGTCAAACGCGCGCTGCAGTTCGCCACCGTCATCGAATCGGTCGACTCCCCGCACATCGCCCGCGAGCTGGACCACGCGGCCGCAGCGCAAGATTCCATCATAGAGTGTTTCCTGGAGGTCAATACTTCCGGAGAAAGCCGGAAATTCGGCGTCGCACCGGATGCAACGGAGGCTCTGGCCAGCGAAATCGCCCGCCTGCCCCATCTGCACCTGACCGGCCTGATGACCATCGGCGCGCTTTCTCCCGACTCCCGGCGGATCCGTTCCTGCTTCCAGAGCCTCAAGACGCTGCAGGAGCGCCTGAATACTTCCGGATATGGCATCCGCCATCTCTCCATGGGCATGAGTGACGATTTTGAGATCGCCATCGAAGAAGGCGCCACCCTCATCCGCCTCGGCCGGGCACTGTTTGGAGAAAGAATCTAAACCTCGGAGACCACTGTGAAACTGACCCCATTGGACATCCGCAAGCAGGAATTCAAGAAAAGCATGCGCGGTTATGATCCGGAGGAAGTGGAAGCCTTTCTGATCATGGTCGCCGACGAACTCGAGCTCCTCCTGCGCGACAAGAACCTGCAGAGCGACGAGTTGATCAAACTGCGCACCCAGCTACGCGATTATCAGCAGGTCGAACATACCTTGCGCGAAACCCTGATGAAAGCCACCACCACCGTCGAGGAGTCGCGCTTCAACTCGCTCCGCGAAGCGGAACTGCGCATCCATGAGGCGGAGCTGCAGGCCGAAAAGATCATCGAACAGGCCAAGGAGGAACTGCAGGAGCTCCATTCGGAGATCAACCTGCTCCGCGCTCAGAAGGAGTCCTTCTCCCGCCGGCTGCGGCACCTGCTCGAATCCCAGATCGAACTGCTCGACGTGCTCGGCATCGACGACGCGATGATCAAACAGGGCGGCGAACAGACCGGCGCCGGACCCGCCCTGCGCGGACGGCTGCCGCGCCCGGTCCTGCCGGCCGAGCCGGAAGCGCCGGCGCCGCACACGGCGGCCCAGACGCCACCGCCGGCCCCGCCGCAGAGCGGCCCGCAAATTCCGCATCCGGCAGCCCCGACCGCAACATCGTACGCCGCCGCAGCGCCTGCTCCGGCTTTTGCGCCAGATCCGGCACAAGCTCCCCAGTCAGCCCCCCCGCTTGCGGCTCCGCTGCGCTGGCCGGCCGTTGAATCCCCGGCGGAACCCTTTCCGTTGCGCCCGGAAGGCCCGCGCATCGTCCGGGGGGAGCGCCGTTTCGACACCCCCACCGGGATGCGGATGGTCGAAGAGGACGGTGAAGATGAAAACCGCGACCGGGAGCAGAATCGCGAGCCGCGCGGCGGTGAGAATACCCTTTCGGACCAGATCGTGATCTAGGATTCCGGTGTTTTTTGGGAGTATCGTGTGGAACTGTTGGAACAGGTACGGACAGCAGCGGAGTGGATCCGCAAAGAGGATTCCAGACCTTTCGACCTGGGCATCATCCTGGGCACGGGACTGGGCGCCCTGGCCGATGAGATCAGCGCCGCCCGAATCATCCCTTACGGCGAGATTCCGCACTTTCCCGAGTCGACGGTGAAATTCCACGCCGGACGGCTCGTGCTGGGCGAACTCGAGGGCAAAATGGTGATGGCCATGCAGGGCCGGTTTCATGGCTATGAAGGCTACCCGCTGCGCCAGGTCACCCTGCCGGTCCGCGTTATGCATGCGCTTGGCATCCGCCGCCTCATCTTGACCAACGCAGCCGGCGGCATCCAGCCGCAACTGGTCCCGGGCAGCATTGCCCTGATCAAGGATCATATCAATTTGATGGGTGCCAGTCCGCTCATCGGCCCGTACGATCCCGCCCTTGGCGTGCGATTCCCGGACATGAGCGAACCCTACAGCGCCGCCCTGCGCCGGCTCGCCCGGCAGGCCGCAGCGGAACTCAAGATCGAGCTGCACGAGACCACCTTTGGCGCGGTCATGGGCCCCGCCTTCGAAACCGAGGCGGAGATCCGCATGCTGCAGATCCTCGGCATCGACACCGTTGGCATGTCGGTGGTACCGGAGGTCCTGGTCGCCCGCCAGCTCGAAATGGAACTCCTGGCGGTCACCGCCGTGACCGATCAATCTCTGCCAGGAGCGATGAACAGTGTGAGTCACGAGCAGGTCAACCACGTCGCCGCAGAACTGGGACCGCGCATGCGCGCCCTGTTGCGCGCGATCATCCGTGCCCTGTAAAAGGAGCTTGTCCATGCCGCGCATCGGCATTATCGGCGGGTCGGGTCTTTATCAGATCGAGGGACTGGAGCAGGTCCGGGAGATCCGCGTCGATACGCCCTTTGGCGATCCCTCCGACGTCCTGACCCTCGGCCGCCTCGATGGCCGCGAGGTGCTTTTCCTGCCGCGCCACGGCCGCGGGCACCGCATCCTGCCGGCGGAGGTCAACAACCGCGCCAACATCTGGGCGATGAAATCGCTCGATGTCGCCTGGATCATCTCGGTTTCTGCGGTGGGCTCGCTCCGGCCCGAACTCAAACCGCTCGATCTGGTGCTCATCGACCAGTTCGTCGACCGCACCAATCAAGCCCGGCCCAATACCTTTTTCGGGAGCGGCATCGTCGCTCACATCGCCTTCGCCCACCCGCTGTGCACCACCGTCGGCGAAATCCTGACCCGGGCCGCCTCCGGGCTGGGAATGAGCGTGCAACAGGGCGGGACCTATGTCAATATCGAAGGCCCGGCCTTCTCGACCCTGGCCGAATCCCGGCTCTATCGCTCCTGGGGCATGGATGTGGTCGGCATGACCCAGATGAACGAAGCGCGCCTGGCCCGCGAAGCGGAGATCTGCTATGCCACGCTGGCCATGGTCACCGATTTCGACTGCTGGTGGGAAGCCGAAACCGGCCACACCGTATCAGTGGAGCTGGTCGTGGAGAACCTGCGCCAGAGCAGCGTCGCCGCCAGGGAGGTGATCCGCCACAGCATCGCCGCTTTTCCGGAAACAGCAGCGTGCAGCTGCCAGAAGGCCCTGGCCGGAGCGATCATTACCGAACGCAGCGCCTGGCCGGAGGAGACCATCTCCCGCCTTGAGCCGCTGCTGCAAAAATATCTTTAAAACAGAAAGCATCATTCGCTACAATCGCCGAAGTAACGGAACTGGAATCCATGTACAAGCCTTTACCTGAAAAACTCAATTTTCCCGGGATCGAAAAAGCAATTCTGGCCTGGTGGGACGAGAACCATATTTTCGAGCGCAGCGTCTCCGAACGCGATGAAAACAAACCCTTCGTCTTTTTCGAAGGCCCCCCGACCGCCAATGGACGGCCCGGCATCCACCATGTCATCTCCCGCACCGTCAAGGACGCCGTCTGCCGCCTGCGCACCATGCAGGGCTACCGCGTCGAACGCAAGGCCGGTTGGGATACCCACGGTCTGCCGGTCGAGATCGAGGTCGAAAAACAGCTTGGCTTCGAGCGCAAGGATCAGGTCATCGCCTACGGCATCGACAAATTCAATGCCAAATGCCGTGAGAGCGTCTGGTCCTATCTGCAGGAATGGGATGAGATCACCCGCCGCATCGGCTTCTGGGTCGATCTCAAGAATCCCTATATCACCTATACCAACGAGTATATCGAATCGGTCTGGTGGATCCTCAAGGAGTTCTGGAAAAAGAATCTGATCTACCAGGGCCACAAGATTCAGCCCTATTGCCCGCATTGCGAAACCCCGCTATCGAGCCACGAGGTATCGCAAGGGTACGAAGAAGTGCGCGACCCCTCGGTTTATGTCCGCGCCCGGGTCAAGGGGGAAAAGGATACCTATTTCCTCGTCTGGACGACCACGCCCTGGACCCTGCTTTCCAACGTCGCCCTCGCGCTGCACCCCGAGATCGAATACGTCAAGGTGGCGCACCTGGGGCAGTTCCTGATTCTGGCCAAGGCCCGCCTCGAGGTGCTGGAGGGCACATACGACATCGTTGAAACCCGCACCGGCGCGGAACTGGCCGGACTGGAATATGAGCCAATCTATGACTTTGTCCGGCCCGACAAGCGCAGCCATTATACCGTGCTCGGCGATTTCGTCACCACCACCGACGGTACCGGCATCGTCCATATTGCCCCCGCCTTTGGCGAGGATGATTATCAGCTCGGGCTGAAATACGATCTGCCCGTCTTGCAGCCGGTCGACAAAAGCGGCCGTTTCACTCCTGAGGTCACGCCCTGGGCGGGCCTCTTCGTCAAGGAGGCGGACAAGTCCATCATCCAGGAGCTCAAGAGCCGCGGCGTCCTCTACCGCTCCGAGCCGATCACCCACAGCTATCCGCACTGCTGGCGCTGCCATTCACCGCTGCTCTACTATGCGCGCAAATCCTGGTATATCAGGACAACCGCCTTCAAGGAGCAGCTGATCGCCAACAACAACAAGATCGCCTGGTATCCGCGCGAGGTGGGCGAGGGACGCTTCGGCGAGTGGCTGGAGAACAACATCGACTGGGCCCTCTCCCGCGACCGGTTCTGGGGCACGCCGTTGCCGATCTGGCGCTGCGGCCAGTGCAAGGCCCAGGAGTGCATCGGCAGCATCGCCGAGCTG
Source organism: bacterium (assembly GCA_035419245.1). Classification (NCBI taxonomy): domain Bacteria; species bacterium. Next base: position 627,887 of record DAOLSP010000001.1, on the reverse strand, counting down.
CGCGAAAAAGCCGCCAGCGCGGTGCCGCAGAATCTCGATCTGCACAAGCCGATGATGGATCAGATCGCCATCAACTGCCCCTCCTGCGGCGGTACCATGGAACGCGTCCCGGAGGTGATCGACTGCTGGTTCGATTCCGGCAGTATGCCCTATGCCCAGTGGCATTATCCCTTCGAGAACAAGGACAAGTTCGAAAAAAGCTTTCCCGCCGATTTCATCTCCGAGGGCGTGGATCAAACCCGCGGCTGGTTCTACTCCCTGCTGGTCATCGGCGCCTTTCTCTTCGACCAGCCGGCCTACAAGAGCTGCGTCTCGCTGGAACTGATTCTCGACAAGGATGGGCAAAAGATGTCCAAGACGCGCGGCAATGCTGTGGCGCCTCTCGATTTTCTCGATGCCCAGGGCGCGGATGCCTTGCGCTGGTATCTCCTGACCGCCAGCCCGCCCTGGCTGCCGACCCGTTTTGACCCGGAAGGGGTGCGCGACGTTACCCGCAAGTTTCTCGGCACGCTCGCCAACACCTACTCCTTTTTCGTGCTCTACGCCAACATCGACGGCTATCGCTATGATGCGGCGCAGCGCATCCCGGCCGCTGAACGCTCCGAGCTCGACCGCTGGCTCTGCTCATCAATGACCTCCCTGACCCGGCGCGTCAACGAGAACCTGGCCCGCTACGACCTGACCAAGGCCGCGCGCGCCATCGCCGATTTTGTTGTCGATGATCTCTCCAACTGGTATGTGCGGCGCTCACGCCGCCGCTTCTGGAAAGCAGAAATGGGCGCCGACAAGCAGGCCGCTTTCCAGACGCTGCATGAGTCCCTGGTCACGGTCAGCCGGCTGATGGCACCGATGGCCCCCTTCTTCGCCGAAGAGATCTATCGTAATCTCCGCGACGGCACCGACGGTCTGCCGGAGAGCGTTCACCTCGCCACTTACCCGCAGGCGGGCGAAGAACCCGTTGCCTATCGGGATGAACAGCTGGAGGCGCGGATGGATCTGGTCCGCCGCATCGTCTTCCTCGGCCGCTCCCTGCGCAACGAAGCCGGCGCCAAAGTACGTCAGCCCCTCGCCGCGATCACCATCGTCGCCCGCGACGAGAAGCACCGCCAAATGATCACCGGCATGTCCGGCCTCATCCTCGACGAGCTCAATGTCAAGTCCCTGCATTTTGCCGCCGACCCGACCGAGCTGGTGCAGCGTCACGCCGAGCCCCTTTTCAAGAATCTGGGACCCAAGTTCGGCAAGCACGTCAACCGCGCCGCCGAGGCCATCCGGGCCTTCAGCGAAGCTGATATCGATGCCTTGGTGAAAAATGGCAGCAAACAGATGGTGATCGAGGGGCATGAGGCCCGCATCACCACGGCGGATATCACCATCCAGACCGAGAACCGGCCCGGTCTGGTCGCCGCCAGCGAAGGCGACCTCACCGTCGCTCTCGATACCACCCTCACCGAGGCCCTCCGCTTCGAGGGCCTGGCGCGCGAGCTCGTCAATCGCCTGCAAAACATGCGCAAGGAGGCTGGATTCCAGGTCACCGACCGCATACAGATCTGGCTGCAGGCCTCCGACCCGGTGCAGCAGGCGATCGCAAGCCAATCCGAGTACATCCGCAATGAGACCCTGTGCGAAACCCTGAATCTAGGCGCCGCAGGCGGCGATGTTCAGAAAGAGTTAACGATCGAAGAGCAGATTCTGCGAGCAGGAATTTCGAAAAAATAGGCACGTTTATTCATATCAGGGAGGATGAGATGACCAAGGAACAACTGGCGTACCTCAAGAAGATCATAATGGAAAAACGCGACCGGCTGCTTTCGGAGCTGGAGCATATGAAATCGAGCGGCCTGAATACCTCCATGAAAGAGACCTCAGGCGACCATTCCGCCTACTCTTTCCATATGGCCGACCAGGGAACCGATACCATGGACCGCGAGCAGCAGTACTTTTTCGCAGCGCGCGACGGGAATCTGCTCTACCACCTCAATCTGGCGCTCGAACGCATCGACAAGGGCGAGTATGGCGCCTGCGTGCAGTGCGGCAAGGATATCAGCATGGAGCGTCTCGAGGCGGTCCCCCATGCCCGCCTTTGCATCGAATGCAAGTCCAAAGAGGAGCTGCTGAAACGGTAACCATGAAATCCTATCGCATCCTGTGGATATCCGCCCTGATCTTCGTGCTCGACCAGGCGGTCAAGTGGGTCGTCAAAACGAACATGCGGCTATACGAGTCGATTCCGGTATTCGGCGATTGGTTTCGTCTGACCTATGTCGAGAACCCGGGGATGGCTTTCGGGGTCCGCATCAGCGATAACGTGTTCTTCACCGTTTTTGCCGTCATCGCCAGCCTGATTCTGCTGCTCTATCTCTTCAAGCTGCAGGAGCGTCAGGAGTGGGCCCGGATCTCCATGACCATCATCCTCGGCGGCGCGCTCGGCAATCTTACTGATCGCATCCTGCGCGGCCAGGTGGTCGATTTTCTCGATTTTGATTTCCTCGACATCCATATCCCGGCCTTCCGGCTGGCCTCCTTCCAGTTCTCCGGGTACAGTTTGGATCGCTGGCCGGTATTCAATATCGCCGACATCGCCATCAGCGTCGGCATGGTCTTGCTCCTCATCTACATCCTCTTTTTCGACGAGGAGGCGCCCCAACCCGAGGCCGACGCGAACGATACCTCGGAAATGATCCGTTAACCGTATCAAGGGTGGATGAAACCGCTATGGAAACCGGCTTGCGCCTGCTCATCATTGAGGAAGATGCTCAACAGGCGGAGGTGATCGCCCGGGAGTTCAAGAACAGCGGCCTCGCCGGCGAGTTGATACGCGTTAACACGGCCAAGGGCTTCTCCCAGGCCCTGACACGGAAACCCGATCTCATCATCGCCAATTATTTTCTTCCCGCCTTCGATGCCCTGCGCGCCCTCGCACATCTCCAGGAAAACCACAGTGACATCCCCCTGATTGTTGTCTCGGCAAGCATCGACAGTGAAATCGCTGTGGCTTGCATGAAAGCCGGGGCGGCCGATGTCATCCAGACCGACCATCTATTTCGTCTGGCCGAGTCCGCACGCGAAGCGATCCAGAAACGGGAACTGGAACGGCGCACGCGCCGCATCAACAAAGCCCTACATTTCACCAAATTCGCCGTAGACCATGCGGCCATCGCCATCTACTGGCTCAGCCCGGCAGGACGCTTTTCCCTGGCCAACGCCGCGGGCCTCAAGCTGCTCGGCTGCACCATGTCGGAGCTTGGCGACCTGACGATTGCTGCGGTCGAGCCCAACATGGTCCCCGAAAAATGGCAGGCTTTGCTCAAAAAACTCGACGGCCAGGAAGCCGTTACCTATGAATGCCGCCTCAGTACCAAGGCGGGCCGCATCATCCCCGCTGAGCTCACCCTCAACCAGATCCAGATGGAGGAGCAGAAATATATCCTCTGCTTCGCACGCGATATCAGTGACCACCAGCGCTCCGAAGCGGAATACTCCCGCCTGGTGATCGCCATCGAGCAGGCGGCTGAAAGCATCATGATCACCGACGTCGAGAACCGCATCCTCTATGTCAACCCCGCCTTCGAGCGGGTGACCGGCTATACCAAGGAGGAGGTCCTCGGCCAAAATCCCCGTCTCCTCAGCAGCGGCAAACATGACGCCGCATTTTACCACGAAATCTGGACCGCCCTGATGAGCGGTAAAAGCTGGCATGGCCATTTCATCAACCAGCGCAAGGATGGCTCACTCTTTGAAGAGGAGGCGACCATCTCCCCGATCAAGGAGCGCAGCGGCCAGATCATCAGCTACGTCGCGGTCAAACGCGATGTCACCCATGAGATCGATCTGCAGAAGCAGGTCTACCATGCGGAAAAAATGGACGCCATCGGCCGCCTCGCCGGCGGCGTGGCGCACGACTTCAACAATCTGCTCACCATCATCAACGGTTACTCCGAACTGATGATCAAATCCATCCTGCCAAGCGATCCCCTTTACAGCCACGTTCAGCAGATCATCAAGGCCTGTTCCCGCGCCTCAACCCATACCAAACAGCTACTTGCGTTCAGCCGGCGCACCCCGATGGAACAAAAGGTAATCGACCTCAATGCCACCCTCATCGATATGGTTAGCGTGCTGAAACGCCTGATCAATGAGAATATCGAACTGGTCACCCGCTTCAAGGAGGGCGCCGGCAATATCAAGGCCGATCCGGCGGAAGTGGAACAGATCATCGTCAATCTGGTGGTCAACGCCCGCGACGCCATGCCCAAGGGCGGCAAGCTGGTGATCGAAACCGACCGCGTCACCCTGGACGAACAGTATTGCCGCGACCATATCGACGCTTCGCCTGGACGCTTTATGCTGCTCTCGGTGGAGGACAACGGGGAGGGTATGAGCGAGGAGACCCGGGCGCGCATCTTCGAGCCCTTCTTCACTACCAAGGAACAGGGCACCGGACTGGGGCTGCCAACAGTCTTCGGCATCGTCCGCCAGAACAAGGGACATATCGAGTGCTACAGTGAGAAGGGCAAGGGAACACTGTTCCGGCTCTTTTTGCCGCAAGTGGAGGAGGCCGCTGCCGAGACCGATCTGCGGAATGCCTATGACACGCTGCCGAGGGGAAAGGAGACCATTCTGCTGGTGGAGGACGAGGAGGATGTGCGCATACTGACTGCGCGGATGCTGCAACTGCAAGGATACAAGGTGATCGAGGCGGCCTTGGCCGGCGAAGCCGTGATCGCCAGCGAGCGTCATGGCGGCGCCATTGACCTGCTCCTCACCGATGTGGTGATGCCGCAAATGGGAGGCGCACAGTTGGCGGAGCGGTTGCGCACAACCCATCCCAATCTCAAGGTGCTCTATATGTCAGGCTACGCCAGTGATGTCCTGATGGCCTACGAAAATGTCGACCGCGAGAATGTCGCCTTCATTGCCAAACCCTTCACGCTCGAAAGCATCACCCGCAAGGTGCGCGACGTCCTCGATCAAAAGTAGCGTGCCGCCTCCATGAGATGAGCGCTCATCGTGCTACAATAACCTTACCGATGGCGTCCGTCTCCGCCGAATCCCCGCCTTTGCCATTCCGCGCCTGGACCCGATAGAGATAGACCCCGTTGGCAACCGGATCCCCTTCCGCATCCGTGCCATCCCAGAGTTCCGGATAGATATTGAAGCCCACCACCGCCTGCATCGCCGGAAATTTGCGCACCAGCCGACCCGAGACTGTATAGAGCTGGATGGTGACCTCCGCTTCCTGGCTCGCCTCGAACGTGAATTGCGTCCGGCTCGACATCGGATTCGGATAATTGAGCAGATTGTTCAAAGTCAATCCCGTCTCCGCCACGACGATGAACTCGACCTCCGCGGAAGTCGAATTATTGGAGTTGTCCCAGGCCTTGACCGACAGGGTATGACGCCCAGGAGTCAGCTGAACCAGCGGATAGGTGAGCTCGCCGGCGGTGTAACTGCCGGTATTATACTGGAACCTCTCGGTGATGTTTTTACCCTCTTCCTCATCCAGATGCATAATGATCTGATGACCGATATCGCCGGCGATGTTGACGCCGCTGAGGGTATCCTGAATCAGCACATGGAGGATCGGATTGGGCGTAGTATAGTCCCCTGAGGCGAACGAGGGGTTGCCGAAATGGATTTTGATCGCCGGCCCCTCACGATCGACCAAACCCAGGGCCGAGCCGTCTACCGTGAGATTGTTCAGATAGCCCGTGCCCTCACCTTCCTTGCTCCAGAGATAAAGACTGATCCGGCCGTCGCTGCCACCGTAGGAGATGTCCTTGGGTACGATGAACTGCGCAGCGAACCGGCCAGCAGCGCTGCCCGCAGTCCCGCGAAAAATGGTGTTGCCCGGCAGGATATAATCAACCGTTGTGCCGCCTTCGGTGACATGCGTCCGCGGCTTGCGCGCATCGAAGACCCGCAGCAACAGAGTCCCGCTGAAATCATTCCACAAGACGCCGCCTCTATCCATGCTTCCCGCGATCGTAAAATGCGTCAGCGCTTGCAGGCTCTTGCCGGGCGCCAGGGAGTCCACCGTGGCCCGGTAGCGCGGCGCCTCCAAGCGCATCGCCGGGTCGCCGAGCAGGACGAATTTTTCGTTGTTGAGTTGGCTGGCCGATGAGGTGCGTTTGGCGAACATGAAGGCATCGCCGATGCGGGCAACCTTGCCGGTCGATTCGTAGGAGCCAAAAAGCTGATTGAAAAGATTGTAATTGAGCGACGCATTCTCGCTGGAATAGACCAGCCGGCTCGAAGAGATCATGCCCACCGCGCCGCGCCCCGCCGCATTGACCAGATACTCGGCAAAACTCTGCTTCTGCGGCTGGTCCCAATAGGCAAATTCGCAGGTCGAGGCGACCCAGAGGGCATAGCGCTGGGCGTTTTGAACCTTTTCAAAATCGGTCGAGAGATTGAAAATATTCTCATGGGTCAGCAGCTCGTCGGCGCCATGGCCGATGAAGTTGATCAGCAGGCTCCCCTGGTTGATGCGGTTGATAAAAGCCTCGCTGGCCTGGGGTTTGGTCACCCCAGAAATGCTGGCCGTGCGCACCGCCGGATATTCCATCAAATAGATCTTTTCGACATTAAGGGCGGGCGGGACATAATGCTCGGCCAGCCATTCCGACTGGCGGGTATGCTCAACCTCTTCCCCCTTGCCGCCAGAGACCAGCTCGTCATCGCCGACAATCGTCACCGTCTTGCGCCACTCCTCGGCCGCAGATTTGGTCTCGTAGTCAATGAGCTTGGTAATCACTCCCTGCGCCTCGTCGACGGTCCGGACCGGCAGCCGGCCGATGGCCATCTGCGCACCGTTGCCGGATCCCTTCAGGTAGGTGAACCAGTCATCGCAGGTGCGCGACGAGATTTCCGAGGTCTCGGGGCTCTCATAGGGTGGGATCAGGTTGGGGGTGTTGTATTTATAAAGGTTGCGGTAATCGTAGTGACCATCACCGAGCAGAAGCACATACCCCGGATGTCCCCAGGCATTATAGACATAGGCGAGAAAATCCCGGATGGCGACGGGATCGGTCAGACCCCAGCTAAACTCATCATAGATGTCCGAGATCTTGACCACCTCTGTCTCGAGGCGGTCGCCGGAATTCCAGTCTTCACGCAGGCTTTCAAGCTGCATCGCCTGCTGGTAAAAATGGTCATGGGTGATGATGATATAATCGATATCGCGCGCCTGGCGCAGGTTCGAGCTGGCGTCGTGCTGAATGTCACTGACCGCCAGATAGGCGGCGGGAGTCACGGCCAGATAGCGGCGTGGCATGGTGCTGTTCACGGTATCGGCAAACCGTACCGTCGCCCCCTCAATCTGCGTCGCCTCAATCACGCTGACATCGGAAAACGATGTGACATCGTAAACCGCGATCTCGGAACGGTTGAAATTGCCCACCGCCCAAGCGGCCGTCCCGTCGCGCAGCGGCGCATTGAAAAGCAGCTGATCGCCCACCGCTTGAAAACGGCGCGGATACTCGACCTCGATCCAGTCCACATAGGCCTGACTGATATCCGATGTAGCGACATAGTCGATGCCCAAGGTATTGTTGCCATCGAGGAGGACCCCCGCGGCGTTGAACTCGGAGAGACGCACGGAATAGGCACTTAACTGTCCGGTGAGGCTGACCTGCCCGAGGGTGTTGCCGTTTACATTCATCTTGAAGAGATGCGAGCCCGAGGTGGTCGCCGCCACCTGAAAGCGGAAGGCGGCCAAGGCCTGGGGCACCGCACCCGGCAGAGCGAACACCTGGGAATAAGTCGCCTTGTCGCGGGCCAGTTCGAATCCAAGCCAGTCCGACCCGGATTTGTAGATGTTGGATTTCTCATCCTCGATGAAGGCGAGATCTTTGAAGGAGCTTTCAAGCTCACCGATAACCGGCAGAGAGGTGCGTCTTTGCATCCGTTTTCCCCGGGCCAAGCCGAAGGTGAGCCAGTAGACATTGTCGTAGCCGTAATGATTGATATAATGGAGATATTTGCCATCCGAGCGGCTGAAGTATTTGCCCTCCAGGGAGCGGCCATAAAAGAGGATATAATCCCCGCTGTCGAATTTGCCGTCGGATTCGCCGCTGACCAGGATCGCATTCTCGATAAGAGAGTCGGGCCTCGGAGTGGCAATGTTCTCCGCCAGCTCCCGGCCGCCATTGTTGAAGAGCTGCAGGGTGGTCGGGTCGATGCTGGCCAGGGGGACGCCGGCCTGGCTTAACGCGGCAGCGGTGATTTTGTAAAGACCTTCTTTGTTCCCCTTGCCGTCACCGTGGATGATGATCTTGTACCAGTTGTCTCCCGGGAAATTCGTCCGCGCCGGCTTGGCCAAGCGGGGCGGAACGGCGCTGCGCCAGGAGCGCGCCTGCTGGTAGTTGACCAGCAACTCCTTGTAGAGCCCCTCTTCCGCACCGGCGGCTGCTGCAACCGCCATCGTGGTGCCGGCACCGGAAAAGGTGAGTTCAACAACCACACGGCGATAGAGACGCAGCTGGTCCAATCCCGGTGCCGCCTGAACGGGATGGAAGGTGACGCGGACAGTCCGCTGGCCGCGGAATTCCTGCGGCTCGGAGAGCACTGCGACCTCGGGACCGAAGGTTTGACTCGAGGCCGCGGACCCGACGGCGTCATAGACCGTGCGGGAGAGGGTTCCATCCGGCACCAGCCGCCCCATCGGCATCACCGCGCCGCGGCGCATCTCGTACTCCGCCGTGACGACCCGCAGGGAGACACCGCCCTGTGGAGGAATGCCCGCGACTACTGTCCGGGCGGGAAGCATCGGCGCGCCGGGCGCACCGGTCATCTCGGCGCCCGCAAACTGAAAGGTCAGACGGGCGCGGCCGTCGACACGAACCGAATCGATCCGCCAGTTTTGCGGGATGAACTCGAGCACAAGCCCCGAGCTGGAGCTCGAGAGCGTCCGCACGCCCATTGTTCCTGCCGCGGCAGCTGCGGCCCAAAATCCGAGATACAACAAGACTGAATATCGACGCATGAGGTTCCTATCTGGTAGTTCCATGGATTGCTGCGGAGGAGGGACAACCCGAGAGCTTCGCACCGCCATCCCGCGGGTCCCGGCCGGCGAAGAACAGGGGCAGGAGAAAAGCGAGGGAAGAATGGCTGAGAAGCTGCTGCGCGGGAATTTCATATTCCACCCACTCGCCCATCGCCGCGCCAAAGTTATTCTCCGCCTCGATCAGACACTTGGAGGGGCCGGCCAGCTCGATGCAGCAGGAGCAGCCCGCACACCTCGCCGGACGCTCAACCCGCACCGGGGTCACCTTCCCCAGAATTTGAACGAAGATTCCGGCTTCCCGCATCGGTTTCATCCCGTCAAAAGAATGTATAGGTGTAACATCCACGGCAAGGGCTTTGTTCCGGTCCTTCACAACACCCGGATCGTCACGGGCGCGCTTTCAAGCCATCCCGCCCGGCCTTGCGCCCGGAGCCTGAAAGCGTGGAGCCCGGGCGATAGCGGCCAACGCCATTGAAACGGCGCCCGCACCCGGGCTAGGGTGCTGTCGCCGTGCAGCCACTCGACCTTCCGGACGCCTTCCGGCACGACCGCCTCGAGCAGTAGAGTTTGATATTCGCGGCGTAGGTCCGGATCGATCTTGAGGATATCCCCGTCCGCCGGTGCGACGATGGCCAGATGCGCCGCATTGGCCTCGGGGAGCGGGGAATAGGCCTCCGGCGGCAGCGGCAAATGTTGGGCGGCCATCCAGCCGCGAAACTCCGGCGGCCAGACCTCATAGAGACGTCTCTGGACTTCCGCGGGCGGCGTGGCCGCAGAGGCCAGCAAGCCATTGCGGCGGTCCACCGCAACCCGACAGTGCACCCGACATGCCCGCGCGGGTGCGGTCCCGGCGATGAACCACTCCTCAAGGCTGCCGGGGCACTCCGCCCCGGGAGCCTGGCCCGAAACTGGACAGATCGGGGCGTGCATCACCCCGGAAGGCTGCAGCAGCGTGGCCGGATCGTGATCGGCATGCAGCTCCAGCATGATGTCGCGAAAGAGCGGGGCAGCGCCGGTGATGCCGCTGATCTTCTCCATGGGCTGGCCATCAAAATTCCCGACCCATACCCCAACGGTATACTCGGTGGTAAACCCCACCGTCCAGTTATCGCGAAAATCCTTGGTAGTCCCGGTTTTGGCTGCACACCAGAAGGGCAGATGAAGCGGGGCACCGAGGCCGAAAGCGGGAGCGCGGGCGCGATGGTCGGCGAGAATGTCCGCGACGATGAAGGCCGCTTGCGGTGAAAAAACGAGCTCCCCGGTTGCAGCCAGCGTCTCCTGGCCCGGCGCTGCGGCACGGGCGGAATCGTCACGCAAAAAATGTACAGGCCGCATCACGCCGCCATTGGCTAAGGCCCGGTAGGCGTTGGTCAGCTCCAGCAGCGTCACCTCGCCGTTGCCCAGAGTCAACCCCGGCCCGTAATGAGAGGCCGGCTTCCGCAAACTGGTGAACCCGGCGCGCTGCAGTCGCTCGAGAAGCAAATCGACCCCGAGGGCATCTAGCAGCCGCACGGTGGCGACGTTGTAGGAACAGGCCAGTGCCGTGCGTAAACGCACCGGGCCATGGTACTTTTCATCATAGTTGTGAACGACTGGACGCCCTTCCCCTTCGTCGGCAAAGCTCTCAATGTCGGCCAGAATGGAGGCGGGTGTAAAGCCGTTCTCGAGCGCCAGCGCATAGGTGAAGGGCTTGATCGCCGAACCGGGCTGGCGCAGGCTGCGCACGCCATCCACCTGACCCTGATGCTGATCGTCAAAAAAATCTCGGGATCCCACCCAGGCCTTGACCGCTCCGCTGCGATTCTCGAGGACCAGCACCGCCGCATTGGTAACATGGTTCCTGGCAAGCTGCTCGAGGTGCCCATTGGCCAGTTGCTCCAGCCGCATCTGCAAGCGGCTGTCTAGCGTGGTCCGGATCTCGGGACCAACAGCCGCCCTGCTACGGCATAGCTCCAGCACCCTTTGGCAGAAATGCGGGGCTGCGAAAGTAACCTGCCGCGGCGCGATAATCAACGGCTGCTCGAGGGCGCTGCGCAGCCGCTCCCGGTTAATGCTCCCTTGCCGCAGCAGCGCGGCAAGAACGACAGCCTGGCGCCGGCGCGCCCGTTCCAGATGGGTATAGGGATTGAATCGGGCCGGCGATTGCGGCAGTCCCGCCAGGAAGGCCGCCTCGGCCAGGGAGAGCAGCCGAGCCGGCCGCTGAAAATAGGTGCGGCTGGCCGCCTCCACACCGAAAAGCTGGTTGCCGAAGGGCGCCCGGTTGAGATACTGCTCCAGAATCTCCGCCTTGCTCAGCCAGATCTCGAGGCGCAAAGCGAAGAGGGCTTCAAGGGGTTTGGCATACCACTGCCTCGGTAGGTGATAGATCTGACGCGCCAGCTGCATCGTCAGCGTCGATCCCCCCGAAAGCACCTCCCGCCGGCGCGTATTCAGCCAGGCGGCTCGCAGAATGGCCAGAGGATCGATCCCGGGATGGTGATAAAACCGTTTGTCCTCCACCGCAATAACCGCCGCGGGGAGATCCGGCCCCATTTGCTGCAGCGGGATCCAGGTGCTTCGTCCCTCTTCATCGGATAGCACCTCCCGCAGCAGGCCGCCCTGGTCATCATAGAGTTTCCACGAATGCATGGCGCGATGATCGAGGCGCAATGCGGCGGGCGGCGTCAGCAAAACAATCGCCAGCAAGAGCACCCCGCCTGCGGCAGCCCAATGTATGGTTCGAGAGTTCATGGCCCTTCATCGGATCGAATCAGAGTAATGTAGTAAAAATTGAGCAGCAAACAAAGAACTAATCCGCGCGCCCCGAATCGCCGCCGTTTTTGCTTGATAATCAGCGATTTTTTCCCTATGTTCAAAGGCCAAAATAAGGACCCGCGTCATGCCGCGCTTTTTTCTTGAGTCTATCCCGTGCCACCTGGTCTCCTTCCTCTCTGCACTGCAATCCAATCCCGCTGCTGGTATCCCAAGATGTTCATTATCGGATGAGGAGATGCTGTCATGAACTTTGAAACGCTGTTTGCTGATAGAACCCGGAACATGGGTGCCAATATCATTCGCGAAATCCTCAAAGTCGTCAGCCAACCCGGCATGATCTCGCTCGCCGGCGGCTATCCGGCGCCGGAGAGTTATCCCTTCGAGGTTATCCGCATCCTGGCCAACCGAGTTTTGGAAAAATATGGCACCCGCGCCCTGCAGTATGACATGACCGAAGGTTTCATCCCCCTGCGCGAAGCCCTGGTCCCCTACCTGGCCAAGAAGGGTATCCAGACTACTGCCGGCGGCATTTGCATCACCAGCGGCTCGCAGGGGCTCCTCGACGCCCTCGGCAAGGTGCTGATCACCCCGGGCGATATCGTCGCCGTCGAGGCCCCCACCTATCTGGGCGCCCTCTCCGCCTTCAATCCCTATGGCCCCCGCTACCAGTGCGCTGAAATGGATGACGAGGGGATCCTCCCCGAGGCCCTGGAAAAAATCCTTGCTTCGGGAACGGTCAAATTGGTCTACCTGGTGCCGACCTTTCAGAACCCTACGGGCCGCTGTCTCGGTCTAGCCCGGCGTCACCAGATCGCCGAGCTGATAACCCGCTATGACGTCCTGCTCTGCGAGGATGATCCCTACAGCGATCTCCGCTATCGCGGCGAAGCCTTGCCGACCCTCCATTCCCTCATCCCCGAGCGAACCATCTATACGACTACCCTCTCCAAGGTCTTCGCACCGGGGCTCCGCCTTGGCGTGTGCGTCGCGCCCGAACCGGTACGGCGCTGGCTGGTGCTCGCCAAACAGGGTGTCGATCTCAACACCAGCACCCTCAATCAAGCTATGGCGGCCGAGTACCTGCTCGGGGGCTACCTCGATCAACAGATCCCCAAGATCATCAGCCTCTATAAACCCAAGCAGGAGGCGATGCTCGCCGCCCTCGACCGCTTCTTCCCCGAGACCTGGCACTACTCCCGGCCAGAAGGCGGCATGTTCATCTGGGCGGAAGGCCCCCAGGGCACCGATACCGAAAAACTCTACTGGAAGTGCATCGACCGTAAGGCCGCCTTTGTGCCCGGCAAATTCTTCTTCCCCTGTGACGGAGACGGCCTGGAGACCATGCGCCTCAACTATACTATGTCCACGGAAGCGGAGATCCAGCACGGAATCCAGATCATCGGTGAAACCATCAAAGAAGGCTTTTAATCGTTCGTCTTGCCATACCCATCCCCTTGCATACCCCTTTACCCGGACCGGAGGTTAAATGAAACGTTTCCTGCTCCTGATCGGCACTGCCCTGGCGCTTCACATCGCAACCGCAGCGGCCTGCACCAATTTCCTCATCACCCGCGGCGCTGCTGTGGACAGCTCTACGATGATTACCTATTCGGCGGATTCCCACACCCTTTATGGCGAGCTGCTCTATCTTCCCGCCGGCAAACATATCGCAGGCACACTGATCCCCGTCTACGACTGGGACAGCGGCACCTATCTCGGCCAGATCAAACAGGTAGCCGAAACCTATGCCGTCGTGGGCAATATGAACGAGCACCAGCTCGCCCTCGGCGAGACCACCTTTGGGGGCCGCGCCGAGCTGCACGATCCCAAGGGCCGTGTCGATTATGGCAGTCTGATGTACCTCGCCTTGCAGCGCGCCAAAACCGCCCGCGAAGCGATCAAGGTGATGACCAGCCTCGCCGAAGAATACGGTTACTGCAGCGAGGGCGAGTCCTTCTCCATCTCCGACCCCCGCGAGGCCTGGATCATGGAGATGATCGGCAAGGGCGAAGGCCATACCGGGGCCCTCTGGGTCGCGCGGCGTGTGCCCGACGGCTATATCTGCGGCCACGCCAACCAAGCACGCATCCGCCAGTTTCCCCTCAATGATCCCCAGAATTGCCTCTATGCCCGGGATCTCATCCCGTTCGCCCGCCAGAAGGGCTATTTCTCCGGGCCCGACCGCGAGTTCAGCTTCGCCGATGCCTACGCTCCCCTCGATTTTAGCGCCCAGCGTTTTTGCGAAGCCCGTGTCTGGAGCGGCTTCCGCCGCGCCGCCCCCTCTCTCAACCTCCCGAGCGACTATGCCTGCGGCGTACCGGGCAGCGAACCCCTACCGCTCTGGATCAAGCCGGACCATAAACTGAGCGTCCGCGATGTGATGGAACTGATGCGCGACCATTACGAGGGGACGCCCCTCGACATGACCCTCGACGTCGGGGCCGGGCCCTACAAACTCCCTTACCGCTGGCGGCCGATGGAATGGCAGGTCGACAGCACCAATTACTTCCATGAACGCGCCATCTCGACCCAGCAGACCGGCTTTTCATTTGTCGCTCAGTCTCGCGCCAACTTGCCCGATCCCATCGGCGGCATCCTCTGGTTCGGCGTCGATGATACCTATTGCACGGTCTATGTGCCGATGTACTGCGGTATCAATCGCGTGCCGGCCAACTATGGCACCGGCGCCGGCTCCTTCGCCGCCTTTTCCTGGAACTCGGCCTTCTGGGTCTTCAATTTTGTCGCCAATTATACCTACTCTCGCTACAGCGATATGATCGTTGAGGTTCAGAAGGTTCAGCGTGAACTCGAGGGCCAGTTTTCGGCTGCGGTCCCACAAATCGATGCAGCGGCCCTGGCCCTTTATAAAAGCTCCGCGCAGCAAGCGCGGGACTATCTGACCGACTTTTCATGCCGCTCCGGGGATGAGACCGTAGCCCGTTGGAAAAAACTCGGAGAATTCCTGATCTGGAAGTTTCTCGATGGCAACCTGCGGGATGAACATGGCGGCGTGCAGCATCCCCTATATCCGGAGGCCTGGTATCGCACCATTGTCAACGCCACCGGCGACCGCTATAAAGAGATCCCCTGGCCGAAAAAATAGCGATTCACCCTCCTTCCGGCGCAGAACCGGCGCGGCGGCCCTCCGCCCGATCTGCGGCTGAGGACAACTAAAGGATGACTGCACGTGGACCTGACCACTTTTGTCACCGGCCTGATCGTCTTTTTCGCCCGCGTTACCGATGTTACCCTGGGTACCGTCCGTACCATCAGCATCGTCCACGGCCGCACGCGGATCGCCTTCGCCCTGGGCTTTGTGGAAGTCAGTGTCTGGCTGCTGGTAGTAGCCAAGGTGCTGCAGGAGGTCGCCCGGGAACCAGCCCTGATCATTTTTTATGCCCTCGGTTTTTCCACCGGCAACGTCGTCGGCATTCTGCTGGAGCGGCGCATCGCCTTTGGCAACACGGTACTGCGGGTGATCAGCGCGGAGCGCGGCGCCCAGATCGCGGAAATCCTGCGCGCAGCTGGCTATGCTGTGACCACTTTCCTCGGCGAAGGACTCAATGGCGTCGTCAGCATGCTGGTTGTGGTCTTCCCGCGCAAGGAGTTGGAAGATGTGCTCACTCTGGTGAAAAAGGTCTCTCCCGAGGCCTTTTATGTCACGGAACAGGCCAGCCAGGTCAGCCGGCTCTATCGTCCCAACCTGGGGAGCAGCAACGGCTGGAATACCATCCTTAAAAAGAAATGAGCAACCCCATCGCAAAAAAAAAGGCCGCGGGAGACTTCCCGCGGCTCACAGTAGCGGCGCGTTCCCTCACGCCGTCAACCCGTGAAGAAACCCGTGAACGCGCCTTGATTCGATCCGCTCAGCGCATCAAGACCATCCGTTTGCAGTCATGATAGGGACCGGCCTGAAGGCGGTAGAGATAGATCCCGCCGGCAGCCGGTTCACCCTGCTCCGTCAACCCATCCCATGTTGCCGCATGCCCGCCTGCCGCTAGTTCGCCCTCGACCAGCGTCCGGATCCGCTGTCCCAGGAGATTGTAAATCTCAAGCCTGGCTTGCTGCCGTTCCGGCAACTGAAAAGCAACCCGGGTCTCTGGATTGAAGGGATTGGGGAAATTTTGCGCCAGGAGGAAACGCCCTGGTTGCTGGCCGCTATGCTCGCCGACCGCGGTGTTGCCGACCATGAATTTCCCAGACAGCCCCACAGCCGGGATCTTTACCGAGCCTGGGGCCACCACTTTGGGCGTGGTAAAAAATACCAGATCGAGATCCTTGAATTGGTCCGCACCCGGCTGAACCGTATAGCTGATGTTGAGCACTGCACCGCTCCCCCGGGCAATGGAGGAAGTGGCATCCATGCTGAGTAGCAGAATGTGCAGGATGCTCAGCGAATCCTCTTTCCAAGCCACCGTGAATCCGCTGGTGCGCTCGGTCGTCCAGACCGAGTCCGGTCGGATGAAATCAGGCACATCGGCGACCTCCAGCTGCAGCGCAATCACAGTGGTGTCATTGGCCATAGTGACCTGGACCACGTTGTGCTGCGTTCCGACTTTGCCGCTGCCCGTGCCCAGCTGCAGCACCACCTCCGCGCCAAACGTGAGCGGGGTGAGACAGAGCAGCAATCCCACCCCCAGTCTCATTTCTGCTTTCATTCCTATTCCTTTACCTCCCAAATCCGATCGGCCCGGGCCATCAATAAATCACTTCCCAGATGGTTAGAAAATCGAGCAGATCGAAATCCCCATCGGCATCCATGTCGCCGCTGAGCAATTCACCGGGGGTCATCGGATCGCCGGTTTTGAGCAGAAGCTGAACAGCGCGATCGAGATCCAGTCCGGTGACGCTCCCGTCCTGATTGATATCACCCTTGACCACAAAGTAGAACTTGCCGTCGAGCAGCGCCGGTTCAACGGGCAGGCTGTTGGCATCGGCGACGGTCACCTCCGAAAGGATCAGATCGGCGTGGTCGCCCACCGGGGCGCTGCCGGAGACGTCATAACTGATGGTGACGATCGGACCGCTGCCGACCGTGATCAGGCTGCCGGCCATCGAGACCAGATAGATGATGACATTGGTGCCATTATCCACCTTGGTGACCGAGAAATTGAGGGCGCGGCCAGCTGGCGTGACATTCATGGCCGTGAGCATATTCGGTGAATCATTCACGCGGAAGGAAAGACCGCGGATATTGGTCTGATTGTTCAGGTGAATCGCAACCTTGTTGCCTGTCGACCCCGGCTGGCCGCTGCTATCCTTTACCTGCAGCAGCACCAGTGAGGTGATGGTGAATACGGCGTTGCTCTGGTCCTGCTTGGTTATGTCGGAGGCATCCTCGACCCGGATCAGCGCTTGGGTCGTCAACCTGTTCGGTACCGTCCAGATATAGGCGCCGTCATTTTTGGTGCCGGCGACGATGCTCTCCCAGTTGGTTCCATTATCGATCGAGTAATAGAGGTTGACAAACGGCATGGTGGTGGAATCCGGGCCCGTCCACTGGATCTCCTGAGCAGCTCCGAAAAGCCAGGTATCCCCGCCGTTCGGGCGGATGATCGCCAGGTCGGGTGGGGTGATGTGCAGCGTGAAATTGGCATTGCTCATATCGGTCGGCACACCCGTGGTGACCTCTGAAATGCGGACACGGCAGGTGGCCGAGTTCACCGCCGGCACACTCCAGTTGTAGGTACCGGAGTTGGGGGTCGAAGCAATGATCGTCGTGAAGGTACTGCCGCCGTTGGTAGAGTATTCAATCCTGACATTACCGCCGCTCAGGGTTGAGGTCCAACGGATGGCATAGATCGTTCCGGAGTAGAGGTCCTCGCCGCCATTGGGTGCGGTCACGGTCAGGGTATCCGGCGGTGTGGCGATGGTGAAATTGGCATCGCTGATATCGAGCGGCGCACTGTCGGTGGCATCAGAAACGCGGATGCGGCAGGTGGTCGAGGTCGTTCCGGGGAGCGTCCAGGTGTAGGTTCCGGTGTTGGCCACTGTCGCCAGGAGGCTGTACGAGGTGCCGCCGTTGGTCGAAAGCTCGATCTTGACGTTGTTGGTGAGGTTAGCCGAGTTCCAGGTGATCGCATGGCTGGAGCCGGTGTACCAGATTTCACCGCCGTTGGGTGAGGTTACCGCGATGGTCTCGATCGGGGTGAGCGGCGCCGTCCCCTTGACGGTAAAGTCGTCGATGTTGTTGTTGCGCTGGCCGTAGAGGGCAATGCCGCCGTAGAGTGTGGTGCCGTTGCCATAGAGCTTGGCGGCATCGGTCAAGGTGCCATCAAGCTTGTTGTTGATGTAGAGCTTGAAGTGGTGGCCGCCAGCATCGGTGGTAGCCACAATCTTCATCACATCCCCCGCCTTGGGATAGGCTTGCGCGGGGGAAACGCTGGCGATGGTGGTGGCGTTGCGCTGGATGATCCCGTTGACAATGGGATGAAGCGTCAGGTCGCCATATCGGCGCAGGATGAAATAGCCGCTTTTTGAGGCCAGGTCATAGCGGATAATCGCGCCCCCTGAGTTGGCGCCCTCCAGGTCACTGCCGGGCGCCCACGTCCAGGAGATCTCGGTCGGATTATAGAGGGCCAGATAGATGGCGTAATAGTCCCAGCTCGCGACCGTAAGCGTGTTATCGAGGGTGCCCGAGACGATCTGGTACCAGCTCGCATCAACAAGCCAGTCGGATCCCAGGTTGGCACGGTTGAAATTGTCGGTGTAGGTGGTCTGAGCCATAATCCGTGGAACCGTACACAACAGGGTTGTCACCAGTAAAAGATGCCATCTTTTCATATGCAATTCCCACGTTCGAATAGATGCGCAACCGGCGGAGGCAGGCAATGCGCGTCATCGCCCACCCCAGTGCTTAGTAAACGAGTTCCCAAAGGGTCATGAAGTCATAGAGATCGACATCACCGTCGTGATCCAGATCGCCGCCCATCATCTCGTTCTCGGTGATGGCCGGAGGTCTGCCGAGTACGAGATCGGCCGCGCGGTTGAGGTCGAGAAGATCGACTGCGCCGCTGTTATCGAGATCGCCCATCTTCACGAACCAGAATTTGCCCGGCAGCAGGTCCGGCAGAACGGCGCGGCTGCTGTCATCACTCACCACAACGCTGGAAAAATCAAGGCTCGAGAATTCACCGAGGGGGGCCGAACCCGAGACATCGTAGGAGATCTGGCAGATGGGGCCGCTGCCCGTCGGAATCGAGTTGGCGGCAATGCTCACCATCATGATCGTCACCGAAGCGCCGTTATCCGCTTTGGTGACGGTAAAATCGGCCGCACGCCCCATCGGCAGGACATTCATCGCCGTCAGAAAAGCCGGAGAATCGATCAGCTTGAACGAAAGCCCGCGGATGGGGGTGATATTGTCCAGACAGACCGAGACCAGATTCCCGGTCGAACCCGGCTGTCCGCTGGTGTCCCGGACATACAGCGTCGCCAGAGTCAGGATGGAAAACGTAGCATTGCTCTCGTCGACCGGCAGGCCATCCGTGGCATCGGTGATCCGGATGAGGCCACGAGTCGTGGTCACGCCCGGTGTGGTCCAGGTATAGGAGCCGTCATTGGGCGTGCTCGCCACGATCATGCTCCAGTTGGCGCCATTGTCTGCCGAATAAAAGAGTCGCACATTGGCGATCGCGCCGGTGGAGCTCCAGGTGATCGTCCGCGGCGCATTGACTTCCCAGTTCTCCCCACCGTTGGGCACGAGCACGGTCAGCGTTTCGGTCTGCGGCGTGATCGTAAAATTGGCATCGCTGGCATCCAGCGGATTGCTGTCGGTGGCATCGCGAACGCGCACCCTGGCCGCAGTCGAAGCGGTTCCGGGCAGGGTCCAGGTGTAGGAACCGGTGTTGGCCGCTGAAGCGCTGATCACCGTCCAGGTCGCGCCGCCATCCAGGGAGTAATCGATGGCGACATTGCTGCTGAAACCGCTCGCGGTCCAGGTGATCGCGTGCGAAGAGCCGGCTAGCCAGGATTCGCCGCCGTTGGGGGAGGTAACCGTGAGGCTCTGACCCCAGACGGTGAAATCATCAATATTGTTGTTCATATTGCCGTAGAGGCAGACCCCCGCATAATAGGTGGCGGGAATGGCCGCGTAACTGGCGCGCAAATAGCTCAGGGTGCCATCGAGCGTGCCATTGATATAATAATCGAAATAAGCCTTGGTCGCATCCGTGCGCAGAACGATCTTGACCACACTGCCCTTGGTGGGAGCCGGCTGGGTCGCCGCAGTCGACGCCACCACAACGGTGCGGTCGACATTGCCATTGACGATGGGATTGATCTCCAGGTTGGCATCACGGCGGAAGATCATCATGCCGTTGGCGGTGGTCGATGCGGCACTCAAAAGCATCGCAAAGCCTCCGGCGTTGATGCCGCTGGCATCCGCGCTCGAGGCCCAGGTGTATTGCACCTGATAGGGATTGGTCACCGCATTGTAGACCGCCAGATACGTCCAACCGGTCGTCGTTGCGGTGTTGTCCAAGGTATTGTTAACGATCTTGTATTCGGTGTCGGCAGTCCAATTCGTTCCCAGGCTGGTGCGGTTGAAATCATCTACAACCTGCGCCAGCCCTGGCGAAACCATCGTTGCCATGATCATCAAAGCCCAGAGGGCCGTCGCCCGGCAAGATTTCATCTCAAAATCCTCTCAATTAGCGTGATTCCCCGTAAAGGAGGTCTCCATTTACTTGGTGACGGCCAACTTTTTGGTGATGACGACGTTGTCGGCGGTCATTTTGTAAAAATAGACTCCGGAAGAGACGTAATTGCCGGCATTGTCCCGGCCATCCCAATCCACCGTGTATCTTCCAGCACTCCTTCTTTCATTTACCAGGGTTCTCACTTCCTGACCTTGGGCATTGTAGACCATCAGCTTGATGGGCGCCGATCCCTGTCGCAACGTGGGAACTTCATAGGTGATCCGGGTCGACATGTTGAAGGGATTGGGCGTGTTCTGCATCAGGGCGAAGGATTCCGGTGCGGCGCTGACGGCCTGGCTGAGACTGCCATACTCCATCTGCAACTCACCGCCTCCCACCGTTCCGGCCAGCGCCGAGGTGATCTCGAGATCCTCATTGTGCGCCAGCGGTTCGGCGATGGTCACCGGTATTTGTAGCACAGTGCCCTCGTTGAGCGGCAGGAGATCGCCCGTAAGGCTGTAGAGCATCACCGCCACTTCATCGCCACGCGGCTGAATTGCCACGCTCATGTTCCGGCTGAGCTCGGTCACCCTCGGCTGAGCGACCAGAAACCGCCGCGAATCGAGTTTGAACGAAAACTGCAATCCGCTCACCGGGGCGGAGGACTTGAGCTGCACCGGCACCGAGACCGGACCGGAAATATCCTTTGGCAGGGCGGAAATCGAGAGCTCGGCATGGCCCGAATAATCAGCAGGTAGATCGTTCGCAACCCGGGGTGTTGCGGCGACGGCAAGATCGATCAAAGAGGTGATGTCCGCCACATCGATGACCCCGTCTTTGTTGAGATCACTCGACCACTTTTCGTACTCATTCGCGGAGGGTGTGCGGCCCAGGACAATGTCGATCAGCCGCAGCACATCAAAAAGATTGATCAGCCCGTCGGCCTTGATATCGCCCTTGATGCCGTACCAGAAATAGCCGCTCTTGACGTAAACAGTCACCGCCTGTTGCGTAGCATTGGCGGCCTTGAGGCTGTCCGGAATGACAGTCGCCTTGGTTCCGCGCACCGCTGCCGGATTGACAGAAACCGTCAGATTCGCGATGGTACCGTTCCCGGCCGTGAGCAGCGGCGTGGTGCCATTGGTCGGGTACATCAAGATCTTGACTGTTCCGCCCACCGGCGTCCAGGCGACCTGGAAACCCGAGGCCCGTCCGGTCGATACGACATTGGTGACCACCAGGGAGTCGGGGAGATCCTTGATCTTGAAGAGCAGCCCTTTCAGCGTCGTGACATTACGCAGATTGACCGGGATGGTATAGCCGCTCATTCCAGGCAGCCCGGCACTGTTGCCCACCGAAAGGGTGTCGCCCGTCGCAGCCAGCAGGGTGGACGTCAGGACGAAGAAGGCCAGGACTACCAGCAGGATGGGATGCTGAGATGACGAATTCATCACTTCCTCCGTACATTGAAAGGTGCAACCTTATAGAGTCATACTCTTGAGAGCGGAAACCCGGGTGCCGAACAGGGATGCGGTATCCAAGCAGGGATCGCTGATTGTCTCTCTCTGATACGCTAACTCAGGGCAATACATCACCGGCGTTTCAAAATCTGGGTTCTGCAACCGATTCACCCCATCCACCCGACGACCCGTATCCTACTAATCTTTGTTTTTATATGACTAACCCTTACTTCTTGCCGACTGTTCCCGGGGCAGTACCCCGGTGGCTACGGGCTGGCCACTGTTCTGCCTTCTCTTTTGCAACAGTCGTGCCAGCCTCCACCCGCTCGGCCTTCGAAGCTCGCTCGCATTGGTGCATTTTTTCTTGATTGGAAGCGCTTTTTTCACTATCTTGAATGAAATGTTTTTCAACTTTTCGTTTTAAGGAATGCTCATGGCCATATCCATTCAAAAGTATAAAGTGGTGCCCTCCCTGCCTGTCGAGCTCTCCGCCCTGCGCGACCTCGCTTATAATCTTTACTGGACCTGGGACCACGATCTCCGTAACCTTTTTCGCCGTCTCGATCGTGATCTCTGGGAGAGCTCCGGTCACAATCCGGTGCGGCTGCTCGGCCGCATCGACCAGGCCCTCCTCGAAGCGCGTGCAAAGGACGACGGCTACCTCTCCCACCTGCAGCGAACCCGCGCCGCCCTCCAGAATTATCTTTCGCAAAAATCCTGGTTCCAGAAGAATTATCCGCAGCAGAAAAACTTCCGCATCGCCTATTTTTCGATGGAATACGGCCTCAACGAAGGGCTGCCCCTCTACTCCGGCGGCCTCGGCGTCCTCTCCGCCGATCACCTGAAATCGGCCAGCGATCTGGGCATTCCGCTGATCGGCGTCGGCCTGCTCTACCAAAAGGGCTATTTCCATCAATACCTCTCCAAGGATGGCTGGCAGCAGGAGAACTATCCGGAAAACGATTTTTACAATATGCCCATCAAGCTGGAGTGCGACGCCGAAGGCAAACCCATTACCATCACCGTTGAAATCCTGCAGCGTACCGTCCATGTCCGCATCTGGCGCGCCCAGGTCGGTCGTGTGCCCCTCTACCTCCTCGATACCAATGTGCCGGAGAATATCCAGGAGGATCAGGACATCACCGATGTGCTCTATGGCGGTGAAGAAGAGATGCGCATTAAACAGGAGATCGTCCTCGGCATTGGCGGCATCCGCGCCCTTGAAATCCTCGGCCTCCGCCCGGATATCTGCCATATGAACGAAGGCCATTCGGCTTTCATGGCCCTCGAACGCGTCCGACTGCTGATGCAGGAGTCCAACCTCTCGTTTCCTGAGGCGCAGGAAGCCAATCGCAACAGCACCATCTTCACCAGCCATACCCCGGTGCCCGCCGGCATCGATGAGTTCGATCTTGGTCTGATTGACCGCTACATCGGCAGCTATTACAGCGCCCTGCAAATCTCCGCGGAGCAATTGTATCGCCTCGGCGGCATCGGCCTGCCCGAGAGCAACGGCAAGTTCAACATGGCCATTTTCGCGATCTCCATGTCCGGTGCTTGCAATGGTGTCAGCAAATTGCATGGCGAGGTGGCGCGCAAAATGTGGCATTATCTCTGGCCGGAACTACCCGAGAATGAAGTCCCCATCGGCCATGTCACCAACGGCGTTCATCTGCCGACCTGGATCTCCGAGGATATGGCCGAACTCTTTCATCGCTACCTCGGACCGCGCTGGAGCAGCATCGCCGCCGAAGATTCCGTCTGGGACCGCATCCAGCAGATCCCTGATGAAGAGCTCTGGCGCACCCATGAACGCCGCCGCGAACGGCTCGTCGCCTTCACCCGCAAGCGGCTGCGCACCCAGCTGGAAAAGGCCGATGCCCGGCCCGAGGATATCGCTAAGGCCGACGAGGTGCTCGATCCCCAGGCTCTGACCATCGGCTTCGCCCGCCGTTTCGCCTCCTACAAACGCGCCAAGCTGATCTTCCAGGACCTCGAGCGTCTCAAGGCCATCCTCAACAACAAGGAACGGCCGGTGCAATTCATCTTCGCCGGCAAGGCCCACCCCCGCGACAATATCGGCAAGGGGATTATCCGCGACATCGTCAACATCATCCGCAACCAGGAGTTTCGCAGCCGGATCGTCTTCATCGAGGACTATGACATGGAGGTCGCTGCCAGCATGGTCCGCGGCGTCGATATCTGGCTTAATACCCCGATCCGGCCGCGCGAAGCCAGCGGCACCAGCGGCATGAAGGCCAGCCTCAATGGCGCCCTCAATGTCAGCATCCTCGATGGCTGGTGGGATGAAGCCTATACCAAATCTGTCGGCTGGGCTATCGGCCGCGGCGAAGAGTTCGAAAACGCCGAGGAACAAGACCTCTATGAAGTGGAATCCCTCTATTCGTTGCTGGAACAGGAGGTCGTTCCGCTCTTTTACCAGCGCAGCAGCAATAAGCTGCCACGCGAATGGATCGCCATGATGAAGAGCAGCATCCAGGTGCTCAGCCCCTTCTTCAACACCAACCGCATGGTCCGCGACTATTTCGAACGCTATTACCTGCCCGCCGAACTGCGCTGGCAAAAACTAAGCCGCAACAATATGGAACTGGCCAAGGAACTTGCCGCCTGGAAGGCGCGGGTGCAGAATCAATGGCCCAAGGTGCATGTCACCGGAGTCGTATCGGAGGAGGGCGACGAGGTCAGCGTCGGCGGCAAAATGCGCATCAGCGCCACCATCGACAGCGACGGCCTCAAACCCGAGGAACTACGCGTCGAGGTCTATTACGGCTTGCTCGATTCCGACGATGACATCATCGACGGCCAGAGTGTGGTGATGCAGCAGGTCGAACAGCTCAAGAAGAACATCAGCCGCTTTGAGGCGGTCATCCCTTGCGAAAAGACCGGACAGCACGGCTTCTCGGTACGGGTCATGCCTTATCATGCAGAACTCGCCACTCCCTTCGACACCGGCCTGATCTCCTGGTATCAGGAGTAATCCCGGCCCCCTCTGCAGACCCGTTCGCGGCAAAAAAAAGCGCGCCCCTTTCTACCACAGGGGCGCGCTTTTTTTAATAGATGGATCGATCAGCCCGTGATCGCGTAGCCGCCGTCGACGACGATGGTCTGACCATGAATCTGCTGGGCCAGCGGTGAACAAAGCAGCAGCACCACATCGGCGACATCCTCGGGGGTGGTCAGACGTCCGGAGGGCGTTTTTTGCCGGCTGGTCTCGAGCAGTTGGTCGCGATTCGGAAAGTGCTTCAGGGCATCGGTGTCCACGACTCCGGCGGAGACGGCGTTGACATGGATGTTGCGTACAGCGAGTTCCACGGCAAGGTGACGGATGAGCGACTCGAGAGCCGCCTTTGAGGCCCCCACGGCAGCGTAATTGGGAATGGCGCGCACCGAACCCAGGCTTGAGACGGCGATGATATGCCCTCCGCCTTGCTCCTCCATCAGCGGCAAACTGTACTGGGTCAGCGGCAGCAGGGTCCCGGCGTTGATATCCATGGTCCAGTGCCAGTGATGCTCATTCAACTCCAGCGCCGGCTTGAGCACTCCCGAGGCAGCATTGCTGACGAGGATATCCAGCCGGCCAAAATGCTGCTTGATCTCGCCGACCATCCTGGGGATGTTCTCAACCTCGCCCACATTGGCGCGGATCGCCAGAGCGCGCCGCCCCAGTTTCTCGGCCAGCGCAACCGTCTCGTCGGCGGCCGTGCGCTGCCGCAAATAGTTGATCGCCACATCTGCGCCGGCTTCCGCCAGACGCAAGGCGATGGCCCGGCCTATACCGCGCGATCCCCCGGTCACCAGCGCCACTTTGCCCCGCAAATCTATGCTAAAATTGCCCATCGTTTCTCCTTTTTCCAGGGATCGATCAGGAGCGGCGGCCAGCCAGAAAAAAAAGAAAATAAAGACCAATGCCAATGATCAAAATCCAGATTACCACTCCAAAGGGCTGCTGCCAGCCTACCCGAATCAGATACGCCGTCAGTCCGGCTACACCCGCCAGGGTGTAGAGAAGACCCCTCTTGCCGAGTCGCCCCAGCGCGTTGTACCATTCTTTCAGCGCGTTGATCATCGCTGCCTTTCCTTTAGGCCATGTCACTCCACTTCGCCTCTTACGGAGGCCTGTCTCCAGTCACGGCAATTAAAACATCTTCAACTCCGGATATCATCCCGGCGGCGCGAAATTTCATAGGCGGCGATGCCGAAAGCGACCGATACATTGAGCGAATGTTTACTGCCGGCCATCGGGATCTCCACCGCCAGATCCGCCAGTTCCACTAACTCGTCGCGCACGCCAGAATACTCGTGACCGATGATCAGGCAGAGAGGAAAGCGGTATGGCGCAGCGGCCACGTCGACGCCGGCGTCGGTCTGCTCCAGGACGACCATTTGAAAACCCTCCGCCTTGAGGTGTGCGGCCAGCGATAACGGATCCGGATGATAGCTCCAGGCCACGCTCTCCTCCGCGCCCAGGCTGGTCTTGCGGATCTCGTTGCGCGGCGGCGTACCAGTGATGCCGCAGAGATAGAGATGGGCGAATCCGGCGCCATCTGCGGTCCGGAAAATCGCCCCGACATTATGAAGGCTGCGGATATCATCCAGAAGCACGACAGCCGTGGAAGCGGGTGCCGGCGGCGTACTTGCCCGCAACCGCCGCCGCGCTTCCAGTTCGGGAAAACTCAGTTTTCTGGTCATCGCCTCTCCTTTGCGATCGCCTCGAGCCGGGATAATCTATCAAGAAAGGGTCGCCGATGCAACCTTTTTTGCATAAAAAAAGGGAAGACTGGATCGCCTTCCCTTCGTCGCAGGATCTCGGGATTACTTGCGTTCGCATTCAGCCTTGGCGGGGCAGCTGCCAGGGCAGGAACCGCTTTTAGGAGCACAAGCGGCTTGATCTTTCTGGGCCGGGCAGCAGCCCTCTTTCTTCTCTTTGCAGCATTCCTTGGTACACGCGGCTTTATCTTTGCATTCGGCCGCGCCTTTTTTGCAGCATTCCTCTTTCTGAATGGTGGTCGATTTAGCCTTGTCGTCGGTGATAACCACGGCATGAAGAGCGCCGGCGGTCAGGGCGATGACAAAAAGAAGAGCAACAAAAAGGACCAGCTTTTTCATGGAGGGTTCTCCTTGGTTAGAGTTTAATGGGTTGGTTGTTGTATACATGCAGATGGATTCATTGCACATCGGTTAAGCACCATGCCGAACAATTTTTTCTGTTGTTCCGGCGTGAGCCTCTTTTTTTGCGCCAGGAGATGATCGACGGTCGCACGCGAAAGTTCATGGTGGCGCTCACTGATTCGATGTAAAACGGCCGTAATGACCGCGCTATCCGGCTGGTCCTTCATCAACTCCTGGGTCAACTGGATCTGCTCCTGCTTCATTTCAGCCGCCACAACTTGAGCCGCAGCGGTGAAACAGGTATGGAGACTGTCCATCGCAATGGATTGTTCCGGTGTCAGATCGAGCTGCTTGCC
This sequence comes from bacterium, assembly GCA_035419245.1. Taxonomy (NCBI): domain Bacteria; species bacterium. The sequence continues at coordinate 600,541 of DAOLSP010000001.1, read as the reverse complement.
GAGCACAGCCGCCGGAGCCTCCTGGCAGCAGACCGGCTTGCTGCAGTGTGCACACCAACGCCGCCAGGCGAGCGAAGAAAAGGCCGCCAGATTGAGCACCGTCAGCAGCAAGAGCGCAGCCAAAAACCAGTGTTTTTTCATTGCCCCTCCGCGGTGGAGGGTTGATAAAGCTGTTCCACCGCCTGATAATAGGAGTGAATATTAGCGACATCGAAAAGATCCGTGTAAAAGACCTCTTTCAGCTGCGTCCCCTGATCTGCAACAGGCGGAGCGGGTTCGGGAAGCGCACCGAGGAAAAGGCCGGCACCGATGGCCGCCAGCAGCAGCAAGGCAGCGGCCAGAGAACGTCGCAGTGGCAGCCTCCAGGGCGAACGCCGGAATGACCGGACCGGCGCCGGATGGGTGCCCGCCTGTGACGCCTGCCAGCGTGCTCGAACTTTTACATAAAGACCGCCGGGCACAGCAACGGGCGCATCGGTAGCCGGCGCGCCATAGACCCGGCTCAATCGAGCCAACAGCTGACGGCACGACTCGCATTGCTCAAGATGAGCGGAAACCACCGCGCGAAGAGGCGCGTCCAGCCCGCCCTCCTGATAGAGCAGCAGCCTCTTTTCAATTTCTGTGTGCCTCATCAATTCCTCTATAGGATTAGACACTCCTTTTAATCAAAACTTGTATCCTTGATGCGGCGCACCAGCATTTTTCCGAGGTTTTTTTTTGCCTGGAAGATGCGGCTCTCCACCGCTGCCACCGAACATCCGAGTATCTCGGCGATCTCTTGATAGCTCTTTTCCTCAAAACGGCAGAGGATCAAGGCGACCCGCTGCTTTTCAGGCAGGCGGTCGATGGCCGCAGTCAGCAAGGCCTCCTCCTCCTGGCGCTCCACACGGCGCTGGGCGCCCTCCTCCGCTGCAGCGGCTTCGGGCTGCGCTTCGAGCCATTCGAGCGAGAGCCAGCGCTTGACTTTTCTTTGACGCCGCAGATTCAGGCAGGTGTTCAGGGTGATCCGGAAGATCCATGAGGAGAGCCGCGCCTCTGCGCGAAATGTGGGGAGGGAGGCGATGATCTTGAGAAAAACCTCCTGGGCTGCATCCTCGGCCTCCTGCCGGTTTTGCAGCAAACGCAGACAGAGACGGTAGATTCCATCCGCATGGGTTTGATAGAGTTCACGAAAGGCCGCTTCATCCCCTGCTGCCAGCCGCTCCGCCCATTTCTTGTCTTGCACCTTGTATCCTGAATTAGTCTGCACCCTTCCGGCCGACGATCGCCCTACGCACCTTGCCGGAGCCGCTGAATCCGCCCTAGACGTTCAGACGCATCACCGCCTTGAATTCACCGCGGATTTCATAGAACTTGCCGTTCTCCTCATTGACCAGCTCTCCGCGAAACTGGCCCTCGACATACGAATCGTCGACGCGGGTGATGCGCGCCTCCCCTTTGGTGGTCAGTGGTGGGGTCAGAGCGGAAACCGTGAACGCAAGGAGCTCCACCGGCAGGTTCTTCCCGGTCCAGTTGCGGAGATCGCTCTCCCGGTTGTTAATACTGATCAGCAGACGCGGATATTTATCGGACTGGATATCATAATTGTAAATTTGCAGATTATCATCAGTAAAGAGGTCCCCGCGCGGCGTGAACTGGGCGACAACGAAGCGGTCGTGCATCGTCTTGCCCTCCACCGTGAAACGCAGTATCCCGCCGTTATCCGAACGGTCTCCCACCGCTGCAAGCGGCGCCTGCTTGCGCGGCTGCTCCTGCTTTCTCTCGCACCCAAGAACCAGCGCCAGCACGAGCAGGAGGAGGAAAATTTGTCTTGTCATCTCGATTCCTTTTAGTATATTGTAAGCTGGAAAATTAATTTACGGGATTGGGCGCGAAGTATCAAGGATTGTTTTCCCTAAAGCCGGATAGCCGCCGCATTTGCGGAACACCTTTATCAACCCCTCCCGGCCGGACACTTAACTTTTGCATGGAGTCTTGATCCTATGAACGCTAAAGAGGAGAGCTGCGCGGAACGGTTCCTGCGCTATACCACCTTCGATACCCAGTCTTCCGAGGAATCCACAAGCTACCCGAGCACAGAAAAACAAAAGCTGCTCGGCCAGCAGCTGGTCCGGGAGCTTCAGGAAATGGGGCTGGCAGATGCCACTATCGATGCGTGGGGCTATGTCACGGCCACGCTCCCAGCAAACGTCACCTATCCCGTGCCGGCCATTGGTTTGATCGCCCACATGGACACCTCGCCTGAAGTGAGCGGTGCCGGCGTCAAGGCGATGATCCATCATAATTATCAGGGCGGAGATATCCCGCTGCCCGCCGGCGTGGTCATCCGCGCCGCCGAAACCCCGGAACTCGCCCGCCAAATCGGTCACGACATCATCACCTCGGACGGCAGCACCCTGCTCGGCGCCGACAACAAGGCCGGTATCGCCGAAATCTTTTCCGCCGTCGACTACCTGCTCCGCCATCCGGAGGTCCCGCACGGCACCCTGCGCATCGCGGTCACCCCGGACGAGGAGGTGGGCCGGGGGACGGAGCACTTTGACGTCGCCGCCTTCGGCGCTGACTTTGCCTATACCATCGACGGAGAGACCCTTGGTGAGGTGGAGGATGAAACCTTCTGTGCCGACAGCGTAACCATCACCATCGCTGGGGTCAACCTCCACCCCGGCTACGCCAAAGGCAAGCTCATCAACGCTATCAAAATCGCCGCCCGCATCATCGAGCAGCTGCCCGTAGAGGCGCTCTCCCCGGAAACTACCTCCGGCCGCGAAGGATACCTCCATCCGCACCATATCAGCGGCGGCGTCGAAGAGGCCACGATCAAATTCCTCATCCGCGATTTCACCGTCGAAGGGCTGCAGCGCATCGAAGCCCTGCTGCAGCGGCAAGCGGAAAAGGTAATGGAGGACTATCCCAAGGCGCGGATGACCTTCAAGGTGGATGAGTCCTACCGCAACATGAAATACCAGATCGAAAAAGCACCGCACGTGGTTGATTACGCTCTCGAAGCGGTCCGCCGGGCGGGGATCCCCCCGCTCCGCAGCATCATCCGCGGCGGCACCGACGGCTCGCGCCTCTCCTATCAGGGCCTTCTGACGCCCAACATCTTCACCGGCGGCCACAATTTTCATTCCCGCCAGGAATGGATCTCCATTCAGGACATGGAGAAGGCCGTACAGGTGATCGTCAATCTGGCCCGGATCTGGGCGGAAAAGAGCCGCTGATCACACGCCCGATCCGGGGCGGCGACATTATGCAAAAAGCCGCAGCATTTTTCCTGCTGCGGCTTTAACTTTTTCCGCTGATCCGGCAAGTTGAACCCCAGCCGCCTCAGCTGGTCAGACCTTCGGCCTCTTGCAGCAGCTCCAGCACCTCTTCACCGGAATGCGCCTTGAGAAGTTTCTTGCGCAGGGCATCTTCTTTCAAGAGCCGCGAGAGTTTGGCGAGGATCTTGAGATAATCGCCCACAGTATCGACCGGGGTGCCCAACAAAAAGATCAGCCGCACCGGATCGTCATCCTCCGCGCCGAAATCCACTCCGCGCTTAAGCCGTGCAAAGGCGATGATCAGACGATTGACCGCGCGGGTGCGGGCGTGCGGGATGGCGATTCCTTTACCGATTCCGGTGCTTCCCAAACGCTCCCGTTCATAGACTTCTTTCTTGAACTCCTCCGCATTCTGAATCAAATGGGCCGCGGCCATATGATCCACGATCTCGGATATCACTTCCGTCTTGTCCTTGGCCTCTATGTCAAGAAAAATCGATTTGTTGCTCATGTATTCCAGTAATCGCAACGCACGCCTCCTCATTGCCCGCTACAGGTTTTGCCTTGAGCCGTTATACAGTGGCATAAAAAAGGCAGCTTGAAAATCAAGCTGCTAATAAATAACATTTTATGGCATTAATTTATCGCTTTAATTTGTAAAAGTCAAGCCTTTCCCGATGCCGGTCCTATCACAGGCTCTGAATTTTAAGAAGATTGGTGCTGGAGCCGGCCCCAAAGGGATGGCCGCCTACTACAATGACCTGTCCTGGACGGCCCTCGAGGTGACGCTGCAGGAAGGGCTGCGCCCGCTGCCAGAGTGTCTCCATGTCGGCCGCAAAGTCGATCATCTGCGGTCTGACGCCCCATAACAGATTCAATCGCCTCCAGGTGCGCGGGTCCGGTGTGAAGGCGAAGATAGAGGTGCGGGGCCGTTGCTGCGAGATCAGACGCGCGCTGTTGCCTGTCAGGGTAAAGACGCAGATGGCGGCGATGGGAAGCTGCCGGACGATCGTCGCCGCGGCAGCCGCGATCGCCTGGGGCGCACTCTGCGGCTGTGCTATGGTCCAGCGCCGCACAGCCCCGAGATCGCCATGGCGTTCACTCGCCTCCGCTACCTCCGCAATCCGGGACATCATCGCCACGGTCTCGACCGGATACTGGCCCACAGCCGTCTCGCCGCTGAGCATGACCGCATCGCTGCCGTCAATGATGGCGTTGGCCACATCCGTGGCCTCGGCGCGTGTCGGACGGGGATTGTTGATCATCGATTCCAGCATCTGGGTTGCGGTTATGACCGGCCGGCCCGCCGCATTGGCCGCTTCGATCAGCTGTTTCTGCAAAATGGGAACCTGCTCCGGCGGCATCTCGACTCCTAGATCCCCGCGTGCAACCATCACACAGTCGACAACGGCGAGGATCTCCGGCAACTCGTCGAGAGCTTCCGCGCGCTCAATTTTGGCCACCACCGGGGTCTCCTTGCCCGCGGCCGCGATCGTTGTCTTGATCTCGCGGATATCCGCGGCCCGCCGCACAAACGAGAGGGTCACCAGATCGACATCCAGTTCCAGACCGAAGGCGAGGTCCTCGCGGTCCTTGGGCGTCAGGGCCGGCGCACTCAGGGGTACACCCGGCAGATTGATACCCTGATGGGCACGCAGCATGCCGCCGGTCACCACCTCGGTCATCACCTCCCGGCCGGACACCTTGACGACCCGCACCTCCATCAGCCCGTCCGAAAGCAACACCCGGTCGCCTGGCCGCACGTCATCCGGCAGGGCTTCATAGCTGGTGCTGACCCGCCGGGCATCGCCGCTGCAGGCTTCGGTGGTGATGACCAGAGGGGCTCCCGGTTTCAGTTCGACGGCGTCCACTCCAGCCAGTGCCCCGGTGCGGATCTTGGGCCCTTGCAAGTCCTGCAAAATGGCTACCGGCCGTTCCATTTTCGCCGCCGCCTGGCGCACATCCGCGATCAGCGCCGCATGCTCGGCGTAGGTGCCATGGCTGAAGTTGATCCGAGCGACATCCATCCCAGCCTCGATCAAGCGTTCCAGCACCGCCGGCTCCCGTGACGCGGGCCCCAGGGTGGCAACGATTTTGGTGCTTCTCATCGATCTTCCTTTGCCGTCGCTAGATGATCCACCTCGCCCCAGGAGACCAGATACCAGGTCTCCTTGCTATAAAGAAACCGCTGGATGCCTCCATTATCGATGCTCACCCGGAAATGATGGCTCGGGCTGATGTGTAAGACATGACGCAGCATGGCAATCAGAATGCCGCCATGGGTGACGATCACCAGCCGCCGGCCGGGGTTGTCACGCACGACCTCCTCCATGAATTCCGCAATTTCGATCTGCTTCTGGGAACGACTCTGCCCGCCCGGCAGGGCGAATTCAGCATCGTGGATAAAAAACCGCTCCCAGGCTTCGGTGTGCTTTTCCCGAGCTTCTCCCTGGGTCATCCCCTGAAAGCTGCCCATGTGAATCTCGCGCAGCCGCACGTCGGTGAATAACGCGATCCCGCGGCGGCCACGGATCGTCTCCGCCGTCTCGAGCGCACGCTGCAGATCGCTGCTGTAGATCCGGTCAATGGATTCCGCCGCCAGATGCGCGGCTACCGCTCGGGCCTGCCGCCGCCCGGTTTCGTTCAAGGGTACATCCTCATGACCCTGCATGCGCCGGTCCATATTCCACGGGGTCTCCCCGTGCCGCACGACGATCAGTTCCGTCCTAGATTCCATCCTGCTCCTAGGTCTTTTAATTAAAAATATAAAGTAATATTTTTTTTCATGATTTGCAAACTCTGTTTCGCGCCCCATCCACCGCCGTAATTCGCGGGCCCAAACCGGCAGCCCGCGTGCAGCCGAAATAAATCACTATGATTTGCGAAAATAATTTTGTATACTGACTTCGATAACTATCCTATACATCCAAAAATCCGGAAGGAGTACCTCATGCGCCAAGTGTTTATTTCGAGCCTGCTGGCGGTTGCCCTGCTGATCAGCAGCTGCGGCGGTCAAAAAGGGATGAAGCTGGAAAAGGGAACACCCATCTATGACGTCGCCAAGGAGCTCGCGAAATCCTATCCTGCCGTCGATCCTGATGCCAATAAAACCCTGGTAAAATGCAAATATTTCACCATCACCCCCGGTAGTTTTTTCACCGAGATGCAAATGGCCATGGGCAAGAATATCGATCAGATCAAGACCTTGGATCCCAAACGCTTGCCCGATTTCCTTAAGGTGAACATCGAACGCATGGGTGAACGCAACCTGTTGCTGGAAGGCGCCAAAAGAGCCGGAATCCTCGTCGCCCCGACCGAAATCGACAGCACTCTGAAATTCATCTACGCCCAGAACGGCGGAGAAGAAGCCTTCCTCAAACGCCTCGGCGGCGAGGGAATCAGCATCGAGACCGTTAAAAAGGACGTCGAGCGCGAGATGGTGATGCGCAAGTACTTCGACAAGCTCTACGCCGAGGTCAAGGTGACCGATGCCGACCTCAAGGAGGCCTATGGCCAAGACAAGACCGCCTCGGTTCGTCACATCCTGCTTATGACTCAGGGCAAGGATGAAGCCGGGAAAGCCGAAGCCCGCAAAAAGATAGAAGGCCTGCTCAACCGCGCCAAGGCCGGTGAGGATTTTGCCACACTAGCCAAGGAGAATACCGAGGACCCGGGCTCCAAAGCCAACGGCGGTCTCTATGAGAATTTCCCGCACGGCCACATGGTCAAACCCTTCGAGGATGCTGCCTTCAGCGTTCCGGTTGGTGGGCTTTCCGATGTCATCGAGACCCAGTATGGCTATCATATCCTCCAGGTCATCGACCGTAAAAAAGAGACCCGCCCCTTCGAAGAAGTCAAGGGCGAACTCGAACAGCAGCTGCAGCGCAGCAAACGCCGCGAGCTGAACAGCTCGATCGTCGAAAAGCTGAAAAAAGAATCCGACTACGAAATCTTCGTCTAGGTCCGCCGGCACCATCCCTTCGCGACAGAGCCCAAGGCTCCGGTCAGATTCTCGACCGGAGCCTTCTTTTTGCCACCCTAACCCCGTGGAGAAAAGAACATGCCGAACGCCACCTCGCATATCATCCGCCCCGCAACCGCCGCTGACGCCACCGCCTTGCTGGAATTGATCCGCGGCATCGCCGAATATGAGCGGCTGACACACGCCGTGATCAACACCGAAGCGGCAATCCTTAAAAATGGATTCGGACCGGATCCCTATTTCCACGCGCTCCTGTGCGAAGCTCCCGGCCGGGAACGACCGGTCGGTTTCGCGCTTTACTTCTTCACCTACTCCACTTTCACCGGCAAACCGAGCCTCTATCTTGAGGATCTCTTCGTCCGTCCCGAGGAACGTGGCAGCGGCTTCGGGAAGGCGCTCTTTCTGGAATTGGTCCGGATTGCGCGGGAAAAGGAATGCGGTAGGATGGAGTGGTCGGTGCTGAACTGGAACCGCCCGGCCATCGACTTTTATCTGCGGATGGGTGCAAAACCCCTGGATGATTGGACGGTCTACCGTCTGGACGAAGCGGCCTTGGCCGCACTGGCAAAACCTCCAGCCTAAGAGGCGGCGGCCCGGCCAGCCAAAGCGCCGGTACTGAAGGCTAACTGCAGATTGTATCCCCCGCAAGGGCCGACTACATCAAGGACCTCGCCGGCCAGGAAAAGAGCCCGCGCCTTGCACGAGGCCATCGTCTCCGGAGAGACCTCGGCCGCCGGCACCCCCCCGGCGGAAACCTGGGCAAATTCCAGACCGCGTGTCCCGAGAACCTTCAGCCGGGTCCGCGTCAGCTGCTGCCAAAGCACCTCATGTTCCGCCTTCGCGAGATCCTTCACCCGGATCCCGGGATCCAGCCCTGCACTATGGACGATGAACCGGGCTACCTTGGGCGGCAGCAGCCCGGCAAGGAGCACCTTCAACGGCCATGCCGTGCCCGTGAAGCGCCGCAGCTGCAGACTCAGTTCGGCTTCGGCTCCCGCAACAAAATTGACCACCAGATCGAGCGCCTCCCCCGGTCGTGCGCTGATGAGATGGCTGAGATCCATCGCCGCGGGGCCGTTGAGCCCCCATTGCGTAAAGATGACATTGCCCGTCTCCTCCGCCAGGATGCTCTCCCCGCGGCAGAGCTGCAGGCCGACGTCCATCCGCACCCCCTGCAATTTGTGGAGGCGACGCATTTCAGCGGTGACCGGAGCCAGCGCCGGCCGCGACGGCCGCAGCGTATGCCCAAGCCGGGCAAGAATCGGGAAAAGCTCACCCCGGGATCCTAGATTCGGCTGAGCCGCACCGCCGGCGGCGACGATCAGCCGGCCGACAGGGTATTCTCGCCGGCCGCTTAGAATCCATCCCTCGCCGGCCGGCGTAAAATCATGCACCTTCTCGCCGGTGTGCACTTCGACACCGGCCAACTCCAGGGCAGCCGCAAAGGCCTCCACGACGGCAGTGGCCGAACCGGAGCGCGGGTAACACCAGCCGTCCGCCATGGCATACACGGGAACCGCGATGCCCTCCAGAAACTCAACCAGATGGGGTTGTCCAAAGCGCTCCAGAACCCGCGCCGCAAAAGCGCTGTCATCACACGCGTACCGATGCGGCTCGATATGGCTATTGGTGATATTGCAGCGGCCGCTGCCGGTCACCGCCAGCTTGCGCCCGACCACCGGGTTGGCGTCGAACAGCAGGACCCGCCCTCCAGCCCGCGCCGCTTGCAGCGCGGCCATCATCCCGGCCGGGCCTGCACCCACGATGCCAATAGTCGCTTTCTCCACCCTGTTCTGGTTCCTCTATTCGGCTCTATTCCCCGCACCGCCGTGCTGCACTTGCGGCACCTCCAGATCCTTGCGCCGGTGCCGGCGCACAGCCTCCCGCAGAATCCATTCCATCTGCCCGTTCAGACTGCGCAACTCGTCATCCGCCCAACGCTGCAACTCCTCCCATAATCGGGGATCGATACGCAGCAATATCGATTTCTTCTCGGCCATTCCCCGCAACCTTAATACAAGCTGCCGGTATTCAATACCGGCGTGGCCGCCCGCTCCGCACAGAGCACCACCATGAGATTGCTCACCATGTTGGCCTTGCGCTCCTCATCCAGAGCGAGTACGCCATCCTCTTTCAGCCGCGCCAAGGCCATCTGCACCATCCCCACCGCGCCATCCACGATCTTTTGCCGCGCCGCAATGATGGCTTCGGCCTGCTGGCGCTGCAGCATCGCGGAGGCGATCTCCGGGGCGTAAGCGAGATGGTTGATCCGCGCCTCCTCGATAATCACACCGGCCTTCTCCACCCGCGCCTGGATCTCCTTGCCGAGTGCATCCGAAATCTCATCCAGGGAAGCCCGCAGGCTCACTTCACCCGGCTCATGACTGTCGTAGGGATACTGTGTCGCCAGATGCCGTAACGCCGATTCCGACTGCATGCGCACATACTCATCATAGTGCTGCACCTCAAAGAGGGCCTGCGCGGTATCCCCAACCCGCCAGACTACAATCGCCGAAATCTCGATGGGATTGCCGCGGTTATCATTAACCTTGAGAATCTCACCGTCAAAGTTGCGCACCCGCAGCGAGAGATACTTGCGCGAGTAGAGGGGATTGGCATAGCGGAAACCACTGTTTTTCTCTGTGCCCACATACTTGCCCAGTAGCAGCAGGACCGCCGCTTCGTTCGGCTCGAGGGTGAAAAAACCATGGATCAGAAAACCCTCGAGACCGAGCAGGAGGGCACAAAGGATGATACGGACGGGAAAACCGTCGTCCTGCGCCTGCACGGCGGAAACGAAAAGCCAGCAGGTGAGAAAGATGGCGGCAACAACGAAGATCAGGACGATCCAGCCATTATACTGGGTTGACTTTCGTTCACGTATCATTGAACACTCCTTTATAGTTTAATGATATCATTTTGATATCTAATAAAAGATAATGAATAGCCGATGAAAAAGCAAGCAAAATCGCATTTCCCCCGCGCTCCCGGCCGGCCTTTTCCGGGAAAAATGTTTAAAATACTTGCATTTTGTGAACATTTGCTATAAATTTCAGCTAAGCTATGTACACCGTGGGATTCCCTTGACCATCTGCTGCACGGACCCTATCCGCACCAGCGACAAGTCAGCGCAAAAGGTGTACGTTACATGTACACATTTTTTCAGAAAGGGCGTTAGTTATGGAACGTGGAACGGTGAAGTGGTTCAATACCTCGAAGGGCTATGGCTTCATCACGCGTGAATCAGGTGGTGATATCTTTGTCCACTTTTCGGGCATTGTGGGTGACGGCTTCCGCTCCCTGAACGGAGGCGATGTGGTGGAATTTGAAGTGGAAGAGACGCAGAAGGGTCCCCAGGCAATTCAAGTCAAAAAGCTCTGATTGATCCCATAGAGGCTTCGAAGCCCTGGCAAGCAAACTTGCCAGGGCTTTTTTTTAAAAGGCGCCGTGGAAGGCCTGGATCACCCAAAAGCAGAGGGCTGCCGAAAGACCCGCAAAGGGGATAGTAATCAGCCAGGAAATGACGATCCGCATGGCGACACTCCACTTGATCCGCGAAGCATGGGTGGTCGAGCCGACGCCGACGATAGCCCCTGCAATCGTATGGGTGGTGGAGACCGGGATGCCCATGTGGGTTGCCAGAAATATCGTGAGCGCCCCAGAGGTCTCCGCACAAAATCCATGCACCGGTTTGAGTTGGGTCAGTTTCATACCCATAGTTTTAACAATGCGCCAACCTCCCAACGCGGTGCCGAGCGCCATCGCCGTCTGGCAGCTGAGGATGATCCAGGCGGTTTGTGAATTGAAAAGAGAGAGCCGGGTATCGGCATGGACGATGCCGGCCGCCACCAGCAGCGCCACGATAAGGCCCATGGTCTTTTGCGCGTCGTTGCCACCGTGCCCCAGTGAGTAGAGCGCTGCGGAAAAGAGTTGACCTTTACGAAAAATCTTGTCGACGTCATACGGACGCTGCCTGCGGAAGATCCAGTAGACCGCGATCATGATGACAAAACCCAGAAGCAGCCCGAGCAGCGGCGACAGCGGAATGAACTGCACCGTGGTCCAGATCTTTTCCCAGCGGATCACCTTTGTTCCGCGGAAGGCAAGGCCAGCCCCGGCAAATCCCCCTATCAGAGCATGCGAGGAACTGGTTGGCAGCCCCAGCCACCAGGTAAGCAGGTCCCACAGGATGGCACCGACCAAGCCCGAGAGCACGACATAGATGAAAGCTGGATCGCCAGGCTGAATGTAGATGATTTTGGAGACGGTCTCGGCTACGCGCGGCTGGAAGAGAAACATGGCAATAAAATTGAAAAAAGCCGCCCAAAGCACCGCGAAGCGGGGAGAAAGCACGCGGGTGGAGACCACCGTGGCGATGGAGTTTGCTGAATCATGAAATCCGTTGATCAGATCAAAGAACAGCGCCATGGCCACGGTGATCACAACAACAATCCAGGTTACATTCATTTCAATTCTTCCGCTAGGATCAGCGTGTCGGCTCAGCTCGCTGATATGACAATGCCCTCAATGATATTGGCCACATCATCCGCCCGGTCTATAGACTTTTCCAGCCGTTCAAAGACATCCTTCCACTTGATAATGGTGACAGGATCGCTCTCCTGGAAAAGCCGGCGCAACGCGGCCCGTTGGATCTCATCACCTCGCGTTTCAAGCTCATGAATGGTGCGGCATTGGGTACTGATCATCTCGCGATTCTTGAGATCACGCAGCGCCTTGACCGCCTCCTGGATTTCCACTGAACAGGAGATGAGAATCTCGGCCATGACGATGGACTCTTCACGCATCGTCTGGATATCATAAAGCCCCATACGGATCACCGCCGCATCGATGCAGTCAAGGACATCATCCATGGTTCGAATCAGGCGATGGATATCCGGCCGGTCAACCGGGGTGATGAAGGTGCGGTGCAGGGCATCAATGCATTCATGCGTCACCGCATCCGCCTGGTGTTCGATATTCTTGATCGTTTGAATGCCGGCGGAGATCTCCACTTCGCCGCGTGTGAGCCGCAGCAGGGCCTGGCATGCCGTATTCATCAGGGCGGCGTGCCTGGCAAAATTATCGAAGAAGGCATACTCCTTGGGCAGCAGATTTTTAAACATGGTCCTTTCTCCCTTGGTTGTTCACCTGTATTCTAAAGCAGGCGTGGCGCCCGGCCGACCAGTCAGGGAAACTCGATTAAACTCTCGATGCGCTCGCGCACCAGCGCGCTCAGTTCGACCAGGCTGAGATCCTTGAATTCTGTGTAGGAGATGGGTGTACCCACTTTGATCTTGAGGGGACCCGGCCGGATCATCCAGCCCCGCCGCGGCTTGAAACGGTAGAGGCCGGAGAGCCCGATGGGGACAATATCCACTCCGGCAACCTGAGCGAGGCGGAAGGGCAGCTTTTTAAAGGCGCTCAGCCGGCCGGTGATCGTGCGGGTTCCCTCCGGCATGATGATGATCGATTTGCCGCCGCGCATCTGTTCCGCGGCCTTCTCCAGACTACTCCAGGACGCATGGATGTTCGCGCGTTCGATGGGAATGTTGCCGATGCTACGCACGAACCAGCCGATGAGGGGCCAGCTGAAATGCTCCGCCGCTTCCACCCCGCGGGCATAATTGGGGATGTATCCACCCACCAGCGGGATATCGAAAAGGCTGACGTGATTAGGCATGAAAAGATAGGTTTTTCCCGGATCGAGCTGCTCCACCCCTTCCGCCGTAACCCGGCCGCCAAAAATCCAGACGATCAACCGGAGCAGGGCTCTCCCGGGCCGGTTATAAATTCGCACAGGCAGGGTGACCGCCATGAGAATAATCAGCATCAGAGCCGGCACCGCAACCGCGAGGCCGACTACCCAAATGACCATGGATCGGAGAACCGTCAGGATATGCCCCATCATTTCGCCTCACCCTCAGCCTGCTGTTTTTTCCTATAATTGTGCGCCAACTCCATAAAGATCTCCACATCGCTTTCGAAGCTGCTCTGCAATCCGTCAAAATAGAGCACCCGAACTGGGAATTGCTCAAAATCCTGGCTCAAACGGGGATAAACCGATTCACAGATGATGCCATTCATGCAGGTGAAGGGAGAGATATCGATGACTCCATGCGCTCCCTGTCGATGATACCAGACTGTGCGGGCCGTGCTGATCACCATTTCGCCGTGGGCGCCCTCCCGCGGCAGATAGCGTCGGCTGAGGGCCAGGAGTTGATCGGTACTGTGCGGCTCGGGATAATCCCAAAAATCCTGCCGGAACGGCCTGAGCATTCGGGCCTCATCACCATGCATCACCCGCTGACGGATCCTGCACTGCAGCATGGCGCGGGAGTACCGCTTGCCCTGCTTCAGTAAACGTTTCTCCTCCTCGTCATTGGTATACCAGACCCATTCCGCCACATCCGACATCCAGACCTCGCCGCCGAATTGTTCAATAAGCCGGACGAGATGGCGGTTGGAGTAGTCGTTGAGCCGGCAAAATATCTCGCCGACGACACCGATCAACGCCCGTGATCCCCGCGGATGCAGCGGGATGGTGCGAAAGGCGTCCCGAGCTGCGGTCAAGGCGATGAGGAGCTCGTACATTCTTTTCTTATGGGAAAGGCCCGGCAGGGAAAGGGCTTGACAAACCCGGTCGAGTGCCGCGGCGAAAATGCGGTCGCTCAGACCCTTTTCCTTCTCGTAGGGCCGGGTCTTGTAGAGCATCTTGCGCAGGATATCCGAGGCGATTACGGCACGCCAGGCGGTGCGGATAAAGCTTTGCGCACCCGCGCCGATACTTTTATACCCATCGTCACTCGTGGGGGAGAAAATCAGGACCTCCTCCTGACCGCGCTCCGCGAAGATTTTAGCGGCCAGGGGCGCATAGTGGCCGAAGCGGCAAGGACCATTCGAGGTCGGCATTAAAAAAGCGGCCTTCGCCGGATCGAAATCCGGCGCTTCCGCTACCTTGAGAAAGCTGCCGAGGGTGATCGCCTCGGGCAAACACTCGTCGCCCGACAGATACTTGCGGGCAAGGTCGTTGGTATGGGCGTCGCTCTCCGGCGCAGGTCGGGCATCGATACCAATCGATTGAAAAGCCGCAGCCATGCAGCGCGCTCCCTCAACCGACATCAGCGGAATGTATAACGTCCGTCCCTGCAGCATCTTTTTACTTTCGGTCATTCAGATCAACTCCTCGACAACGGCCCGCATGGGAACGCCCGCGTGCAAAAATCCCTTGCTTTGCAGATAGGCTTCGCAGCGTGTCATCATGCCGGCGTCGTTGCCGTGTTCATCAAACTGCAGGGTGAGATAGGGTGCACCCAGGGCGGTGTGGATCCAGTGTTTGATATAGGAATCGGGGCCGCATTTGAAATTGGTGATGTAGATCGCGTGCAGATGCCCCTGAAGGCCGGCCCACACGGCCGCCTGGAGGATACGGCGGCCGTAATTCCAGAACATATTGTCATGAACCGGCGAAATATCGATCGTCTCGAAAGAGAGAAAATCCATCGGGATGACATCGATACCGTAGGTATCGCGGAGCCTACCGGCCACATTGAGATTGAGTCCCGCGTCCATAACATTGTAGGGGCGGCCGAGCAGGAGCACCGCTTCACGTTGCGCTACCGAGAGAACCCGCAGCGCTTCAATTCCGGCGGCTTTGATATTCTGGATATAGTCCGCTTGCACAGCGAAGGCGGTGGCGACGGCGCGGCGGTTGCTTGCGGCATCGGCCCCGAGTCGCCTCGCCATCTCCTCGAGTTCCAGCGCCAGCTGCGGTGCCCCCTCACGGAAATGGAGCACCGGGGAAAGGATCCGCTCCGCCCAGGGTGAGTTATGAAGGGTATTCCGGATCACCAGCGGCAGCGTCTGACCCCAGGGGCAATACCAGGAGTAGGTGGCGGGGTAGGGCGTTTCGGCATTGATGGCATTGGGCAGAAAAATATAATCCACTCCGCGCGCCATTAAATCGGCGACATGGCCATGCGCCGCAAGGATGGGAAAACAGGGTTCGGCGATGCAGTACTCACGCCCCAGAGCGACGGTCTGGCGATTGGTCGGGTCGGAGAGCACCACCTCCGCGCCCAGAGCGGCAAAGTAAGCGCGCCAGAAGGGAAAGCGGTCAAAAAAGTACATCGCGCGCGGAATGCCGATCTTGACGCCCCGGCCGTCCGGTCCGGGAACCCCGCGTAGCAGCAGATCGCGATGACATTCGAAGAGGTCTGGAATCACCGCTTTGCGGGCGGTGCGGACGCGTTTGCGATAGCGTTCGGAGCACTTGTCGCCCCAATAGCTCTTTTCGCCGTCAACCGCGACCTCCTGCATGTCACATTGATTGGAGCAGGCTTTGCATGTGAAATGACGAACGGAGAACTGAATGGCATCGGGGTCGAAGCCATGAAAGCGGCTCGCCGACGACGATCCTGCCATCCGGTCGCGCGCCAGAAGCGCTGCGCCAATCGCCCCCATAACGCCGCAGTGGGGCGGAACGATGATGGTCTTGTCGAGGGTAGCGGCGAACGCCGCGGCAACGGCCTGGTTGTAAGCGGTGCCGCCCTGGAAAAAGATCACCTCGCCGATCTTGCGGCCGCGGACAACACGGTTGAGATAGTTCTGCACGACCGAGAAAGCCAGGCCGGCGGCGATCTCCTCTTTCGCCATCCCCTGCTGCAGCAGGGCCGAAACATCTTTCTCCATGAAGACCGTGCATCGTTCGCCCATGGCAGCAGACCGGCTGGCCTGCAGCGCGAGGTCGGCAAATTCATCCACAATCGAGATGCCCAGCTTGCCCGCCTGCTCTTCGAGAAAGGAACCGGTGCCGGCCGCGCAAGCTTCATTCATGGCAAAATCAACAACTACCCCCGATTCAAGCGAAATAAATTTGGAATCCTGTCCGCCGATCTCAAAGATCGTATCGACTGGGGCCATCCCCAGCTCTGTCGCAATAAAGGCCGCGCCGGTCTTGTGGGCGGTGATCTCGTCGTTGACGGTATCGGCCCCCACCAGCTCGGCGGTGATCTCGCGGCCTGATCCGGTCGTGCCTACGCCCATCACCTCCACGCGGCTCGCCCACTTTTCCCGCCATCGCTGCAGCTCGCGTCGCACCACCTGCACCGGCTTGCCTTCGGTCCGGGTATAGACCACATCGAGGACCCGGCCGCCGCGATCCAGCAGAGCCAGGTTGGTGCTGACCGACCCGACATCGATGCCGAGATAGGCCTCAATCCTTCCCTCGTTGCCTGGAGCACTCTGCTGCTTCTCCCCGACCCTGTAAACGTTTTGCAAAGTGAGCCGTCCGCTGCGGCTCTCGCCCGCAGGGCGCTGTTCCTGCAGCCGGGAGAGCACGCCGAGATGCTCGCGCGTCAGGATTACCCCCCCATCGAACCGGGCGCACCCCAACGCAGCAGCAAAAGCGTGCAAGCCAGGCACCGAAATCTCGATCCCCAGTGCCTCTCGCAATGCTCTGACAACGCCCGGGTTGGCGGCGACGCCGCCGAGGAATATCACCGGTGTCAGCAGGGTTTTACCGCGCAAAACCGTACCCTTGTAATTGCGGACCACCGCCTCACATAAGCCCTTCAGGATCGCCGCCGGAGAATAGCCCCGCTGCTGGGCATGCACCATATCGGATTTGGCAAAAACCGAACAACGGCCGGCAATGTTCGCCGGCTTTTCTGCCGTTGCCACCAACGCTCCCACCTCGGAGACGTCAAAGCCCATGCGCGCCACCTGCTGGTCGATGAAGGAGCCCGTCCCGGCGGCGCACTCCCCGTTACGTGCATAATCGAGCAGTGCAAGGTAGCCGGTTTCCGAATCAAAGTGGACCTGCAGGTAACGCGAAGCATCCCCGCCGATTTCCAGAATAGTACGCACGTTGGGATCGCAGGCCACCGCTCCGTTGGCGATGGCTTTGAACTCATTGATCAGGGGAAGCTGCAAATTTTCGGCGAGATGCCGGGCATGAATACCGGTCAGCTGAATCCGCACCGGCCGTCCAGAAAAACCGTCTTCCAGCAGTCGGATGAAGAGTTCCCGGGCGAGTGCAAGCGGCGCACCGCAGAGCGGCTGCTGCAGTCCTAAAAGCTCCTGGCCGGCGCAGAGGCCCAGCGGCTGCAGTTCCGGCCACGATGCAAGGATCCGGGCTGCGCTCCCGGGGGGAAAGGCAAGTACCAGCTTGGCGGAGACCGATCCCAGATCCAGCCCGGCCTGTATTTCGTTTGCTGCTGACAAGGGCAATTCCCGGAGGACAGGTTAAATTTGACTTTTAAATTACTTATTTCATAGAACTGTTTCAAGTGGAATTATCACAGCGGCAGCTGGATTGACGGGGACGGAGGTGAGGATCGGAGCCGCCAGAGCGGCGCCGGGATGGGGGGGGGAAAAAACCCAATACAATATCCTGCCGGAGGTGAGCCGGCGGCACCGGCATCAGCCGAAACGGCCTTCGATATAGTCCGCTGTGCGGCTGTCAAGAGGCCGGATGAAGAGATCCTCGGTGCGGCTGTGTTCGATCAGCTCGCCGAGGAGCATGAAGGCGCATTCATGGCTGACACGCTTCGCTTGGGCCATGTTATGGGTAACGATGACGATGGTGTAGCGCCCGGCCAGCTCCAGCATCAGTTCCTCGATCTGGCGGGTGGCCTCCACATCAAGAGCGGAACAGGGCTCATCCATGAGGATGATCTCTGGTTTAAGCGGCAACAGCCTCGCGATGCAGAGCTTTTGCTGTCGATCCAGCGAGAGGCCCGTGGCGCGTATCTTCAATTTGTCTTTGAGTTCGGTCCATAAATTGACATCCATGAGAGCCTGTTCCACCGCCGCATCGAGCCGGTCGCGCTTGAGCTCACCAGGTGGTGTATGGAGGCGCAGCCCGAAGACAATGTTATCATAGATGGAGATGGGCAAAGGGTTGGGGCGTTGAAATACCATCCCGACGCTCTTGCGCAGTTCGATGAGCGAGATATCGGGATCGTAAATATTTTTGCCCAGCAGCCGGATCTCACCGGTGGTGCGGACATTGCCATACCGTTCATTGACGCGGTTGAAACAGCGCAACAGGGTGGTTTTGCCACAGCCGGAAGGTCCGATCAGGGCGGTGATCAGACCATCACGCACCTGCAAGTCGACGTTGCGCAGCGCATGAAAGCCGGCGTACCAGAGATTGAGGTTCCGGGTGGTGATGCTGAAGGCGGACTCGATCATCCAAAAATCCCGTTGACGTAATCGTAGGTCTTTTGCTGCGCCGGATTTTGTGAAAAGATAACTTCGGAGCGGTCGAGCTCGACAATCCGGCCCTCGAAGAGAAACATGGTACGATCGGAGAGCCGGCGGGCCTGTTGGGTCAGGTTGGTGACCAGGATGATGGTCATCTGCGCGCAGAGCTGCCGCAGCACCTCCTCGATGCGCATGGTGGTGACCGGATCAATGGCGATAGAGAACTCGTCGAGACAGAGGATCTCCGGCTGGTGCGAAAGGGCCCGGGCGATCGTCAGGCGTTGCTGTTGCCCGCCGGAGAGCTTGGTGCCGAGCGTATCGAGACGGTCCTTCACCTCATCCCAAAGCGCTGCCTGACGCAGACAGCGCTCGACCAGGGCATCGATTTCACTCTTGCGACGCAGGCCGCTCATACGCGGGGCGAATGCGACATTGTCATAGATGGTCATGGGCAAGCCGACTGGCAGCGGGGCGACCATGCCGATCTTGCGCCGCAGCCCGTAAAGGTTTTTTACCTCGCCCACCTCCTGCCCGTCGACTTGAACCGAACCGGTGCGGCGCACCCCCGGCGTGAGTTCGAGGGTGCGGTTGATCGTCCGCAATAGCGTCGTTTTCCCCGACTGCGCCGGGCCGATGATGGCGAAAATCTCGTTCTTGCGGATATCAAAGGAGATGCCTTTGAGGGCCTGCACCGCGCCATAGGAGACGCTCAGGTTGGAAACCGAAATTTTGAATTCTGAGCTCACCATTTCTTCCGGCTCCGCAACTTGATGCGGATCAGAATAGCCAGGGCATTGAAGAGCAGCACCACGCCGAGCAGCACCACCGCCGTTCCATAGGTCAGGGGCTCGGGGACATCGGGAACCTGGGTGGAGACGGTGAAGAGATGCATCGAGAGGGCCATGCACTGGTCGAGCAATCCGTAGGCGAAGGGATCGCCCGGGGTGATCGCCTTGAAAAAAACCACCCCTGTGAACATCACTGGTGCCGTTTCGCCGGCCGCGCGCGAAACCTGGAGAATGATGCCGGTAAGAATGCCGCTGATGGAATTGGGCAGAACGACATGACGGATGGTCTGCCACCGCGTCGCACCAACATTCCAGCACGCCTCACGGAAGGAGAGGGGGACCGCCGCGAGCGCCTCCTTGGTGCTGGCGATGATGACCGGCAGAGTCATGATCGCCAGGGTCAGGGATGCAGCGAGGATCGAGCGGCCGATGCCGGCAAACAGCACAAAGGCGCCGAGGCCAAACAGGGCATGGACGATGCTGGGTACGCCGGCGAGATTGACGACGGCTAGATTGACGGCTCGAGTCATCCAGCTGTTGCCGGCATATTCATTGAGATAGACCGCAGCAAAGACCCCCACCGGCATGGCAATCAGCAGCGACAGCAGAACCAGGTAAATAGTGCCGAGCAAGGGGGCCCAGATGCCGCCGGCGCGCATGCCGTGGATCGGATTCTCGAGGAGAAAATCGAGGGAGAGGACCGGCGCCGCTTTGTAAAAAAGGTAGAACACGATCAAGATGAGGGGCAGAACGATGAGAAGGGTCATCGTCAGCAGCAGGTACTTCATCGCCGCCTCCTGCCTCGCTTTTTTGCGGGTATAATCCGTTGCTTCGAACATGGCTTTTTTCGGTTACGGCTCTTTCCGGATGCCGCGCACGATCAGATCCGCGGTGATATTGATGACAAAGGTGATGGTGAAAAGCAGGATGCCAATAATGAAAAGCACCTGGTAGTGATCGGAATGGACCGGGGCCTCGCCCAGTTCCGCGGCGATGGTTGCGGTCAGGGTCCTGACCGGTTCGAGAACGCTGTGGGGAATGCGGATGGAGTGGCCCGTGGCCATCAGGACCGCCATCGTTTCGCCGACTGCACGGCCGACCCCCAGCAGCACCGCCGCCAGCAGCCCATTGCGTGCCGCCGGCAGCAGCACCCGGAAAATCATCTGCCAGCGGGTGCAGCCGAGAGCCAGCGAGGCCTCGCGATACGAGTCGGGCACCGCCTTGAGCGCATCCTCGCCGATCGAAACGATGATCGGCACGCTCATCAGCGCCAGGATGATCGCCCCATTGAGCATATTCAGCCCCAGCGGCGCATTAAAAAGGCGAACCAGCATGGAGTTCATGATGGTAAGACCGATAAATCCCCATACCACCGAAGGAATCGCGGCGAGCAGCTCGATGACGATTTTGAGGGTCTCCTTAAGGCGCGGCGGGCAGAATTCAGAAAGAAAGATGGCTGCGCCTATGCCGAAGGGAACCGCAATGACCATCGCCAACAGGGAGACGCTGAAGGTGCCGACGATCAGCGCAAGGGCACCATAACGCACATGGGTGCGCGAGGTGGGGTACCACTCGATGCTGGTGAAAAATTCCCCTGCCTTGAAACCGCGAAAGAGATAGTCAGCCCCCTCACGGAAGACAAAAATAAAGATACCAAAAACAAAAAGCACCGCGCTGACGCCGCACAACCAGATGAAGCGTTCAATCACCCATTCCTTCAGGGATTCAAGCGCCTGACGTTGCGGTTTCATGGCTTCGGCGGCTCCTTCGTCTCCGCGGCCGGCCGTGCTGAAAGCGAAACATAGCCCGATTGCACGACCAAGCTCTGCCCTTCGGGCGAGTGGATCCAGTCCAAATAGGCCTTGACCGCCCCCTGCGGTACTCCCAGGGTATACATGAAGAGAGGACGCGCGATGGGGTAGACCCCCTTCTGTGTATTCTGGACGGTCGGAGCATAGGCTGTCATGCCGTTTTTCCTGGCAATCTGCAGCATGCGCACTTTATCATTCGCATACCCCATGCCGCTGTAGCCGATGGCCCCGGGCGTTCTGGCGACCAACTCCACGACATCCTTGGATCCGTGCATATCGATCGTCCCGAGCCTGAAATCGCGGGTTTTACCGAGCACCGCCTCGCGGAAATACTCATAGGTCCCCGAATTGGATTGGCGGCTGACGACGATGATCTCGTCACGGCCCTTGTCGGGCATCACCACGCCGAGATCGCTCCAGCGCGTGAAGCGGCCCTTTTCGCCATAGATCTCGGCCAGTTGCTCAAGGCTGATTTCACGCAGTGGATTCTCCAGGTTTACAAAGATGGCAAGAGCATCAAAGCCGACCAGATTTTCAACCGGATCCTTGCCCGTATTCTGCACGGCTTCCTGCTTCTCGGTCGCGGTCATTTGGCGGCTGCAATTGGCGATATCAGCTGTGCCGTTGATGAGGGAGGCGATGCCGGTACCCGAACCACCGCCGGAAACCTCCACCGAGACTCCCGGGTCGATCGCGCCATAGGACTCTGCCCAGGCCTGGGCAAGGTTGACCATGGTATCGGACCCTGTATTCTGAATGACCATCCTATCGCTCTTGCCGGCCGTGCCGGGCTGGCGGCCTCGCAGACAACCGGAGAGCATCGGGGCCAGCAGGAGCCCAGCCAGGAGGAGTCGCAGGGGGGTCGTGGAGGTAATGGCGCGCCGCCACGCGCCCCTGCAAGCATACCAGCGCGGCCGACGCGGTGCAACCTGCTGCCCACTTTTTCGACTGAGGTCACGCACGCGCAGGTTGGCCTGGATGGAATTCATCGTGTCCGATAATCGCCTGAACCAGATCGTGCACCTGCCGGCTGATCCGGCCAAACGCCTCCTCATAGCGGGCTAGCAGGTCCGCATCGGACCCGGCGGCGGGATCCAGTTCAGGAATCGACCACTCAAAGACAACGCAATTGGCAAGGTAGGAGGGAATCCGCCGGTGCACATCGGGGTTCAAGGCTACAATGACGTCCACCGGCAGGGTGTCGAGAAATTGCGCTAGATCCTTGGGCTGGTATCCTTCCATAGAGATATTTTTGCCGGCCATGAAAGCGCGGAGTTGCGGCCGGATTTCACGGGCAGGAGTCAATCCAGCGCTCGAAAAGGCCAAATGCTGCTCCGCTTGCGCCCTACCGACGGCCTCAGCCATCTGGCTCAACAGGTCATTCGCTTCATCGACGAAAAGAATGCGAAAGATTTCGGCGGGCCGGTGTTTGATCGATTCGCCGGTGGACATGTAAATGATCTCTTCGCAAATATTCTTGGCCTGATCGGTGGTCCGTTCGAGGCGCCGGGCGACCGTCATTAGCGGCGCCAGGGCTTCTATAGCCAGCTCGCCCTGCTCCTCGGCCTCAATGAGCTGCGTGTTGATCCGGTTGCGCATCTCATCGGCGATATCCTCCTGGATCATCAGCTGCCGCGCCCATTCGACATCATGGGTCAGGAAGGCCTGAACGCCATCGTGGAACATGGCAATGGCGATATCGGACAAGGCAATAAAATCGTCCAAGGGAGGTAGCGGCTTGATGTTCATGATCGTCAAGACCTGGCGGGCAATGCTCTCTGCATAATCGCCGATCCTTTCCAACTCGCGGATGATCTTGATCGTGGCAAAGACGAAACGCAGATGGCTGGCGACCGGTTGCTGCCGCACGATGAACTCAAGGCAAAGGCGGTCCAGCTCGGTCTCAAGACTGTCGACGAAACGGTCGCGCAGAATGACCGTATAAGCCAGCTGCTGGTCCCGGGTTTGCAGGGCGGTTATAGCATTGCGCAAACCACCCTCTGCAAGGATCGCCATCTCCAGGGTTTTCTTCTGCAGAAGCTCCATATCCTGCCGCAGGGATTTTTCGTAATGCGATTCGTTGTACAGGGTCACTGTGCGATCCTTTGATGAGGGCAATACCGCTGCCGGTATATCCCGGCACTGGCATACGGCTTTGCGGTTTATAAATTAGCCTTAGTTGATTAGAATTTCAAGTTAAGTTTTTATTAAGTTCTTATGGCAAGCCCGCCAAGGCCTTCTGCAGGTTCAGCCGTCCCGCCGTAACCGTCAGTCCGCTGAACGCGCTGAGGGGATCGACGCTGCTCAACAGCCGTTGCTTGAGCTGCAGATCGGTGAGGGAGAAATTCCGGGCGAGCAGCAAGGCGGCTGCGCCCGAAACAAAGGGCGCGGCCATGGAAGTCCCCGAAAAGACGGCATACCCTCCGGGGACTGTGGAATAAATATCCTTGCCGGGCGCGGCCAGGTCCACAGAGGCCGGACCGTAATTGGAGCCGGGGACGGCCGCCACAGCATTGGAGCAGGCGAAGCCGCAGTCATTGGTATTGTCGTCGTTATCATCGCCCCACAGCGCCCGCTGGTCGCCCTGGTCGCTCGCCGCTACCGAAACCACATTGTCGATCTGCAGGCAGGCCGGATATTCGGGTGTTGTATCGGTGTTGACGCCATCATTGCCCGCCGCGGCGACAAAGAGCGCGTTATGATCATGGGCGAGTTGGACAGCCTCCTCGAGAAAGGTGGATTTGTCGGCGCCCCCCCAGCTGTTGTTAAAGACCCGCACGCCCATGCGCACGCCGTATTCGATCGCTTCAATGGCATCGCCCACATTGCCATTGCCGGACGCATCGAGAAAACGGAGGGGCAGCAGCCGGACCTGCCAGCAGACGCCGGAGACGCCGACACCGTTGTTGCCGGCGGCGCCAACGATCCCCGCCACATGTGTGCCGTGGCCATTCTCATCATAAGGGTCATTGGTATCGGTATAAAAATTATAGCCTTTCCAGTCATCAATATAACCGTTGCCGTCATCATCGATCTTGTTTCCGGTGGTGGGATCATCTGGATTGCTCCAGGGGTCTTCGCCCGGATTGGTATACAGGTTTGCACGCAGGTCTGGGTGGCGATAATCGATGCCGCTGTCGACGATCCCGACGATAATCGATGTCGATCCGGTTGCGGTTTCCCAGGCATCGGGCGCATCGATATCGGCATCCGCCAGGCCCCCGCTCTGGCCGGTATTGTGCAGACCCCATTGTTTGCTGAACGAGGGATCATTCGGCGTGCCAAAGGCACTAACCCGGTAGTTGGGTTCAGCCAGCTCGACCTGATCCAGCGCCCGCAGGCGGCCAAGCGCCTCCTCAACGCTGATGGTGCCGATCAAGCGCAGCCGGTACATGCGCAGTACTGGTACAACCGCGACCGCGCGCGCCTGCACCGTTGCCGCCAGGCTGGAGACCGCCTGGGTAGTGACTGCTGGTTTGAAACGCACCAATAGTTCATCGGTTAGATAGCCGGGATCCTGGGGGGAACGTAGGGCGGCGCTGAGAGCCATAAAGAAAATGAACAAAGCAATCAAATAGAGGAGACGCCTCATGGGGACCTCCCGAAGTGGATTAGGATATGGTTTTAATAGAGGCTGAAAAGCGGTCAGCAGGAGGAGTGGCGGCGCCGTGGTCGCTTAATAGCCATAGAGCGATTCGGAACGGATCTGCCCGGCATCGAGACCCCGTGCGGTCAATTGCCCGGTGAGCGCGCCCACGAAGGCTGGCGGGCCGCAGAGAAAAAAGACCGTCTCTGCGAATTGCGGCAGAGCGTCGGCAATCCAATCCGCGCGGATGAAGCCCCGTTCGCCCGGCCAGGGATCGTCCGGAGTCAGATTGGTCATGGTGGGCAGATAGGTAAAATTCTCCTCGCGCACGGCCAGGGTGGTGAAAAGATCGTGATAGGCGGTGTTTTCGGGCGCGGCATTGCTGTAAAAAAGGGTGATCGGGTTGATCATCCCCGTGTGCACAGCGTGAAGGAGCATGCTGCGGAACGGAGTGATACCGATGCCGCCGGCCAGATAGGCGGTTGATGGAATCGACGCGTCGTAGAGGAACTGGCCGTTCGGCCCCAGAAATTCGAAGAGCGCCCCCGGTTCCAGTTCCAGCAGCGTCCGTTTGTAGCCGCTCTCGCTGACGCGGGTGGCGAAGAGCAGCCGGGGCTCGTGCGGCGCCGACGCGATGGTGAAAGTCCGCCGCGGTCCCTTCGGGTCCGGATAATGCAATTCCGGCACCTTTAGGTTCATATTCTGTCCGGCGAGGTGAACCAGACCTCCGGGACGTTTGAAACTCAACTCGATGGTGCCACGGGCGATTTCCCGCACGCCGTCCAGTTCCAGGGTTCTGCTCATATCACCTCGCCCGGCAGTTTATTTCTTGTGTGTTTTCCGCTGTTTTTTTTGCGGACGGATAAAGGTCTGCTTTTTTTCCCTCTGCTTTTTTCCCCCCAACTTTCCGACTTCCCTGGCAACTAAAACAAAGTCAACCAACCTTTCATTCCGGCCCACGCGCGAGATCCGGACGCGCACTTTGTCGCCAAGGGCATAGACCTTTCCGGCGTGTTGTCCGATCAGACGGTATCCCGAGGGCTCGCGCAGGTAATAGTCATCGGCGAGATCGGCAATATGAACCAGACCATCGATGAGCATCTCCGGCAGGGTGACAAAGAGGCCGAAGGGCACAATGCGGCTGATAAAACCCTCATGTTCTTCGCCGAGGTGGCCTTCCATATACTCGATCTGCTTGAGTTTGATCGAAGCGCGCTCAGCCTCGGCCGCCCGTACCTCGTTCTCACTCGCTGCCCGGCATTGTTCGTCGAGCCGGCTGGTCAGCGGCGCGATATCGCCAGGGTTTGCACCGGCGGTATAAGCCTTGAGCAGACGATGCACCAGGAGGTCCGGATAGCGGCGGATTGGCGAGGTGAAGTGAGTATAATGACTGTAGGCCAGGCCGAAATGGCCGAGGTTTTCCGTGCTGTAACGGGCTTTCATCATGGTGCGCAACATCGCATCCTGAAGCACCACCGCAGCCGGATGGCGGCGGATGACGCCGCCCAGTTTTTGAAAAAAATGGGGAGTGATACGCTTGGGGGCGGACTGGATGATGCCGAAATTGGCAAGGAGCTGTAAAAGATCCGCAACATCGTCGCGGTCCGGCTTTTCATGGATGCGATAGACAAAAGGCGGCGCTTCGTCCCCCTCCGCTGCCGTCTCGAGTCCAACATGCCGCGCGACGGTTTCATTGGCCAGCAGCATGAACTCTTCGATGAGGCGGTGGCTTTGGAGGCGCTCGCGGCGCCGCAGCTCGACCGGACGGCCGCGCTCATCCAAAACGACCTGCACCTCCTGGCTCTCGAAATCGATGCTGCCGCGCCTTTCGCGGTGGCGAATCAGGGCTGTGGCCAATTCCCACATCCGGCGCAGCTGCAGCGAAATCGCGTC
Organism: bacterium; assembly: GCA_035419245.1. Lineage (NCBI taxonomy): Bacteria > bacterium. Next base: position 574,010 of record DAOLSP010000001.1, on the reverse strand, counting down.
CGTCCCCGCTCCATCGATCAGCCCTTGTGCCTCTTCATAGGTAAGCCGCCGGCTGCTGCGGATAACGCTTTCATGGAAGGAGTGGCCGACCAGGCTGCCCGTCGGCGAGAGTTCCATCAGTACCGTGTAGCAAAGCTTGTCTTCACCCTGGACGAGGCTGCAGAGGTTGTTGGAGAGATGTTCCGGCAACATCGGAATCACCCGATCCACCAGATAGACCGAAGTTCCGCGGCTCTCCGCCTCCCAATCGATGGCCCCTTCAGGAGCGACATAGTGGCTGACGTCCGCGATGTGGACGCCCAGCTCCAGGTGGCCATTCGCGAGCGTGCGCAGCGACACGGCATCATCAAAATCCTTGGCATCAGCCGGATCAATGGTAAAGATCAGCCACTCACGGCAGTCGAGCCGGCGGCGATACTCCGTGGGCGGGATCCCCTTGCCGAGTCCTTGCGCCTCACGCTCCACGGCTTCGGGAAAATTGGGATCGAGGCTGAAGCCGTGCACGATGGAGAGGATATCCACGCCTGGGTCGTCTGGATAGCCGAGCACCCGGGTGATATGCCCTTCCGGATTCTGCTGGGGCGAAGGCCAGCGGTCGATGACCACCACCACCTTCTGTCCCTCCTCGGCCCCGGACTCCTCCGGCTCAGGCAGGATGATATCGGTCTGGATCTTGATATCGTCAGGGACCACATAGGCATACTTGCGCCCCCAGCGGAAGGTGCCCACAATGCGGTCGCGGCCGCGGTCGAGGATTTCGACCACCTCTCCTTCGGGGCGCTCCCCCTTTCGAGTCGCGAACAGCCGGACGCGCACCTGGTCGCGGTGCAGGGCGGAGGCCATCTTCTTTGCCCCGATAAAGACATCCTCGCCGCCGTCATCGCGGGTCACAAAACCGTAGCCCTGCGAGTTGACCCGTAAAAGCCCGGTGACCATCGGCGAAAGGGTGGCTGAGGCATAACGATTCTTCTGCAGCTTGACCAAAGCCCCTTCTTGCACCAACCGGCGTAGGGTCTTGCGCAGTTCGAGATACCCCTCCCGGGACAGATCCAGTTCCCGCGCCAGTTCGGCGGCCTTGAATCTTTTCTTCGGGGCACGCTCCAGCAACGCCAGAACCTCGACGCCTAAATCCCGCTCTTTTGCTGATTTTGCCATGTTCAGCCTCTCTTCCCGGCCTTGCAAATGATGTTGGCCCAAAACAGGACGGCCCGAATCTCCTTCGGGCCGTTCCAGAGTGGCATCCTTTCAAACCGCCAACTCTGCGGGATCGTAAACGATGGCAGGAAACTTGTCCATTTCCCTGCGAAAAATTGCGATGATCTCGGCCAAGCGTTCCCTGGTCCTGGCCTCAAAGCGCAATACCAGTACCGGCTGGGTGTTGGAGGCGCGAATCAGACCCCAACCGTCGCCGAAGAGCACCCTGGCGCCATCGATGGTGATGGTTTCGTGCTGCGCGCTGAATGTCTTGACCATCTCGTCAATGACGGTGAATTTTTCACTATCCGCACACTCGACGCGGATTTCCGGAGTGGAGACGAAGGCCGGGAGCTGATCGGCAAGGGCCGAAAAGGGGAGCGTGCTTTCAGCCAAAAGGCGCATAATCCGCCCTGAAGCATAGAGGCCGTCATCGAAACCGAAAAACTCGTCCGCAAAAAAGAGGTGTCCGGACATCTCGCCGGCAAAAGGCGCGTGCAGCTCTTTCATCTTGGCCTTGAGCAGGGAGTGTCCGGTCTTGTACATCAGCGGCAAACCTCCGAGACGGGTGATCTCTTCGGGAAGCATTTGCGAACATTTGACGTCGAAAAGGATCGTACTGTCCGGATGGTTGGCCAGCACTTCGCGGCTGAGCAGAGCCATGAGGGCATCCGCGTAGATTAGCCGACCGCGGTCATCGACAATCCCCACCCGGTCGGCATCGCCGTCATAACCGATCCCGAGATCCGCCTTTTCGGCGAGGACCAGCTGGCGCAAATCCTGCATGAACTTGGGCACAGTGGGATCGGGCAGATGGTTGGGAAAGTGGCCGTCCGGATCGCAATACAGGGGGATAACCTCTACCCCGAGACTGCTCCATAATTCCGGAGCGATAGGTCCGGCCGCGCCATTGCCCGCATCGATGACGACCTTGAGCTTGCGCGCGAAATGGAGTTTGCTGCGCATCATTTCCCGGTAGGCGGGGTAAATCTCATGGTTAGCGACATGGCCGCTGCTGGTGCGGATAAAAGCATTCTTGCGGATAATCTGTCTCAGTTCCTGGATCTGCAGGCCATAGATGGGGGCGAGGCCTTCGCACATCTTGAAGCCGTTATACTCGATGGGATTGTGGCTGCCGGTGATCATTACGCCGCCATCGGCCTTGAGATGGAGAATCGCAAAATAAAGGACCGGCGTCATCACCTCGCCGACCATCGAGACATCCAGCCCGGTGGTTAAAACCCCGTCGATGAAGAGCTTGGCAAGATGCGGTGAGGTGAGCCGCACATCGTGTCCGACGGCGATCCGTTTATGCCCCCGTTTGCTCATCCAGGTGCCGTAGGCCCGTCCGATGTTGTAGGCCACATCATTGGTCAGGTCCGTTCTGACGACGCCGCGAATATCGTATTCGCGGAAAATACCTTCATTCATGGTTTCCTCCTGGAGAGAAGAGGTGCACGAGTCGTTCCTTTCCGGCCAGATCATGAAACAATTCCACGTTCTGAAAACCTGGCTTGAAGAGTTCCCCAACCACTGCGGCCATGCCATCGCCGATCTCAACAAAGGCCTCACCGCCGTTGCGCAGCAGGGGGGGCAGTTGCTGCGCTAGGCTGCGATATGCGTCCAGGCCATCCTCGCCGCCGAAGAGGGCTTCGTGCGGCTCATGATCGCGGATCTCGGGATCCAGCCCCTGCCAATCGGCACTACGGATATAGGGCGGATTGGCGACAGCCAGATCGAAAGAACCCCGCCATTCCGGTGGCAGGGGCGCCTTTAGGTCCTGCTGTAACAGCGTGACGCGGCCGGCAAGGCCATGCAATTCACAGTTCTTCCGAGCCCATTTCAGCGCCGCCGTTGAGCTGTCCAAGGCGGTTACGGCGGCTTGTGGCAGCGCTTCGGCCAGGGCGATGGCGATGCAACCCGTGCCGGTGCCCAGATCGATGATCCGCAGGGCATCCTGTTCCTGGAGCATCACCCTGGCCCGCGCCAGGGCTTTCTCGACCAGAAGTTCGGTCTCCGGACGGGGAATGAGGGCGCCCGGTCCCACCAGGAAACGCAGCGACATGAACTCGGTTTCTCCGAGGAGGTACTGCAACGGCTCATGCGCAACCAGCCGTAAAAATAGCGCTTTGTACCGCGCCAATTCGCCCGCCTCGAGGGGCCGGTCGAATTGTACATAGAGATCCACCCGGCGCAGCTGCAGGAGATGGGCCAGAAGCCGCTCCGAGAGCAGCCGGCCGTTGGTGAACCCCTTCCCGGTCAGATACTCGCTGCTCCACTGGATCAGCTGGAGCACGGTCCAGACTCTTGCGCTCGCATTCTCCGCCATCGCCGGCCTTAATTCATGACCTTGAGCATCTCGCTGCGATCGGCGATCTGCAACTGCTCGATGAACTCATCGATATGGCCGGCGAGGACCGATTCCAGCTGGTAGAGCGTCAGTCCGATGCGGTGGTCCGTCACCCGGTTCTGCGGAAAATTGTAGGTGCGGATCTTGGCGCTGCGGTCGCCGGTGCTGACCATCGACCGCCGTGTCGCAGTCAGTTTGGCCTGCTCCTCTTCGAGGGCCAGATCATAAAGGCGCGCCCGGAGCACCTTGAGAGCTTTGGCCTTGTTTTTATGCTGTGATTTTTCATCCTGGCAACTCACCACCAGTCCGGTCGGGAGATGGGTCACACGCACCGCCGAATCGGTCGTGTTGACGCTCTGGCCGCCGGGGCCGGAGGAGCGGAAGACATCGATGCGCAGGTCATTGGGGTTGATCTCCACATCGATCTCCTCGGCTTCGGGAAGGACTGCGACCGAAGCGGCCGAGGTATGAATGCGGCCGCTCGCCTCCGTTTGGGGTACCCGCTGCACCCGGTGTACGCCGCCTTCGTATTTCATTTTGCCGTAGACATCCTTGCCGGTGAGCGAAAAGATCACCTCGCGGAAGCCGCCGATGCCCTGGGGGTTGGCACTCATGATCTCCAATTTCCAACCCTGGCGTTCGGCATAATACTGGTACATGCGGAACAAATCGCCAGCGAAAAGGCCCGCCTCGTCCCCGCCGGTGCCGGCGCGGATCTCGATGATCGCATTGCGCGCATCCTGGGGATCCTTGGGGATCAGCAGCCATTTAAGTTTTTCCTCGAGGGTGGCGAGTTCGCTGCGCAGCTCATCCAACTCGGCGCGGGCCATCTCGACCAGCTCGGCTTCTTCGTTCTCATGGATGACCTTTTCATCGCCCGCCATATCCTTTTCGACCTTGAGATAGCGTTGATAGGTCATGACGATTTCCGAGAGTTCCGCTTCCTCCTTGGCTAGATCGCGCAGCAATTGGGGCTTGGCGAGCACTTCCGGATCACTGAGCTGCCTCTGCACCTGCTCATGTCGGGCGACCATCGCCTCCAGCTTTTCTTTCACAGTCTGATCCTTTATCAAACCAACTCGATGGCCGAGGACCCTGCCTGAAGCTCTTTGCCGATGGCACAGCGCAGGGCGACCATGGCCACCTCGAGCTGCTTTTCATCCGGCTCGTTGGTGGTGATCTTTTGCAGCCAGAGGCCGGGCAGGATGAAGATGCGAAAAAAGGGATTGCGTGCGGCCTTAGCCGAAAGCTTGATCAATTCGTAACTGATCCCGCCGATCACCGGCACGAAGGCGAGGCGAGCAAGGCGGTCGGCCAGTGACTCCGGTTTGCCAAGAAACATGAAGACCAGTATACTGACGACCATGACGATGAGGAGAAAGCTCGTTCCGCAACGTGGATGCAAGGTCGTGAAGGGTTGGGCACCAGCCGGCGTCAAGGGTTGGTTGTTTTCGTGGGCAAAGATGGATTTGTGCTCGGCGCCGTGGTATTCAAAGACCCGCCGGATCTCCTTCCATTTGGAGATCAGATAAATATAGGCGAGGAACAGGATCAGCCGTAAAGCGCCATCGACCAGATTGAAGGCCCAGCCGCTTTGCAGCCCCAGCAGATCGGTGAGAATCAGTGGCAAATAAAAGAAAAAGGCGATGCCCAGAGCGAGCGAAAAGAGGAGGGTGAGCCCCATCCAGAGATCATTCCACCGGCTTTTTTCCGGCTTTCGCACATCCGCTTGCGTCTCATCGGCCATGGCGATATCCCCGGAAAAATTGAGGGCTTTGACGCCCAGCAGCAGGGATTCGATCAAAAGGATGCCACCGCGCAAGATGGGGAGATTGAGCACCTTGCAGCGCTTGACGATGGAGGTGAAGGGCGTGCACTTGAGTGCGATATTTCCATCCGGTTTACGTACGGCCATGGCGATACGATCATTGCCGCGCATCATCACCCCTTCGATAATCGCCTGACCGCCAACAGCCAATGACTCCGGTTCATTCATAAAAGCATTTCCTGCCTGGGTTAAAAAATAAAAAAACGGAAGTCCCTCCGCAGCGGCGGGATATCTTCCGTTTTATGTCGTCTCAACGTGATGCTAGGACTGCTTGTTAGGCAGATTGTAGCGCCGGCGGAACTGCTCGACGCGGCCCGCCGTATCCAGGAGTTTCTGCTTGCCCGTGAAGAAAGGATGGCAATTGGAGCAGATATCTAGCTTCTGGTCACCCACCGTGGTGCGCACTTTGAAGGTATGGCCACAGGCGCAGGAGACGGTGCTCACTTCATATTTGGGATGAATGCCCTTTTTCAATGTATATCCTCCGGTTCGTGAATTCAAAGAAATTTGCAAACAAAAATATACAAAAACAGAACGGCAATAGCAAGAAAAACATTCGGCTTACATATTCATCGAATCCAAAAACTGCTTGTTGGATTTGGTTCCCTGCATCTTGGAGAGCAGGAATTCCATGGCCTCCACTGGCGCCAGTTCGGCTAGCAGTTTTCGTAAAATCCAGACACGGTTCAGCTCGAGGTCGCCAAGCAAAAGTTCTTCTTTGCGCGTGCCGGAGCGGTTGACATCGATGGAGGGGAAGATACGGCGGTCGGAGATGCGGCGGTCCAGCACCAATTCCATATTGCCCGTTCCCTTGAACTCTTCAAAGATGACCTCGTCCATGCGGCTGCCGGTGTCGATGAGGGCGGTGGCGATGATGGTTAAGCTGCCCCCCTCTTCGATATTGCGGGCAGCACCAAAAAAGCGTTTTGGGCGATGCAGGGCGTTGGCGTCGACGCCACCGGAGAGGATCTTGCCGCTGTGGGGCACCACGGCGTTGTGAGCGCGGGCGAGACGGGTGATGCTGTCGAGGAGGATGCAGACATCCTGGCCGTACTCGACCAGACGTTTGGCCTTCTCCAGGACCATATCGGAGACCTGAACGTGGCGCTCGGCCGGCTCATCGAAGGTCGAACTGATCACCTCCGCCTTGACTGACCGTTCCATATCGGTCACTTCTTCGGGACGCTCGTCGATGAGAAGTACAATGAGCTTCATTTCAGGATGATTGGTGGTGATGGCATTGGCGATCTTTTGCAGCAGGGTGGTTTTTCCAGTTTTGGGCTGGGCGACGATCAGACCGCGCTGACCCTTGCCGATGGGGGTGAGCATATTCATGATGCGCATTGACATCTCACCCGCAGTGGTCTCCAGCTCTATGCGGCTGTGTGGATAGAGCGGCGTCAGGTTGTCGAAGAGGATGATGTTCTTGGCCTCTTCCGGATTCTCAAAGTTGACCGCCTCGACCTTGAGCAGGGCGAAAAAGCGCTCATTTTCCTTGGGTGGCCTGATCTGGCCGGAGACGGTGTCGCCGGTTCGCAGGCCGAAGCGCTTGATCTGCGAGGGGGAGACATAGATGTCGTCCGGTCCGGGCAGATAATTGAAATCGGGGGAGCGCAGAAAGCCATAGCCGTCGGGCAGCACCTCGAGGACCCCTTCAGCGAAGATGAGTCCCTCTTTCTTGGTCTGTTCTTCCAGGATTTTGAAGATCAGTTCCGATTTGCGCAGGCCGGTGCAGCCGGTGACGCCCATGTCCTGGGCCAGCTTGTTCAGCTCGGCGATTTTCCGCGCCTTGAGTTCAGCAATATCCATTGAAACCTCATATTAAATAGTAGTACGTTGGGTCTTTGCTTGCGATGTTCATAACAGGGAATTCAGCGGTACACAGCGTGCAAGGGTAGCAAATCATGAAGTGAAGCCTTGGAATTTGGCAACCCCGGGGAATCACCACCCCACCACCAGATAAACAGCATAACGTCAGAAGATAGAACCGGACATGAAGATTGCGGTGAGGATGAACGGTTCAGGGAAGGATCAGAGGATGGCCGCTTCACTCTCCGCCAGAAAAAAATGCGCTTTGTCCATATCAAACAGAACTCGGTATTCTGCGTTGACACTCGGACGCGATTGCACATTCATCCGCGCCACCAGGGTATTGGCACCGTTGGCCAGATAGACGAAAATCTCGTTGCCCATGGGCTCGACCACTTCCACCCGGCAAGCGGCATGCCATTCCGGGAGGGCCTTGGCCGCTGAGTCATACTCGCTCAGGTCCTCAGGCCGGATGCCCAGGATTAGTTTCTCCCTGATATGCGGGGTCAGGCGCTCGCTCCGGGCATCGGGAATGCGCAGCTGCATCCCGTCCGCCTTGAACCAGAGCCCCTCTTCACGAATGATCTCACCCGGGATAAAATTCATCGCTGGGCTGCCGATGAAACCGGCGACGAATTTGTTCACCGGCGCATCGTACAGATTCATCGGGGTATCGATTTGCTGTACCCGGCCATCTTTCATCACGACGATACGGTCGCCCATGGTCATCGCCTCGACTTGGTCATGGGTGACATAGATCATGGTGGTTTCGAGCCGGGTATGCAGCTTGGAAATCTCGGTGCGCATCTGCACCCGCAGTTTGGCGTCGAGATTCGAGAGGGGTTCATCAAAGAGAAAGACCTGGGGTTTGCGCACGATCGCACGGCCGACGGCAACCCGCTGCCGCTGCCCGCCAGAGAGCTGCTTGGGTTTGCGCTCGAGGAGATCCTCAATGCTCAGAATATCCGCAGCTTCCTTAACGCGCCGGGTGATCTCCTCCTTCGGATATTTCCGCAGCTTCAACCCGAAGGCCATGTTTTCAAAAACTGTCATGTGCGGGTAGAGCGCGTAGTTCTGAAAGACCATGGCGATGTCGCGGTCTTTGGGTGGCACCTCATTCACTACGCGGTCTCCAATGCGGATTTCGCCCGAGCTGATCTCCTCCAGCCCGGCAATCATACGCAGGGTGGTTGATTTGCCACACCCTGAAGGTCCAACCAGAACGATAAACTCTTTATCCTTGATGTCGATATCGACCGCATCAACCGCTTTGACTTGATGCTCAAAGATCTTGCTCACTTTGTCCAGCTGGACCTTCGCCAAGACTGTGCTCCCGGAGTTGTGTATTCGCTTGTGGGTAATTCTCGCTTTAAGAGATACGGATGTGCTCTATGTATGAGGCAATTTGAAGATCAGGGTGTGTTATTATGGGGCAAAGCAGGATTGAATCCTTATTAATTTATTAAAATTTCACCATTTTGTCAAGCCCTTTATTCCGTCGAGGGCGGCGCCGACCACATAATGGGAGCCGGTGATGCATACCACCCGCTGAGAGTCCTCCGCCGCCCAAGCCAGAGCCGCTTCGACCCCGGCACGCACCGAGGGGCAGGGCGTGGCTGGCCGCTGCGCCAGCCGAAGCGTCTGGATCAGCGCCTCGACGGGCAGGCCGCGCTGGGTCGGGGCCGGCACGGCAAAAATCATGGCCGCATCCGCAGGCAGCTCGCGGATCACCCCGTCCAGGTCTTTATCCTTGACCAAACCGAGCACCAGGGCTTTGGGCCTCCCGGGATAAAAATGGTGCCACATCCACTTTTGCCGGGCAAAGCCGCCTGGATTATGCGCAACATCGATCAGCACCAGCGGGGAGGGGCAGAGGGGCTCGAAGCGCCCAGGCCAATGCGTCTTTGCGAGGCCCCGCTGCAGGGGCGGCGGCGCGGGTATCATGCCCTGATGGACGAGATGCTCCGCCGCGCAGACGGCTATCTCGGCATTGCCCACCTGATGCGGCCCGGGCAGGGGTATGAAGAGCTCCTCATAGGTGGCACCGGCCGTCGCGGCTGTGAATCTAGAACCCTCCGCTAAAAGTCGCAGATCCTGCACCTTCACCTCCTGCGAAGCCTTGAAAATCGGGCAGCCGAGCTCCACCGCGCGGCTGAGAATGACCCGCTCCGCCTCCGGCGGCAGCACTCCGGTCACGCAAGGGACACCAGGCTTGATGATCCCCGCCTTCTCTGCAGCAATGGCGGCAAGGCTGTCACCCAGATGCTCCATATGATCAAAACTGATATTCGTGATGATCGAGAGAAAGGGGGTGATGACGTTGGTCGCATCGAGACGGCCCCCCAGCCCCACCTCGATGACCGCTGCCTCAACCCCGGCATCCGCGAAGTGGCGGAAGGCCAGACCGGTCATGGTCTCGAAAAAGGTGCATTGCAGCGACTCGATCAAAGGGCGCCAGCGCTCCACCAGCCGGACGATCTCGGCCTCGCCGATCCAACTCCCCTCGACGCGGATTCTCTCTCTCAGGGTTTGCAGATGCGGCGAGGTGTACATGCCGCAGACCAACCCGCTCTCGCGCAGGATGCTCGCCAACATCGCCGTGACCGATCCTTTACCGTTGGTCCCGGCGACGTGTACAGCGGCAAATTGTTCGTGCGGCTGTCCCAGCTCGGCAAGAAAGGTGTTCATCCGTTCCAGTCCCAGCTTCCAGCCGAAAAGCTCCCGCTGCAGAAGAAAGGATTCCGCTTCGTGATAGTTCATGATCAGTCGATCCGATAGGGCGCGTTCCAGTAAAACAGGGTCAAGCCGCGGGGGGTGCCAAACCAGATATAATCCCCATTGAGCATCAGGGTCAGGACCTCCAGCGTCGGCAGCCCGTCGGTCATAGCATAGCGGATCCATCGCCGGCCCCTGCGTTCATAGCGCCGAACGCCTTGGTCGCTGGCGACCCAAACCGAAGCCGCATCAGCCGCCATCCAGTGGATTTTGCCAACGGATTCGAGGCGTTGCTCCGGGGGTGCAAACCATTCCTTCGTCCGGGCATTGAAGCCGCCAATGCCCGCCGCCGTGCCGAACCAGACCTCATCATTCCAGCAGGCCACCGCCTCGATCTCCTCCTGGACCGGGTAAAAACCCTCGTTATAGAAAAAGCCACTGTCGGTGCGAGTATTGAAGAGATAGAGGCCGAGCTCCGTCGCGACCCAAAGGGTGTCGCCCTGAGGTGCAAGAAAGGAGATGCGCAGCGTGCCCAGATGGCGGAGATCAACAGAATTAATGACCAGCGAATCCGTCTTGCCGAACGAGGATTTGAGCAAGCGTGCCAGCCCGGATTCCGTCGCCACCCAAAGATAGTTGCGGTCCATGTACAGATGGGTGATACGCGGGTCCGGGAGATGCTCGGCCTGGCTCAGGGTACGCCAGTTTGCCCGCTTGACGTCATACCGGGTAAGCCCGTTGCGGGTTCCGAACCAGAGAAACGCATCATCGAAGGCCATCGCTGTGATGCGGTCATCACTGAAACCGGTCAGAAAACGCGGTTCGATAAAATCGGGATCACGCCGATCCACTTCCCAGCGGGTCATGCCGCCATAACCCTGCAGGGCTTGGTCGCCGCCCAGCCAGAGGGCCTCCTGGTCGTAGGCCATGGCCGCCACGGCATCGTCCCACAGGCCGTAAGGGAGCGGCTGGTAGCGCCCGGTGAGCAGGTCGACACGCGCGGCCCCCAATCCCCAGCTGCCCAGCCACAGGGAATTCCAGGAATCACGTTTCCAGCAGGTGAGCGGGAAGGAGCGGTTGTGAAGATCGGTGATCCGGCGCGTTTGATCCTCGTAAAAATAGCCTGGAGGCAGGAAGAGATGCGGGGGCGGCGGTTCCGCCGGAGCGGCCTGGCCGAACCAGACGATCTGAATTTCGGCGGCCGGACTTTTGTCCCATTCCACCACGCCGCTATTGGCCCACAAGGCAAAGGTGCGGCCGGAGCTGGTCATCCCGTATAGAAAATGATCGCTGCCGAATCCGAGGGAGACGGCACGCTCCCCCGGGCGGAATCCAGTCTCATCGTAAAACAGGTTGGTCCAGACATGGCTGGCCGGCCCGAGACAGCTGAGGCCTTCGCGCTGCGCGCACCAGAGGGAGCCGCTGTTCTCGTCGAAAGCCACCAGATCGATATCAGCGCTGGCCAGGCCGTTGCTGACTGTCTGTGGTCTTTCCCAACTTTGGCTGAGCGGATTGTAGCAGCCGATTCCGCCGGTGGTGGCGAAGTAGACGCGGTCCGGAGCGACGCAGAGATTGCGGATGTGCCGCAGGGAGGACCAGGTCGTCCAGTCACCCTCGCGGTAATGACGGTTGGTGCCGCGGATGCGTTCACCCGGGTCCCCGGAAGCCAGCGCCGCTGTGAGGATCCAAATAGCAGCAAGGAGGGCTGCCGATGCTTTAGTCTTTCCGGACATCTTCGCCCTCCCCGGCAAGTATTCTGCTGATTTGGCCGCGTACACGTTGCGCCTGGTTACGGGGAAAGCGGATTTGCACCGAAACCCCCTTTTCGTCGTAAAGAGTATCAAGCACCTCCGCCACCTCATACAGCCGGGCGATACACCCCGCTTGTCGAAGCGGCAGTTCCAGGGTTTCGCTGATAAAGGCGGCTTCTGCGAACTCGCTGAGCCGGGCAACCAGCTGTGTCAGACCGATCCCCCGTTGCGCAGAAATAAAGACACAGGGCTGCTCCGACTCGCGCAGCCGGGCGATCACACCCGGCTGATCAAAGCGATCGATCTTGTTGAAGACCTTGAGAACCGGCTTGCCCGTCAGATGAAGCTCTTGGAGCACCTTCTCCACGGCGATCATCTGCTCGGCATATCCGGGATGGGTAATATCAATGACATGGAGGAGCAGATCGGCGTCGGCGGACTCTTCCAGCGTGCTTTTAAAAGAAGCGATGAGGTGATGCGGCAGTTTGCGGATGAATCCGACTGTATCGATCAGGAGAATCTGGCGGCGAGCCTCGAGCTGCAGGCTGCGCACGGTGGCATCGAGCGTGGCGAAAAGGCGGTCCTCGACCAGAACGCCGGCGTTGGTCAGGGCGTTGAGCAGGGTGGATTTCCCGGCGTTGGTATAGCCGACCAGTGCGGCCTTGAAAAAGTCGTGGCGGTTTTTGCGTCGAATCTCTCGTTGTCCCGCAATGCGCTCAAGCTCCTTTTCGAGCAGTCCGACGCGTTTACGGATCAGGCGCCGGTCGACCTCAAGCTGGGTCTCGCCGGGGCCGCGCACGCCGATGCCGCCGACCTGGCGCTCGAGGTGGCGCCACTGACCGGCCAGGCGCGGCGCGAGATACTTGAGCTGTGCCAGCTCCACCTGAGTACGCGCTTCACGGGTGCGGGCGTGCTTGGCGAAGATATCCAGGATCAGGCCGCTGCGGTCGAGGATCTTGACACCGCAGAGCTTTTCTATATTCTTGGTCTGGGTTGGAGTGAGGTCATCATCAAAAATGACCAGGTCGGCATCCTGGTAGCGCGCCAGCTGCGCCAGTTCCTCCACCTTGCCCCGCCCGATCATGAAAGCCGGATCGCGGCGATCGCGCTCCTGCACCACCCTTTCGATCACATCGGCCCCGGCGGTATCGGCAAGCAGCTCCAACTCATCGAGATAATCCTCAACCCGCCAGGAAGGAGTTTCCCGTGTGATCAGGCCCACCAGGACGGCGCGTTCCCGCGGCGCCGCTGCCGATGAAAGGCTATTCGAATAGTTTTCCACCTATGCCTCCGGCGTTTTCCCGGTTTTTTCGCGGTAAAGGGCCATCTCAACCAGCAGTAAAATCAGGGCGGCGATCATAAATTCACGCCAGTATTCCCGGCCGACCCGCTCTTCGCGGATGGTACGGGCGATTGCGGCCGGATCATCGATCCAGACCAGGTGATGCGATGCGGCGACCTGCGATCGCTGCGCCGCTGTGAGATCCAATTCCGCGTCGGGAGTATTGACCGCCCAGATCATCCGGGTTTTACCTTCGGCTTGCAGACGATAGATGCCGGGCTGCCGCGTCTCGGCGTACACGATCCAGGGACCCGAAGCCGTGACCAGCGGGCGAACATTATCCAGGCGTTCCTCGGGCCCCGCGATCTCAAGCCGGCTCTGCAGCAGGGAAGCCGGCACCCTCCAGCGTAAAAGATCGCCTACCGCGCTCTCACCGCCCTGGTTCAGAGCACCCGATGCGAGATAACTCATGCTGCGGTGCAACAAGGGCGCAAAAAGGGTCCGGTAGGCCATATCGCTCTCCTCCGGCTCGAAACTGGCCGTAAAAAGCAGCACCGTGCCGTGATCGCCGCGCGCCTCAAGCAGATAGGGATCGCCGCTGCTATAGGCCATTAAAACATTTTGCTCGGCGGGTGGAGCCAGGCGCAGCGCATAGGTGAATTGCGGCCGGGTAAAATGACGGGCTTCCCCTTCAAAGATACCCGTAAACAAAGGATGGCTGGCATCGATACGGCCGAGCGAGAAACTGCCGCCTCGCCCCAACTCCCCAAGTACTGGCGCCAGATGAAGCACCGGCGCAAGCCGCTGATTGTACCAGGTGACATCCGTCCGCCGTCCCAAAACGACCAGCAGGCCGCCACCCTCGCTGTGCCATGCCGCCAGATGATCAATGGCTGGCTCGGGCAACGTGTTCAGATTGTAGAGCACGGCGAGCTGCAGCGAGTCCAGTGCCAGGGCGCTCGCGCGTTCAGGGACGACTGGGACCACCTGGATCAGCCCCGAAGAGTCGGCGGAAGAACGGAGCGCCAGCTGCAACAGATCCCCGCCCCGGGATGGCTGCGCCAAGACGCCGACCGTGAGACGCTCCGGCACATAAAATGCGAAATAGCGCTGATTGTCTTGCAGTAGCGCATCATCTTCAAGCAGGACACGGCCGTCGAGCCAGCCGCTGCGATCGAGGATGAAATGGAAGGTCTCCAGAGCCTTAGTGCCTGGTTCGAGCGATACGCTCCGCTGTGCGACCCGCCGGCCATTCAGAAAGAGTTGCGCCAGCTTGTTCCGGCCCGGACCCTGGCCGGTATTCGCGAGCGCCACCTCGATCTCGACGCTCTTGCCGATCTCGAGGATGGTGGAGCGCAGCTTGACACCGGTTATCGCCAGGTTATTGGGATGATCGGCCTGAATGGGAATGGCAAACCGGTGCATCGTGAAGGGGGGAAGCGGCAGCGAATCCGCCGTAAACCCATGGGCTTGCATGTCGGAGACCAGATAGATCTCGCGATTGGCGTTGTTCGAGCGCTGGAGCAGATTCTGGGCAAAACGCAGTCCCGCCGAAATTCGAGTTTCAGAATAATCAAGCCCCATGGTCTCCAGCTCGTGCCTTAGGGCCGCTGGGTCGTGAAAGGCACGCCGGTATTCCTGCCGGGTGGTGTCGGTGACCGGGCAGAGATAGAGCTCATCCCCTGGCTGCATCTGGTCGAGAATGCTCCCGGCGGCTTTTTTCGCCGCATCGAACAGCGTCCGGCCCTTATCTTCGACCGCCATACTCACCGAATTGTCCAGAAGGATTATAGCGCTGGTCCGAGCCCGGGCATTGGCGCCGGTGCGGCTCCGGCAGGTCGGGCGGGCGAAGGCGAGCACCAGCAAGAGCACCGCCAACGTGCGCAGGAGCAGCAGCAGGATCTGGCGGATCCTGACCCGCCGGATTTGCTGGTTCTGCAGTTGTTTGAGAAATCGCAGGGAGCTGAAGCGGACGGGTTTTGCTCGGGCCCGGGTGAAGAGATGGATAAGGATAGGCAGGGCGACGGCGCCAAGCCCCATCAATATGGCGGAATTAAGGAAATTCAATCGCTATACGACTCACGATTAGGACGCGGGTGGAAACAGGGTATCTTCGACGAGCGCGCACCAGATGTGGATGATGCCAATATGCCCCTCCTGGATATGCTGGGAGGTGCGGGCCGGCACGACCAGGGCGAGGTCTGCACAGGCGGACATAGCGCCGCCATCCCGGCCTGCGAGGGTGAGCACCTGGAGTCCGAGCTGCCGTGCGGCCGCGATTGCCTCGAGGATATTCGGCGAGTTGCCGCTGGTGCTGATAGCCAGCAGCAGGTCGCCTGCCTCGCCCCAAGCCTCGACCTGGCGGCGGAATATTTTATCAAACCCGTAGTCATTTCCCACTGCGGTGAGAATGGAGGTGTCGGTCGTCAGGGCGATCGCCGGCAGCGGCGTGCGATCCCGCTGCAGCCGTCCCACCAGTTCAGCGGCGAAGTGCTGGGCATCGGCAGCGCTGCCGCCGTTGCCACAGATCAAGATTTTTTTACCGCGTCGCAGAGCGTCAATTATCATCCCGGCGCCCTGCTGAATGGCGGCGCCCAGCTCATTACGCAGGGTGGCAAAGAGGGCCTCACTCTCCTGGAGCTGCTTTTCGATAAAGTCTAGTTCGTTCATGACATTCACTTGCTTTTGTTGGGCATCAGACGCTGCCAGAGACTGTGTTTTGCAGGGCCAGCCACTGGCTGCGGCGGATCGGTTAAAACCGCCTCGCCACGGAGCAAGCGGGCGGGATTTTCCGCACAAAGACGCAGGGCGAGTTTTTCCCCGTTGCGCTCGGCGATGGCTTTATAAGCCGGTCCCAGGCGCAGGGGCCGCATCTTCAGATCATGAGCATCCGAGGCGATCAGGTGGACTAAATTGGCATCCAGCAGCTGCAGCGCCACCTCCTTCACGGCGCCGCCGAAGACGCCCAAAAGGCTTCCGGCGTTGAGCTGCAGCAAAGCGCCCTTCTCCACCAGGGTAAAGGCTTCCTGAGGGTTCTGCAGAATACGCGCATAACGTTCCGGGTGAGCGATGACCGGTGTATAGGCCTCGTTGATCTGGGCGAAAAAGCCTTTCATGACGAAGTCGGGCATCGAGCCCATCGGAAATTCGACCAAAAAATAGCGGCCATTTTGGGCGGCTGTGGCGATTCTGCGCGTCAAATCGAGTCCGGGATGGGCGAACAGTTCACAGCCCATATGAATCTTGATGTTCAAGCCGGCGTCTGCTGCGCGCGCGATCAGCTCGCTATAGCGCGTCCAAAGCGCTTCCTCGTGGTCGAGATCCTTCGGCGAGAGAATATGGGGCGTGCAGACGACGGCCTCGATACCGTCCTCCGCCGCCATGCGCAGCATCCCCAGCGCCGTCTCCCATGAATCGGCGCCGTCATCCCAAAACGGCAACAAGTGGGCGTGTGTGTCCACCAATCCCATAATCCTCCCAGCCACCCTCAGGATCACTTGACATGTATGGCCTCAGCGAAGGTCTGAATCAAGGCCTGGTCGCGGTTCTTTTCAATGATATTTCCGGTCACAATAAAGCTGGCGCCTGCCGCTACTTTGCGCGCCGCATCTTCAGGAGTGCGGATGCCGCCGCCGACAATGATCGGCAACGCTACATGTCGGGCGAGCGCGCCGATGTGTTCCTCCGGCACCGAAAGTCGTGCGCCGCTGCCCGCCTCCAGATAGATCATGCGCATCCCCAGAAGCTCCGCCGCCATACCGTGCGCGACGGTGATATCCGGCTTCTCGCGCGGAATCGGACGGGTATCACTCAGAAATTGCGCGGAGGTGATATTCCCCGATTCAATCAGCATATAGGCGGTCGAGACCGCCTCCAGCTGCATGGAGCGGATGATCGGCGCGGCCAGGACCTGATCGCCGATGATATAGTAGGCATTGCGCCCGCTGACCAGTGAAAGATAGAGAATGGCATCTGCGTAAGGGGAAAGCTGCCGGGTGCTCCCGGGAAAGATGATCAACGGCAGGGAACAGGTCGCCTTGATGCCCTTGATCAAATCGTCAAATAGATGCGTAAACATCAGGCTCCCACCCAGGAGTAGCGCATCCACCCCGGTTGCTTCGCAGATTCTGGCCAAATCGATCGCCTCCTGCATGCTCTGCTTGTCTGGATCGATCAATACCAGATATCCTGCGCCCCGCCTTTCCTTGATCTGCAGAAGCCGCTCATAAACCTTCACGGACTACCTCATCTTCGTTGGTCACAATCGATCATCCTGGTTTTTTCCGGATTCCAGCCGGTCGATGATCCCAGCCAGAATCCTCTCCGCCTGGTTCAAGGCATCGGCGATTCGCCCGGGATCCCGGGCGCCCGCCAGGGCCATATGAGGACTGCCGCCGCCACTGCCGCCTGCTACAGCGGCGACTTCGCGGACGAGATCTCCGGCCTTGAGCTTGCGCGTTTCGACCAGATCCCGGGTGACAACGCAGATAAACTGTACCTTGTCGCCCATGGCCGTCGCCAGTATACCCACGCCGCTCTGCAGTCCTTCCCGCAGCAGATCGGCCGCCTCTTTCAGTTCGTCAACATTGGCCGCTTCAATTTGCGCGGCCACCATCCGGATGCCGGCAACCTCTTTAGCACCCTGTACCAGCTCACCGATGAGATCCCTGGAGGAGGATTGGCGCAACTTACGCAGCTCGCCTTCAAGGTTCTTGCGTTCTTGTAGCAGCCGCTCGAGGCGATCCGCCACCTCTTCCTCGCGGCAACCCAGCAAGGCGCTACTGCGGGCGACGACGGCCGCGCGCACCAGGAGATAGTCCCGGGCGCTCTGGCCGGTGAGACCCTCCAGCCGCCTCACGCCGGCCGCAATCGCCGACTCGGCGCGCAGGATAAAGAGTCCAATCTCACCGGTGGCGCGCACATGCGTGCCACCGCATAATTCGCGCGAAAAATCCTGCACCTCGACCATACGAACCTGGTCGCTATATTTCTCCCCGAAAAGGGCCATAGCACCGAGCGCTTTGGCTTGCTCGATCGGCATCACCTGCCAGTGGACCGGGCGGTTTCTGAGAATCTCCTGATTGACGATCGTCTCAATAGTCCGAAGCTGCTCTTCGCCGACCTTTTCAAAATGGGTGAAATCGAAGCGCACATAATCCGGGGCCACCAGGGATCCAGCCTGGTGGACGTGCTCACCCAGGACGGTTCGCAAGGCGTGGTGGAGCAAATGGGTGACGGTATGATTACGCTCGGTCGCCCGCCGTTTCTCGACGTTGATCTTCGCCTCGACCCGGTCGCCGGGCACCGGAGCAGTTCCCGCGGTCAACTGACCGAAGTGAACAATATGTGCGCCGACGCTCTTGGTGGTTTCAACGGCAAAATGAAAATGGGCATTGCGGATCTCGCCCGAGTCGCCGACCTGTCCGCCCGATTCGGCATAAAACGGGCTCTCCTTCAAGACAATGCGCCCCGGTTCGTAATGGACCAGTTCAGTCTCGAGTTGATCATGGGTGTAGCCCATGAATCGGGAGTCTTCGCCCATGCCGCTATCGACCTCGATGGTCGCATAACTGCCGTCGCGGCTGCGAGTCGAACGCTGGCGCTGTTTTTCCATCTCCTGGTCAAAGCCCTGGATATCGACGGTCAGGCCTCTCTCCTCGGCCATCAGCTGAGTGAGGTCGAGGGGAAAGCCATAGGTATCGTGCAGCAAAAAGGCGTCGCTCCCGGAGAGCATCCCGTTCCGGCTCGTTGCCACCTTTTCCTCAAAGATCTCGATGCCCCGGTCGAGGTTCCGCCCGAAGCTCTCCTCCTCGGCGCGGATGACGCGCTCGATGTGCGGCTGGCGTTCACGCAGTTCCGGATAGGCATCGCCCATCGAGGTGACGAGCGGCTGCACCAGCTTGTGGATAAAGGGTTCATGCATGCCGAGGGTGCGGCCGAACCGCGCGGCACGGCGCAGGATACGACGCAGGACATAGCCCCGTCCCTCGTTACCTGGGATCGCGCCATCGGCAATGGCGAAAGAGAGGGCGCGGACGTGGTCGCTAAGAACCCGGAAGGCCACGCCCTCCTCCCCATCAGAGTAGGACTTGCCGGTGATGCGGGAGATCGACGCGATGATCGGCGCGAAGAGGTCGGTATCGTAGTTGGATCGGACGTTTTGCAGCACCGAGACAACACGCTCAAATCCGGCGCCGGTGTCGACATGCTTTGCCGGCAGCGGGTGCAGGGCACCCTGATCATCACGATTGTATTGAATGAAGACCAGATTCCAGAGTTCGATGAAACGCGCACAACCGCTGTTGACCCCACAAACATGGTTGGGGTCGATGGAATCGCAGAATCCCTCGCCGCGATCGATATGGATCTCCGAGCAGGGACCGCAGGGGCCGGCGTCGCCCATCTCCCAGAAATTATCCTTCTTGCTGAAGCGTAAAATATGGGAAGGATCGATGCTGGTGCGGCTGGCCCAGAATTCCGCTGCCTCCTCATCGCCCGGCACTTGGTCCATCTCATCGCCGGCGAATATGGTGGCATAGAGCCGGTCGGCAGGTAGGTGCCAGACATCGGTCAGCAATTCCCAAGCCCATTCGATCGCCTCGGCCTTGAAATAGTCGCCGAAGGACCAGTTTCCGAGCATTTCGAAAAAGGTGTGATGATAGGTGTCGCGGCCAACCTCTTCCAGATCGTTGTGCTTGCCCGAGACCCGGATACATTTTTGAGAATCGGCAACGCGGGGCCACTGCCGCGGCCGCAAGCCCAGGAAAATATCCTTGAACTGATTCATACCCGCATTGGTAAAGAGCAGGGTGGGATCATCCTGAGGCACCACGGGAGCGCTGTTAACAATGTGATGATTCTTGTTCTTGAAAAAATCGAGAAAGCTTTGCCGTATTTGCTGTGAAGTCATAAAATGAACCGGTTCCTTGTCTTGCTTTGCTCCGACCCCCGGATTCCGGAATCGGCCTTTTTCATCCGGGAATACTATTAAAACGGGAGAGTGCGCAAGAAAATTTCGGATTACAGACTCTCCCACTCATCGATCAGCGCACTTACCACTTCCCAGCCAAATCCGCGGCGCAAGAGAAAATCCTGGAGCCGCTTCTTGGCCTTTTCCGGGGGGATCGCACCAAGGTTTTTCTTGCGGCGGACGGCTAGTGCACGAGCCACCTCCGCTTCGCTTTGGTCCTGGAAAGCCGCCTGCAAACCTTGCTCGATCTCTGCATCGTTCAGTCCCTTCTGGCGCAGTTCCTGGCGCAACATGAAAGCGCCAGTGGGGCGTGTCGCGGTGCGATTACGCCCCCACATCCGGGCGAAATCGGCGTCGTCGAGGAATCCGAGACGTTCCATCTCTGCAAGAGCCGATTCGACCGCGGCCGGGCTGAACAGGGCCTGTTTCAGCCGGTCGGTCAATTCCTTGCGGCTGCGGCTGCGCACCGCCAGCAGCCGCAACGCTTTCTCCTTGGCGCGCCGGCGCTCCTCGAGGGCGAGGATCGCTTCCACCCGCTCGGCCGTCAGCTGGTCCCCTTTGGCGATGCCGCATTCCAGAAGGACATCTTGATGCAAGCCGAAGGCGAACTCCCCATCGAGAAAAACCGAGATGCGGCTGGCATCCTTTTTCTGCATCTCGATGGCCGTGACCGTGTGCGTTTCAGCCATGAATCTCGCTCCCGCCGGAAGGGGCTTTAGGCTTCAGCGCTCGCAGCTTCCTTGCCCCCAACCAGGCCAATGGACTCGCGCACACGCTTTTCGATAGCTTGCAAGAGTTCAGGATTCTGGTCGAGGTAGCGGCGCACATTCTCGCGGCCTTGGCCCAAGCGCTCCTCCTTGTAAGAGAACCAGGTGCCGCTTTTTTCAATGATGTTCATGTTCACCGCCAGGTCGAGCAGATCGCCGATTTTGGAGATTCCCTGACCGTAGATGATATCAAATTCGGCCTCCTTGAAGGGAGGCGCGACCTTGTTCTTGACGACCTTCACCTTGGTACGGTTGCCGATGACATTCTCCCCCTCCTTGATCGAGGCCGTCCGGCGGATATCGAGGCGGACCGAGGAATAGAACTTGAGAGCGCGGCCGCCGGTAGTGGTCTCCGGACTGCCGAACATTACGCCGATCTTTTCGCGGATCTGGTTGATAAAGACTACGCAGGTCCTGGATTTGCTGATCGCCGCGGTCAGTTTGCGCATCGCCTGCGACATCAGGCGGGCCTGCAGGCCCATCTGGGCATCGCCCATCTCTCCCTCGATCTCCGCCCGCGGTACCAGGGCGGCTACGGAATCGATCACGATGACATCCAGCGCGCCGCTGCGCACCAGTGTCTCGGTGATCTCGAGGGCTTGCTCGCCGGTATCCGGTTGCGAGATCAGCAGATTCTCGGTATCGACGCCGAGGAGATTGGCATAATGGGCATCCAGTGCGTGTTCGGCATCGACAAAGGCCGCCAGGCCGCCGGCCTTTTGCGCCTCGGCGATGACATGCAAGGCGAGGGTCGTCTTGCCTGAAGATTCCGGGCCAAAAATCTCGATGATCCGGCCACGCGGCACCCCACCCACCCCCAGAGCGGCATCCAGTGAAATCGATCCTGTGGAAATCACATCAATGGCCACCTTCTTGTCCTCGCCGAGCCACATGATCGACCCCTTGCCATACTGCCGGTCAATCTGGGTCATGGCCAGCTCGAGCGCTTTACGCTTCTCTTCTCTCTCTTCTGGCATAAAGGTACCTGCTATTTATAATTCGATTCTTTTTAGCGGCGTATACAGAGCGCCATCCGGTTTCAACTCACTGCGCATGATGACAATACTGCCCGCGGCGAAGGGCATGGGTGCAAAACCCCGTTTCTGCATTTCCGCGCAGAGCGGCTGCAAGGTGTCTGGCGATTTCACCCGCCCCAGGGTCAGATGGGGCGAAAAACGGCGTTGCTCACGTGGATACCCCAATGCGGACAGTTCTGTTTCGATCTGTGCCTGTATCGTTTTAAGCCGGCCCGTACTTTCCTCGATGCCAACCCAGAGCACCCGCGGCCGCGTCAGATTGGGAAAGCCGCCCACACCGGCAACAGTCATGCCGAAAGCAGCCGTGCCATGACACGCCCGTTCTACAGCCTGTGCAATGGCCTCGATCCGACCGGACTCGACATCGCCGAGGAATTTAAGCGTTAGATGGATCCCTTCCGGACGGGTCCAGCTGACGCCCCTCCCCAGCGGCCGGAGCTGCTGCTGCAAGTCGGACAGTGCCGTGCGAATCACCGCGGGAAGCTCGATTGCAATAAAGATGCGCAGCGTTGACATCAAACCTGAATGTTGAATAAATTTTTCCGCAGCAAATTGAGAGCCAGGGCGGCAAAGCGTTCCTTGTTGACCAGGCGGTCGCCGGAGATCACCCGGTGCTCCTCAACTGCCGTGCCCCGGCCGCCAGAATAGCCGACAAAAACCAGACCGACCGGTTTTTCCAAAGTCCCTCCGTCCGGTCCGGCGATGCCAGTGACGGCGAGCCCATGCTCGGTCCCGCTGATCCGGCGCACTCCCGCGGCCATGGCTTCCGCCACGGCCGCGCTGACAGCGCCGTGCTGCACGATCAGGGTTTCGGGAACCCCCAGGAGCGCTATCTTCGCGGCATTGCTGTACGAGACGATTCCGCGCTCAAAAAATCGGGAGCTTCCTGGAATATTGGTTATCCGGTTGGCGATCAGTCCGCCGGTGCAGGATTCGGCCACCGCCAGCCGTTCCCTGCGCGATACCAGTTCTTCGCCCAGCGCCGCCTCGAGGGTGATATTGCGTTCGGCGTAAATAAAGGGCTGGATATTCCGGCGCACCAGCCGGGCCGCCTCTTCCAGTTTTTGTTGAGCTTGTGCTTCATCCTCAGCCATCGCGTTAAGGCGGATGCGCACCCCAAAGGGACTGGGCAGAAAGGCGATGCGGACCAGGGCGGAGATCGCGGCGATATCCCCGATCCGTTCATAGAGCGCGCTCTCGGCAATACCGATGGTGGCGATATGATGGGTGAGCAGGATCGCCCCAGTACGCCCGGCGCGCAGTTCAGGCAGAACGCTCTCCCGCATCATCGCCTGCATTTCATAAGGCACGCCCGGCATAAAGTAAAAGCGCTTTCCCGGCGGCGTAAAAAGATAGCCCGGCGCGGTGCCTCGATCGTTTTGAATCAACTGCGCCGTTTCCGGCACCAGGGCCTGATCCTCGTTGACCCGTGCCATGGGAAGATTGCGGCGTTGAAACAGGGACCGGATGTGGGTGAGCAAGGCCTCGTTGCGGATCAGTCCCACTCCGAAATAGTCGCAGACCGCCTTGCGCGTAATGTCGTCGTTGGTCGGTCCCAACCCGCCAGTGACGAGGATGCAATCGGCTCTCGCTTCGGCCTCCGCCAAAGCGGCCGTGATCTGCTCGAGATCATCCCCCACCGTAGTCACGCGGTTCACATTCATGCCGGCCTCGAGCAGTTCCTG
The DNA here is from genome assembly GCA_035419245.1 of bacterium. Classification (NCBI taxonomy): domain Bacteria; species bacterium. The sequence goes on along the minus strand of DAOLSP010000001.1, from coordinate 550,622 downwards.
GCCAATCCAGGCGGCATTGGTGTTGATGGTCTGGCCGATGAGCAGTTCATCGCCGATGGAAATCAGCTCGATCCGTGCCATGTTATCCTTTCATGGGCCAGAAGCGGACCACGACCTGCACGAGGAGATTGGCATAAATTCCCGCCATCATATCATCGGCCATGATGCCCCAGCCATGCGGCAAACGTTCGGCGGTGCTGACCGGAACGGGCTTGAGGATATCAAAAAACCGGAAAGCCAGAAAAGCCAGGATGAAAACACTCAGCGTGCGGGGCAGGAAGAGCAGGGAGAGCATCATGCCGACCACCTCATCCCAATTCACCCGTCCAGGGTCCTCGCCCCAGCGTATCTCCGCCCGTTTGGCGGCCCAGACGCCGGCCAGCCCGCACAGCAGCGTGCCGGCCAGCAGCGGCACGCCCTGGTCCATCTTAAGAAACCAGAGGCCGAGCGCAGCCAGGGCCGCACCTACGGTTCCCGGCGCGATCGGGAAATATCCGCTATAGCATGTCGTTGCCAAAGCGCAGGCCGCGTGATCCGGCCAGGATAATTTATCAGTCACAAGTGACCACCTGATAGTGTGTGCAGTAGGCTTCCGTCGTCCAGCTAGCAAGAGGGTATTTTAAGGTACTAAAAAATTGTCAATAAAGGCAAGTGATAAATTGCTCCGGCAGGGAGGGAAGGGAGGGGGTCACACTGGGACGCGGCCCGCCATGGCGCGCGCGAGCGTCATCTCATCGGCGTATTCAATGTCGGCGCCGACCGGTATGCCGCGGGCGATGCGCGACAGCTTGATCTGCATGGGTTTCAACAGCCGGGCCAGATAGAGGGCTGTCGCTTCCCCCTCGGTGTTGGGATTGGTTGCAAGAATGACCTCCTCAACCCCCTCGGGCAATCGCACCAGCAATTCCCGAATCTTCAGATCGTCGGGGCCGACGCCATCCAGCGGCGAAAGCGCCCCGCCCAGCACGTGGTACAATCCCCTGAACTCGCCGGTTTTTTCGAGGGCTACCACATCGTTGGCCTCCTCGACGACGCAGATCAGGCGACGATCGCGTCGCTCGTCGCTGCAGATCGGGCAAGGGTCCTGCTCGGTGATATTAAAGCAGTGCGAACAATAGCGTACCTTTTCATGCAGCTCATTCAGAGCTTGCGCCAGGCCAGCAATCTCCTCCGCCGGGCGCTTGAGCAGGAAAAAGACCAGGCGCTGGGCTGATTTCCGGCCGATGCCGGGCATTTTGCTGAGCTCATGGATGGCGCGCTCGACTGCTTCAGATGAATAGTTCATGACAGCGCTTCGCCGGCTGGGAGTCAAAAACCGGGCAGTTTGAGTCCGCCAAGCATGCCGGGATCCATGCCGCCGGTTATCTTAGCCATCTCCTCCTCCGCTCGGGCGCGGCCGTTCTGCAGCGCTTGGTTGACTGCGGCGAGAACAAGGTCTTCCAGCATCTCAACATCCTCCGGATCGACCACCTCTGGATTGATTTGAATCTGCAGGAGTTCCTGCGCGGCGTTGGCAGTCACGATCACCATATTGCCGCCGGCGCTGCCCTCAACCTTGAGATTGGCCAGATTGGCTTGCGCCTTTTGCAACTCTTCTTGCATCCGCTGCGCTTGGCGCAGCAATCCACCCATATTGCCCTTGTTGAACATTGTCACCTCGGTCTTTTACTTCAGGAACTCGGCATCGAAGAGCTGGACGACGGTTTGAATCCAGCGGTCTTCCTGGAGCAGTTTTTCGAACTCTTTCTTGTTGTCGGTTAAGGGTGCAATTTTGCGCACACGGGGCAAAAGGCCCTCTTCATCCTTGACGCAGACAATGTTCAGGGAGGTGCCCAGGATTGCCGCGATGATTTCCTGCAGCAGCGCGCGGCTGTTGAGGATGGCGTCCATCTGAAAACTGCTTTCGCGGGGGAACATGATTTCCAGCTGGCCGTTGCCCACCCGGGTCGGCCATCCATCACAGAGAAAGGTCCCCAGGGCGACCTTCTGAGCCCGTATGGCATCGAGAATGGATTGCCAGCGCTCCTCGATGAATGCCAGCGTCAATCCCGAGGAACTGGCGGCCGCGGCCGGTACCGGGGCGGGGGCGGACGGAGCGGGCAGAGGCGGTGCAGCGCCCGGCGGCGATGCGGGGACCGGAGACGCCGTGGATGGTGGCGGTGCGGCATGGAAGGCGGCGTGCAGGCTGACATCAGGAAGGTTCGTAACACCGCTCAACCCGGACGGGCTAGAGTTTTTTTTTACCTCGTCGTTGAGATGCGCCATCAAGGCCGCCAGTTGCACACTGCCGCTCATCCGGACCATCTTGACCAAGGCCACCTCGAAGTGCAGACGGGCATTGCTGCTACGGCGCACCAAATTCTCCGTATCGGCCGCTATCTTGATCAGACGCAGTAGGTCCTCCACGGAGAAAGCCTCTTTCTCCTGCTGATACCGCGCGATGTGCTCCTCGGAACAGTCGATGAGATGGGCCGCGCCGCTGCTCTTGATCACCAGAAAATTGCGTAAATGCTGCTCAAGGCCCAGCAGAAACTCGTCAAAATCAAAGCCCTCGTTGAAGATATATTCGGCGAGCTTGACCGCACCCTCGGTATCCTTGTTGCGGATCAGATCGGTCACCCTAAAAAAGAGCTCCTGATCGATGATCCCGAGCAGGGAGGCGACATCGCGGGCCTGGATGTTCTTACCAGCAAAAGCGATGATCTGGTCGAGGATGCTCTGCGAATCTCGCATGCTGCCATCGGCCTTGGTCGCGATGATGCGCAGGGACTCGGCATCGATGGTGATTTCCTCCTGCCGGCACATGGTCTGCAGCTGCTCGACAATAGTATGGTGGGGCATACGCTTGAAATCGAAACGCTGGCAGCGGGAGAGGATTGTCGCCGGCACCTTGTGGACCTCGGTGGTGGCGAAGATGAAGAGCACCCGGACAGGGGGCTCCTCCAGGGTCTTCAGTAGCGCATTGAAGGCCTCATTGGTGAGCATGTGCACTTCATCGATAATATAAATACGGTATTTGCCGGGATTGGGGGTGTAACGCAGCCCCTCGCGCAAGTTGCGCACTTCATCAATGCCGCGGTTTGAGGCACCGTCGATTTCAAAAACATCAAGGCTGCGGCTTTCATTGATTTCGATGCAGGAGGAGCAGGTATTGCAGGGATGAATGGTGGGGCCCTGGTCGCAGTTCAGCGCTTTGGCCAACAAACGCGCGACGGTGGTCTTGCCGATGCCGCGCGGACCGCAAAAGAGATAAGCATTGGCGATCCGGTTCTGCTGGATGGCGTTTTGCAGAGTCTGGGTCACATGTTGCTGCCCCATCACATCGGTGAAGAACATGGGGCGGTATTTTCGAGCAAGCACCAAGTAGGACATGCGGGGATCCGGCTTCGGTGACAAAATAAAAAGGCTGTGCACCCACCCTCGACCTCTCGGCGTTCAAGCCGGCACAGCCCACAACTCCAGCCAAGTACTCCCGCGGCACATAGAGCATGTGCTTGCCGCTGCTATCTTCCGATCCTGACGGGGTTGGGCACGACTCCATTGCGTGGGGCTTGAACTTTCAGCGTTGCGCACTGTGGAGAGACAAGAACGTGAGCAGGCCTCAGAATGGGACTTCGACCCTGCTGGAGCGGGTTGCAGGTTACAGGGCACCGCTAGCTCCCCGTCTAGCACAGCCTTTTCTTGTGGAGCTGATGGGATTCGAACCCACGACCTATACGTTGCGAACGTACCGCTCTCCCAGCTGAGCTACAGCCCCGAAAAAAAGATGAAACCGCCTGTTGATGCCGGATCCCGGCATCCAGACGCAGGGACCACTGGCGGAGAGGGCGGGATTCGAACCCGCGGTAGGGGTCGCCTACACACGCTTTCCAAGCGTGCTCCTTAAGCCTCTCGGACACCTCTCCAATCGATCAGACTGCAAAACTATGCGGAGAGGCAGGGATTCGAACCCTGGGTACCCGCAAGGGCACAACGGTTTTCGAGACCGCCCCGATCAGCCGCTCCGGCACCTCTCCAATAGAAACGCATGCATCCCGCCAGCGACCAACGGGCGCACTGGATCTAACGCAGCTTGCGAAAGAACCGCTTGAGTAGATCGCTGCATTCCTCATGCAGCACCCCGCTGATCAGACGCGCCTGAACATCCAGCTGTCGACCATCGGTCAGCTGCAACGCGCTGCCGCATGCGCCATAGCGCGGATCGGCGGCGCCATAGACAATCAACGGGATACGCGAGAGCAGTGCAGCGCCCGTGCACATCATACAGGGTTCAAGGGTAACATACAGGATGGATTGATCCAGCCGCCAGGAGGCGAGGGCATTGGCTGCAGCAGTGACAGCCAGCATTTCGGCGTGCGCGGTGGGATCTTGCAGGGACTCTATGAGATTGTGCCCCCTGCCAACGACCCGGTCCTCATGCACCACGATCGCGCCGACCGGAACCTCATTTTTGTCCAAGGCCTTCTGGGCTTCGGCCAGCGCAAGCCGCATCCAGGCCACATGATCCTGCATGAGGAAAGCCTTCCCAAAATTGGCGCGCCCGGAGGAGCTCGAATCCCCAACCTTCTGGTCCGTAGCCAGATGCTCTATCCAGTTGAGCTACGGGCGCGTTATGTCCAGAGAACAGCGAAGAGTCACTTGGACGATGTAGCGTGTACGGGATTCGAACCCGTGTTACCGGCGTGAGAGGCCAGCGTCCTAGACCCCTAGACGAACACGCCATAATCCCAAGCTCATAAATATACTATATTTTTATGATTTTGTCAATATTTTTCAACCAATCCGCCGCTCACCCGTCGATCCGGCCCCAGTCTCTGTTCCCAGGCCGGGCCGATCCTCTGCCAGATCAGCGACAACCGCCTCCAGCAAGTTTCCCAGTCGCGTTCCCGCCTGATCCGCCGTCGTGGTCACTTCCTCGTGGGTGAGTTTTACCTTCGACAGGCCGGTGCCGGGATTGGTGATGAGCGAGATGCCGAGCACGCGCAGGTGCCGCTGCCGAGCGGCGATGACCTCGGGAGCGGTGGACATCGATACCGCATCCCCGCCGAGCAGCCGCAGCATGCGCACCTCCGCAGCGGTTTCATAGGCCGGGCCAGTCACCCAGCAAAAGATCCCCTCCCGCAGCGGGATGGCCAGCCGCTGGGCCGCCGCGCGCGCCACCTCGAGCAATCCGGGATCGTAACAGTGCATCATGTCGGGGAATCTGGGCCCGAGCTGATCCTCCGGCCGGCCGGTCAGCGGACTGGTAAAAGTGAAATTGAGCTGATCGGTGATGAGCATCAGATCGCCGGCAGCGAATTGCGGATTCAGGCCGCCGCTGGCAGTGGTCACGATCAGGATCTCGATCCCCAGACTGGCAAGGAGGTGGACGGGAAAGATCACTTGCTTGAGGTCATAGCCCTCGTAATAGTGGACCCGTCCCTGAACCGCGATCACCGGTGTCGCGCCGAGCCGGCCGGCAAACCAGCGGCCGGCATGCCCCGGCACGGTTGAATGCGGATAGTAAGGAATCTCCGCGGTATCGATCTGTTCCGCCTGGCAGATCCGCTCGGAAAACCGGCCCAATCCCGAACCGAGGATGATCGCAACCCGCGGCGGTTCCGCAAGCCGGGGACGGACAAAAGCCACCGCCTCCTGGACCTGATCCCGCAGACGCAGCGTTTGCATCGATGTCATTTCGCTTTCTCCGCATCTTCCGGGCTGGAAAAGACCTCATGGCAGAAGCGGCAGCGCGCCTCGTAGATATTCTGTGCGCCTACCACCACCCGCGCCGAATCGTGGCTGAGGCGCTGGGTACGGTTGGCTGGGTTGCCACACTTGACACAAATCGCCAGGGTCTTGGTGATGTACTCGGCCACCGCCAGCAGCTGCGGAATGGGCTCAAAAGGCTTGCCGGTATAATCTTGGTCGAGCCCGGCGACGATGACCCGCTTGCCCCCGTCGGCCAGCTTTTGACAGACCTCGACCAACTCCGGCCCAAAAAACTGCGCTTCATCAATCCCGATCACGGTGGAGTCGCCCGCCTGTTCCAGGATCTCCTGGGCCGAGGTCACTGTTTTCGAGGGGAGCCGCCCCTCATTATGCGAGACGATGTGCTCGGTGGAGTAGCGGTTATCGATGGCTGGTTTGAAAATCGCTACCTTCTGGCGGGCGATCTGTGCTCGCCGCAACCGGCGGATCAGCTCCTCGGTCTTGCCGCTGAACATGCTGCCGCAAATCACCTCGATCCATCCGGTATCTTTTGGAACAATACTTAACATGATCCGCTCCTGCCCGTTACGATACGTGTCTATTTTTTTCGCCCGGCGCGGTCGCAGCCGGGAGGGCGGATGGTGTAGGCCCGCCTCAATCCCGCTCCAGCTGACGCAGCAGATTGGCGAAGTGCCGCCCCGCATTGGGATAGAGCGAGCGTTCCTCCACCTTGGCGAAATCGGCCACAATCCGTTCCACATCCGCCGTGGTGATCACCTCCGCCGCCCGGGGATAGAGCGCCTCGTTCTCCTGGCGGATATGGGCGCGGCGCCTGAAAAGATAACCTTCGAGCTGCGCAGCCAGTCCGCTCTGCTCCGCCCCGGTCAGCACCGCCGCCCTGCCGATCCTCGCGAGGATACCGGCGATCAATTCCCGTTCCGCCTCATGATCCAGAAGCATCTCTTTGATGAGGCCCTCCTGTGGCATGCCGTTTTCCACCAGGAGAGGAAAGAGATGATTCTCCTCCTTGACGTTGTGAATCCGGTCGCCGAAGGCGAGGAAAAAATGGAGCAGCTTGGCGATGCGCCCGGTTTCGATGGTGCCCTCCCGTTTGGCCGCAACCGCAGCCTCCAGCAGGAAGAGGCCGCGCAAGAGCAGGGCATGCTCGGCCATCAGCATTTCCTGCCAGGTGCGCAGGGGCGTCGCACGCTCCGGCCGCTGGGCATGAAGGGAGGGATTGAGAGCCCGCACACGCTGCAGCACTTGCGGCAGCACTTCCTCCACCGGCACCTCGCCGGAGAGAACCAGATCGGCCCGTTCCCGGCTGGCGAGCACATGTTCGATGAACATCGGCCGCACCGTCGTACAATACTGCTGGATCACCGACTCCATGGTGCGGCCGCGTTCGAGGACATCGCGTTGCAGGCGACGGATGAAACAGATATCCAGCGGTGTATCCACATAGAGCCGCAGATCGAAGAGGGGCAGCATCGCCGGCACCGTATAGAGCAGCAGTCCATCGACGATGACTAGATCCGCCGGCCCGGCACGCCGCCGCTCCGGCCTCCGGTTGTGCACTGAAAAGTCGTAGAGGGGATGTTCAATGCTCGAACCGGCGCGCAACGCCTCGAGATGGCGGATGAGGAGGGAGAACTCCACTGCATCCGGATGGTCGTAGTTGATGTGCTGACGCTTTTCCAGAGTCAAATCAGAACGGTCTCGATAATAATCGTCCTGGCTGAGCAGGAGACCCCGCAGGTCGGGCAGCGCCGCGAGGATATGCTCGGCGATAAAGCTCTTCCCAGATCCGGAGGGGCCGGCGATGCCGATGATCAGACAAGAGAAGCGGTTCGAGGGGTCAATCATGCATCAGGTATCCTTCATCAAAGGCATGCGGCAGCAGATCGCTCAACGACAGGATGCGATACTCGGTTTCGCTACGCGCCAGAATTACCTGCAGATCCCGGGCCCACTCCCAGAGTACTTGGCGGCAGGCGCCGCAGGGCGGGCACCAATTCCGCTTGCCGGCGACGACAGCGATGGCGGTGAAGGCGGTTTTGCCCTCCGCCAGAGCCCGGAAGAGGGCCACCCGTTCCGCGCAAAGGGTCAATCCATATGAGCTGCTTTCGATATTGAATCCCGTGATCAGGGTGCCGTCCGCGCAGAGCAGGGCGGCGCCGACCCGGAATCCGGAAAACCGGGCCTTCGCAGCATTGCTGGCCTGAAAGGCCGCGCGAATTAGGGGCACTGGATCATAGGGTGGTTGTGCCATTGTTCTCCTCAAACCATCAGACCGCCGCAATGGAAACAAAAAATCCAAAGCCGCTCAGGACCTTGGATTTTGGAACCGTCAGAACCGTTCCGGAACGGACCAAGTGATTTCAGCCCGCCCTGGAGCCCCTCTTAAAAGGGCAGATCGTCTTCGCTATTGGAGCCCTGGCTCTGGCCATTGAAATCGGCCTCGGTCGGCAGGGGCGTTTCTATCATCTCGGCCCCCTCCCGCTCTCCCCGGCCTTCCAGCAGCTGGATCGATTCCGCCTGAATTTCCGTTGTATAGCGCTTGGTCCCATCCTTGTCCGTCCAGGAGCGGGTCACCACCTTGCCCTCCACGTACAGCCGGCTGCCTTTTTTGGCGTATTGGCCAATGACCTCCGCGAGCTTGCGCCAGGCCACCACTCGGTGCCATTCGGTCTTTTCCTGCGCCTTGCCCTCCTGATCCTTCCATGAGGTATTGGTCGCCAGACTGAGGGTGAGGACGGCGGCGCCTGCGGGCGTGTACTTCAATTCGGGATCCGCGCCCAGTCTTCCGATGAGCATGACTTTGTTCAAGGTGCCTTTACAATCGAAAGCCATCTGACGCCTCCTTGTTTTGAATGATGAAGGTCTATTGCAGCCCGCCTGATTTTATCTTACTAATAAATTCCAACTTTGTCAAGGGAATTTATCGCCACCAAAAGAGCAAACCGTATGAAAAGACTTGAAATAAAAGCCCTAAAATAGTTACATTAAAGTCTTGACCCGGAGAGCCTTATGGATTTTACTTTTTATACCCTGGCCCTGAGTGAGATCGACGGCGAGGACCGGCTTTTCCAGCTTTGGCCTGCACCACAGAGCAACGCCCTTGTCCGCTCGGTCGCCGCCCTCGGCCTTCTCACTCCCCTGACGCTGCAGCCGCGCCGTGACGCGGCTGCAGCTGGTCTCCGCTTCCGGCTGGTGCGCGGGTTCCGCCGCTACCAGGCTGCACTTGCAGCCGGACTCACAGCGGTTCCCGCGCGCCTGTTGCCCGAGGAATGGGATGACCGGACCGTCTATCAGCGCATGCTGGTGGAGCGCAGCGCCTCTGCACCCCTGTCTCCGCTCGAGGCCGCCTACGCCCTCACCACCCTGCGGCGCACCTTTGCCTGCGAGACCGCGGAGATCATCCGCACCTGGCTGCCGCGCATGGGCCTCGCACCCAACCCCAAACTCGTGACCCTTTATGAACCATTGGTACAGCTCGAGCCGGAATTGCAAGCCGCCCTTGCCGCCGATGATCTGGGCGTTGAGAGCGCCAGCCTGCTTGCCGCTGCTCCGGCCGCTGAGCGCCGCAGCTTCTGGCTGCTCTGCCAGCAACTGCGCCTCGGCAAAAACCGCCAGCGTGAATTCTGGACGCTCCTTGCCGATATCGCCGCCATAAAAAACAGCAGCATCGCTGAGCTTCTGGCCGAACCCGACCTGATGGTGCTGCTGGCCGACCTGCACCTGACCCCCTCGCAAAAAAGTGACCGGGTCAGGAATCGGCTGCTGCAGCTGCGCTATCCTCAGTACGGCGAGGTGCAGGCGCGGTTTGAAGCGCTGCTCCGCAGCGCCAAATTGCCACCGCAGATCCATTTGCGTTCTACCCCCTGGTTTTCGGGCGAGGAGTACCGGATCGAACTCTCGTTCACCTCAACCGAGGAATACGCCCGTCATCTGCAAGTGCTGCAAACCATGCAGGAGCGGGGTCTGATCGCCCAACTGGTACAGCTGGCATGAACCACTCTGTGTGCCAGCCCTTCATGCCCGAACACCTCTATATCGAGGAGGCGGTTCGCGAGAGCCCCTGGACCCGGCGCATCCTCGACCGCCTGCCCGGGGCAGATTGCATCGTCGTAGAGGATGAGAAAGCCTTGCCGCTCAATCCGCCGCCGAAAAGCATCCTCTTAGCGCGGCAGCGCGGTCCCTTCCTGCGTCTCTGTCCCGGCACCTCCCGCCATATCTGCTGCCTTTATCACAACCTCGACATCGCCGCCGGATGCGATCTGGGCTGCTCTTATTGCATTCTTCAGGGTTACCTCAATGTGCCCATGACCACCCTCTACTGCAATCTCGAGACCATGTTCGCTGAGCTGGACGATACCCTCAAACGGCACCCACGCCAGTTCTTCCGCATCGGCACCGGCGAGCTATCCGACAGCCTGACGTTCGACCATTTCACCGCCTGGAGCGGCGATCTGGTCGACTATTTCAGCCGCCAAAGCAATGCCATAATCGAGCTGAAAAGCAAAAACACCCACACCGCCCATTTTCTCCACCAGCCCCATAACCGCCGCACGGTCGTCTCCTGGTCGGTCAACGCCGCGGCGATGGTAGCCAGTGAGGAACCGAACACACCGCCGCTGGCAGCGCGTCTTGCCGCTGCGGCGGCAGCCCAGGAGGCCGGCTTCTGGATTGGATTTCATTTCGATCCTATGATCCGTCACGAGGGCTGGGAGGAGGGGTACCGCGCCGTCGTTGAGGCGATCTTTGCACGGATCAAGCCCACGAACATCGCCTGGATCAGCTTGGGCGCCCTGCGCTATCCCCCCTTCCTCGATGAGATCATCCGCGAAAACCACCCCGAGTCGCGGATCCCGCTGGGCGAGCTGCTGCCTGGAGCGGACCTGAAGTTCCGCTACTTCAAGCCGCAGCGCATCGAAATGTTCCATAAAATGTACCGATGGATCAAATCGCACGGCCAGGAGACGCCGGTCTATCTCTGCATGGAGAGCGATGAGGTCTGGCGCAAGGCCTTTGGCTGGTCCCCGGGAAATTCCGCAGGATTGAAACGGATGCTCGACCGGCGCGTCGGAGGCTCCATCCGATAATTGCGCAGATCGTTCCGTTTGATGGTATACCTATATAATTATCCCACCATCGGAGAAAAATAATGATCACCCAGTATATCTCTGAACTGGCTATCAGGTTGCTTGATGCCGGGGGCTATTGGAGTGCCGCCCTGCTAATGATGCTCGAGAGCATGGTGGCCCCCGTACCGAGCGAAGCCGTCATGCCCTTCGTCGGATTTCTGGTCGCCGACGGCAAATGGAATTTTGTCGTCTCCGCAGCAGCGACCACTGCCGGTTCGATGCTCGGCTCGATTCTCTCATACTATATGGGCTATTTTGGCGGCAAACCCCTCGTGCTCAAGGTCGGCAAGTACCTTCTGCTCGACCGTCATGATCTCGAGCTCACTGAAAAATTCTTCGCCCGGCGCAGCGGCACCATCACACTCTTTTTCAGCCGGTTCATACCGGTGATCCGCCATTTCATCTCCATCCCGGCCGGCATGGGCAAAATGCGTCTCTTTCCCTTCCTCGCCGCGACGCTGGCCGGCGCCACCCTCTGGAACACCTTTCTGCTCTATCTTGGTCTCAAGCTGAGAGAAAACTGGGGGGTTGTACAGCAATACTCCCATCAGGTCGATATCGTCGTGGTGCTCCTGCTCGCGGTCCTGGTGGGCTGGTTCATCCACTCCCGGCTCAAACGTCGCAGGGAAGTAGTCCGTTGACCGGTGCTGACGAAAAGGCCCGCTGAAGAATTTCAGCGGGCCTTTTGGCATTCTAGGCGTGAAGCATGAGGTAGGCCATCACCGTGGCGTCGCTGAGCGTGTGGGAGATCCGGGAGGTTTCTCCCGGCTGATGGGCGGTATCCTCTAGAGTAGACCAGACTGCGGCCGGAATGCCGGCACGGCGGAAGATCGCCGCCACAGTGCCGCCCCCAATGCCGACGCAACGCGGCTCGACCTTCTTGACGGCCCGGATGGCCCGTTTGAGTCCGTTGACAACCGCAGCACTCTCCGGGGTGGGCGGCGCCGCCTCCGACCGTTGTTGCGGCTCCAGGCGCACACTGACGCCGAACTGTGCCTCTACCTCGTCGGCCAACGCTCGGATCTTCTCCTCCACGATCGCCAGGGGATAGCGCGGCAGGACCCGGCAATCGAAATAAAAGACCTCCTTGCCTGGGATGGTGTTGACATTGGGCACATTGGCTTCATGCTTGGTCGGCTCGAAGGTGCTGTTCGGCGGGTCGAACAGAACATCCTGTGCATTAAATGTTGCTTCAAGTGCATCCATCCGGACCACCAGGTGGGCGGCGGCGCGCGCGGCGTTGTTGCCCTCTTTCGGCGTGGAGGCGTGACATTGCGCTCCGGTCACCGTCACCTTGAGCCAGAGGATGCTCTTCTCCGCAATTTCGATGATCTTGCCCTCGGGATCGCCGGCGTCTGGGACGAGGACCAGGTCATTTATGCCAAACTGGTTGCGATGGTGCTGCATGAGATATTCCAGCCCGTAGCGGCTGGAGGTCTCTTCGTCAGAAACCACCGCCAGCCCGAGGTTGCACGGCGGCCGGATTCCCGCCTCCTTGAAGGCGGCGACCGCGAGCAAGCCCGAGATCAACCCCTGATGGTTGTCTTCGGTGCCGCGGCCTTGGAGTACATCCCCGTCCACTCTTAAACGGTAGGGATCCTCCGGCGCCCAGCTCTCCAAATCGCCCGGAGGCACGACATCGAGGTGAGCGAGCACCCATACCGTCCGGCTGCGGTCCTCGCCATGGAGCCGTACCAGCAGATTGGGGCGGTGCCCGCAGGAGACCCGTGGATCTGGAGCATTGAGTTCTTCGAGCTCATCGAGGCCGAGCTGCTCCAGGTAGCTGCGCATGTAATCCGCCTTGAGCCTCTCACCATCGCCATCGTTTTCCGGCGCCAGCGCCGGGATGGCCACAAGATGGCGCTGCAGAGTGATGACTTTTTCCTGCCAGCCGGCAATCAGGCCGGACAAACGGCTCATTTTTTGTGTATCCGTCATAAAACCTCCTGTGATCTCATCGCAAGCCGCTTCAAGTGTCCACCACCCGGTACTCCACGCTTTTTCGGATATGGTCCGCCGCTGCCGGCCCCTCGTTGAAAAGAAGATCAAGAATGGAGAGGCCGGGCTGGAAATCCGGCATCTGCTGATGATAGGGCGCCGCCCCAAATTCGAGCTGCAGTAGGGTTATCCCCGCGTCGCGCAACCGCGCTCGGTCGAGCAATGCCACTTCAAAGGGCCATACCAGGTAACAGTTGCATCCACAAGCCGCCGCCCAGGCCAGAACCCTCCCGGTGCGATCCGCCACCGCGGGGAGTTCCGTGCTGGAAAAGCAGGTGGCAGTGGCTTGCAGGCTCCGCACGGCAAAACGGCCGGTCGCCCGGAGCAACGTGGCCAGGGAGCTGCCGGCCCCGCGTATGATCCCGGACACCGCATCGGAATAAAAGTAGTACCAGGCGGCATTGTGATAGGTGTATTCAAGGGTGCGTAGGTGCAGATCCCCCCACGGCTGGCGCGGATCGATCTCCAACTCGTCGATGCGGGCGCCCGGTTTGCCCCGGCTGAGCACTGGGACTGAGAGCCAGTGCACTCCTGTCCGGGTGCGGATAGCCGCCCGATGGATGGACTCCTTGCGGCTGAAACGAAAGCTCTCCGCCTCCACCACGACCTCAGCGGTCAGCAACTTGGCACACTCTTTGACAGAGGCAAAATAGGCGGGAGGCTGCACAGCCATAATCATACGTTCCGCTCCAGTCCGGCATAAAGCTGCAAAAGCGGCTGGCGCTCGCTCTCCCAGCTGTAATGCGCCCGGGCATAAGCCGCCCCGGCGATACCCATCGCCTCGGCCTCGTCTGGATGGTCCAGCAGGTGCCGGATGGCCGCAACATGCGCCTCCACCTCCGCCGGAGCAACCAAAAGGCCGCACCCCGCCGGCAGGATCAGCTCGCGCAGGCCGGGCAGATCGCTCGCGACAATCGGTAGGCCGCAGGCCATATACTCGAAGACCTTGTTGGGATAACAGAGCTTGATGAGCTGGGGATGCGGCTGCCAGGGGACCAGCCCGATGCGGGCGCGGTAGAGGTAAGCGGCCACCTCTTCGTGGGGCACCAGTGGAATATGGGTGATGACCCCCTCGAGATCCCTCGCGCGGATCAGCGCCTGCACCTCCTCACCTACATGAGGTTCATTGAAGGGTCCGAGGCAGGTGAGACGCAATTGCGGATAAGCGGGATGCAGCAGGGTCATGATCTCGACCAGCACGCGCGCGCCGCGGGCGTAGCTCAGCCCGCCAAGGTAGAGCAGCTCTGCGGATCGAGCGCCTCGCTGCGGCACGGAAAAGATCTCCAGCCGGGGAAAGTTCCGCACCATAACCGTGCGGCAGCCGCGCCGCCGCAGCCGCTCTTCCTGGTCGGGGACCACGCAGATGACCGCATCCAGATGGCGCGCCAGGGCGGGTTCACACCAGGCGACCAGCCGGGAGAGCAGCGGCTTTAGCCCGCCTGGCAGCCAGGCCCGCTCGCGGACCGCTTCGGGATAGTTCTCATGACAGTCATAGATAACCGCCGCGCGCGTCCACCGTTTCAGAAGCCACCCCGCGGGCAGCAGCTCAAGATCATGAAAATGATAGACTTGGGCCTTTTGGCGCAACGCGGCCCAAAAAAAACGCCAGAGAGAGGAGAGACGCTGGCGGCGGTTCGCCGGTGGGGTCATTCCGATGAGGCGCACACCGTCCCGTTCCGCGGTGGTGAAGGGGGCATGCACCAGGAGGGTGACCTCGTAGCCCGCCTCGGCTAGCGTCTGCGCCTCCCGGTGGAAGATCCGGACGTCATAGGGCCGGTGCACGCTGGTAAAAATGCATACCCGCAACGGCTGGACCTCGTCGCCCGGCATCGCGTCCCCGCTCAATCCAGCACCATACTCAATCCGATGCGGTGCCGTTCGCGGTCGATGGAGATGACCTTAACTTCGATGACATCGCCCACTTTGACGACATCCAAAGGATGCTTGATGAACTTTTTTGCCATGCGGCTGAGATGAACCAGGCCATCCTCCTTGACCCCGATATCGACGAAGGCCCCGAAATCGACCACATTGCGCACCGTGCCCTTGAGCACCATCCCTTCGCTCAGATCCTCCATGCTGAGTACATCGCTGCGCAGAATCGGCTTGGGCATCTCATCACGCGGATCGCGGTTTGGCTTTTCCAAGCTGGCGATGATGTCCAGCAGCGTCTCCTGACCGCAGCCGCAGCGTTGCGCGAGCTCCGCCAGCGGCCGGCGGCTCTTCTTGAGCTGCCGGCTCACCAGTTTGCCGTTCTCCTGGACCTGAGCGATGGTGAGGCCCAGCTCCTGTAGGAGCTTTTCGGCGGCGCCATAAGACTCGGGATGGACCGCGGTGCGGTCGAAAAAGTGCTCACTTTCGGGCAGACGCAGAAAACCGGCCGCCTGGATAAATGCATTCTCGCCCACGCCTTTGACTGCCTTGAGTTCGTCGCGGCTGTCGAACCGGCCCTTCTCTTCGCGGTATTTGACGATGTTCTCCGCAACCCGACTGTTGATCCCGGAGACGTATTGCAGTAGCGAAGCCGAGGCGGTGTTGAGGTCGACGCCCACATTATTGACGCAGGATTCAACCACCTGGTCCAGGGATTCAGCCAGGCGTATCTGGTCGACGTCGTGCTGGTATAGTCCAACGCCGATCGATTTGGGATCAATCTTGACTAGTTCGGAGAGGGGATCGAGCAAGCGGCGGGCGATCGAAATGTTGCCGCGGAGGGAGGCCTCGAGTTCCGGAAACTCCTTTTTGGCCACCGGGGAGGCGGAGTAGACCGAGGCGCCGGCCTCGTTGACGATGACATACTGGACCGGTCGGCTGCACGCCGCGATCACCTCGGCGGCCAACTTTTCGGTCTCGCGGCTGGCCGTGCCATTGCCGATGGCGATGATATCGATCCTGTAATCCTCGATAAATTCAAAGATTGTCTCCTTGGCCTCCTCCCAGCGCCGCTGCGGCTCGTGCGGATAGATGGTAGTGCCTTCGAGATATTTGCCGGTCTGATCGATGGCGGCAATTTTGCAGCCGGTGCGGAAGCCAGGGTCAATACCGAGGATGATGCGACCACGCAGCGGCGGCTGCATCAGCAAAGCGCGCAGGTTCTGTGCGAAGATGTTGATGGCATGATCGTCGGCCTTATCGGAGAGCTGGGCGCGGATTTCGCGTTCGATCGCCGGAGCGAGGAGACGGTGGTAGGCGTCGGCGATGGCCTGGCGCAGCTCGCCGGTGAAGATGCTGCGAGGCTGGGTAATGCAGGCCGCTTCGATTGCAAGCACCAACTCCGCTTCCGGGGCCTCAACCTCCACCCGAAGAAAGTTTTCGCGCTCGCCGCGGTTGATGGCGAGGATGCGGTGTGGCGGGATGGTTCGAACCGGCTCGGAGAACTGCTTGTAGATCTCATACTCCTGGCAGTTCTCCGGGTCGCGGGCCGCGGAGGTGAGAAATCCCCGGGCCAGGGTCAACTCGCGGATGGTCTGGCGAATCCGGGCCTCCTCGGCGACCGTCTCCGCGCAGATATCGCGCGCACCCGCCAGGGCCTCCTCCGGGCTCTCCACCCCTTTTTCGGCATCGACATAAGCCTGGGCATAGACCAGTGGATCGCCACTAAGGATCTCCTGGGCAAGGATGAGCTGCGCCAGCGGTTCCAGCCCCTTCTCCCGTGCCATCGTCGCCCGAGTGCGTCGTTTCGGTTTGTAGGGCAGATAGAGGTCTTCCAACTCCTGCAGCCTGGCCGCGGCATGGATGCGTTCTTCCAGCTCGGGCGTCAGTTTGCCCTGTTCCTCAATGCTCTTGAGAATGGCTTGCCGGCGCTCCTCGAGGTTGCGGAGATAGCGGATGCGCTCCTGTATAGCGCGGATTTGCTCCTCGTCGAGGCTGCCGGTGACCTCCTTACGGTAGCGTGCTATAAAGGGGACGGTATTTTCCGCATCCAGCAGATCCACCGTGTTCTTGACCTGGCTCCAGCGCAGGCTCAATTCCTCGGCGATGAGGGTAAAAAAATGCTGCTCGTCCACGACGTCTTTCCTGAAAAGAGATTCCTGCCAGGTAAAAGGGCCAACAGCCTGTAATATATCAGCCAAAAGGGAGAAAAGCAAGGATTTTGCCGTAACCTTCGAGTCTCGTCATCGTAATGGAAATTATACGCGCTGCCGCCGGCTGGGTGGCCATACCGGCAAAAAGGGCCTTGACTTTTTGATATTATTTCACTAATTGTATAAAAGGGGGAGGATGCAATTCCCCGATTTTATCACGCCCGGGGGAACAATTAACCAGCCATATTGTTATATAAAGAGATCCCATCAAACGATTATCATCATCTTATCAGGAGGAAATGACCATGTCTGAGAATGGATTCGATCGCGACAGTTTCTTCAAGGGATTGCTGATCGGCGGCACTCTGGGTGCGATCGCCGCGCTGCTGTTCGCCCCCAAGTCGGGCAAAGAGCTGCGTGGAGATATCCGCCGCAAGAGCGAGGAAGCGGTTGAGGGCTCCAAACGCCTGTATAACGATGCCCGCGCCCGCGCCTCTGCGATCATCACCGAAGCGGTCGACAAGGCTCAGGCTCTCCGTGAAGAAGCCACCGAGCAACTCGCTAGCGCCCGGAGCAAAGCCGAGGAACTCCTCACCAGTGCCGGCCATAAAGTGGATGAGCTGAGCGAAAGCGCCAAGGAATACTTTTACGACACCAAGGAAGAAGTCGCAAAAAAAAAAGTAAAGGCTGAAAAGGCCGTGACGGCAGGCGTCCAGGCCGCGCGCAAGGAGTTCGAAAAAAAGTAAGCCCTAACGCGTAAGGAGAGCCCCTGTGATGCTGGAATACAGTGTGGTCGTCATCGCCGCTGTTATGGTGCTGACCTGGGTGGCCCTGATCGTGACCTTGTTCTACGTCATCCGCCTGATCAAATCCATCCAGCGGTTGACCGAGACTATCCGGCCGCATATCGCGCCCATCAGTCACGATCTAACAATCATCACCCAAAAGACAGCGCGCGTCCTTGAATCCGTGCAGCGCCAGACCCTCATGATCGAGGAGAGTGTGGACAATGTCCGTCAACTCTCGCGCAACGTCAAGGATTTCGAGCAACATCTGCTGCAAAAACTGGCCCTGCCCGCCGTCAAGATATCTCAGGTGGGCCAGGGCATCAAACGTGGTTTCGATGCCGTCTTCGGCCTGCTGTCGCATCGCAGCCGCAAACGAATAGAATAGCCGGGAGTACGATAACCCTGCCGCCACAACCTGCTGCAGGGTTTTTATTTGCCTAATCCTCAACACCGCTCCCGATCCCCGCCGCTTAAGCTTCATTCCGAAACTGAAAGGATCCTTATGAAACGACACACCCTGCCGTTCCTGCTCCTCGTTCTACTGCTCAAAGCCGCGACGGGCATGGCCTCCACCCTGCTGCTCCGTTTTCCCGCCATCCATGGAGAACAAGTCGTCTTCAGCTATGCCGGCAACCTCTACACCGTATCGGCTCAGGGGGGTATCGCCCGCCCCTTGACCAGCGACATGGGCTACGAAATGTTCGCTCGCTTTTCCCCCGATGGCCGGCAGATCGCCTTCACCGGACAATACGATGGCAACACCGAGGTCTACCTGATGCCCGCCGAGGGCGGGGTGCCGCAGCGCCTCACCTATACCGCGACCCTCGATCGCGACGATGTTTCCGACCGCATGGGCCCCAACTCCATCGTAATGGGCTGGAGCGCGGACGGCCGGCAGATCCTGTTCCGCTCACGCATGTATGAATTCAACGACTTCAAGGGAAAGCTCTTCCTCGTTCCCCGAGAGGGCGGCATGCCCGAACAACTCCCTTTGCCGCGTGGAGGCTTTGGTTCCTTTTCCCCGGACGGCAGTCAGTTTGCCTACAACCGCATCTTCCGTGAATTCCGCACCTGGAAGCGCTACCGCGGCGGCATGACCGACGATATCTGGATCTATAACCGCACTAGCAAAAGGACCCGCAACCTCACCCAAAATCCCGCTTCGGACCTCTTTCCCATGTGGTGGCGCGACCGGATCTTTTTTCTCTCCGACCGCGATGAGAACAAACGGATGAACCTCTATGTTTGTAGGCCGGACGGCAGCGGACTGCGCCAGCTCACCCGCTTCACCGATTATGACATCAAATTCCCCTCTCTCGGCGACCAAGCGATCGTTTTCGAAAAGGGCGGCGCCCTCTTCCGTTTCGATCTCGCCAATGAGAGCCTGCACGAGATCCCGGTGACCATCGCCGAGGATCTGGCCGCTAGCCGCTCCGGGATCGCCGATGTCAGCACCGCAATTGCCAACTACGAGATCGCACCCGATGGCCAACGCGCCCTTTTTGGCGCCCGCGGCGATCTCTTCACCGTTCCCGCCAAGTACGGCGAAATCCGCAACCTCTCCCGGACTCCCGGTATTCACGAACGCAACAGCATCTGGTCGCCCGACGGCCAATGGATCGCCGCGATCTCCGACCGCACTGGGGAGGACGAAATCTGGCTCTTCCCCCAGGACGGGAAGGGGGAACCCCGGCAGATCACCCGCAACGGCGACGTCTATAAATATCGGCTGAGCTGGTCGCCCGACAGCCGCAAACTGCTCTGGGCGGACAAAAGACTGCGCCTGCAATACGTCGATATCGAATCGCTGACGGTCACTCCGATCGATACGGCCCGCACCTTCGAGTTCACCGACTATGTCTGGTCGCCCAGCAGCAAGTGGATCGCCTATGTGAAGGACGAAGAGCAAATGATGTCGCGGCTCTACCTCTACTCCCTGGATACCAGGAGCACCACCGCTGTCACCGATGGCTGGTTCGACTGCTCCAGTCCGGCTTTCAGTAGCGACGGGCTATTTCTCTATTTCGTTTCAAACCGCGACTTCAATCCGCTCTACAGCCAGACCGAGTGGAATCATATCTATCGCGACCTCTCCCGCATCTACCTTTTAACCCTGAACAAGGAGACCCCCTCCCCGTTCAAGCCCAAAAGTGATGAAGTTCAGGTCAAGAAGCCGTCGGGGGCCGCAACCAAGGCCCCGGAGAGCGGCAAAAAGGAATCGGCCGTCGTCGTCACACCGCTCAAGATCGATCTCGACGGTTTGGCGCAACGGATCGTCGGCCTGCCCGTCACACCGGCGCAGTACGGCCATCTCTCCGCTGTCGAACAAAAACTCTATTACATCCGCCGTAGCAGCAAGGACGAAAAGCCCTTGCTCTTGATGTATGATCTGAAGGAACAGAAAGAGACTGAACTGGGTCA
The DNA here is from genome assembly GCA_035419245.1 of bacterium. Lineage (NCBI taxonomy): Bacteria > bacterium. Next base: position 530,552 of record DAOLSP010000001.1, on the reverse strand, counting down.
AATCGACGGGTATGAAATCTCGGCTAATCAGAAAAAGATGCTCGTCAAACAGGGTTCCGCCTATGCCCTGATCGACCTGCCGACGGCGAAGATCGAAATCAAAGACAAGCTCGACCTCACCGGCATGGAGGTGGCCCTGGACCGAAAGGCGGAGTGGCGGCAGATCTTTACCGAGAGTTGGCGCCAGATGCGCGATTTTTTCTACGCACCCAATATGCACGGAGTGGATTGGGACGGTGTTAAAGAAAAATACGGCGCGTTGGTTGACTATGTCGAACACCGCGCCGACCTGACCTATCTGATCGGCGAGATGATCGGCGAGCTCAACGCCGGCCACACCTATGTCGGCGGCGGCGATCTGCCCAAGACGAAACGGATCAAGCTGGGACTGCTCGGGGCTCAGATCAGCAAGGAGGTCGCCAGCGGGTATTTCCGAATCGACCGGATCCTCAAAGGCGAAAACTGGCAGACCAAGGATCGCTCCCCACTCGCCGAAATCGGGGTCAATGCGGCCCCCGGCGATTATATCCTAGCCATCGACGGCCAGCCGACCGCCGCGATGCCCAACCTCTATGCGGCTCTGGTCAACAAAGCCGGCAAACAAGTGGTGCTGAGACTCAACAAAACTCCCACTGCTACCGGCAGCCGCGAGGTAACCGTCGTCCCCATCGACAGCGAGGCCGAGCTCTACTATTACGACTGGGTGCAGAACAACATCGCCAAAGTCGACAAGGCCACGGGCGGCACAGTGGGTTATATCCATATACCCGATATGGGCACCCATGGGCTTAACGAATTTGTCAAATACTATTACCCTCAGCTGCAGAAAAAAGCCCTGATCATCGACGATCGCGGCAATGGTGGCGGCAATGTCTCTCCCATGATCATCGAGCGGCTGCGCCGCGAAATCACCATGTTCACCTTTGCCCGCAACACCATAGCGACGCCTGCTCCGGGTGGCATGCAGTGGGGACCCAAGATCTGCCTGATTGACGAGTTCTCGGCTTCCGATGGCGACCTTTTCCCCTACCAGTTCAAACAGCTCAAGATCGGCAAGCTGGTGGGCAAACGCACCTGGGGTGGCGTGGTCGGTATTCGCGGCTCGCTGCCCTTCCTCGATGGCGGTTCACTGAACAAACCCGAATTTTCCCGCTTCGGTCTGGATGGCAGCAGCTGGATCATCGAGGGAACCGGGGTGGAACCGGATGTCGAGGTGGATAATGATCCCGCCCTTGAATACGAGGGCATCGACCAGCAGCTTGACAAAGCCATCGAATTGATCCAGGAAGAACTGAAAACCTGGAAAAATACCGTACCGCCGGTGCCCCCCTTCCCCGAGCGCTGAGACTGCCGCCTGCCCCGCCGTTGCCGACATACCGGTGGGGCAGGATTTCCCATCAGACACCCTGCAGCATTTTTAGGCAAATGGCTATTTTTTTATTGGGAAATTGGCAAAGAATTCGTAACTTTATATCTTTATTTTTCACGAATTGCCTCATTAACTCCGAGTTCACTATGGCTATTGATCTGCAAAAAATGCGCAACATCGGCATCAGCGCCCACATCGACTCCGGCAAGACGACCCTGACCGAACGAATCCTCTATTACACCCAAAAAATCCATGCCATCCACGAGGTCCGCGGCAAGGATGGCGTCGGCGCCACTATGGATTCGATGGAGCTGGAACGCGAGCGCGGCATCACCATCTCCTCCGCCTCGACCAACGTAACCTGGGGCAAGCATGCGATCAACATTATCGACACCCCCGGACATGTCGATTTCACCATCGAGGTGGAACGCTCCCTGCGCGTCCTCGACGGCGCCGTGCTGGTCCTATGCGCCGTCGGCGGCGTCCAATCCCAGACCCTGACCGTCGATCGGCAGATGACCCGTTACAAGGTCCCGCGTCTGGCTTTCATCAACAAATGCGACCGCATGGGCGCTGACCCGGAACGGGTGACCGAACAACTCCGCGACAAACTCGGCCACAATGCCGTCATGCTCCAGTACCCGATCGGCCTCGAGGCCAATTTTGAGGGCATCATTGATCTGATCCGCTTCAAGGCGATTTACTTTGATGGCAACAATGGCGAGATCCTCCGTGAAGAGGAGATCCCCGCGGCCCTGCGCGACAAGGCCCTGGAAAAACGCGATCTCCTCATCGACCGCGTCTCGCTATATAGCGACGAACTAGCGGAGGCCTACCTCGCGGACCAAGTCACCGAGGAATTGATCTATCAGGCGGTCCGCCAGGGCACCCTCGCCCTCGAACTTACCCCCGTCTTCATCGGTTCGGCTTTCAAGAACAAGGGCATTCAACTGCTGCTCGACGGCATCGTCAATTTTCTACCCGCCCCGACCGAGGTCGAAAACCGCGCCCTCGATCTCGATGCCGGGGAGACCGAGATCGTCCTCCAGCCTGACAGCAAGCTGCCCGCAGTGCTCCTGGCCTTCAAGCTCGATGATACACGCTTCGGGCAGCTCACCTACGTTCGCATTTACCAGGGGAGCATCCATAAAGGGGATGAACTGCGCAACACCCGCTCACAGAAAAAGGTTCGCATCGGCCGTCTCATCCGCATGCATGCCGACGAGATGGAGGATATCACCGAGGCGCAAGCCGGCGATATTGTCGCCCTCTTCGGCATCGATTGCGCCTCTGGCGACACCTTTTGCTCCACCGATATCAACTATTCGATGACCTCGATGTATGTGCCCAATCCAGTAATCTCGCTGTCGATCAAGCCCCTGGACAACAAGTCCGGTGAAAACATGGCCAAGGCCCTGAACCGCTTCAGCAAGGAGGATCCGACCTTCAAGACCTTTGTCGATCCGGAGACCGGAGACACCATTATCCGCGGCATGGGCGAGCTACATCTCGATGTCTATGTGGAGCGGATGCGCCGCGAGTATGCGGTCTCCCTCGAGACCGGCGCGCCGCAAGTGGCCTATCGCGAGAGCATCTCGCAGAAAGCCGACTTCGATTACATCCATAAAAAGCAGACCGGCGGTGCCGGCCAGTATGCACGGGTTTGCGGGATCATTGAGCCCTACCACGATGGTAATTTTGAGTTCATCGATGACATCAAGGGCGGAGTCATCCCGACCGAGTATATCCCCTCCTGCAAAAAGGGCTTCGAGTCCGCCCTGGAGAAGGGCCCCCTGGTGGGCTTTCCCATTGTCGGGGTCCGGGTCACCCTCAATGACGGCAACTTTCACCCTGTCGATTCCTCCGATATGGCCTTCCAGACCGCGGCGTCGAGCGCTTTCCGCGAAACCTACAGCCGTTGCAAGCCGGTCATTCTCGAACCGATCATGCGCGTAGCCGTAGAGACTCCACCGGAGTTTCAGGGAGCGGTTCTCGGCACCATTAACCAGCGCCGCGGCATGATCCTCAGCGCCACCGAGGATAAAACCTTCACCGCCGTTGAAGCGGAAGTACCCCTGGGCGAGATGTTCGGCTACTCCACGGTGCTGCGCTCGGCCACGCAGGGCAAGGCGGAGTTCACGATGGAATTCAAGCGCTACGCCAAGGTGCCCGAATCGATTGCCGAAGAGTTGAAAAAGGCCTATCAGGAAAAACAGAAACAAAAGTAACTGTGCGTTGCTCGTCGCACTGACTTTTGTCCGCAAATCCGATATTACGATGTTGCATCTTTGGTCTAGTCTGTCGTATATTACAATGGCTTGGCCATTTGAAGCAGCGCACCTTACTTCAGAGGTCTGTCATGCTCAAAGCAGAAATCATCAAGCGCAGTCCGATCCGGATCCTGGAAAAATCGATCCGCGGCGGGCTGGGTAAGGGCAATCTGGGCGTCTTCGTGGCCCGCAAGGGGGTCGGCAAAACCGCCTGCCTGGTTCACTTCGCAACGGATAATCTGTTGCGCGGCCACAAAGCCCTCCATATCTCCTTTTCCGACGATCCCCAGCATATCGAACATTGGTACACCCAGGTCTATCATGAAATCGCCCGCGCCTACAAGCTGGCCGATGCAATGGATATCTATGAAGAAATCATCCGCAACCGCCTGATCCTCCACTTCAAACGCAGCGGGCTGAACCTTGATGCGGTCAAAAGCAGCGTCGCCCGGCTGATCAGGGATTCCTCCTTCCAGCCGCAAATCATCATCGTCGATGGTTTTTCTTTCGAAAAGGCCAGCGAAAGCGATCTGCTCTTCTGGAAGCAATTGGCCTCCGACCATGAGGCGGAAATCTGGTTTTCGGCCACCCTTCCCCCCGACGTTCAGATCACGGACCCAAAAGCCATTCCGGCGCCGATCAGCGCCTTTCAAAATCTCCTCTCGGTGATCATCCTGCTGGTTGCACACCGCGACTATATTGAACTCAAGCTGCTGAAGGATCATGAGGAAAAAGGGAGCGACCGGCTGCAGCTACGCCTCGATCCCGGAACCCTGCTCATCGCCAACCGCCGGGTATGAGCGAAGCCTCCCCCCCCTAAAAAAAAGAGCTCAGCACTGTTGAGCTCTTTTTTTTGCGCGCCCGAAGGGACTCGAACCCCCAGCCATCTGATCCGAAGTCAGAAGCTCTATCCAGTTGAGCTACGGGCGCATCCTCGCCGGCCATCGCGAAGTCGCGGCATTTTTTACTCGATTACTCTATAGGTAGATCCCGCATTTTTCAAATAAAAAAAAGGCGGCCGCCCTTATTGGGGAATGCCTTAGGGGGGTCGGCATTCGATGGAGGGATAGGGGCAGGCCGCCTAGAAGAATAACGTAAAAAATCGCAGAATGTTCCCGCTATTTTTGAGACGCGGCATTGACCGCCAGGCCGTTTGCAGTGGGCCGGGTGATGGTTCGCGGCCCGCTCAGGGAAAGGGTGATTCCAGCCATGAAAGACCAGGAAGCCTTCCCTGAACTCTCCGGTTTGAGCCCGGCAGCCCGCTTTTGCAGCCGTTCATAGTCCACCAGGAGCTGTGCGCCGGCGCGGCGGGTGAGGGGGCACTCAATTCCGGCGCCGAGATGTGCAACGGGAGCGCTTTTTTTACCGAGCGCCGCAGCATCACCAGTCGTCGCGGCCCTCCCTGTCAGATATTGCCCATAGCCTATGCCCGCTTGAGCGAAGGGCGTGAGCCTGGCCCGGGGATGGAAGAAAAGCCGCGCCTGCACGCTGGCCTGTAGTAACGAAAAATCCGCTCGACCGTCCCGGCTGTGCATCCGGTCCAATCCGATGCTGCCGCCGAGCGCTATGCCAGAGGTAATCCTGAAATCCAGAAAGCCATCCAGGCTGTATCCCGCGGTTTTCATCCCCGGTACGGCGCCGAAAACGCGGACCGGACCCGCCGCCAAGACCGCCCTCCAGCGATCCCCGGTACTCTGCTCTGCTACCAGGCTCGGTTCAGGAAGGGCTAGCCGGTCGGCGCTGGCGAGGTGCATCGGCTCAACCGCCGACACTTCTCTAGAGGCATGCCCGGCGATATAGTTCTTGATGAGCAGGACAACATCGCGATGGATGCGCTCGTTCAGACGATTATCATCGCGTACGGCGCGGGGGCGTTCGTTGGCGGAGAGAGAAGAGGGCCGGGCATCCGCGATCGCTTTTTCCGCGTCGGCAGGAGCATCCGCGGCAATCGCTGGCGTGGCTTCGGGACCCGCTTCACTCTTTTGCCCAGCAGCACTCGAAGAGACAACCGCCGTTGCTTTTGCCGCCTTCATGGGCGGCGACGTCGGTAAAATTGGGCTGGCGGTCGATGATGAAACCGGCGTGCGGGGTTGCAGTGCGGCGCGCCGGACCGTCGGCGGGGGCAGGAACTCACTGATGGAGATTGGGGCGAGCGGCCCCACGTCGATCCGGGAAAGCGGGACCATCTCCGCTTGGCGGGACATCCCTTTCGGCACAGGCGACTGCTGCGCCAGGATCAGTATGGCCGCGGTGAGCGCTACCAGCCCATGTAACCACTTTCCCGAGTTCATAACTCCCGATTCTTGTTACAAATTGGAACATGAAAACGACATTTGTGTAACAGGAGGCCCTTATGGTCGCGCTTTGCGTCCATTTCGTTATTTGATTTTATTGGAATTGGCAAGATTACGTCCCTGTCAGCGTCTGCTGACCCTGGAAATGTACAATAAATATGCCAGAATGAGGGGGTTGTCGCGGAAGGAGCGGTGGGATGATCAGGGTGCAATAAAAAACGGAGGGTTATTGTCTAACCCTCCGCCTCGGGCTGGGGAACAGGGATTCGAACCCCGATACCATGATCCAGAGTCATGTGTCCTGCCATTGGACGATTCCCCAGTAGGTTGTCCCAACTTTAATTGATTAATATACGCATATTTTGCCAGATTTCAAATATATTTTTTACGATACGGATACAGCTTGGCGCTGCGATGCGAGGCGGTGTCTGGCGCCGGGCACTCAGCCGCCCATTTTTTTCTCGATTTTGGCCCAACTATCCCGCAACGAAACAGTCCGGTTGAAAACCGGCGCTCCGGGTTTGGAGTCCATGGTGTCGGCGATAAAATATCCGCTGCGTTCGAATTGCACCCTCTCGCCCGGCTGTGCACCCGCAAGCACTGGTTCCAGCTTGCAGTGCTCAATCACCTGGAGGGACTGGGGGTTAAGATAATCGAGAAAACTCTCGTCTTCGGCCACCTCCTGCGGATCCGGTTTGGTGAAGAGGTGGTCGTACAACCGCACCGTCGCATCCAAGGCGTGCGCCGCGGAAACCCAGTGAAGGGTCCCCTTCACCTTGCGCCCATCCGGCGTGCCGCCTCCCCGCGAAGCCGGATCATAACTGCAATGCAGCAGGGTGACCATTCCCTGGGCATCTTTTTCCACTCCGGTGCAGGTGATAAAATAGGCATAACGAAGCCGGACCTCAACGCCGGGTGAGAGCCGGTGAAACTGCTTCGGGGGATCCTCACGGAAGTCATCCCGCTCAATATAGATCTCGCGGCTGAAAGGGACCTTGCGGGTGCCCATGGAGGCATCCTCTGGATTATTGATGGCCTCCAGCTCTTCGACCATCCCATCGGGATAATTGTCGATGATGACCTTGACGGGATTCAGCACCGCCATGCGGCGGGGAGCGCGGAGATTCAGATCCTCGCGAATGCAATGTTCCAGGAGCTGGATATCGACGACGCTGTCGCGTTTGGCCACTCCGATGATTTCGGCAAAATTGCGCAGGGCTTCCGGGGTGTAGCCCCGGCGGCGCATACCGGCGATCGTCGGCATGCGCGGATCATCCCAGCCGCTGACATGTTTTTCGCTCACCAGTTGCAGCAATTTGCGCTTGCTGAGCACCGTATAGGAGAGATTCAAACGCGCAAATTCGATCTGCTGTGGATGGTAGATACCGAGTTGGTCGAGGAACCAGTCATAAAGTGGACGGTGGTCCTCGAACTCGAGGGTGCAAATGGAGTGGGTGATCCCTTCGATCGAATCGGAGATGCAGTGTGCATAATCGTACATCGGGTAGATGCACCAGGTCTTGCCAGTGCGGTGGTGCTCAATATTTTTAATCCTATAGATCGCCGGATCGCGCATGTTGAGATTGGGTGAGGCCATGTCGATTTTGGCGCGCAAGACGCGGCTGCCTTCTGCGAACTCACCATTGCGCATGCGCTGGAAGAGATCGAGATTTTCTGCGACGCTGCGGTCGCGAAAGGGGCTGTTCTTTCCCGGTTCGGTCAAGGTGCCGCGATAGGCCCGAATCTCGTCTGGACTCAGATCGCAGACATACGCTTTGCCGAGCTTGATCAATTGCACGGCATAGTCATAGAGCGGCTCGAAATAATCGGAGGCATAGTATTTCCGTCCCTCCCAGTCAAAACCCAACCAGCGGACGTCCTCTTCGATCGACTCGACGTATTCGACATCCTCTTTAGCGGGATTGGTATCGTCATACCGCAGGTTGGTCTTGCCGCCGAATTCCCGGGCCAAGCCGAAATTAAGGCAGATCGACTTGGCGTGGCCAATGTGGAGATAGCCATTGGGCTCGGGCGGGAAACGAGTGTGCACCCGCCCCTGATATTTTCCGGTCTTGAGATCTTCCCGTATGATGGCACGGATAAAATTGGGCGGCGCGGTCGCGACCGGCGTCTCACCCCTTTCTTTGTTCATGGACATTTCGCTCGTTCCGTTTTGGTTAGAGATGAAACCGTTTCCAGCAATCCGGGGATGACGGCCACAGCCCGGTTAAGCCGGCGCAGTACGGTACTCGGCCCCAGGATTGCTAGCAGTTCGAAGAGCCCCGGCCCTACGCTGACGCCGGTGACGGCCAGCCGGACCGGATGGATCAAAGCGCTGCCGCTCAGTCCGTGACGCTCCGCCACCATGCGCAGCGCCTGCTCATAGGCCGCTGCATCCATGATGGAGGCCTCTGCAAAGGTGCTGCCGAATTCGGTGAGCAGCGCGGCCGTGTCGCTGTTCCAGCGCTTTTTCAGGGCTTCGGGTTCATAGGTCTCTGGATCACGGAAGAAATAACCCGAGAGCTTCCAGAAATCCCCAATAAAATGGAGGCGGTCGCGCATCAGTCCGACGACCTGCAACAGGTAGGCCGGATCGACGGGACGGTACTCCTCTGCCGCCTCGAGCGCAGCAACTTCCGCCGCGATCGCGGCCGGCGTGCGCCGCATGATATGCTCCTTGTTGATCCAGTTGAGCTTTTTCAAATCAAAGATCGCCGCGGCCTTGTTGATCCGCTCGAGCGAGAACTCGTGCACCAGCTCGTCGAGACTGAAGACCTGGCGCTCGTCCCCTTCGCCGGGATTCCATCCCAACAGGGCGATATAATTAAGCAGCGCCGCTTTCTCATACCCTTTTTGGATGTAGGAGGCCACATCAGGATCGACCTTGCCTGCAGGCAGGGCATCGAGCGATTGGATATCCCGCTTGCTCATCTTGCTGCCGTCCGGATTGGAGATGAGCGGCAGGTGGGCCATTCTCGGGGGCTGCCAGCCGAAATACTCATAGAGGAGCAAATGCTTGGGCACCGAGCTAAGCCACTCCTCCCCGCGAATCACGTGGGTGATCGCCATCAAGTGATCATCGACCACGTTGGCGAGATGATAGGTCGGATAGCCGTCGGATTTGAGCAGCACCTGGTCGTCGACCTCCTTGCTATCGAAAACCACATGGCCGCGGATCGCGTCATCCACCGCGAACTTGCGCTCTGCAGGGACCAGCAGGCGGATGGTATAGGGGGTGCCGGCGCGAAGGGCTTCCGCCACCTCAGCCGCGGACAGGCTCAGGCTGTTCCGCATCTGCAAACGCGTGAGCGCATTATATCGGGCGAAGGGATTGCCCTGCACTTTGGCACGCTGGCGCATGGCCTCAATGTCCGCGGCCGAATCGAACGCATAGTAGGCTTGCCCCTTTTCGAGGAGCTCAAAGGCATAGTGGCGGTAGATTTCCGTCCGCTCGGACTGGAAATAAGGACCAAAAGCCCCACCACATTTCGGGCCCTCATCGGGGATCAGGCCGGCCCATTCGAGCACGCTGATCAGATTCTCCGTCGCCCCCTCGACAAACCGTTCGCGGTCGGTATCCTCAATGCGCAGAATAAAGGCGCCACCCTGCTGACGCGCGAAGAGATAGTTATAGAGTGCGGTACGCAAGCCGCCGATGTGCACAAAGCCGGTGGGACTGGGAGCGAATCGAACTCGAACCTGAGACACCGCGTTGCCTCTTCGATTTAGGGTACACTACTATAAAAAAATGGCGGGATTCGCCATTTTAACTGCGGAGAGGCAGGGATTCGAACCCTGGGTAGGGGTTACCCCCTACAACGGCTTAGCAGGCCGCCCCGTTCAGCCACTCCGGCACCTCTCCGGAAATATGTGTCCGCCGGGACCGGACCAACGCAAGCGGAGGGAGGGGGATTCGAACCCCCAAGGGCTTGCGCCCGGCGGTTTTCAAGACCGCTGCCTTGCCTGTTAGGTCTATCCCTCCCGGCAGTTGAAAATTTACGAAAAAATATAGAGATAGTCAAATAATATTTGTGCCGGAGCGCCGCCGGATTTCAAACGCGCACAAATATTTTCCCAGGCAGCTGCGTCACCATGTTCTGCAGTTCAAGCTCAAGCAGCTGCGCCAAAACGACGAAAACCGGCTTGCCGAGCTGATGGGCGATCGCATCGATATGTTGCGGTTCCGCCGTCAGTACCTTGAGGAGCGCTTCCGCCTCCGCAGTGAGCCCCACCCCTGGCAAATTCAGCTGCCGTTCTTGCGGCGGCATATCCGCCATGCCGATCTCAACCAGGATGTCCTCCACCTCCTGCACCAGCTTGGCGCCCTGTTGAATGAGATGGTTGCATCCCCAGCTTTTGGGATTGGTGACATTGCCCGGCACGGCCAGCACTTCGCGGTTGTACTCGAGGGCGTTATCGGCGGTAATCAAGGCGCCGCTGTTTTCCCCGGCCTCGACGACCAGTGTCGCCACCGCAAGGCCAGCAATGATACGGTTGCGTCGAGGAAAATGCGGGGCATCCGGCTGCGTGCCGAGCGGGTATTCTGATACCAGCGCGCCGTTCGCTCCGACTGCCGCCGCAAGACGGCGGTTCTCGGAGGGGTAGATCTGATCCACTCCCGAACCCAGGACGGCGATGGTTTTACCGCCCGATGCGATCGCTTCATGATGGGCCAGGGTGTCGATACCGCGCGCCAATCCGCTGACGATCACCAGCCCGCGCTGCACCAGATCCCGCGTCAACTTTTGTGCAAGTATTTGCCCATATTCGCTCGGCGCCCGGGTGCCGACCACCGCTATCGACTTGGCCGCCAGCACCTCCACCTCCCCCTGAACGAAGAGGACCATCGGGGAGTCGTAAAGGGAGCGCAGCATTTCGGGATAGCGCTCATCCCAGAAGGTCAGCACCATCACCCCCGTGCGTTGCGCCTGTTTTAGCTGGTGTTCAGCCCAGGTGAGGTCGGCGTGCGACTTGATCTTGGCCGCGGTAGCCTGATCCACACCCTCCACTTCGCAGAGCTGTCGAACGGAGGCGCCGTAAATGGCGCGCCCGCTGCCAAACCGCTCCATAAGGCTGTGCAGCCGTTGCGGTCCGATCCCTGGCGTATTCCAAAGAGAGAGGATTTCGGGTGTTGCTGTTGCCATATCGTCCCCCGCAGGATGAGATCATAGCTCCTCTTCCATCCGCTGTAATTCATCCCAGATCAGCCGGATCAGCTGCTCCAGGCCATCCCCGCGTACGGCTGAGATGACAGCCACCGGCACCTTGCCGGTAAGCCGGCTTTTTAATGGCTTCAATATGTGCTGCAGCAGATCCGCTTTGGTGTAAACCAGCAGCCGCCGCTTTGTCAGGAGATCAGGACTGTAAGACTTGAGCTCATGTATCAGGGTCTTGTAGTCGGTCTCCATCGTCACGGAGCTGCTGTCGATGAGAATGGCGAGAATACGGGTCCGTTCGATGTGGCGAAGGAACTGGATGCCCAGCCCCTTGCCTTCATGGGCCCCGGCGATCAATCCGGGAATATCGGCGACCACATAGCTGCGGGCCTCGTCGACCCGCACGATACCGAGGTTCGGGGTCAGGGTTGTGAAGGGATAATCAGCGATCTTGGGTCGGGCCGCGGAGATGCGCGAAAGCAGGGTCGATTTGCCAGCATTGGGCAGGCCGACCAGGCCGACATCCGCGATCAATTTGAGTTCGAGGGTGAGCTCGAGCTCCTGTCCTGGAAATCCTGGTTCCCACTCGCGCGGGGTGCGATTGGAGGGGGTAGAAAAGCGGGCATTGCCCCTGCCGCCGCGCCCGCCCTGGGCAATGATGACCTCCTGGCCCGCCTGCGTCAGATCGGCCACCAGGGCTCCGGTTTCCGCGTTATAGATCATGGTGCCGATCGGCATATGGATGCGCAGGGATTCTCCGCTCTTGCCCGTCTTATTCGCGCCCAGGCCATGTTGACCGCGGTCAGCTTTGAACAGGGTCTGATACTTGAAATCGAGCAAGGTATGAATGTGGCGGTCGGCCACCGCGATGACATCGCCACCGTTACCGCCGTCGCCGCCGTTGGGTCCCCCCTTCGGTACATATTTTTCACGGCGAAATGCGACGCAGCCGGCCCCGCCGGAGCCGGCTTGCACTCGAATTTTAGCGCGGTCGATAAACATAAGATGAGGTCGGGAAAGGTGAGGCTGCGGGAAGAGGGCTGCAGTACGACCGGAACCAGATCCGCCCCCCAGGAATGTACTCAGATGTTCCGGATGGCTCAGCGACCGGCGCTGAGCTGTGCCCGGCCGCGCTTGCTGTCGAGGCCTGCCTTTTTCAGCAACTTGCGCATCGCAAACCAGCCAAGGCGGACATTACCGTATTCAGGGGTATTCAGGGTGCGTATGAGCTGAACCGTGCCGATCTCCGGCTCCTGGGCGATGATTTTGCGGATCTTGTCTTCGATATTGTCGGTCTTGACGCCATCGCTTTTGGCGTGTCCTTCACGGCGTTCACCACCAGGGCTATGCGTCTCCTGCATCTCCACCTCGGATATTTTGGCCCCCTCCGTGACCGGGCCCAGGGTGCGTTCGAAATCCTTGATGGCATCCTCAATCGTGTCGCAAGCCTTCAGGATATAATGAAACTCGAGCAACTCGAATACTTCATAGACTTCGGGAATCATGCGGACGAGCTTGAGGTCGCCGCCTTTTTCCCGTATGCCCTTGATCTCGCTGATAAATATGCCCCATCCGGCGCTGCTCACGTAATCCACATTACCGAGGTCGATGATGATATTGTTGGATCCCGCTTTCAAGAGCGTGCTCAATGCATGCTCAAGCTCAGAGGAGGTTGTTGTATCAATGTAGCCGCCAACCTTGATAATCGAGATGCTGTTTTTAGTACCCGTCTTCTCCACCGACAATTGGATGCCTTCCATGTTGAATCTCCATCAAGATGGTTCCGCAATTACAGCCCCTGCGCCTCGCACAGTTTCCGCAATTCTGATTTGGAGGCATGTCGCGCCACCACAAATCCCCTCAGGACGAGCCCTTCAATTCATAAATATAGCCTTTATGTCTCTAATAGTCAACAAAAATATCCCCCGTCATGGGGCAAAGGAAGGAGATCAAGAGGATTCGCTCTGATTGATAAATTGCCGGGCACGCTGAATGCTGTCGTAGATATCGCGCCGTTCGGGCGCCAGCTGCAGCAGATATTCCCAGTGCGCGATGGCGCGCGGAAACGACCCCTGGTTGGCATAGATCACGCCCAGCTTCTCATGAGCTTCCTTGTTTTTAGGATCGTTCTTTAAAACCCGCTGAAACTCGCGTGCAGCGTTGCGGAAGTCATGCGTGCGGAAGAGCGCCTGCCCCAAAAGGGCGCGTACCTGATAATCTTCTGCATGGAGGCCGAGAAGCGCTGTGCAGATTTCAATGGTTTGTCGGTATTCCTCGCTAAGGTAATGGCTGAGCGCGGCGGCATAGGCACGATCCCGTCCCGGATCATCGCCCGGTATTTGTGTGCTTTCCGCCGGCATTTCATCGGAATTCTGCAGGATGTTGCCCGCCTCCAGTGCGGCAGGCCACGGTTTCTCTTCCGCCCGCTCGGCACTGAGCAAATCGATCAATTCATCGAACGAAAGGCGATGCCGTTCTTCGCCGGACTCTTTCTGACCGGCTGCCCCGGGCAGGCCCTCCTGTCCACTCTGCGAGAGGCCCGGTGCCCTTTCAGGCTCTGCAAGGCCAAGCTCCCAGTTCATGCGCGAGGCGATCTCGTTCTGCAGGATCTGCTCGACAATGTCGTTTTCCAGCTCGCCGGTATCGCTGATGAGTCCGGCCTCCTCCTCCAGATTGAGAAACTCCTCAAAAATATCCTCAAGCGCCGGACCCGCTTCCTCTTCCTGAAAGAGAGCGTCCGCTTTGCGCTCGTCGGCTTCCGTAACGATGACGGCCTCCTCCACTGGTGCCGGCGGGAAACTTGCGCTATCCTCCTTGTGCACGAAGGGATCCTCGATGCCCGCTCCCGATTCAAGGATCTCGGCAAAATCAAGGTCGTCGGCCGGGAGGCTCGAGGCCAGCGCCGCTGTGCTTGCGGCTACGTCTTCAGGGGGTTCACTGGTACCTGGCGGTTCAGGCATACGGGGATCATCCGGCTGCGTCGCGGCGAACGCTCCTTCTTCGACCACCATGGCTTCGGCGGGACTCGCCTCCTCCGTGCTAGCGGATCCCTCGGCAGGCGGACTCCCGGCGTATTCAAATCTCAGCTCTTCGAGCGATAAGTCGGCTTCCACAGGCGCTTTCACGGCCGCCTCAGAGACTGGCTCCGGTGGCAGGGCCTCCTCTATCCCGGGTTCTTCCTCCTCGGACATCATCCCCAGCCGTTTGTCGAAGAGATCCTCGAGGGGGCTGTTGAGCAGCTCTTCAATCTGGTAGGAGAGCACATCCCGGCCCGCAAACCGCCCTATCCCCGAGCGAACGGGGAGCGGCACTTTCTGGCTCTTCGCCGATCCGACCGCCGCTTCGGGCTTTGCCGACGGCTCCTTGCCCGGCCGCGCCTTTTTGGCAGGCTGCCCCGATACGCGCGGCTCAAAATCAGCCTCCTCCGCTGTATCTGCCAGACCGCCATTCTGAATGATCACCCGGCCATCGAGCGTGAGCATGGGCGTGCCTGGGGGTTTCGGCCGGCGCTTCCTGCCACCGCGGTGGACGAAGGCCTCGCGGAGCTCCCGCGTATTAAGTTTGGCCCGCACCAGCTCCTCGTAGACCTTGGCGGGGTGGATCTCCATAAAACCGTAGCGCTCGCTGTTGAGTTCTTCGCTGATCTTTTTGGCGCCGAATTCGGGAAATCGCATGATCACATCGTAGAGTTTGGTCTTCTCCTCGATGCTCAGGTGTTTGGCTTCGATCGATTCGCTCTCGACGCTCACCAGCTCTTCGATCTTGCCTTGCTCGAAAATCTCTTTATACTTGCTGTAGTAGGAGTAGGACGAGAGGCCCTCGGCCTCACAGGCCTCGCGGATGCCCGCACCCGCTTGGAGACGCCGGTAGACTCGCTTGGCGCGATCAAGCTCAATCTTCTCCGCCGAAGATTTTTCCTTGATGGCCACCAGGGTGATGTCATCGCTCTGCGCAGTGCCCTCCGTAAAGGAGAGCAGATCCTCGTGCAGCTTGCTGACAAAATCCTCCGCAGCCAAATGACCATTTTCGCGGATCACATTGAGAAAGCGCTCCTCACCATACAGGTGACGCCGACTGTTCATCGCCTCGGTCACGCCGTCGGTATAGATCAGGAGGATATCGCCCTCATTCAACGATAATGTGTCGGATTCGATGGTGTTGCGGAACAGGTTCTTATCGGGCAGCGAGATGCCGATGGGAAAGCCGTGGGGATTGAGATAATAGGTCTTGTTGCGGCTGGCGCGGTAGAGGATCATCGGGTTATGACCGGCGCTGGCGTAATTGAGGCGCCGTTTTTTGGAATCGATGATCACATAGAACAGGGTGACGAACATCCCCTTCTTCATGTCATTGACGACGAAATCATTGACGCGCGCCAGCACCTCGGCGGCATCCTTGATGCCGCGCGCCTCGGTGCGCAAGGCGGTGCGGATCATGGTCATCACCAGTGAGCCGGGCACACCCTTTCCTGAAACATCCGCTACGACGATCCCCAGGGTGTCCTTGTCGACTTCGACGAAATCGTAATAATCACCGCCCACCTCCTTGGCCGCGGCATAGTAGCTACTGAGCCCATAGCCCTCAATATCCGGGAAACTGCTGGGCAGAAGAGTCTGCTGGATCTCCTGGGCGACCTGCATCTCCTTTTGCAGACGCTCCTGCTCGGCCAGATTGACCTGAGATTCGCGCAGTTTGAGGGTGATATCACTGAATGCTTGGGCGATCTCGCCGATCTCGGTGGTGGTGTCAATATCCATCTCGTCGGCAACGCCGGGCTGGCCCAGCTGTTTGACCCACTCCGAGAGGCGGCGGAAAGGATTCATCACTAGGATAATGAGGAGGAAAAGGCCCGCAGCGCCGATCAACCAGATAATCGCGGCGGAGCGGGCTTCAAGCCAGCGCGCGCTTCGCACGGCCTTGCGGACCGACGAATAATCGATAAAAAAGTGGGCGGTACAGAGGGTTTTACCGGCGCTATCCAGCACGGGCGCATTAATCTCGAGCGCTTCGATCCCGCCAGCCAGATCATACCGCAGCACATCCTTCTCTAGCTCGGTCACCCTTTGCGGCCGGGTGAATTTTTCAAAAATCTGCTGCCCTTCGGTGCTGGCGAGGATGAACTGGTTGTTATCGACGATGATCGCTCGGTAGAGGATGTCATGATATTCTGAATTCTGCAGCGTATTCAAAGGCGGCAACGTATGGGCGAGGATATCGATATCGTCAGGCAGGTTGGTTCCAGCGAGCATGCTGAGGCGTGTTGCTTCGGGAAGTTGTTGCTGAAGATTTATGGAAATGTCACTGGTCATCACCGACAGCGCGGTCCGGCCCCGGGCGAGAAAGTCATCCGTAATGCTTTTCTGCAAGCGGAAAAAATTAAAGCTGTAAACGCCGAGCAAAAAAAGGGTGAAAACGGAGGTCGAGATCAGCCAGTAACGCGCTTTCAAGGTCATCGAAAGCGCGGGGACGCTCAGGCGGTGCTTGCGCGCCACATCCCGGTATTTGACCATCCACAGTTCGTTGCCCTCTTCGGTCTTGCGATAGTCGATCTCGTCGAGGAGGCGGCGCATGATGAAGATGCCCAGCCCCCCCTTTTTGCCGATATCAACATACCGCTGCAAATCCGGATCGCTGACCTGGCGCGGATCAAAGTATTTACCCTGGTCGATGAGGACCATGGTGAGGCTATTTTTCTTGACGATGGCGCGGATGGTGATGCTGCCTTCCCAGTCGCGGTAGGCATGTTTGATGATATTGGTAGCCGCTTCGTCGATGGAGAGTTTGAAGGCATTGATCACCCGCTCGGAGAATCCGTGTCGGCGCCCGACCTTGGTGACAAAGTCGCGCAGCTCGCCGAGATATTCAACGCTGGCGGGTACCTTGAGCTGCTCTTTTAGGATATTCTGGAACAATCGTCCTCTTCAGGTTGGGCGTCAGCCGGGTGCTGCAGCCAACGCAACCACCCTCGGTGGGTTAGTTTAATTGTTTTTATTTGGGTTGGGCCCCCTGAGTGGCGCTCTGCCGTTGTAGATTCTCCTTGGCCGAATCCAGGGCCTTGAGGATCTTTTTATTCAACGGCTGCAGCTTGCGCGCCTCCTCAAAATGGCGCACCGCCTCTTCGTACTTGTGCTGCGCATAGGCCTGTGCACCCAGGCGGTAGAGTTCGCGCACATTTTCGGGCATCTCCATGTCCCGTGCCTCGGCGCGCGCCTTGGCCTCCTTATAGCGATCCTGCAAGGAGCGGTTGCCCGGGTCGTAGCGCAAGGCTTCCTGGTAGAGGGAAGCGGCTTCAGCCCAGTTCTGACTCAGCTCCTGGGCGGCGGCGCGCCGCATTAGATCCTCACGGCTCAGGCGGCTCTCGATGGAGGAGATCTGTCCGGAAAGAAAGGTCTCGATATCGGGAATGCCCTTAGCCATCTGCCGGGCCTGATTGTAAAGGGTGATGGCATCGTAGCCGCGATCCTGAGCCTGCAGCTGCCGCGCGCGTTCGGCCAGCTGCATGATCTTGCGGCGTAATTGCTCATCGGATTTGCGTCGCAGGTCGGTAGCCCGCTCGCTGTTGGGATCGATGGCGAGGGCCTGATCGCATTCCCGGATAGCCGTCGGATAATCCTCCAAACTGTAGGCGTTCAAAGCCCTTTGGTAATGCTGTTCGATCGCCAGATTATTACGTTTAATGCGCATCTCTTCTTCATTTTTAGCGAGGATGGCCGCCTCCTCGCGCTTCCGCTCTTCCTCAAGGGCGGTGTTGATCTGCTTGAGCAGCTCGCGCGCCTCTTCGAGATCGGGGTCGCTCCCGGTCACATCATAAAAGAGCACCCGGCTGATGACGCTGTAGGCGCCGGGATAATCACCCTTGCCCACAAGAACGCGCGCCCGGCTCATTCCGGAGACGATGGCCTCGGTCCGTTCAGCCTGGCGTTTGGCTGTCAGCTCCTGTTCGATCCGGCGCGCCTCTCGCTCCTGATATTCCGCCAACCGCGCTTCCCGGCTCCGGCCGATATTGAGAATCAGCGAAATCCGGTGGCTGCTGCCGAGCCAGGCATCATCCCCGTTCCAGTAGGAATAATCGAACTGTACGCCCGCTAGCTTGAGGCCGCCGCCGTAGGTCAGATGATTGCGATTAAAACCGGTCCGCAGTGAAAAGAGATCCTGAAAGGTGTACTCCAGCCCGAGATGGGATTGGCCTGGCATGGTGCTCGCCTTGTCATATTCCAGGGCGAGGGTCATGGTACTGCCATCCTCCCCTAGGGCGACCCCCTTGGCCAAACCGAGACGCATCGTTCGCGGTGTGGTATCTTTCGCCTCCACCGCCCGCATGGAGCGCTGGATGGCATTCTGCAGACTGAACGCCAGCGAAAGCTGATTCAAAAAAGGCGATTCGGAGTGCGGCGCCAGCAGCAAGCCGAGGTCCGCCCCGAGCGCGGATTCGGTAAGACTTCCAGCCGATCCGGTGACCGCATCGGGATAGGCCGGCAGTGATGCCCGTTCAACCTTCATCGTCGCCCCCAGCGAGAGCCAGTTGATGGGACGATAGCCGTAACCCAGCATCAGCAGGGTGCGGCTATAGGCCACCGAACCCAACTTGATCGGCTCCTGGTCGTCATAGAGATCGATATCCGGGGTTGAAAGGGTGAGCACACCGATACTGAAGGTGCCGATGAAGAGGGTGGGATGGGCATAGCCCAGATAGCTGTACTGTGTCCCCGCCGTCAGATTGGAGTAATAGAGGCCAAGCCCCATGTTCTTGACCTTTTCGAGCGCAGCTGGATTCCAGTAGAGGGCGAAGGGATCGTCCGCTGCCGCGGTATAAGCGCCGCCCATCGCTAGAGCACGGGCGCCAACCGGCTGATCAAAGATATCGTTCGCCCCGCCCCAGGCTTTGTCCTGAAGGATCGTCTGGGCGGAGACCACCACGGCGCCCGAAGACAAGAACGCGAGCAGGCAGAACAAATAGGTGCGATAAAATTGCTTCACAGTGACAGCGTGCCCATTTCAGTTATTTGACGACGGCTATTTTCGATAAGGCCAGTTCACCCTTCTCGGTCTTCAGGTAGGCAAGATAAATGCCATTCATGACTTTCTCGCCACGGCCGTTGCGGCCATCCCAAACCACGTCATCCTGATGGACTCCTGCGCTGGTCTGGGCGGGATGTGCTGCTTTGGTATATTCCCAAGCCTGCACCAGATCGCCGGTGAGGGTGAAGATCTTGATCTGAATATCGCTCGACTCCTCAAGATAATAGACGAACTTGGTCACCGGCCGCGCGGCGGTGCCGAAAGGATTGGGATAATTGCAGAACGATTTCGCCAGATCACTCTGCATCACCACCAGGGTGCCGGAGCTGAAGCCAAGATAATGCACCCGGTTGAGGGTCGAATCGGCCATGCTCAGCCGGTTGTGATAAATGGCGTCGCGGGCCACGATCGCATTGGCGGAATCTATGGCCACGACAAAATCGGCGAGATCGGCCGCCGCGGCGATGTCCACCACAATATCGATCACAAAGAGATCGCTACTGCGGATGGTATCGGGGAGCGCTTTAACAAAATTGAGATAGACCTCGCTGCTACTGCCCGGAACGCGGTTTTCGGCTAGCACCTCGCCGCTGCTGCCATGGCGGACGGCCGCAATACGGCTGACGACCGAGCGGGCCGCGACCGCACTGCCCTTGCGGTTGCGGAACGAAACCTTGATCGAATCGAGCAACGAGCGGCTGCCAATCGAATGGTCCTTGTTCTGTAGACTGAGCCCGAGCATCGGCACGTCGGTCCCGCCGCGCAGGCCGACCGAGTTGGAGCGCACCGGAAAGCTCCGGGCGACCATGAAACCCGCCTCCGGCGATATGAAAATCAGGGCAGAATCGCGCACGATCTCGGCCGCCTTTTTGGAGAAATAATCCCGGGGCGCGCTGAGCAGCCGGACCACCAGGGTATCCGGCACCTCACTGACCTTGTCCGGCGCCTTGATCCGCCAGCGAACGGTATCTTGCGTCGTGCTGACGGTGAGCGCATCCCGGCTGTTGTAGCCCACTGGCAGTTCGAGCCGCACCTGATAGCTGCCATAATAATCAGCAGAACCCAGGTTGTGGAGCAGCGCGGTCAAATCGAACTCGTTGCCGATGCGAACCGCGACCGGGCTGATCCCCGATTGCCCAGGCACCTGCGCCAGGATCTCAAGACGGGCCTTGCGCACCACCCAGATCGGATAATAGACACTGGACAAATCCGTGATCGACGGCAGCCCTGAATTGGCATCCCGGGGCAGGTCGGTAACGGTGAAACTGACGTCGAAAAGGGTATCCTGGCCGACCGCCGGGGCGACCAGATTCCACGCCAGACTGTCAAGACCGGTTTTGAGCAGCGGCTCGGTCCCGTCGAGAAATCTGGCAGGGACGTTGAGACGAATCGTCGCCGCATCGGCAGCCACGGAAGGAGCCGTCCCGGCTTGATGCTGGATGTAGAAGGCCAGCCTGAAGGGAGATTCGCTGGAGACCTTGTTGGTCAATCCGGACGGGAAGATGATCTTGGGCGTCAGGATATAACGGCTCACCGGCTCTGTGGTCACCGCTAGGGTGCGGAGCTGGTTGGTCAGGACGGTGCTCGAACGGTAGTCCTTGCCGCTGACGGTCACGGTCAGGGTGTTATTTCCTGCCTCTGCAGGCGCCTTGATGGTCCAGTTGACCACCTGCCGAGAGCCCAGGGCGACGGCGACTGAAGGGGTATTGGTCGAGAAGGCCCCGGTGTAGCTGAGCTCGGCTTGAAGATCTCGGACCTTGGTGGACGTGATCTCCGCGGTGGCGACAAAGCTTTGTTCGGCTGATACCGAGTTGTCCCTGGCGCCCGATGGGCCGCTGATATAGAAATTCTCTATTTTTATGGTGCCGCGCGCCTCGGTCATGACATTAAGGGTAGCGGTGCCGTTGGCAATGGTCGCCGGAGCGTTGGTGTTTTCATCATTAGGGGCGGTACTAATATCGACGCGGATATCACGAATCTCACGGATCTCCGTGTCCGAAGCCTGGACATTCCAGGTCACGTAAGAGCCCGCGGTAAAGGATTTGGTCGAATCGGTGCCCATCAGCTTCAGGCCGCTCCTCTGCAGCGAGAGGGTGAGCTTGCCAGTCGTGCCGACCCGGGCCGTTCCGAGGTTGCGTACCCGAGTTCGCAACGTGGCCTGCTGTCGCACCGAGAAATTGGCCTGGCCGCTTTCCATCACTCCC
The DNA here is from genome assembly GCA_035419245.1 of bacterium. Lineage (NCBI taxonomy): Bacteria > bacterium. The sequence continues at coordinate 509,240 of DAOLSP010000001.1, read as the reverse complement.
TCGGCCGGCGAGCTGACCTCCAGGTTGTCGATCCAAAGGTTGGCGCGTCCGACGATCTGATTGATCGTCACCCGCTGCTGCACGGTCTGCCAGCCATCGGCCGAGCGGCCGCGCGCCTCGGCCTGGAAGGTATGCGCCATCACCGTCTCCTCGCCAGGGACCTGAAGCCGCCAGTAAAGGGTATCGCGGCTGGCGGTGACATCCTGTTCAGCGGCGCTGAGGAGAACATAGGGGACTGTCGTCGGCAACTGCAGGGTGACGCTCTTCTGCTGAATATTGTCGGTGGCCTGCACAATGGCGCGCAACACGATCTGCTGGGCCGTAGAAAGAATACCGTCCTGGGCGCCAGCCGGCGCGTTAATGGACAGGGAGAGCAGCAGTCCCGACTTGAGGGTGGTGACCACACTGCTGGCGATCGTGGTTTCAGTCGCAGCAGGCCGAGCGATGTTGACGTCCTGCGGGGCCTGCGTAAGCTGCACCCGGATGGTATCGGAAAAAGAATCGGCCACTGGCGAGATCAGCGACAGGGTGTCGACCCGAACACTCATCCCCAGGGGAACGGAGAAGGAGCGCTCCGCCGGGCCCGCGGCGAGCTGGTATTTTTTCCCGGCTGGCAGGAGAACCGTATATTTGCCATTTTCCATGGCCGCGGTGCCCAGATTGCGCAGGGAGACCAGCAGTTTGAACGCCTGCCCCGCCGTCAGGATCGAATCCTGACCGCTTTCGCGAAAAAGCCCTATTGCAATCCGCGCCGGGTTCTGCACCCGCACCGCCGTGAACGCATCCGCGGGGCGTTCCGGCTGGCGGATTTGGGCATAGAGGGCTGATCCGACTGTCCTGGCCGAGAGGATCTGCGCCGTGAAGGTCTCCCGTTTTTCTCCAAGCGCCGCTTCCCAGCTATCGTCGGCGACCACGGTGAAGATCGCCCGGCCGCGGCTGCCTTTGCCGATTGCGGGAATGACCACCCGGGGCTGAAGAATGCTGGAACCGCCGTCGCTGCTGAGCTGGATCCAGACCGAATCGACTCCCGTCAGTTCGCTGGTCTCCGCTTCTACCGCAATCTTGAAAAGTTGGCCGCGGTTGATCAAGGCCAGATTCTGGTTATCATAGCGCTTGGCTGAATCGACAGTGGTTTGATTGAGGCGCACCCAGGAGGTGCTGCTCACCTCGAGGGTTGTTGTTCCCGTGGCACTCATAAGGTTTTCAGCAGTAGCCGCGCGGTTCAGATCCATTGCGTTAAGTTGCACGCGCACCTCACAGGTGCCGGCAATGTCGCCATTCCGGGTGACGATATAGAGCAGTGAATCCTGACTTTGGCCGCGAAGCACCAGGCTGTCCGCCCCCATCAGTTTGGCGGGCGCATTGACCCGGTAGTCCGGATCCTGGACGCCATTGGTATAAAAGGAAAGGTTAGCCGGGGAGATGCCGATAAAGCGCAGATCCGCATCACCCTCGTTTTTAACCTTGACGTAAATGCGCCAGTCATTCTGGGCGTCCCCGGCGGTGATTGCCACTGGGGCGCGCACCGAAAGCACCTTGAGTCGGGCATTGGACTCGATGGTCACTAGGGTCGATGAGTCCTGATCCGCTCGATCCAGAGGCGCGGAGAGGCGGGTGTTTTGTCCCACCGAAGCCGTAATGGCCGATCGGATCAAAACCTGGCCGCTTTTACTTCCGGCGGTGACCATGAAGCGCGCACGCGCGGTATCCCCTGCCGTGATCGTCTTCTCCAAAACCAGGGGCGTGCCGGCGATGGTCACCCGTTCGGCGACCTCTGCGCCGGCTGTCACGGTCACACCGCTGACCGGCTCGGATCCCTGATTGCGTATTACCACCTCCACCGGAAAGGTCTGTCCGTAACTAACGATCCTCTCAGGATTTGGAGTCAGCGCTGATGTGCTGAGAAGCTTGAGGACTGCCGGCCGATAGATGCGGATCATCGCGGTGGCATCGGTCGCCGGGGAGATAAAAGCGGCCGCGCCATCCTCACCGGTTGCCTGGGTGATCTCGGCCGTGAAGGTTTCACCCGCCAGGTTTTCCACACTATCGGCGATGACGGCAAAGCGCACGCGGCGCGGTCCCTCAAAGGAACTCAGGTTTTCCATGAGCTGCAAACCGGGGGTGACGACGGATCGCTGACCAGTGAGGCGCACGTAGACGCTCCGTAGGGCCTGTCCCCCGTTGTTTTCCACATCTACTTCCAGTTGGAAGGGCTGCCGGGTGTTGAGGTGGCCGATGCCGGCGCTATCCACGTAGTAGCTCTCCGCATTCACTGAGGTCCGGGCGATACGCACCCGCGCACTGGTCGAGATATAGATCGAAGTGGTCGCGCTGGTCGAGACGACCCGCAGGGTATCGTTGATATCCCGGGCGCTCAACTGGGCGTTGATGGGCAGGCGACCGCTGCCCGAACTCGAGGCAATGACCTCATACACGAGATGGAGGGTATCGCCCCGGGCGATCCGGCGCTGGGCAGCGGCCAGCGCCGGCGCCCGGACCACAAAACCTTGCTTGATGGTGATATCGCTCGCCCTGGGCGGATCGAGCATTAGGGCCCCCTCGTTCGGATTGGTCACATCCACCTGGATCGTCCAGTCCAAACCGTAGCCGGAGGGAATGGAGTCTTGCGAGGTAACCATACGGGTGATGGTCAGCGCTCCGGGCTTCTGGATGCGGAGGGTTTTCGAGGAGTCCTTCTCGGCCAGGGCCGGATGAATCAGCGTCTTCTGGCGGGTGTTGGCCGCTGTGGCCGTGAAGAGGTGCGCGAAAAGGGTCGGATTGACGCCGGAGGTGGTGTCGGCGCGGACTATAATGCCTGGCACGGTCCAGAGGCTGTCACCGGCTGCAATAGGGCCCACGCTGGTCTCGCGGCCGGAGGGAAAAGTCAGGTAGCCGTTGGCTGCAAAGCGGACCTGAGCGCCGAGCAAGCCGTCGCGACCAGGCAGGCTCTTGATGCAAGCCTGGACATAAAAAGTCTGCCCGCCATCGACCAGGGAGTCCTGCGGCACGACCAAGCGCAGGCCAGCGAGGCGCGCCACCGCAGAATCCTGAACCGCAAGGTCGAATCCAGCGGAAGCGGTGGCGGTATTCAGAAGGAGGGTGCGGCCGCTGTTGAGTTCACTCAGACGAATCGATCCGTCCACCCGCACTGTACCGGGCACCGGCAAGCGGGCAGAAACGCTCTCGACACTCCAGCGCACGCTGTCTTCCTTACCGGGCAGGAGGAGCGAATCACCGCGGCTAAGAAACGCACCTGGCGCACGCACCGTGAACAAGGTATCGCCGGCGCTGAAATGGAGCGCCACGCTGGAGGTATCGAGTGCGAGGGTGCTTCCGCCCCGGTTGCGCAGGACCGCCGAAATAGTCCAGGACACAGTCTGACCGCGGGTGATGCTGGATTGTGAGGATTTGAAGGTGACTAGTACGGGATCAGCCGGCGCCTGAACCATGACATAACCCGAGTTGCCCTGGTCGGTTTGCTCGTCGAAGCGCCGGAACGCCTGGGCATCATCGGTCATCCAGATGCGGCCGCTGATGATCACCTGGCCCGGATCGAGGGTGGCATCAACTGCATCAACGCGGTAACGCAGGATGGCATCTGTTTCCGCCGTGACCTTCGCCTCGCCTGTCAAGAACGTATCCGGCTTGACCAGGGCAAAGGCATTCGAGATATCCACGCTGTTGCGGTAAAAGACGATGCGCGTCGAATCCAGACGCAGGGTGCTGCTGCCGTTATTCCGGATTTGCAGATCAATGTACCATGGTCTGGATTGACCCGCCGTAACGGTCTCCACAGCACTGCCCAGGGAGGTGATCATCACCTCGCGGGGGGAAGCTACGGTGATCTTGTTCGCAGAGAGGTCGAGGGTATCACTGAAACTGTTACCGTTCTCCATGCCCGCCAGCTCAAGTCGGGGCTGGTAGGTTCCCGGCTTGATGGAGGCCAGAAGATCCTTGAAACGGAAATAAAGGGTGCGAGTGCTGCCTCCGGGGAGGGTCGCGCCGAAAGAGTCATCGAGCAAGGCCGAATACGTCGTGATGCCATCGCCGAAGGAGAAGTGCGTCCGTGCCGGATCGAGCATCACCGACGCCCCTCCGGTGTTCATCACATTGATCTGGAAGCGGTAGACGGTCCCGCCCGAGACATATGCGGGCTGGATCGACTTCGTCATGGCCATCAAGTTGGGCGGATTTTGCACCTCCAGCGTTGGCGTTTGCGGAGGGGTCGCCTGGACCGGCAGGTTGCTGTTGAGATCGCGGCCGGCGACGCGCGCCGTGACCGGGAAAAGGCCGCTGTCGGTGATCGGGACCACGCCGGTGAAGATGAGGCTGTCGGTGCTGCCCGATTTCAGGATCTTGGTGCCGTTGCCCGCCAGGCGGGTGGGCAGCGGCAGGGCGTAAGTCGAAAAGCGGACGAAGGTGCTGTCGCTGTTCGTCAAATTGAGTTCGACATCCCCCTGGTCCGGCTGATTCGTCAGCGTGAGGATGACGCGCCAAGGTGCCGCCTTGTCCTCTGTTAACACGGCCGGCTCGAGGCGGATGCCGGTGATATAGTTTTCCGCGCGTTTTTGCAGGGTGACGCTGCCGCGCAAGGCAGAAGCGGGGACAGCGCGCTGCGCTCCATAGTTCTGCACATAGTAATAAACCGTAGCGCTGATGGAGACCGCTCCGGCGGCACTGCCGTTGCGCCGCACGGGGAAACGTAACAGATCCGACTGGTTCCCGCGCAGGATCGTTTGGTTCTGCACCAGTTTGGGAACGCCGACGACGAATCCCGCCACGGAGAAATTCAAGGTGCTGTTGACCGTATCGATCTCGACCGTGCTGCCTCCCTGATTGGTCAAGCCGACGTCGATGTACCAGGGCCAGCTGGCATCATTGACCGTTGCGTAGCTCTGGGAGGCGATAATCTTGGAGATGTAGAGATCGGCTTCGGACTGGACTTCGATGCTGCCAAAAGCATCGCTGGTCTTGATGCCATCCGTTGTCTCGATCCGGCTGACGATCGAATAGGTTCCCGGCGGCGCGTTGACGTTGTTGATGATATAGACGATCCCGCTGCTGTCTCCAGTCGCGCCCTTCTTCGCCAGGATATAGGCGTTATTGGAGAGGATGACCGGAGGATTTAAAATCGTGAAATAGGCGGAGTAGTCCGTCCCGCCGCGGCGGAATTCGAGATGGGTCTTGGCGGTATTAAAGTCGATCTCCAGCGGGAAGGAGGCGGTGTTCTGGACCCCGACGGTGATGCTCCAGCTGCGAGGCTGTTCCCGGGTGACCGCCGGCTGCGAAGGTGTGATCTCGGTGATCTGCAGCGCCCCGGCCTCCTGACTAAAGAAGAGATCGCTTGCCGACTCGCCGGTCGATCCTGCCGCCTGGGAATTCTGGTCATTATACTGAATCGAGGGATAGAGATAAATCCGTCCGATCGGAGCGGTGATGCTCGACTGCATGTAGTAGCGCAGCGTCTTGCTCTGCCCGGCGGGTACGATGCTTTCGTTGTTCGTCGCGGCCGTGACAGGAAAAGAGGGGGAGACGTCATTGACATTTTCCAGCCGGAAGCTGAAGAGCGCTCCGGTGACGGCGGCATCGGCCAGCCCCGAGGAGGAACCATTCTGCACCACGCATTCGATCAGGATGCCGCTCTGGCCCTGGTTGACGGTATCCGCCACAACCCGGACGCTCTTGAGGGTTAGTGCCGCCTTCTGCTGGACCAACCAGGTGTCAACAACGGTGGTATCATCGACAGACACCGCTGCGCCATTGTAGAGACCGCTGGCGAAGCCGGTAATCCGGGTTGATCCGGTGCCGGCGGTGGCGGAAACCGCCACCGGGATTGTGACGGTAAGCTTGCCCGGGGTGCTGCCGTTCATCGGGGGGACCTGGTTCGCTCCGGAGGGCCAGGTCCAGGTATAGTCAGAGTCGGCGTCCCGGTCGGTGCGAAAATGCAATCCGCCACCCAGCGAGGTGACCGCGCTTGCACCATAGTTCTCCAGACCCATTGCGACCAGGATACCGCTCTGGCCCTGGCTCACTTTGGTGGGCGTGGCGGAGAGGGCGGTGATGAGCAGAGCACTGACATCGATGGGATTGCTGGTGGTGGCGACCACCGGCGAAGCAGACAGATCGCGGACGGTGATGGTTTGCAGACCGGGGGTCGAGATACTGAAGGCACCAACAAACGAAAATTGCGCTGTATTCGTAAAAACCTTATCCGGCGGCAGGCTCGCCACAGCAGCGCTGCTGCTGAAATGAACCGTGCCCGAATAATCGGTCTTCAGATTGCCGAAACGATCGAATGCCGTGACGGTCACAGCACCCGGGAAGGTCGTCTTGACGGGGATCGAGGCCGGCAAACCGCTCAACTCCAGGGAGCCAAGGGCGCCCGGTTTTACCGTGATGGCCGGCAGATCGTAGCGAGCCAGTTCCGTGCTACCATCCAGGGCCCGTCCACGCAGAAGGACCGTTTCGGTCTTGACCAGGATTTGTGCGGCCAGACCACTGCCGTTGCTTACCGGAATGGCCGTCAATGTCGCAAGCTGCCCATTCGGCGCAGCGCCGCCTCCGGCTGTGGCGCTGATTTCGACCAGTCCGGACGCAGCATTATTGTATTTATCACGGGCATTACTGACGGTCACATTGAAGGCGCCACCGGCCGTCTGCGTGGTTCCTGCCGAAAGCGTGAAACTGCGGATCAGGTCGCTGGTGACCAGGATGGGATCGAGTTTTTGGGTATAGCCCCCCGCCTGGGCAGTGAAGGTCTGGTTGCCGGCGGTCTTGAGTCTGAAGAGATCCCGGGGAAAGCGCTTACTGCCGAGATCCCCCGCGGTGAAGGAATAGGCCGCCGGATAGACCGCTTGAACATCCGAACTGGAGAAGGAGAGGGTGCCGGTAAAATCGGTTTTCACGTTGCCATAACTATCCTGGAGCGTCACCAGCAAATAGTCCGCAGCCGCGCCTAGGGAATCGCCGGCTGTCAGGGTCACCGGCAGTGGGGTGAGCGTGCTGGGATCGGCGATGAAAACCAGCCGGCCCAAAGGGCCGGGCACCACCTGAAAAGTGTTCGAAGTGACCGCCACAGAACCGGCCAGTCCCTGAACACTGACCGGCCCCTCCGACCTGTAAAAGGTGGCTGTGCCGCTGCCGGTGCCGTTGCTGACGGCGATGCTCGAAAAGACCGGGGTGTTTCCGCCGATGGCATGGTTGGCATTACCATCGGCAAAGGCGACCGTGACCGTCCCACTAGCGGCATTGCCATACGCATCGACCGCGCCGCTGACGTTCAGGGTGGCCGGCTGGCCAGCCATCGGCGTTCCGGAAACGGTTAAAGTATAACTTTCAATTCCACCGCCGGTTACATTGATCACGCCGGTGGTGTCGCTCAAGGTGCCATCGGAAACCCAGATCTTGCGCGCTCCGGCCGTGCGCAATCTGAAATTGCTGCCGGCGGAAGTGAGCTGACCGGCCGTCAAGGCGCTAGAACCGGGCAGGTCGCCCGGCAAGTAACCCGGATCGTTGTTGTTAAAGGTTACAGTGCCACTGTAGGTCGTGGCCAGGTTGTCGTGTTTATCCAGGGCCTGGACGATAATTGCATTAGGCAGGGTCGCGCCAGCGGTGAGGGTCAGGGGCTCGCCGCTGAGGAGAAGGCGGCCGGCCGCCCCAGGTGTGACCGTAAAGGCGTTGGTCGTTTTGGTTGTCAGGGTCGAAGCCGCTTGCAAGACCACCCCCGATTCGGCCTTGAAAAGCACCTGGCTGGATTGTCCGGCGCCGTTATTCAGCAGGATGGGATTGAGGCTCGGCAGCGTGCCATCCGGGGCGGCGCCGCCGCCGCTCGTTGCAGAGACAGCCAGCGTCCCCCCCGCACCGTGGCCGTAGACGTCCTTGGCGTTATAGACCTGCAGCATGAACGGCACGCCCGAAGCCTGCGCGCCGACGGAGGCCAAAGAGAACGATGCAGCCGGGCCGTCGATGTGAAAGGGGCTGGAGAGACCGCTATCGAAAGGATTTGCCGGGCTGCCCCCGTCCCAATGCCGGACCGTCACGGTCACATTCAAGCGGGGTCGCAGGGGATTGCGGATCAATGCCAGAAGCAAAGTCACCGTGGAACCGGTTGAAATGTCCGTTCCGGTGCCGTCGCGGATGCAGCGCACACTGTCACCGGCGACCGTATAGGAGCTGAAACCGCCGCAGGAGGTAGCCGGCGAGACGCTGCCAAAACCGGCGATGACCTGCCCGCTGACCATGCGAAACCGGGAATCAGCAGTCGACGTCGAATCGGGAAACCGAATGGTGATGCTCCCCGTGCGCGAAATCGGAATAACATTAGTAAACTTGATGATGTGCACGGCCATGGCGCCTGAGGCATAGGTGGAGAGGCTATCACGGACGTTGGTCAGCGTGCCGGCAGCGGAACGGGAGGCTGCAGCCAGAATGCAGAACAGCAAAGCCGTATGGAAAAATCGTTTGGACAAGAATTTGCCTGACATAATATGCTGCGTGTCCCTATGGACGAGAAAGGGTCATCGTGGCAGAGAAAGATACCCGCCGGCTGCTGTCTTGAAGGATGAAAACAAAGGGCCAGGGGCGCTCCGGCACTTGCGGCAGGCCGATGCTGGCGATCGCGAGATCCAGCGTCTGCTTCGCGGCAACCCGGTCCCCGGCGCCGCTGCGCTCAACCCATAGGGTATCGCCGTTGTTAGCGAGCCGGAAGCCGCCATTGATGCGCGTCGAGGCGGCGAGTAGAAGCTGGGCGCGGTCAAACTCGCGCGGCAGCAGCAGCCCCATCCGCGCCTGCGGCGTGAGGGGTGTTTCATTATCCCATTCGAAACGAAGCACCGCCGGAGAGCCCGACTCCAGGGGAGTTGCGACGACGCGGCGCAGCGTCTGTGCCTGGAGGAAGGTACCACTGCCTGCAAGTATGAACCCAACGAGGAAAAAACGCAATACTCTCATGTTGATGTCCTGAAACGGCTGCCAAACCATGCTGAGAAAAAGGCAAAGTGTCTCACCGGAAGGCCCCTGTCCTGCTTCGAAACACAACAGGGCGAAATCCGGGCACTTTACCAGAGCTTTCGGGTTGCTGGCAGAGAGTTGCAAACATTATACCAGCAAAGGGTTACGGGACTCCCAAGTTCACAAAAGAGCGGCGGGAAGGACGCCTTCACCCGGTCCGTGCCGCTGCCGAGCGTATGGAAAACGAAGCCTGTTCCTTGCATGATCCTGATGCTGACGTACGGTGATGCGGAGATAAGCGGAAAACCAGTGAGTTATTTGAGAATGGCACGCAACAGGATTAAAAATCCCCGCCCGTCATTTTCCAGCAGTTTGAGGTTATTCTTTGCTTTTTGATAGTCCGGGTTGATATGCACCGCCTGACGATAGGCCTCCACCGCGCGGGCAAAACTGTGCCAACCCCGGAGCAGATAGGCCGTGCCGATGCTTTGATGGAGATCGGCATACTCGGGATGCTGGGCAATCGCCTTTTCCAGGGTTTTGATGTAGCTATCCAGGGTACGGTTGTCCCGCTCGAGATCCGCGAACATGAATTTCAGATAAAACTCGCTGTCGGCAATAACACTGCGATGATTCAGGTCAGGCGGTTCGATCGCCTTTTCGATCTCGCCGAGTCCCTCCTCCAGATGGTCGCGGAGGTCGAGGCACTCCAGTCCTCTGGAGAGGTGCTGCCGTTGGCCGGGGCTGACCAGATCCATGGCATAGAGTAGATGCTGTTTGCTCTCCTTGATGCGCTCGATCGGGGGCGGTAGCTCCGGATGACTCGGCATCTGGAGTGTCGATTCCGCCAGAATCAGCCCCAGCAGCAAATGCGCACTCACATAATCGGGATTGAGCGCCAGGGCCTGCTGGCAGCTCGCCACCGCCTCCTGATGCTCGCCCAGCTTGCGCCGTACCGCGGCCAGAAGATAATGGACATCAGGGTAGTTCGGCTGTTTTTCCACCGCGAGGCGCAGCTCATCCAACGCCTTGCTGTTGTCGCCCTTGCGGTACCAGACGCGCCCGAGGCTGTAATGGATATGCTCGTATTCCGGATCCAGCTCGAGCAGGGCAGAAAAGGTCTCGACGGCTTCATCGTAAAATCCCTTTTCCAGAAAGAGCGTCCCCAGCCGTGCCAGCGAGGCGGGATTTTTGCCTTCGCGAACCTTGTCGTTCACACAGAAGAGCAGGTCAAGATCCGAGAGAGTGAGATCATGAAACTGACGCACTTCCACCTCGATCGCTTCCGGTGCCGTCGTTTCATCGATGGCGGCTTCCCGCGTATCCACGACTGTCTCCCCATCCTGGACCGTGGCCAGCGCTTTTGCCCCCTCAGGATCAAAGCGGGTATGGATCGCAAGCTTGTATCGTCCCGCACGCAGGGTGCTGCTGAAGGCGATCTCATCACTCATTGCTTTTGGTCTCGCTTTTGGTCTCGCTTTTGGTCTCGCTTTTGCTTCCGCTCTTATCACTGGAGTTGTTGGTTGTCGCATGGCTGTGCTTGTAATCGGTCTGATAAAAACCCGAACCCTTGAAGATCAAACCCGCACCGCCGCTAAGAATCCGGCGGACTTCGGGTTCATCGCAGTTTGGGCAAATCACCAGGGGTTCAGCCACGATGCTTTGAAAGGCTTCAAAGATAAATCCACACTTTTTACATTGATAATCATACGTTGGCATTACTGTTTTCCTGCTTATAAGAGAGAGTGCAAACCGCTTTCAATCCGATCGAGTGCCTTCTCCAGCACCTCCATGGAGGTTGCATAGGAGAGCCGGACATGGGTGTCCATCCCGAAGGCCACCCCGGGCACGATCGCTACGCCGAATTCCTGGAGTAGATACTGGCAGAGGCTCACCGAGTCGTCCACTGTATACCCCTTCTTCTCGTGGCCGTAATAGGCGGAGACATCGGGAAACAGATAAAAGGCGCCCTGCGGTAGCAGGCAGCGCACCCGCGGAATCGCTTGCAGCCGACGGAAGAGGTAATCGCGCCGCGTGCGAAAGGCGGCGTTCATCTCCTCGATGAAGGCTTTGGATCCCCTGTACCCTGCAAGCGCGGCCTTTTGCGAGATCGAGGTTGGATTGGAGACCGTGTGGCCTTGATATTTGACCACCGCTGCCGCGACCCTGGTCGGCGCCGCGAGGAAACCGATGCGCCATCCAGTCATTGCGCAACTCTTGGAGACCCCGTTGACCAGCAGCAGCTTGTCACGAATCTCCGGAAACTGGCTCAGGCTGGTATAGCCTTTTTCATCAAAGACGATCTGATCATAGATCTCGTCGGAAAGCAGCCAGACGCCTGCGGCGCGGATGACCTCGACCAGGGCCGCGAGTTCTTGGCGGCTGTACACCGCCCCGGAGGGATTGCTCGGGCTGTTGAGGATGACCAGCCTGGTTTTGTCGGTGATCGCTGCCCGCAGTTCTGCGGGGGTGATCTTGAGGTGGTCGCGGTCGGCTGGATCGATGCAGCGCATGGTCGCATCGGCCAGTTGGATCATCTCGGGGTAACTCACCCAGTAGGGAGAGGGAAGAACCACTTCGCTGCCGGGGTCGCACACTGCGAGAATAGCCTCAAAAACAGCATATTTAGCGCCGGGGGTGACGACGATCTCTTTGGGGGAATAGCGGACCTGATAGGTCTCCTCGAGCCAGTTGCCGATCGCCTCGCGCAGCTCAAGGCTGCCCTCCGCCGCCGTGTATTTGGTGTAGCCCTGGTTGATCGCGGCAATCGCGGCGGCGTTGATATGCGCCGGGGTGTCAAAATCGGGCTCCCCGGCCCCAAGGGCGACGACATCCTTCCCCTCGCGCTTGAGGCGCGCAAGGGTGCTGTTGAGTGCCACGGTCGGCGATTCGGTCATACGTTCGAGGCGTTTGGCGAGTTCCATCCGGTCTCCTTATTAGACCTGGTTTCCGGCTTTGAGGCTGCAGATGCAGGCCACATTGACGATATCCTCGGCCTTGCAGCCACGGGAAAGATCGTTGGCCGGCTGCGCCAGGCCCTGGATGATTGGACCGATCGCCTGCGCACCGGCGAGACGTTCAACTAGTTTGTAACCGATGTTGCCGGCCTGGAGATCGGGAAAAATCAGGACATTGGCCCGACCGGCCACCGTGCTGCCCGGGGCTTTGCGTTCGCCGACCGCAGCGACCAACGCGGCATCCGCCTGCAGTTCGCCGTCGATCCTGAGATCCGGCTTTTTCTGCTTTGCGATCGCCACCGCCTGCTGCACCTTATCCACCAGCGGATGCGAAGCGCTGCCCTTGGTCGAGAAGGAGAGCATCGCCACCAGGGGTTCCTCCCCCGTCAGGCTGCGATGAGTCTCGGCGGAGGCCAGAGCAATATCCGCCAACTGTTCAGCAGTCGGATCCGGGATAACCGCGCAATCGCCGAAAGTGAGGTTCCGGCCATCGGCCAGCACCATCAGAAAACAGCTCGAGACAACGGAGTACCCCGGGGCTACACCGATGACCTGCAGGGCGGCACGGAGCACATCCCCGGTCGTATGAGTCGCGCCGGCGACACTGGCTGCGGCGCGTTTCTGACGCACCATCATGGCGCCGAAATAGAGGGGTTGGGCCATATTCTTACGCGCCGTCTCAAGATCAAGACCCTTGTGCTGGCGCATCTCGAAAAAGGTCTGGGCGTACGCCTCAAACTGGGGATCTTTTTCCGGTATCACCATTTCGACACCCGCCAGATCGGCTCCCAGCGCCGTCGCCCGGGCCGTGATTTTAGCCGGATCACCGAGGAGGACCGGCGTGACTAGATGTTCCCTGCGGCAGGTGGCTGCCGCCTGTATGGTCCGGTCATCCTCCCCCTCGGGGAAGACGATCACCTGGATCTTCTTTTTGGCTTTGGCCTGAATCTGTTCGAGAATGGTCATGGTTTCCTCATCTTTTGCAGCAGGTTTTCTTCGACGTGGGGCGGGACAAAACTGCTCACATCCCCGTTGAATCGCACCAGTTCCTTGACGATGCTGGAGTTCAAATAAGAATATTTTTCATGCGGCATCAGAAAGACCGTGATCATGTGCTCATCCAGTTTGCGGTTGACCAGGGCCATTTGCAGCTCATATTCGAAATCGGATACTGCGCGCAGCCCACGGATGACGGCTTGCGCGCCCATACTGCGGGCATAATCGACCAAAAGGCCCTGGAAACTATCCACCGAAACCGTGGGCAGCTCACGGATAGCTTCGCGAATCATAGCGACGCGCTCTGCTTCGCTGAAGAGCGGCGTCTTGCCGAGGTTGCGCGCCACGGCGACCACCACTTCATCGAAGAGCATACTGGCGCGCTTGATTATATCGATATGCCCGTATGTGATCGGGTCAAACGATCCGGGATAAATCGCTATTTTCTTCGGCATGCTCCAGTTCCATAAAAAGAATCCGGGTGTCGCCCATCACTTTCTCCTTGCGCAGCCGCCAGGGTTCCGGGCAAGCGAGCATTTCCCGCGAGCTGGCTTCATAGATCAGGAGTCCCTCCGCTTGCAGCACCGCACCCTCCTGGATCTGCTGCAGCAGCTCCGCATACTCCGGATAGAAGTAGGGGGGGTCGCAAAAGATTAGATCATAGCGCCAGTGCATCCGGGCTGCGCGTTTTAAATAGGAGAGGGCCTCCTGGCGGAAGACGGCCGCGGGGATATCCAGGGCAGCGGTGTTGCGCTGGATCAGGGTGTACGCAGCAGCCGCACTGTCGACAAAGGTCGCCTCCACAGCACCCCGGCTGACCGCTTCAATGCCAAGGCTACCGGTGCCGGCAAAAAGATCGAGCACCCGTGCCTCTGGCACCAGGTTTCCGAGCCAGGAAAAAATGAACTCGCGCGTCCGGTCGGTCGTCGGCCGCAGCCATGCGGCCTTGAGCGATTGAATGGAGCGGTTCCTGAACCGCCCCGCGATAACCCGCATGTGGCTATCGCGTCTGCGCTTCGAAACGGATGACGGCGGCAACTTCCTGCCCCCGGGCCTGCAGGATGATCTTTTCCAGGCGCATCAGCGGCAATTCGGCCGCCAGCCGGGTGCAGTAGGATTCGAACTGCTCTTCACGGCCGGTGACCTTGACGAAGATCGGAGTCCAGGCGGCGCCATCGCGCACCATCTCTCGAGCTTGCGAGATCTCGATCACCTTCAGGCCTTCGGCGTTGGCCGCGGTCCGGAGCCCTTGTCGAATCTGGACCAGGCCCTGGCTATCGATCACCGGCGTGGTCGCTGTGTTCAGTTCCGGAAAGGACCCGGTTACCAGGGCCCGCGCGCCGGAATAATAACCGCTGGAGGGCGAAGCGTTCAAACCACCCCGAACGTTGTTTTTCAGCGCAGTCGTATAATTTTCGATGACGCTGCGGCTGCCAGCCGAGACCTCGGCCGAGAAGGAGTTCGGATCCAGGATCAACGTGCTCACTTGCAAGTCGGCAGGCCGGGCGGCCAGGATCCCGCCCAGGAGCGCGGCGGCACTCGCCAGGGGCGAGCCCGAGGTCGATTCCGCTGGCGGCGTTACGGCCGTTTCGCGAGGCTTTGTAGTCGGGACAGAAGTGGACGGCGATTCTTGCACGGCCGCATTCCCCGCCGGGGTCACCACAGCGGGGGCGGATTCGACCGGCACTGGCGTCGAGACGGCAGGCGCCGTTTCGTTCGTTGCCGGCGAGGTGGTTTGCGCCGCCTTGTGGAAGTCCCCAAGCTCCTGCGGCCTGTAAAAGAAGCCATAATACGCAGCAGCACCGATGGCCGCTAGTAGGAGCAGGATGATCAAAATCGGACCCAGAATCCCCCGTTTGTGGCCCTCCGGCTCTTCAAAGTTATAATAATCCAAAGGCGTCTCGGGGCTTCTGGTCATCGTGGGTTCCTCGAGAATGGGCGCGGCGGGAGGCTCCTCCGGCTGGGGCGTCCAGTCGGGTTCCTGCAGATCGGATGGTTCGCGCTGGTCAATCAGTAAATTCATAGTAACCCCGCTGATAGGTCGAACACTCGGTTCAGTCAACTGGTCAGGCCTGTAGCATTCCGATCAGCGGCAGGATATAGCGCGTATGCTCGCGCACTATCTGTTCCGCTTCAAGGCTGAGGGAATGCTCAATCTGATGCAAGGGATCGAGAACCTGAAGCTGGGCAGCGCGCTGTAGTCGCTGCAGAGCTATCAATGCCGCTTGCGGCAGGATAGCCTTAGTGAAATAGATCTCCTCGATGCTCTTCAAGAGCAGTTCATCGCCAAGGGACTCCATCAGGCGCAGGATCTCATCATTGATCCGGGTGGCCTGCTCTTCATTGTTCTCCTCGGCCGGCGCCGCCGCATTGAAGGCAAGTTCACCAAAAGCGGCATAATTCTGATGCTTGATCAACGTGATGCCCAAGGCATCCTCTTGCTGATCGACCAGCGCCGCAAGGCCGCGGCTTTGCGGCTGCAGGATCATCAGGCCGCGAATGCTGGCAAGCAAATCGACATCCACCTGCGCCAGTTTTACCGGCGTGGCATTAAAGATCTCATGCAAGGCGGCGATGATCGCCTTGCGGACCACCGCAATGATCACATAATCGAAATGATCCCGGTCGCTGTGGATCCGCTCATAATTGGCATGGTACTCGTTGCGGGGCGAGACCAGCATCTGCTCCAGTTCCCATTCCACCTGCTGCCGGACCTCGGAATCGGTAAATTCACGATCCATCTTGATCCGCCGCAATTGCACCATGCGCCGGTCCAGGCAGAATGAGAGCGACTTGGCTGAGATCGCAAAGCGATCCATCATTTCCGAGATCGCCCGTGAAAATCGGCCGAGAAGCTGCCGGTCGACGACGGCATTAAAATCGAAGGGCACCTCCAGATCCAGCGCCCCGGCTGAAACCAGCCGGAGGGGCCGGCCCAGGCCGGCTTCCAAGAAATAGAAGCGGTTCTTCGCCATAACCAGACCCAGCTGCGTTGTTGTACTATCCATGATGGTTTGCCCCTCCAGAACAGCAGTCTTTTTGAGTTTGCTTTGGCGCCTGAAGCCGCTTGGCGATTTCTACTCCACGCCGATTTGATCCCGAATGCGGGCGAAGGTTTTCGGCCCGATCCCCTTAACCTGCTGCACCTGTTCGATAGCCTGGAAAGGCCCATGCTCTTCGCGGTAGCGCACGATTCGCGCTGCCATGGCGGGTCCAATCCGTTCGAGGGAGGCCAACTCCTCGGCCGTGGCGGTATTGATATTGAGTCTGGCGATCAACCGATGTTTCTGGCTGAGCAAGGGCTGAGCAAGCGGCTCCGCGGATCGGGCCGCGCTCTTCTGCCGTGGCATACCGGCAGCCGAATCCGTCTGTGCATTGCGTCGCACTTGCTCTCGCCAGACGGCCAGGGCGGGATCGCCGTGGGATTGGCGGTACCAGAGGACCGCACATCCGGCTAGAAAAGTGGTCAATAAAAAAAGGATGAACCGCTTTTCCTGGAGCGAAAACTCGAGCATAATTCAGCGTTTGGTCCCGCGTGTTTTTTCAAACAGCCCCTTATCCGAAGGCTCCGGATATAGGGATTCGAACTCGGCGAGCTTTTTCAGCAGCTCCCGTTCGGCATGGCTGAGCTTGGTCGGTGTAAACGCGGTGATCCGGATGAGCTGGTCGCCCGCTCCACCGCCATTTAGGTTGGGAATGCCCTTGCCACGCATGCGTAGGATCTTGCCGCTCTGCGTGCCCGGCGCAATGGTAATACGCGCCTGACCGCCCAGCGTCGGGACTTCCACCTCATCCCCCAGAGCGAGTTGCGGGAAACTGATCGTCAGATCATAGAGCAGATCGTTCCCGTGTCGCTGAAAATGGGGGTGGGGATTCTCCTCGATGATCACCAGGACATCGCCGTTCGGGCCGCCGCGGACGCCGATATTGCCGGCGCCGCGGATGGTCAGATACTGGCCTTCAGCGACTCCGGCCGGAATTTCGACATCCAGGGTGGCCTCACCGCGCACCCGGCCCTCACCATCGCAAGCAGGGCAGGGGTGCTCGATGATCTTGCCCTCTCCAAAACAACGGCCGCAGGTACGGCTGATGGAGAAAAATCCCTGGCGATAGGCGACCTCACCGCGTCCCTGGCACTGCGGGCAGGTGGTCATCCCAGTGCCGCTCCTGGTACCGCTGCCGCTGCACTTTTCACAACGCACCAACTTTTTGATCTTGATCTTTTTGGAAGCACCACGGCCGATCTCCTCGAGATCGAGCTTGAGGCGAACCTGCAGATCGGTGCCGCGCTGCGCACTGGAACGGCGGCCGCCGCCACCCATGCCGAAGATATCGCCAAATCCGCCGCCGAACACCTCGCGGAAGATATCGAAGGGATCACCGAAACCCCGGGGATCAAAACCACCCGCGCCCCCGCGCATCCCCTCGGCGCCGAATTGATCGTACTGGCGGCGTTTTTGCGGATCCGAGAGCACCGCGTAGGCCTCCGCAATCGCCTTGAACCGTTCTTCGGCACTTTTATCGCCGGGATTCTTGTCGGGATGATTTTCCATAGCCAGTTTGCGATAGGCCTTCTTGATAGTGTCTGCATCCGCATCCCGGCTCACACCCAATATTGCATAAAAATCTTTAGTTGCCATCGTCTATCCGATATCCGCATCCATTATTTGCTGACGACCACCTGGGCATGGCGCAGGACCTTGCCCTTGAAGAAGTAGCCCTTTTTATGTTCCTCCACAATCCGATTGGCTGCCGTATTGGGGACCTCGATATGCAGCAGGGCATCATGAAGCTGGGGATCAAACTCCTCGCCGAGGGTAGGCATGGGCTCTAATCCGCTCTCCTGAAAGGTTTTTAGTATATTTTTTTGCAGCAGGAGGATGCCTTCCACGAGCGCTGCAGGGTCGGTCCCGCTTTGAGCCGCAGCAACGATACGGTCCAGATCATCCAGTGCGGGCAGCAGCCTGGCCATCAATTCAAAATTGGCATTGCTAATATAGTGTTGCATCTCGCGATCGCTGCGCTTGCGGTAATTGTCAAATTCGGCCGCCAGCCGCAGATAACGGTCGTTCAGCGCCTTGTTCTCCGCTGTCAGAGCCGAGATCACCGCGGTGTCTTCATCCATCGCGGCAACATCTGCTACCGTTTCCCCGCCACCATTCTTCCCCTCTACCATTTCTGGGGGTTCCAGCTCTTGCTGCTCGGCGACGGGGTTTTCTCCCTCTTCTTCCCGTTCGTGCTTCATCAAATAAAACCCGCTACCTTTCCACTTTTTGCTTGGTTAAGATATAGCCCAAGGTCTCGGCCATGAACTGCACCAAACCGATGATCTTGGCGTATTGCATGCGCGTCGGGCCGATCACGCCGATCGTACCGGTGGCGCCATCGACCGAATAGGTTGTGGTGATAACGCTGCAATGCCGCATCACCTCCTCCTTATTCTCTACGCCGATGACGATGGAGACGCCGCTGCTCTCCTGCTCCTCGAGCACCCGCAGCAGTAGATCCCGGTGGTCGATCAGGTTGAGAATGATCCCCACCTTCTCCTGTGAGGCGAACTCGGGCTGCTGGATGATTTTGCCGGCGCCGGCCACATGGAAGGAACCCGGTGTGTCGTAGCCGACCAGCTTCTCAGCCCGGATGCGGATTTTGCGCAGAACGCGTTTGCTGTTCTCGTCGAGGTCCGAAAACCGCTCCTCAAACGAGGCCTGAAATTCGGCAATCGTCAAACCGTGCAGCCGTTCGTTGAGGATCTGCCGGGCGGCATCCAGCAAATGCGGCGGCACCTTCTCATCCATTTCAACGATGATGGTTTTGACCAGTCCCGAGGTGATGCTCAGGATGACCAGAATCTTCTCTTCGGAGACCGATACCAGCTCGATCTTTTCAAGACGGCCCTGGTTGAAGCGCGGCGCCAGAACCACCCCCATCTGGCTCGAAATGTTGCTCAGCACCTGGGAGGCCTGGTCGACTATGAGATCGACATCTTCGGCGAAATGACTGAGCTGTTCGACGATCGAGCGCCGCGCTGAGGGACTCAGGCGGATACCGCCGATCATGCCATCGACATAGACCCGGTAGCCGCCATCCGTGGGCACCCGGCCCGCCGAGGCGTGCGGCTGCCGAATCAATCCCTTCTCCTCGAGATCGACCATCACGTTGCGGATGGTGGCCGGGCTGAGCTGCAGGTCGGCGGATTTGGACAAAAAACGAGAGCCGACCGGTTCGGCCGTTTCGATAAAACTCTGCACGATCGAAAAAAAGACCTGCCGCTCGCGCTCTGTCAAATCATCAATGGTCATGTTGGAATAAGCAATAATCCAAACGATAAATTGCGACTTATAAGTTACTCATTAATAAACGCCCAATCAAGGAAAATTTCTTCAGGCGTCGGCGCGGACCGGGGGCAGGCGCCTTATAGATAGCGCTTGATTGCCAGCAGGCTGCCCAGAAAGCCAAGGAGGCTGCCGATCGCCACCAGAAAAACCAACGCCCCTGGCGGCAGCGCCAGCAGCCCGGGGACCAGGCCGGACAACACCCGGTTGACCACGTAGAGCCCCAGCGCAGCCAGCAGGGCACCGATCATCCCCTGGAGCGTCCCCTCCAGGATCAGAGGAGTGCGGATGAACGATGGCGTCGCGCCAACCAGCTGCATCGTCGTAATGATTTGTTTCCGCGCAGCAATCACCAGACGGATGTTGTTGGATACTACAAATAGCGAACCGAACGTGACAAAAAGGACCAGAATCCAGCTGACCGTCGCCGCGAGGCGGGCATAACGCTGCAGTCTGAAGAGGGTTTGAAAATGATAGACCACCTCATCCACCCCCTCCTCCTGCTCGATCCGGCCGACCAGCTGCCGGATACGGCCCTCATCCTCCCCGTCCAGGCCGAGCTGCACGACAAATGAGGAGGGCAGCGGATTCTCCTCGAGAACGGCAAAGAGTTCGCGGCCGAACTCCTTTTGAAACTCCTCTGCGGCCATCTGCTTGGAGATGAAAGAGACCTTGCGCACGCCCGGGATTCGGCTGATACGCTGCGAAAGATCAGCGATCGCCTGGTCATCGAGAACACTGGAGATGAAGACCTGTAGCTGTAGACGATCGTTGAGCGTGCGCTTGAAGTAGTCGATATTCAACGAGACCAGCGCCAAAAAACCCAGCAGTGCAAGGAAAAAAGCGATCGTGAGAATCGAAAGCAGGCAGGAACCCCAAGCGCGCTTGAAGCCATCGGCCGTCTCTTTGAGCATGTAGCGAAAGTTCATGCTGTCGGTCCGTCGATTTTAGGAGAGCAATCTGCCGTTATTGATCTGGATGATACGTCCCTGATAACGCCGTACCATGTCATAATTGTGGGTGGCCATCAGGACCGAGGTGCCGCGGGTGTTGATACGCAGCAACACCTCCATGATGCCCGCCGCGGTCTCGGGATCGAGGTTGCCAGTCGGTTCATCCGCCAGCAGCAGAAGCGGCTCGTTGACGATGGCGCGGGCGATGGCGACACGCTGCTGCTCGCCTCCAGAGATTTCATCCGGCATTTTCCGTGCCTTGTGGCTCAGGCCCACGTCAGCGAGCGCCCGCAGGACGCGCCGTTTGATCTCTTTCTGCCGGGCGCCGATCACCTCGAGCGTGAAGGCCACATTCTCAAAGACATCACGGTCGGCGAAAAGGCGAAAGTCCTGAAAGACGATGCCGATCTTGCGCCGGAGAAAGGGAATCTCGCCCTTTTTGATGAAGAGGGAGTTATAATCGCCGACGATCACATGCCCTTCGGCAGGCAGCTGATCCATATAGACCGTCTTCAATACCGTCGATTTTCCGGCGCCGCTCGGCCCGACGAGGAAAACCAACTCCCCCGGGGCGACGGCAAAGGAGATCTGATCGATTCCTTCACCATTGGCATAGGTGACGCGTACGTCATGCAATTCTACCATATGCGCTGCTCCTGCGTTTCGCCTGCCGCCGGCCGTTTCACGAGCACATAATGAACCCGGTCGGCCCGATCGCTTCCCGGCCGCAGTGAAAAGTTGGCATACCGGCCCAGACAGATGAATGGAGACGCCGCAATGAATCGGTCGATTTCAGCCAGAGAACGGATTTTCTGGACATGCACCTCTTTATATAAACAGCCTGGTGCCGCAGATAATTCTATTTCGAAAAAATTGTATTGCAAATGGGTCTCCAGCGCGAAGCGGCTCTCCCGCCGGTAACAGCCCTCTGCAAACTGTTCCTCGTGGACATAATCGGCAAAGAGCTCGATCGAGTTGTGCAGCGTGCTGACGTCGAAAATGAAAAGCCCGCCGGGGTGGAGAATCCTGTGGGCTTGCTGCAGGGTGGCCTGCCACTGGGCCGGTGTGTGCAGATAGTTCATGCTATCGTAGGAGGAGATCACCAGGTCGACCGGATTTTTCGTAGCCATTCGGTCCATGGAGGCGCACCAGAACCGGATCGGCGGCGCCTGGGCTGCATTCTGAATGGCCACCTTGAGCATCGGCAGAGAGGCGTCGCAGGCTAGGAGCTCATATCCCCGTGCAGCCAGTTCGCGGCACAGCCGCCCGGTGCCACAGGAGAGATCGAGGATCCGCCGCGGCGAGACACCATGCAACCTGGCGAGCCGCAAGAGATGCCGGGCCCAATGATCATAATCAACATGATTCATCACCTGATCATAGATCGAGGCCAGCACCGCATAAGGCTCGGTATCTATGACTTGCAGCGGTACGTCATTGTTGCGTCGGTGGAACATCTCCCCTCTACTGGTCGATATGCAAGCGGAACCTTGGGTGGTTGCGCGCTCTTCAGAAACTGGGTGACACCTCAGGTCTTGAGTTCTTTTTTACGCGCCGCCGGGAAGAGAATATTGTTGAGGATCAAGCGGTATCCGGGCGAATTTTTGTGTAAGGCCAGCTGTGTCGGAGGATCATTGACGAAATGCTGAAAATCTTCCGGATCATGACCCGCCAGAAAGCAGAAGGTCCCCTGGCCGTAATTGCCACGCAGATATTTGACCTGGTCCGTACCCTCGGCCTCGCCCATGATAGTTACACTCTTTTTAATCAGCCGTTTCTGGAAGCCAGTGGTCTGCCCCATATAGCCCTTGATCGCGGCCACATGATTCTGCGTGAGCATGGTGGGCACCGGATCGTATTTGGCGGAAAACTCGAACAATGTGAAATAATCTCCCTCGGCACCGCGCGATACCGGCGCGTAGGAGGGAGGGATATCGATATCGGAATATTCATAGATCATTGGATTGGTTTCAATTTTGAAATTTTCAAAGGCGAAGCATTGCGAATAGTCGAGTTTTTGCTGGGCCTGGGGATCAACCGGATCTCCGTCGAAGGGAGTGTCGACGATGTCGACATGGCTGGCTGCGAGTGCGATATCGAACGAATCGGTTGCAGAACACATGGCGAAGAGAAAACCCCCAGCAGCGACAAAATCGCGAATGGCAAAGACCACCGCACGCTTCAATTCTGAAACTTTGGCGAATCCCAGCTTTTTGGCCATGGCTTCGTTCTTGCGGACCTCCTCCTTGTACCAGTCGGCATTGCGGTAATTCGCATAGAACTTGCCATATTGGCCAGTAAAATCCTCGTGGTGCAAATGGAGCCAATCGTATTTTTGTAGCTCGCCACGCAGCACCTCTTCGTCCCAAAGCACAGTATAGGGTATTTCGGCGTAATCGAGTGCCAGCATCACAGCATCATCCCACGCCTGCTTGTTGGGCGGGGCATAGATGGCCACCGCCGGTGCTTTTTCCAGCTGCACCACGTCCATATTTTCGCGCTCGATCTCGGCATAGACGGCGCTCACCTCCGCTCCCGAAAGAAGGGTGGAGGAAACCCCACGTACCCGGAGTTCCCGTTCGATCGCCGGCGAATCTTCCATTAAAAAGGAACCGCCGCGATAATTCAGGAGCCACTCCACATGCACCCCATGATCCAGAACCCAATAAGCCAGGCCATAAGCCTTGAGGTGGTTCTCCTGCTTGAGGTCCATATAGACCAGCAGACGCTGCCCCAGGGCGGGAACCGCTGCCAGCAGCGTCAGCAAAAGGATTTTGCGTATCATGATTTCAGTCCCCTACCTCAACATCACGGGCTTGATCCGCTCCAACAAGCGGATGCGCCCTCTCACTTGTTCAATATAAATACTTTCGGGATACTTTTCCAGAAAAGATTCCAAAAGCTGCCGGGCTTTTTGCGCCTCACCCCGCTGCTCGTGAATCCTGGCCATGACCAATAGAGCGAGATCGGGCTCGAGGCTGGTGCTATCCTGAGAGAGGGCAGTGCAAACCGCAAGCGCTTCGTCGTCGCGCCGCAGGCGGCGAAGGAGATCGATACGGAGAAACTGGGCGCGTTCCTCGAGACTTTTGTTGTAACCAGGGCCTTGAAGCCGCATCAGGGTATCGAGGGCAGCCGTGTAGTGGCGTTGTTGTTGCAGCCAGAGTGATTTTCCATAGTGCGCGCAGCCCAGGGAGTCGTGGCGGCTTTCCCGCAACAGCAGCAGCAAATCGAGGATATCGTTCTGCACCGTGTCCGCCGCTACGCCCTGCATTTTCGGCCCATTGACTATGGTTTCGAGCTTTTGTAGAGCCCGTCCAGGCCGCCCCTCATAGAGATCGATGCGGGCCAGCATCAGGTCCGCCTGCCGCTGTGGCCCGGAAAGCAGGGGGGCGTCTCGTTTCATCATCTGGAGAAAATCGCGGGCGGCACCGAGATCCCCGCGCGCCACCGCGCACTCGGCGCGTTTTTGCAGTGCTAGTAGGCGAATCGCAGACGGCGGCTGGCGCTGCAGCAACACGGCATAGACGGAATCGGCGGCTTTGACCTTGAAAAAGTGCTCAAAATACAGGTTGCCCAGGCGCAGGTAGAGGGCGGGCAGCTCGGGGTGATCGGGATAAGCGCGGATGAAGTCGGCATAGCCGGCGGCCGCCTTGTCGTAAGCACCCTCTTTTTCCAGTAGTTGCGCGAGCGCGAAGGCCGCCTTGGGGCGGTAGGGATTCTTCTCGTCGGTCCGCGTCAGCAATTTTTCCAGAGCGGAGCGCGCCTCGACCAAGGCGCTGTCGTTAAGGGCGACCATGGCCAGGGTGTAATAATGACCGCCGGCTTCGCCCGATTTGCGGCTGCCCATGCGCTCTTCGAGATAATCATAGCAGTCCAGCGCCTTACCATAAGCCCGCTGCTGGGTATAAAGGGCGGCCAGAAGGGCGTATCCCTCCTCCTTGAGATTTTCATCATCACGAAGGGCGCGTTCGATCGCCGTGATGATCTGCACGGAAGCCTCGGGCTCCTCGGCCGCCGAGAGCAGCTGCGACTGCACATAGCCGGTCTGGCCAGGATTTTTTTGCAGGAAATGGAGGTATTCTCCCGTCATGCGGTCGAAGGCGCCTAGCCCGGCGTAGACACGCACCAGTTCAACAAAAAATTTTTCCGGATCCCTGAAGACTTTGCGGCCGCGTTCATAAAGCTCCTGAGCCTCGCCATAGAGGGTATATTTCATCAGTACGTTGCCCACCAGGGCATAGGCTTGTTCATTGAGGGGATTCTCATCCATGATTTGCCGCCAGCGTTGGAGCGCCTCCGGGTGCTCGCCGCGTAACCAGGCGATCTCCCCCAGATCAACCTCGAAGAGCAGGGTGCGGTAACTCTTCTGCAGGGCGAGAATCAGGGTTTCCCATTCCTGGAAGGCCTGGACGCGCTCGTAGCAATGGCGGGCGCTGGAATAGGCGTTGAGATCCCGCAGCGGGGCCAATCCCAGAGCAGCGCGGCCGTAGAGTTCACCGGCCTCGTCGAAGCGGCCCAAAGCTTCCAGCTGCTGCGCCCGCAGCTGCATCCGGCGGAACTCCTGGAGATTCTGCGCCGCGACGGGGAGAACTACCGCCAGAATCGCCAGCACAAGGGCATATTTATTTCTTTTCTTCATTTATCCGGACCGCTTCAAAGTACTTTCTGATCAGTTCCAGATAATCCCGGGAGTATCCCTCCTCCTTGGCCCGCAGCAGGTCCTGCTGCAGCCGATCCCGGTCCTGGCCAAGAGGTAGGGACAAAGCAGGCGGACTGATGCGCGGGTAAGTTTTTCCGCTCTCGGACTTGCGCTCCCGGCTGTGATCGCGTTCGCGCATCGATTTCTGATAATCGAGCATGCGCGACAGGATGCGGTTCTGCCGGTCGATCGTTTCCCGGTCAACGTGCCGGTTGGAGAGCTTCTTTTCCACATCCTTCATTTCGTCGCCAAGATGTTCGAGATCGCCCGGCAGATCGGGGAGACCGGCCGCTTCGGCGGCCAGTTCCTCGAGCGACTTGCGCAGCTGGCCCTGCTGCTGCGCCAGGCGATTCATGGCCGCCTGTTGTGCGAGAGAGAGGGATTCTCCCATGCCGCTGAGACCGAGAGTCTCGGCGTTGATACCTTGCTGGCCATCCGCCAGATTCTGCATCTGCTGTATAAATTCGTTCATGCTCATGCCGGAACCACTGCCCTGCATCATCGACTGCATGGCAGCATCCAGCTGCAGCACCGCATCGTTGAGCCCTGCCATGGACTGCCCCTGCTTGGCGGCCGCCTGGCCGAGGTCGCGGCTCTCGAGCCCCTGCAGGGCCTGGCGCATGGCCTGCTGCGCCTGTCCCAGGGCACTACCGATGTGCGGGGTTATATCCATGCTTTCCTTCGATGCGGCATAGAGGTCATTGATCAGCCGATCGAGGCTGGACGCGAGTTGCTGTTGGCGTTCGGCCGCCTCGGGAATGCGGGCACTCGTCTGAGGGAGGCCGGTGGAAGTGCGCATCAGCTCCTCCTGCATCTGCGACAGCGTCAACAGGCTGCGCATGCTTCGCTGCATCGCCTGCATGGCGCGGCGGGCGGCGGCGCCGGTCAGGGCGTCCTTGGCCTGCTGCAGCTGCGCTTGCGCTTTCTGCAGTCCGCTCTCGATCTGTCCGGCGTTGGCCTGCATCAAGGCCGAATTCCCTTCCTGCAGCGCTTGCTGCATCGCTTGCATCTGGCGTTTCACACCGGCCTGGTCAAGCTCTGCGCGCGCCGCTGCGATCTGCTCTTGCGGCAGACCCGGCTGATCGGCTATCTCGCGCTGCATCGCCTCCAGCCGCTTTTCCAGCTTGCCGAAATCTTCCTGAAGCGCCTTTTGCGCGGCCTCCGCCGCACTCTTTTGCTCCTGCGCCGGCTGCTGCCCCTGCTTCGAGATCTCTTGCTGCCGGCTACGCAGATCCTCCGTCATGCGGATGGTTTGGTCCAGCTGCTGCTCCATCTTGAGGCGTTTCAGCAGCGCAAGGGTGCGGTCGAGATTCTTGTTGAGAGACTCTTCGGAAAGCTTGTGCGTTTCAAGCGCCTTGCGCAGGTCTTCGGGATTGATCTTTTGCATGGCTTCCGCGATCTGGTCCATGCTTTTCTGCAGTTCGGGCGTCATGATGTCCCGGTAGAGCTGCTGCAACTCTTGGTATTTTTCCAGGGTCTCATTGGAGAGGAGCTGGTTCTCATCCATGGTTCGAACCATCTCTTCGAGGCGGTCGGCTACCTTCTGCAGTTCCTGCTGCAGCAGTTGCTGTTCCTTGAGGGCCTCGCCGACCTCCTGTTTCTTCTGCCAGGAAAGCTCTTCGGTCCGCTGCAGCTGCAACGCCATGGCGTCGAGCCGTGTTTTTAATTCGAGACTCTTCTGGTAGTTCTCTTCCATATCGGCGATCGCCGCATCCTGGCTTTTATTGACCTCTTCATACAGCTCATAGATAGAGGGGAAACGCGCCCGGTAGAGGGCGGTACGCGCCGATTTCGGTCCGCTTACCGTGTCATTATCGCGGACCTCGACATAATAGAGGAGCGCCTCACTGGGGAGAAGCGGGGATGCGGCGAGATCCCAGGTGTAGGCCACAGTGTAATTGGCGCGGAGCGGCAAAGGCAGCGGCAGCGGAAGACGGCGGAACCGGGTGGAGTCAACCTTCACCTCTGCTTCGCCAGTCACCTGATAGACGATCGACATAGCCGAGAGGCCGTAGTCATCCTGAGCCTGAATCAGCAGCGGTAGTCGCATATCTTCGTGCAGATCGATCTCGCCTTGCGGCGAGATCAGTCTTACAAAGGGATATTGATCGGCCAAGGGCCGCAGATGGTAGAGAATCGGATTATCGCTGCGGAGTCCGCCGGCACTGGTGAGTTCGGCATAATAGTTCTCCTCAGCCAGCAGCGGGAAAGTGGCAGAGAGGCGGCGCACGGCAACCGCGAGGGGGAGGGCGCCTCTTTCAGAAAAGCGGAGACGGGCCTGGAGCACCGGAATATTGGTTTCCGCGCGCCACTCGATGCGCGAACCCCGGATGGCGGTGACGTCACCGATATTTTCTTCGAGGTCAAAGGCTGCGACGCCGCTGTATGCCGGCGGCGTGATCCGCAGCTGCAGGGAGCGGATCATCGGCAGATCGGCGATGCGCAAACGGTAGCTCCGGCTGGCGGACTTTTGGAAGCGAATCCGGTATTGCATCGAGTCGCGCAAAGCCGGAAGGACATAGGTAAAGGTATCACCACGTCCGCGCACCATGGGCAGCTGTTCGTGTCGGTCATAGCGATCAATTTCCAACTCCAAGGTTCCTGCCAGGAGGCCACCGGTCCAGGCGCGAATGGTCACCGGCGCGCCGCGCAAAATCGTGGCATCTCCAGGAGATACCGCCACTTCCAGAGCCTGCTGCAGGGTATGCTCGCGGAAAGGGAAGAGGATACGATTGATACCGAGGCTCAGACCGCGCGGAAACAAGGTCCCTGCGGCGGTGACCAGTAAAACCACAACGGCCAGCTGGCGGCAGCTCTTGCGGACCTGCATCCGCTCCAGATGACGCGAAAGGTCGATACCGGTAAACAGCGGTTCAATGCTCGCTTCCACCGCCCGGAGCAAATCGGCGGAATAAGGCGCTTGTTCATCCGGGGGCCAGGCCGCTATCTGCAAGGCATTGGCCAGGCGATCCTGGAGCTGCGGATAGTGGCGGCCGATACGGAGAGCAATACTGTTGAGCGCGGGATGATCTGGCTGAAAAAAGCGCGCCATCAGCGGCGGGCGCACCTGTTGCCACCATGACCAAAAGAGCGCTAGCAGAAGCGCGCCCAACAGCAGCAAGCGGGCCCACGGCGGCAGGAAAAACAGGGCATTGCAGAAGATCAGCATCATGCCCGCCAGCAGAAGATGAACCCCCCAGCGCGCCAACGCCGCTCGTAGCGCGAGGTTTTTCTCAGCGACTCTGAAATGGGCAAGGCTCTTCAATCCGTCCTGTTGCATGGCTTCTCCACAACCGGCGTTTTAATGGGTTAATGCGTAGACAATGATATTCATACCCATTTCAAGCGCCTTTTCGCGCACCTCGGGGGGATCGTGATGGACGTTTTCATCAGCCCAGCCGTCGGATATATTGCTGTTAAAGCAGTAAAAGAGGACCATGCGCCCCTCATGAAACAGGGCGAAGGCCTGAGGCGGTCCGCCATCATGTTCGTGGGTTTTGGGCATGCCTTGTGGAAAGGAAAAAGGGGCCTGAAAGATAGGGTGGGAAAAGGGCAATTCCACCAGTTCATGATCCGGAAAGACCTTGCGGATTTCGCGGCGGAAATGCTCGTCCATTCCATAATCATCATCGGCGAGCAAGAAGCCGCCACCGGTCAGGTAGGCTCGAAGCCGGTCGGCTTCGGTGGCGGTGAAGGTGATGCGGCCATGGCCGGTCATGAATAGAATCGGATGGGCAAAAAGCTCTTCATCCATCAGCGAAAGGCGCCCTTCATCCCGTGCGACGCTCAGACTGGAGTGCGCGCCGATGAAACTCAGCAGGTTGGGGATGATCGAAGGATCGTTGTACCAGTCGCCGCCGCCGCTGTATTTGAGCCGAACGATCGTCAGATCCGCTGCGCCGCACCAGGCGCGCAGTGCGGGAAAAAGTTGCAAACCACAATACAACAGGATCGTTGCGGTATGTTTGATGAACCTCATCCCGTCCCTCCGGTAAGAAAAAAAATCGGCCCAATTCGAGCCGATCGCAGACATCAGAACGCTGCAGGGTGCCGGTTACCTGTCGAATTGGTCCTTGATCTCGACATGGATATCCTCTTTAAGCTGAGCGATCCAGGCATTGAAGGTCTGCTGCATTTTATGATCGAGGGCGAGCTGATGGACGCGGTCGTAATCCTTGGTGAAATCCAGCTCGCGCGCCGCCTCCCGGTGATCCACTCTCAGGATATGAAAGCCATACTGCGTGCGCACCGGATCCGAATAGTCGCCCTCCTTCAAGCCAGTGACGGCGAAAACAAATTCCTTTGCGCGTTCACGCAGCTGATCGATCTCAAAGATGCCCAAATGACCCTTGTCCGCTTTGGAGGATTCATCCTGGGAGTAACGCTGGACCAGCTCCGTGAAATTGGCGCCCTCTTTGAGTTTTTTGGCAATGGCTTTGATGGTATCCGCTGCAGCGATTTCATCCTCACGGGAGGGCTTGGGAACAATCAGGATGTGGCGGGTGTCTATTTTTTCACCCCGTCGCTCGATCATCTGGATGATATGATAGCCAAACTGCGAGGTAATTACCGGACTGATCTCACCCGGGGCGAGTTTGAACGCCGCCTCTTCGAATTCCCGGACAAATTCCCCGCGCGACATGAAGCCCAGATCGCCGCCGCGGCTGGCACTGCCAGGATCCTCCGAGTTTTCCCGCGCCAGCGTAGCAAAATCCTCACCTGCTAGGATGCGGGCGCGCAGTGCCTCGGCCTTGTCGAATGCAGCCTTGCGCGCGGCTTCCCCCGGAGCAGCCTTGATCAGAATATGACTGAGATCAATGGTCTCTTTGATCGGCCCGATGGAGTCCTTGTTGGCCTTGTAGTACTGCTCCACCTCCCGCCGGCTGATCTTGATGCCCTGCATCTTGGCGGACTGAACCGTGCGGATGCGCAAATTGCGTTCGATCTCTTCGCGGTAATTGCGGCGGACTTTGGCGAGCGGCGCGCCAAAATACTCTTCCACTTTGTCCTCGCCGCCCAGTTGCTGGATGACATTGGCCATCTGTTGTTGCAGATACCGCTCCACTTGCTGCTCATCTGCCTTGACGGTATCCTTGTCGGCCTGCACCAGCAGGATCTTTTGATTGATTAGGTTGTTCAGGGTCTCGCTTTTGAGACGGGCGAACTCGCGGGGGGATTTGGCGGGATCAATATGGTATTGCATCGCAGTCAGATAAGCCCCCTGGGCCACTTCCGATTCTAGGATGATGTCGTCGTCCACGACCGCCAGAATGCGGTCCAGCACCTGCTGTGCCTGCGAGGGTGAGAAGGGGAGGAGCGTCACGCCTAACATCAGGGCGCCGCATTGCGCCAAGATATTCAAAGTTGATGGTTTTAACTTCATCTCATTCTTTCTCTTTGAGCCTATCCAGCCAGGTCAAGTCGGTGTACAATGTCGTTTCCCCGCTCAACCGGGAGATCAACTGTTTATACATTTCCTCTTTTTTACGCGCCAGAATCCGCTGCACAAGCTGCGAACGAACCTCGGTGAGCGGGCGGATGCTCCCCTTTTTCTGGACCGCCTCCAGACGGATCAGGTTGTAACCCACCTCCGATTTCAACGGCGCCGAAAGTTCACCCGGCCGCATCGCCGACACGGCGCGGCCCAGCAGCGGGGAAAGTTCGCGCAGCGGCACATACCCGAGGTCGCCACCCTGGAAGCGGCTGCCGTCGATCGAGTAACGTTTGGCAACGTCGGCAAAAGCCTCGCCCGCCATCAGCTCGCGCCGCACCTCCACTGCTTCGGCCTGGGTGCGCACCAGGATCAACAGGGGATGGTAGAGATCTTCCTCGGCCTGGTACTCCTCCGGCTGATCCTGGTAGTAGCGTTCAACCTCCGTATCGCTGACCGTCAAAGCATCTGCGAGGTTATCCACCAGTGCGGTGGTGACATAGTCGCGAGTCATCTCCTTGATTGCGAGACGGACGGGCGGTTCTTTGTCCACGCCGCGCCGCAGGGCCTCCTGATAGAGGAGTTCCGACTCCACCCAGTGCTGGATGTACCGCTCCGCCTGGCTCCGGGCCGAGGGGGAGTCCGATCCCAGAGTGCGGTCGCGCACCTCCTGGAGGGTCAACTCCGACTTGCCGACGCGCGCAACCACATTCTTCTCCTCGCTGCCGCGACAGGCGAGCAAAACCAGGAAGGAAAGCAAGAGTGCCACCGCTGCACGGGCGCCCTGTCTCATGGAACATTCCGCATAATTGTAGGCTAAATTTAGATAAATATAGCGATTAAATAATACTTTCCAAAAACTTTTTCATCTGTTCTATGGCTGTCGCCTTGTGATCTGCGGCGATTTCAAAGAAAAGGGTGTTCTGACTCTGACGCAGCTCAAATGGGTAACAGGCTTTTTCGACCATTTTACCCAGCCAGGGGCGGAATTGTTCCCCCTTGGGGAGGGCCGCCGCGAAGAATTTCCCGCTGATCCGCCCGTTCTTGAAACCAATCTCCTCGATCCGGGCCTGATGCGCCAGCATCTTCACCAGCACATAATCGATCAGATTGCGCGCGGCATCGGGCAGAGCGCCGAAACGGTCGCGCAGTTCATCTTCAAGATCCTGAATCGCCTGGACCGTCTTCGCCTCGATCAGGCGTTTATAAATGTCCACCCGATCGGCTGCCGCCTCGACATAGGTGTTCGGGAGAAAGGCATCCCCCGTCATTTCAATACGCGATTCCATGGCAAATTGCGGCTCCTCCGCCGACCGGGGCCGCTGCGGCAGATTGAGTTCGTCGCGCAGCTCCTGGATCGCCTCTTCGATGATCTTCGCATAGAGCTCGTAGCCGAGGGCGTCGACAAAGCCGCTCTGTTCCGACCCGAAAATATTGCCGGCACCACGGATTTCGAGGTCCCGCATCGCGATCTTGTATCCGGATCCCAGGTGTGAACACTCCTGAATAGTCTGGAGACGCTTGATAGCCGTGCGCGTCAGCTTGCGCAAGGGAGGGATGAGAAAGTAGGCGTAGGCTTGATGGTCCGAGCGTCCAACCCGGCCGCGCAGCTGATAGAGCTGTGCCAGGCCGAAGCGGTCCGCCCGGTTGACGATCAACGTATTGGCATTGGGCACATCAATGCCCGACTCGATGATCATGCTGCAGATAAGGCAGTGAACCTGGCCTTCCGCAAAGGCACTCATCACCTTTTCGAGCTCACGCGCTTCCATCTGCCCGTGGGCAACGGCAAAATGGATTTCAGGTACCAGTTCGGCCAGGAGGTGGTGGATCCCCGCGATCGTCGCAACCCGGTTATGGATAAAAAAGATCTGCCCCTTACGCTCCACCTCGCGGAGCATCACCTCGCGGATGTGATCCCGCTCGAAACGGCAGACCTCCGTGACGATGGGCAGGCGGTTGCCTGGCGGGGTGTTGATCAGTGACATGTCGCGCGCGCCCATCAGCGCCATATGCAGGGTACGCGGGATGGGAGTGGCCGATAGGGTGAGGGTGTCGACATTGACCTTCAGCAGTTTGAGACGTTCCTTGTGAAGCACCCCGAACTTTTGTTCCTCGTCAATGATCAGGAGGCCGAGATTCCTGAACTGTACATCCTTCGAGAGCAGGCGATGTGTGCCGATGACCAGATCCACCTCGCCGCGGCCGACCTGCTGGATGATCTCCGAAAGTTGACGGGCATTCTTGAAACGCGATAGCACGGCGATGCGCACAGGATAACGGGCCAATCGCTCGCTGAAGGTGGCAAAGTGCTGCTGCGCCAGCACCGTCGTCGGCACCAGAACCGCCACCTGCTTGCCGTCCATTAGTGCTTTAAAAGCCGCCCGGACCGCCACCTCGGTTTTGCCGAATCCGACATCCCCGCAGACAAGACGGTCCATGGGCGTACCCTTTTCCATGTCCGCCTTGATCTCATTGACGGCATTGAGCTGGTCCAGAGTCTCGTCATATTTGAAGGATGCTTCCAACTCCTTCTGCCAGATCGTGTCGGATGGGAAGGCGTGTCCCGGCCGCAGCTTGCGCACCGCGTAGAGTTTGATAAGCTGACTGGCCACCTCCTTGACCCGCGACTTGGTGCGGGATTTCAGCTTCTCCCATTCCCGGCCCCCCAGTTTGTTGAGCACCGGGACGTAACCGTCACGGGAGGAGTATTTTTGCACTTGGTCCATTTTTTCCAGCGGCACGTAAAGCATGTCACCGCCGGCATATTCGATTTGCATACACTCCCGCACACGGCCGTAGGCATCGATCGGTTTGAGTCCGCGGAAGATCCCCACCCCGAACTCCACATGGACGACGAAATCCCCCTCCTGCAGCTTGAGCATCTCGGCGAAGGAGACGGCTCGGCGGGAGGCTTTGTCCGCCTTGCCGAGGCGCACACGCCCGTAGAGTTCGCGGTCGGTATAGAGATAAAGGTGCTGTTCCGGCCACTGGAACCCTTCAGAGAGGTTCAGGGTCTCGACGTGGATATCGTGCATCGCCTCGCGTGTGAGCAGATCGCGCAGGCGCAGCGTCTGGGTCTCCGAATCACAGAGGATGGCAAATTGTGAATCCATACCAGCTTGCGCATCCACCCGCCGGCGGGCTTCCACCTCCTGATAAAAAAGCTTGAGATTGCCGGCAAAATGGTTGTTGCGCTGTGTTGAAAACTCAATCAGCGGCAAGCTTGAATTTGAATTAAATGTATTTAATTCAATTGTTTGGAATGTGTTAATAGCCTCAATAATTTCATCCCGGCTGCCGAAGTAATCCGCGAAGGCGATGCCTTCCGTCTGATGCTCCTGCAGCTGCGTCTCGAAGCGGACCGAAGACTCCTTTTCATAGTCTTCTAACTCATTTGATATTAATATATTATCAAAAAGAATGATCGTTGTTTGCTTGGGCATATAAGACGTCAACAGGGCGCTGAGGGGCAACTGATCGAAGGGCGGATCGAAGAAGGGAGCGTAGATCCCGGCGGCACTGAGCGGGAGTAGGGAGAGGTGCGTGACCGGCTCAAGGGAGCGCTGGGTTTGCAGGTCGAACTGTCGGATCGATTCGATGCGATCCCCCCAGAATTCGATGCGCAGCGGGTTGTTCTCCTCGAAGAGAAAAAGATCGATGAGGCCGCCGCGGACGGCCATCTCGCCTGGCCGTTCCACTTGATGCTCGCGCACATAGCCGGCATGGACCAGCGATTCGATCAGGCCGGAGAAGGGGTATTCCTGCCCCGGAAGCAGGGAGAGGGTGGCCCGGGCGACGCGGGCGGGATCGGCAACTTTTTCAAGCAGGGCGGGTGCAGAGGTCACGACGACGGCCGGGCCGCCGCGCATCAATGTGCCGAGGGCATTGAGACGCTGTCCGACGACCGAGCCGAGGGGGCCCACCTCGTTCCAGAGTTGCCGTTCGTGGGGGGAGAACAGCCCCAGGGCCGATGCAGGCAGCAGTTCAGCGAGGTCATCGTAAAACTGGCGCGCCTCTTCCGGCCGCGGAAAGAGGCAGAGCAGCGGTTGCTGACGGTTTTGCTGCAGGACTTGAACGAGAAAAGCGCGTGCAGCGCCCTGGCAGCTGTTGAGGACGAGAGGGCGGCCGCGATCGATCTCCGCGAGCAGCCGGGTAACCGGTGCGCTGTGGCGAAAGGTTTGCGTCAGGGTTGTGATGAAGGATGATGTCATGGAATCTCGGGTTTTACCGGCATGGTTCCGCCGCCTTGTCCGGAAGACGCGGGCGGGGATCCGGGTCAGCTGTGCAAGGCAATAGCGCGATGGACAAAGCCCTCGCCGCGGGAGAGCAGCTCGCGCGCCTCTGCGGCGGAAACCCCGGCGGCGATCATCACCAAAGCGGTTTTGACATGGCCGCCAGCCTGTTTCAGGGTGGCCTCGGCGGTCTCATAGTCCACCTGGGCGGCCTGCATGACGATCTTTTTGGAGCGTTCTTCGAGCTTTTTGGAGGTCATCTGCAGATCGACCATCATATTTTCCCAGACCTTGCCCAGCTGGATCATCGCGGTGGTGGTGATCATATTGAGAATGAGCTTGGTAGCGGTTCCGGCCTTCATCCGGGTGGAGCCCATGACCACCTCGGGGCCAACGACCGGGCAAATGGCCACATCGACCTGGATGTTCATCTCCTGGCGGGGATTGCAGGTGATATAGAGTGTTTTGCAGCCGAGAGCGCGCGCCTTGTCGATGGCCCCGATGACGTAGGGGGTGCGCCGGCTGGCGGCTATGCCGCAGACGACATCGCGCGGAGTTGGATTCCTGGCCAGGAGATCCTGGGCGCCCATCTCAAGACGGTCTTCAGCCCCCTCCTGGGCGCTCATCAGGGCCTTGTAGCCGCCGGCGATGATCCCTTGGACCATATCCGGGCTCACGCCGAAGGTCGGTGGGCATTCGGAGGCATCCAGTACCCCGAGGCGGCCGCTGGTACCGGCGCCCACATATAACAGCCGTCCCCCCTCCTTGAAGGCCTGAACGACCAGCTGAACCGCCTGTTCGATATAGGGTATTTCAGTGCGTACGACTGCGGCGACCTTGAGGTCCTCGTCGTTGATGAGATGGAGAATATCGCCAATGGACTGCTGGTCGATATGACGCGTGGCAGGATTGCGTGCTTCGGTGGTGAGGTTTTTGATCTCTTCGAAGATCGTCTTGGACACGATAGCCTCCTATGCATGCTTCAGAACTTGTGAATCAGAATCATGGTGCGGTCCGCAGTCGGATCGTCGGTCAGTTGCGGCATGGCGTGCCATTGCACCTCCAGGGCCGGGCGTTTCATTTTGAGCCGGTTCACCTCCGGCGCCAGATTGCCGCCTTTGAGTGCTGCCAGGCGCCCACCGGGCTGCAGCAGCGGTTCTGCCCATCGCCACAGCTCCGTAAGGCAGGAGACGGCACGGCAAACGACTAGTTCAAAACGCATGCCCGGCGCGCGGACGGGGAGGTTCTCGGCGCGATCACAGCAAACCTCGACATCGCGCCACCCCATACTACGTACGACCTCGGCGAGAAAGAGGGCCTTCCGCTGCCGCGAATCGAGGAGGGTGAGGCGCAATGCTCCCTGGAGGATCTTCATCGGCACGCCGGGAAAGCCGGCGCCGCTGCCGAGATCGAGCACCCGCGTGGCCTCACCGAGAACCTGTGGCAGGCAGAACCAAAACGACTCGCGCAGATGCCGCGAAACCAAGCGGCCTATGTCCTGACGAGAAACCAGATTGGTGTGGCGATTCCACGTCTCGATCAGCTCAACATAGTGTGCCGCCATCTCCTGCTGCGGCGCCTGCAAATTTACATCATTTGCAAGCTGCAACAAAGCAATTTTATTCTCCGGCAGCATTTTCCTCTCCGCTGATCTGGGTTCCACGTGGAACCTCTGCGCGCCGGGGTCGGCGGGCGAGGTAGAGCATCAGGACCGAAAGATCCTCCGGCCCCACCCCTAAAATGCGCGAGGCCTGCCCCAGGGTGCGCGGCCGGATGCGCTGCAGCTTCTCGCGGCTCTCCTTGGAGAGCGCCGTCATGCCGCTGTAATCGGTCGACTCCGGGATCAGAGTCGTTTCAAGATCGGCCATGCGTCGGATTTGCTCCTGCTGCCGCTGCAAGAAGCCGGCATATTTAATCTCGATCTCCACCTCCTCGCGGACGCGGCGCCAGAAGGGCGAATCGGCTGCATAGAGGGGGTCGCCCTCGAGCCCTGCAAAATCGGCGAGGCGCACTTGCGGACGCTTGAGCAGCTGCGCCAGGCTCTCACGTTGGGTCAGCGGGGCCGTGCCCGCCCGCTCCAGCAGTGGATTGATCGCTGCGGGATCCGGCTTGAGGGTTTCGAGACGCCGCCGGGCGGCGGCGATCTCGGCGCGCAGCCGTTCGGTTCGCTGCAGCGCCGCGGCATCAATCAGACCCAGGGCATGGCCGTACGCCATCAGACGCAGATCGGCATTGTCCTGGCGCAGCTGCAGTCGGTTCTCGGCGAGCGAGGTGAACATGCGGTAGGGTTCGGAGAGTTCCTTGGTGACCAAATCATCGATGAGGACCCCGATATACGCCTCCTGACGGGAGAGGATGAAGGGGGCTTCGCCGCGGATGGAGAGTACGGCGTTGATGCCCGCCATCAATCCCTGAGCGGCGGCCTCTTCATATCCGGAGGTCCCGTTGATCTGGCCAGCGAGATAGAGCCCCGCGATCGGCTTGGTCTCCAGGGTCGGCCAGAGTTGGCTGGGGTAAAAATAATCATATTCGATGGCATAACCCAGCCGGGTCAGGTGCGCCTTCTCGAGTCCGGGAATCGAGCGGACCGCGGCGAGTTGGATCTCTTCGGGCAGACTGGTGGAAAAACCGTTGAGGTAGTACTCCTGGGTCGTGCGGCCCTCGGGCTCAAGAAAGAGCTGGTGACTCTCCTTATCTGCGAAGCGGTGGATTTTATCCTCGATGGAGGGGCAATAACGCGGGCCGACGCCCTGGATCACCCCCTGATAGAGGGGAGAGCGCCCCAATCCCGAGCGCAGGATAGCGTGCGTCTCCGCACGGGTTCGCGTGAGGTAGAAGGCGCATTGGGGATAGTCGAGGTGCTCATGACGATGCGAGAAGGGTACGATCTTGATGTCTCCGCGCTGTTCGGCCATCGCTGCAAAATCGATACTGCGCCCATCTATACGCGGCGGCGTGCCGGTCTTGAGGCGGCCTGCTCGGAGGCCGCAGGCCGCAAGCTGCTCGGTGAGGCCGGCGGCGTTGGGTTCGCCATTGCGGCCGCCGGGAAAATGGCTCATCCCGACATGTATCAGGCCGTTAAGGAAGGTGCCGGCGCAGAGAATAACCCGGTCGGCATACAATGGGGTATCCACCTCGGTGATCAGGCCGCGCACGCGCCCCGCATCCACCAACAGCGCCTTGACCGTCTGCTGACGCAACGCCAGCCCTTTCTGCTCCTCTAGCAGCTGGCGCATGCGCTGGGCATAGAGGAGACGATCATTCTGGGTGCGCGGCGACCAGACCGCAGGTCCCTTGGAGCCGTTGAGCATGCGGAACTGGATCGCCGTCTCGTCCGCGATCAGACCCATCGCACCGCCGAGGGCATCGATCTCCTTGACCAGATGCCCCTTGGCCAGGCCGCCGATGGCCGGATTGCAGGACATCTGTCCGATGGCGAAAAGGTTTTGGCTGATCAACAGAGTGGCCGCGCCCATACGGGCCGCCGCTAGGGCTGCCTCGCAGCCGGCATGGCCGCCGCCGATGACCACCACATCGAAATCGTGCGCGTTACGATCCACTGCTAGGATTTCCTTTACTGCCGCGATACGGTTCCACGTGGAACATCCTATTTTCCGATACAAAAGGCTGAAAAAATATCGTTCAGAATATCGGCACTGCTGACGGCCCCAGTCACCCCACCCAACTCATTCAATGCGGCGCGCAGATCGAGTGCGATGAACTCGCCATGCTGCTGTTCCGCCAGGCTTTGCTGCGCTAGTCGTAGATGCTCCTGTGCCCGCTTCAGGGCTTCAAAATGACGCAACCGGGTGATCACCACCCCTTCCTCATCGGGGCGCCAATGGCGGATACAACCACTCAACGCCTGCTGGAGGGGCTCAATCCCCGCCCCGGTGCGGCACGAAATTTCCAGCGCTCCCGCCAGAGCCGGTTCTGCCGCGGTCGCTTCACAGCGCTCGAGATCGCACTTGTTCAGCACCCGCAGCACCATCCGTTCCCGACTTTCTGCACCCCATTCAAGGAGCCGCCGGTCGCAGTCGTCGAGAGGCGAATGGACATCAAAGAGAAGAAGGAGAATATCGGCCGTTTCGATGGCCGCAAGAGTCCTCGCGATGCCCTCCTGCTCCACCGTTTCGGCATGGTCGCGCAGCCCCGCGGTATCGATGAGTCTGAAAAACTGTCCGTCCAGGTTGACGCCCTCCTCGAGGGTGTCGCGTGTGGTTCCCGGAATGGGGGAGACAATGGCTCGGTCCTGCCTCAGCAACCGGTTCATCAGCGTCGATTTTCCGACATTGACCTTGCCAGCGAGGACGACACGAGCCCCCTCGCGAAGCACCCGGCCATAGCGCCAGGTATCGAGGATCCTGCTGATCTCTCCATGTGCCTCTTCGACCTTGCTTTCCAGCAAGGTGCGGTCAGCGAAGACCTCCTCTTCGCTGAAGTCGAGTTCGAGCTCCAGCAGCGCACAGCTCTGCCGCAGGTTCTGCGCCAGCTCCCGGATCCGCTCCGATAGTGTGCCGTGGAGCTGTTGCAGGGAGAGATCGGCCCCGAGACGTCCGCGCGCCGCGATGAGATCGGCAATCGCCTCCGCCTGGAGCAGATCGAGACGCCCCTGCATGAAGGCGCGCCGGCTGAATTCTCCCGGTTGCGCCAGCCTTGCTCCCTGTCGCAGCAGGACCTCCAGAATGCGCTGCACCACGACCATGCCACCATGGCAGTTGATCTCCACCATATCCTCACCGGTGAAGGAATGCGGCGCCTTGTAAGTGTGGATGATGACCTCATCCATCTCCCGGCATGGTGCACCTTCCGGCCCCAGCGGATCGATGAGCCGCCCGTAGAACCGCCCAGGCTTCGCTCCGGCCACACGCGTCCGTCCAGAAAAAAGCGGGTCAAACCAGGTACGGCAATCTGGACCGCTGACGCGGATGATGGCCAATGCACCAGATCCCGGCGGCGTCGCCAACGCGACAATGATATCGCTATCGTCCGTTTTCACAAGCGTCCCGCTCCAAACAAGAATGCCCCGCCTTGTTCTGCGGGGCATATCCAGCTGTAAATCCAATCCATTGCGTGTTTCAAACCTTACGTTTGGCCGGTGCCACCGCCACCTCATCCAATCCCATGAAATATTTTTGGTGGATGATGGCGATAATGTTGAACAGGGTATAGTAGAGATTGAGGCCCGAAGGGAAGTTATTGAACAGCAGGGTCATAAAGATCGGCATAAAATAGACCATAGCCTTCTGCTTCGGATCACTGATCGACATCTTTTGCTGGATGATCATCGTCACGCCCATCAGGATGGGGAGGATATTGACCCCGTTACCATACCAGGGAATGGTGAAGGGAAGGGTGTAAACGGTATCCGGCCCGGAGAGATCCTTGATCCACCAGAAAAATCCCTGCTGCCGCAGCGAGATGGTGGTGCGGAAGACGATGAAGAGCGCCCAAAGCAACGGCATCTGCAGCAGGATGGGCAGACACCCCCCCATCGGGTTGACGCCCTCTTCTTTGTAAAGCTTCATCGTCTCCTGATTGAGCTTCTGTGGATCCTTGGCATATTTTTCTTTCAGCTCTTCCATGCGCGGCTGCAGCGCCTGCATCCGCTTCATCGAGACAGTACTCTTGTGGGTCAAGGGAGCGGTGATCAGTTTGATGATCAGCGCAAAAAGGATCAACACCAGCCCGTAATTTGGTATCACTGCATAGAGCTTTTTAAAGGTCCAGAGGATGGCGATGCTGAAGGGCTGGATGATTTTCATGCCCATATCCATGAACTTTTCCAGGCCGATCTTATAGGATTTGAGGAGATCATCGTGCATCGGACCAATGAAGATCGTGAAGCGGTCGCGGCTGTTGTCGCGGACTAGCGGCATTCCCAGACCGATTGCGAATTTTTTCCACTTTAGTTTGTCATCGCCACTCCAGGCATACTCTTTCCCGAGGATGGTGGCAAAGGTTCCCTTGGCGGTCCTGGGGATGATCGCATAGGCGAAGTACTTGGTGCGCACCGCTACCCATTCGATGCTGCCGCTCTCCTTCTCCAGCACGCCCGCTGTCTTTGTGATTTTGTTGACGCGTCCGGCTGCTGCGATGGCGGCCTTGGCGTAATACATATCCTCCGACATGCGCACTTCTGAAGATTCGAGACCGTTGGGTGCTATGAGTTCATAGGATTTGTCGGCGACGAGCGAACCCATTCCCACCAAGGAAACCTCGAGATCGAAATCGTAGCGTCCGTTATGGAAGGTATAACTTTTACTGATGGTTCGCCCCTTATCCAGCTGCCGTGTAAAAGTGATGGTGGTGCCGGCAGGGTCCGCCACCAGCTTATCCGGTGCTTCGCAAGAAAAGTTGTACAATCCGGTTCTGAGGGTATCTTCTTCCCGGGTGACGAAATCGAGACCGAGGTTTTCCCGGCTGTTCACCGGAAGCAGGGAGACCGGTTCCTTGGGGGCTTTCTGGTACTTTTTGAGCGTCCAGCCCTGCAGCGTGCCGCCCCGGGTCGAGAGGACTGCTGTATAGAGGTCGGTCTCAACCGTGATCTCGCGGGCAGGGATTTGCTGCTCGGTCAGCATGGTTTGGCGCACCGAGTCGATCGGCGCGCTTGCGAGGGTCTCCGCGGGAAGCACCTCGTTCTTGGCGGCGACGGTGCCGAGCGAATCGTCTGCAGCCGCTTTCGCCTCCTTGGCAGCCATTTGTTTCTGATAATTTTGCGCAAAGAAAAGCTTCTGATAGATCGGGCTCTGGACAAAGAGAAACACCAGTCCGATGAGCAGAAAGGCGAGGATAGTCTTTTTATCGAGATTCATGGCGCGTCCTATACGGGGTCATATCCGCCGGGGAAAAGCGGATTGCAGCGGAGAATGCGAAAGAAAGCCTTGATGCAGCCCTTTATAACTCCATATTTTTCAATTGCTTGATAAGCATATTCGGAACAGGTGGGCTGATAGCGGCAACTGGGAGGGAGTGCCGGAGAGATCACATGTCGATAAAAACGTAAAAGCGAAAAAAGGAGATGTTTTACAGGGTTGATTTTCACAATAGTGAAGGTTTCCTCGTTGACCGCAGTGCCGGGTGAGCCCGTTCAGGGTTGCGGTTTTCCCGTTGTCTTTTATCAATTCGTGCGATCAGGGCGAGCATGTCATCTTCAAGAAGAGCAAAGGGCGCATTTAGAGCCTGCTCCCGCCCGATGATGATGAAATCTCCGCAGATAGGGATCTGGAACTGCACTCGGCGCCATACTTCGCGTCCGAGGCGTCGCAGGCGGCATCTCTCCACTGCCTTGAGACCGCGTTTAGCGGAGAAGCCCATCCGGCGTTGAACGTTATCGCGATAAAAAATCGAGAAGCAGCTCCCCTGAAAGAGCTCGCCCCTGCGGATGATATCAGTAAACTCGGAGCTTTTTTTTATGATGGCTGCCCTGTCAAGTCTTGCGGTATGCGTAGGGGGCACGCGATTTATTCGTCGCTGACGCTAAGTTTCTTGCGGCCCTTGGCGCGTCGCCGCGCCAGAACGATGCGGCCATTTTTGGAAGCCATTCTGGATCGGAAACCGTGTTTGTTGATCCGCTTCCGTTTGCTGGGTTGAAAGGTCGGCTGCATGGGTCAAATCTCCTTTATATTTGGATATTAGCTTATATAATTACGAAATTTTATATAAAAAATCAAGGATTTATTTTCATTCGCTTTCACGCCGAGCCGGAGCAAGAGGGCGTGGCCTGTCGTTGTGGGAGTCCAACGCAGCCCCTGCGAGCCTCCCCGCCCTTCTCAAGGTACCCTTAAAAATATCAAATTTTGCTGTTGCAAATCATCGCGCTTTTGCTAAAATTAATAAGCGAGAGCAGCCTCTTGAGCAGATGTGGATAACTTGTAAAAGTCTTCCTTCTGGAGGGACTTGGTCTGGCGCTGTCACAAGCCCTGTGAAAAAACCATTCGTTGAAAATAGTACAATGTCTTGTATTTAAGAAACTTCTTCTCTATTATTCCTCTTCTGAATATGTGGATAACTTGATATCTATTGTGGATATCTTTCCGGAACACTCTTTTTTAGCATCCAGAGACGGGGCAGGACCATATGTTGACAAGTAACCCTCTATTACGCGACGGGAGTCCTATGCAGTACAATCATGTCGAAATTTGGGATAAGGTATTGGCCATCCTCAAAGAGGAGGTGCATCCCAATACCCTGCTCACCTGGTTTCGTCCCATCCGGCCTCTTAAAATGGATGAAAAATCTTTGACCATTCAGGTACCCAATCAGTTTTCCTATGAATGGATCGAGCAGCAATACGGTGTCATGATGAACCAGGCGCTCTCTCAAGTGATGGGCAACGGTTTTAAACTGGCCTATTCAATCCGTATGGATTCGCCGCTTCCCGCCGAACTCACGGTACCACCGCCTTCCTATACCAAACCGCTGCCGGTTGCCTCTGGGCCGCGCCATCCGGACAATCTCAATTCGCGCTACTGTTTCGACAGCTATGTCGAGGGCGAATGCAACAAATTTGCCAAGGCCGCCGCGCTGGCCGTGGCTAAATCTCCGGGTTCGACCACCTTCAATCCGCTGGTGGTTTATGGCGGCGTGGGACTGGGTAAAACCCATCTGATCCAGGCGATTGGCAACTATGCCAAGGAACAGAATCCGGCAACCCGGGTGCTCTATGTCGATAGCGAACGCTTCACGGCTGATTTCATCAATTCGATCCAGAAAAACAAGACCACAGAATTCAGCGGCCTCTACCGCAATGTGGATATTTTGATGATCGACGACATCCAGTTCTTCGGGAATAAGGAGCGTACCCAGGATGAATTTTTTCATACTTTCAATGCGCTCCATCAAAAAGGCAAGCAGATCATCCTCTCCTCGGATCGCCCTCCCAAGGATCTACTCGGCATGGAGGAGCGCCTTAAGTCGCGCTTCCAGTGGGGACTGGTTGTCGATATTCAGCCCCCCGATCTTGAGACGCGTCAAGCCATTCTCCAGAAAAAGGCTGAAGAGAGCAACATCGAACTACCACCGGAGATTTTTCATTTCATCGCCACCCATATCACCTCGAACATCCGTGAGCTAGAAGGGGCGATGATCCGCCTGCTCGCCTATGCCTCGCTGAATGGTATCGACATCACACTTGAAGTGGCCAAGAAGGTTCTGCGCGATGTTTGCATCAGCAAGACCAAAGCGATCAGTATCGAGTACATCCAGAAAATCACCGCTGAACATTTTTCCTTTCCGGATGATTTGTTGCGCTCCAAAACGCGTAAGAAGGAGATCGCCCAGGCCCGGCAGATTTGTATGTATCTTTGCAAGCTGCTCACCGACAGTTCTCTCAAAACCATCGGCCTTCACTTTGGCGGACGTGATCACAGTACCGTCATTCATGCCATCAACTGTACCGAAGAATTGATTGGCAGCAACGTCAAATTTCGTCAGGATGTTGAAGCCATTCGCAACCGGATCGAGATTTCCCAGCTCTAAGAGCAGGTGCACAAGATGTGCATGGCCTGTGGACAACGCTTTAACCGGTGTTGAAAAGTCTGGAGTAAATGGGAGTTGTTTTTTGCTCCGCCCGTATTTGTGGATAAAGAGCCCGTTATCACCACGGCATTCACAAGCGTTTGTTCAAAATTCCACAGCATTGCATGCCTTCTTATCCCTTGTTTTCACGGTGCGGCGCTGTATAAAGAGCGGGTTTGTGCACCGTTATCAACATATCCACGCCGCCTATTACTACAATTATCTTGATATATATTTTTTTATTATATAACTTAAATGATTAAACCAGCCTTTTTCGCATGGAGGGACACATGAATTTTTCGGTTTCTAAAAAGGAGTTCTTCGACGCCCTGCAGAAAGTGATCGGAGTGGTGCCGCCGAAAACGACGATTTCCATTCTCACCTGCATTCTGCTGGATCTTCGCAACGGCAAGCTCTCCCTGACGGGAACGGATCTGGAAATTTCGATTACGACGACTCTGGATGTAGACGGGAACGAAGAAGGGTCGGTAGCCATCCCTGCCAAGATCCTTGTCGAAATCGTACGCGAACTGCCCGATGTTCCCTTGAATATTTTTTCCGAAGCCGATAACAAAGTCACCATCAAGACCGATAAAGGCGAATACAAGCTCGCCACGCAGCCCCG
Organism: bacterium; assembly: GCA_035419245.1. Classification (NCBI taxonomy): domain Bacteria; species bacterium. The sequence continues at coordinate 464,541 of DAOLSP010000001.1, read as the reverse complement.
GGAGGATTTTCCGCAGATCAGTGTCGAGGAGGGTGAACTGGTTTTTCAGCTCGATGCCGCCCTGCTTGGGCGCATGGCGGAACAGACCATGTTTGCCGTCTCCGCCGATGAACTGCGTCCGGCCCTGACCGGGATCAACATGGAATTGATACCCGGAGAGATTCGCTTCGTGGCCACCGATGGCCACCGCCTTGCTAAAATTACGGTCAGCAACGGCATGTTGAAGGAGGACGTCCGCCGCAATCTGATTATCCCCACCAAAACCCTGCATTTGCTGTTACGCAATCTCCAGGAGAATGCACCGGTAGGAATCCAGATCGGCGAGGATCACATTGTTTTCACTCTGGAACGCGCCGTGGTCTATTCGAAGCTGATCAGCGGCACTTATCCCAATTATGAACGGGTTCTACCCAAGGATAACGACAAAAGGCTCCAGGTCAACCGTGATCAGCTTATCGCCAGCCTCCGCCGCGTCGCTATCTTTTCCAGTTCGCTGACGCATCAGGTGCGGCTGATGATCGCCGCGGATGAGATGACGATACGCTCCGAAGATCTGGAATTCGGTGCAGAAGCCAAGGAGGTCATTCCGGTAGCCTTCAACGGGGAGTGGATGCAAATCGGCTATAACAGCACCTATTTGATGGATGTCCTGCGCCACCTTGAGGGCGAAGAGGTGGTTTTTGAACTCAAGGATGCCACCAGCGCTGCCATCCTCAAACCGATCGAAAAACGCGAGGGTGAAGAAATCATCATGCTGTTGATGCCAATCCGCATCAACGAGGCCGCACCGGCGACGGGAACGGAATACTCCTATAGTGCGGAGTAAGAATCGGATGGGCCATGGTCCTGCGCAGCCTAGTTATTGACGGTTTCCGTAATCTGGGTTTTCAGCGCCTTGAATTTTGCACTCATAAAAATTACCTTTTCGGCGAAAACGCTCAGGGCAAGACCAACCTGCTGGAAGTGATCTATCTTCTCTGTCTCTGCAAATCTTTTCGCACCAGCAGCGATGTCGAGATGGTTCGCACGGGAGCGGAGGGTTTCAGTATCACCGGCCATTTCAGCGGCGAGAAGGACATTGAGCACGAGATTCAATTGCGGTTTCAGACTGCATCCGGAAAACAGCTCGTCCTCGATGGCAAATCCGTGCATCAATTCTCACTCCTGGTGGGGCAATTTCCAGCAGTGGTTCTTTCTGTCGCCGATTATGACATCACGCATGGCTCCCCGCAGCAGCGCCGGCGCTTTTTCAATATTCTAGCATCCCAGTGTTCAGCCCGCTATCTGAACGATCTCAAAGAGTATGATAAAATCATCAAGCAGCGCAATCGCCTTCTCTGGCTTGCTCAAAGCGGCAAGACGCGGATGCGGGATGATCTATCGGTCTGGGATGAACAACTCATTGCCAGGGGGTCTGCCTTGATGCGCTTCCGCAAGGCTCTGGTCGAAGAGATGGCCGAGGTCCTCTCTGCACGGTATCAGCAGATTTCCGGCAGCGGCAGCGACCGCCTGACCATCACCTATCAACCCAATGTTGATTATCAAAATGGGACGGCGATCGAGGGGCTTTTCAGCGAGCAACTGCGTCGCTTACGCCACGCGGAAACTGCACGCGGCCTTTCTCTGGTGGGACCCCATCGTGATGAATTCCAGTTCTCTATCGGCGCGCGGCCGCTGCGGCACTATGGTTCCAGAGGGGAGCACAAAAGTGTCCTGATCAGCCTTAAGGCGACCGAACTGGAGGTGCTGCAGCGCCACTTGCACCGGACGCCTCTGTTGCTGCTCGACGATCTCTATGCTGAACTGGACCAGCGGCGCGGCGAGCGGGTCGTCGATCTCTTTTCCGAAGAGGGTCAATGTTTCATCTCCGGTACTTCCGCAGATTACGCGGCCGTGCAGCATCAGGTACACCGTGCGGAACAACAGCAGGTGTTTTTTGTTCGAGCAGGACAGATAGAACAGGCCGGCGATGGCCAAGGATAATACCCGGCATATCTCCCAGGATCTGGCGCAGCTGGTGCAAAAGCTGGGACTCGGCGAGCGGCTCCGGCAGCAGCGGGTGATCACGGAATGGCCGCGGCTGGTGGGGGAGCGCGTTGCCGCCATTTCCCACGCGGAACGATTACAGGATGGTGTACTCTTTGTGCGGGTTGCCTCCGCAACCTGGCGGACAGAACTGCTCTTTCAAAAAGCGCTGATACTGGAAAAAATACGCAGCACACTCGGAGAAAATCTCGTCAGGGAGATTCGTTTTATCTAAACTGGACAGTGCGAACAGCATGAACAATGCCAAAACCAGCAAATACGACGCCAGTCAGATTCAGGTCCTCAAGGGACTGGAAGCGGTGCGGATGCGGCCCGCGATGTACATCGGTGATGTCGCCGTGCGTGGCCTTCACCATCTGGTCAATGAGGTGGTAGATAACAGCATCGATGAAGCCTTGGGCGGCTTTTGTGATGAGATCGACGTGATCATCAACCAGGATGAGAGTGTATCCGTCATTGATAACGGCCGCGGCATCCCGGTGGACCTGCATCCGGAACAGAACCGATCCGCCCTCGAGGTGGTGATGACCATGCTGCACGCGGGCGGCAAGTTCGATAAAAAGGCCTACAAGGTTTCCGGCGGGCTCCACGGCGTCGGCGTCTCGGTGGTCAATGCCCTCTCCGAATGGTTGGTAGTCGAGGTCGCCCGCGATGGCAGCCTGTACCGACAGCGCTACCAACGCGGCGTCCCCGAAGGCCCCGTCAAGAAGGTGGGTTCGCGCAAGAGCACGGGTACCAAAGTGACCTTTCTGCCTGATGGTGAGATTTTTAAAAAACGCAAGTTCAGCTTCGAGATCCTCTCGGAACGGCTGCGCGAATTGGCCTTTCTCAATCCCAACCTGAAAATTTCCATTCTCGATGTCAAGAGCGGCAAAAGCAACAGATTCAAATATAAAGGCGGCCTGAGCGCTTTCATCGAGTACCTCGATCAGGGTCACAACACCATCACCAAGAGGCCCATTTTCCTGACCGGCGAGCGCGATAACATCCCGGTGGACATCGCCTTCTCCTATAATGATTCGTACAATGAGAATATCTATTCCTACGTCAACAACATCCACACGGTTGAGGGCGGGACGCATCTGGTAGGCTTTAAGGCGGCGCTGACGCGCACACTGAATAATTTTGCGGCCAAGAACAAGCTGCTCAAGAACGGTGATAATTCCTTGAGCGGCGAGGATGTGCGCGAGGGTTTGACCGCGGTCATCAGCGTCAAGATAACCGAACCGCAATTTGAGGGTCAAACCAAGACCCGTCTCGGCAACAGTGAAGTCAAGGGCATCGTCGAGGCCCTGGTCAATGAGCAGTTGGGCAAGTTCCTCGAGCAGAACGGTTCGATCGGTAAGCGCATCATCGAAAAATGTGTGGTGGCGGCGCGCTCGCGCGAGGCCGCCCGCAAGGCGCGCGAGCTGACCCGGAGAAAATCGGCGCTCGAAAACGACAGCCTCCCCGGCAAGCTGGCCGATTGCTCCTGGGCCGAGCCGGAGCGGACCGAACTGTTCATCGTGGAGGGCAATTCGGCCGGTGGCAGTGCCAAACAGGGACGGGACCGCCGATTCCAGGCCATCCTTCCCCTGCGGGGCAAGATTCTCAATGTGGAGAAGGCCCGCTTGGATAAAATGCTCTCCAACGAGGAGATCCGCACCATTGTCTCCGCCCTGGGCACCGGCATCGGCCGCGATGATTTTCAGGCGGAGCGGATTCGTTACCACAAGATCATCATCATGACCGATGCCGATGTTGACGGATCGCACATCCGCACTCTCTTGCTCACCTTCTTTTTCCGACACATGCGGCCGATCATCGAACAGGGGTATCTCTACATTGCCCAGCCGCCGCTCTACCGCATTGCCAGCGGCTCCGAGGAGCAGTACGCGTACGATGAAGAGGAAGTACAAAAGATCCAGGAAAAATACCGGCAGCAAAACAAAAATGCCGCGATTCAGCGTTACAAGGGGCTGGGCGAGATGAATCCGCCGCAGCTCTGGAAGACCACCATGGATCCGCAAAACCGCACGCTGCTGCAAGTAACGGTGGAGGAAGCCTTCGAAGCGGATCATATCTTCTCGATGTTGATGGGCGACGATGTCGATCTGCGCCGCCAGTTCATCGAGGAGAATGCCCGATACGTGCGCAATCTCGATGTTTGAGGCACCGTCCCATATAAATGACGAAAAGAGATGACACAATCTAGCGAAAAGATCCTCCCGGTATTTATCGAAGAGGAGATGAAGAGTTCCTACATCGATTATTCGATGTCGGTCATTGTCGCCCGCGCTCTACCCGATGTGCGTGATGGCCTCAAGCCGGTGCACCGCCGCGTGCTCTTTGGCATGCTCGGGCTCGGCATCCGCTCCAATTCAGCCTACAAAAAGAGCGCGCGTATCGTCGGTGAGGTGCTCGGCAAGTACCATCCCCACGGCGATACGGCGGTATATGACGCCATGGTGCGCATGGTGCAAGATTTTTCCCTGCGCTACCCCCTGGTCGATGGGCAGGGCAATTTCGGCTCGATCGACGGGGATGCCCCGGCGGCGATGCGGTATACCGAAGCCCGCCTGGCGCCCATCGCAGACGAGGTGCTGCGCGATATCGAGAAGGATACCGTCGACTTCGTCCCCAATTTTGACGATTCGCTCAAGGAGCCGCTGGTACTGCCGGCGCTGCTGCCGACGCTGCTGGTCAACGGGGCGGCGGGCATCGCCGTTGGCATGGCGACCAACATCCCGCCCCACAACCTTCGCGAGGTGGTCGATGCCCTGGTCGCGTTGATCGAGAAACCGGACTTGAAGCCGGAGGAGATCCGCAAGTTCATGAAAGGCCCCGATTTTCCCACCGGGGCCATCATCGCAGGTGATGAGGAGATCGCGGCTTATTTCAAGCATGGCCGCGGCAAACTGACGGTACGCGCGCGGGTTCATGTGGAAGAAGTCAGCGGCGGCCGCCATCGCATTGTCGTCACCGAGATCCCCTATCAGGTCAATAAGACCTCCCTGATCGAGCGCGTCGCCGAGATGGTGCGCGAAAAGAAGATCGACGGACTTTACGACATCCGCGATGAATCGGACCGCGATGGCATGCGTATTGTCTTCGAGTTGCGCAAGGAGGCGGAGGCCGAGACTGTGCTCAAGGATCTCTTCCGCTATACCCAGATGCAGACCACCTTCGGGGTCATCCTGCTGGCGCTGGTCAACGGGGAGCCAAAGGTCCTCAACGTCAAACAGATGCTGGCGGAGTTTCTTAAATTCCGCCATGAAGTGATCCTGCGCCGCTGCAAATTCGAATTGGAAAAGGCCGAGCAGCGTGCCCATATCCTGGAGGGGCTGAAAATCGCGCTCGACAACATCGACGCGGTCATTGCTTTGATCAAAAAAGCGAAAGATGTGGACACCGCACGCACGGGGCTGATGAAGAATTTCAGGCTCTCAGAAATTCAAGCCCAGGCCATCCTCGATATGCGGCTGCAGCGCCTAACCGGTCTGGAGCGCAAAAAGATCGAGGATGAATACAAGGAGCTGATCAAGCTGATCCAGAAGCTCAAATCCCTTCTCGCGAGTAAATCCCTGCGCATGCAGCTGATCAAGGAGGAACTGCTGCAGTTGAAAGAGCGCTATGGCGACAACCGGCGCACCCAGATTCTCAGCCGCAGTTCTGGCGGCGAGCAGTCGCTGCAGGAGATGGTCTCGGATGAAGAGTTCATCGTCGCCCTGACTCGGCGGGGAAGGATTGGCCGCTTCAGCCCGGCCGATTACAGTGCCGAAGCCGTAGCCGGCCTTCTCGCCGAAAAGGATTATCTCCGCTTTGCGCTGCGCGCACTCAACAGTCAGCTCCTGCTTTTCATCTGCCGTTCCGGTCGCGCCTATCTCTCACGCACCAGCTTTATTCGCCTTGCATCGGAGGCGGTCAAGGACGGAGAGATCGAACGACTGCTCCACTTCAAAGGGGCTGAAGAGATCATCGCCTGCTTCGAGTTGCCGAAACCGGAGGGGGAGCGATTTCTTTTTCTCGCCACCCGGCAGGGTCTGGTGAAAAAGGTCAATCTGGAGGAGTTGTTGCGGATCCGTGAGGGTGGCTTGCCGGTGATCGGGCTGCGTGAAGATGATGTATTAGCCGGAGCAGGTATGACAGACGGCAAGGCGCAACTGCTGCTGGCGACGCAGCAGGGCAAGAGCATCCGTTTCTCGGAGGAGGATGTCCGCGACATGGGAGCTGCCGCAGGCGGCATTAAAGGGATCGAATTGGATCAGAATGATCAGGTGATCAGTCTGGTGGTACTGCAGCACGAGGAGGCGGCGGTGATGAGCGTGACCCGTCTCGGTTTCGGCAAGCGCAGCGCGCTGGAGGAGTACAGCGTGATCAAGCGCGGCGGCAAGGGCATCGTCAACTACAAATGCTCGGAAAAAACGGGTGAGGTGGCCGGAGTGCTGGAAGCCAGGGCACAGGATCTTTTCCTTGTCGTGACCAAAAAAGGCAAACTGAAACGGATCAAGGGCAAAGAGATCAAGATGGGCAGCCGGTCGGCCCAGGGCGCCGCGCTGGTCAACATTGTCAAGGGCGACGAAATCGTCGAGGTTTTTGCATTGCCGGATCCGCAGGGCAAAAAGCGTTCCTGATCGGGGTTGTTCCTTTCACGCTTGTTTGGAGGTGTGAACATGGGAGGCACCACACGATGTGGCAGGATGGTGCGGGCCGGCCTATTTCTTCTGGCCGCTGCAGGGTTTCGCTTCGTCTTGAGCGGGGAGCAGCCCGTCGGCGCCGGGGTCGTTACGTACGTTGAAGGATCGGCCAAGAAGCAGAAGCGGGCGGAGAGCGACTGGTACAGTGTAATCAAGGATTCGCCGGTCGTCTCCGGGGAGCGGGTGCGCACCTTCGCCGAATCGCGCGCCGAATTGGAGATCGCGCACCTGGACCGGATCCGGATGGCGCCGCGCACAACGATCGATATCCTGAAGCTCTATGAAGAATCGCGGGAGCAGCAGCGCGAGTCGCAGATCCTGCTGCAATCCGGGGATCTGTGGGCGCACATCGGCAAGAAGGATGAAAAGCACGTTTTTTCCATAACCACCCCGGTAGCCGCCGCAGCCATTACCGGGACGACCTTGCGTCTCAGCGTTGCCGCCGACTCGAGCGCCGAACTTCGGGTCTACTCCGGAGAGGTGGTGTTGCAGCGGGTCGCGCCAGTGCGTGCGGCCGTGCAGGGAGGGGTGGCGCCGCAGCAGGTTCCCGGTCCGGTCGAGGTGGCAGCGCCGCACGCAGTCTCTCTGGAGGAATGGACGCTGATCGTAAGGAGCATGCAGAAGGTTCGGGTCAACAGTGGCGGGCAGGTGGTCCAGAACAGCGCTTTCAACCGCAGCGACGCGGATGAGCAGAGCGCCTGGGTGCAGTGGAACCTGGAGCGCGATCAGGCGCGGCGCTGATTAAAAGTTGTATCCCGCGGAAAAGTAGAAGCGTTTGCTGCCATTGCTGGCCCGGCCATAGGCGATGGAAATGGGCCCGACCAGGGTACGCGCGATTAGGGCCACACCGCGGCCAGAAATGAAGTCGCTGCCCTTGACATCGACGGAATTCTGCCAGACCGCACCGAAATCGAGGCGGGTGGCAAAGTAAATACTGAGGTAATTTTTCCACGGCAGCAGGTATCGATATTCCAGACTCCCCAAAATCAGATTACGCCCGCACCATTCCTCCTCCCTCAAACCATAGAAGGAGTTCTCCCCTCCGATTTTATACTGTTCTGAGAAGGGTGTGGTCAGATCCGCTGTAGACCAGAAGAGACGGGGTGAGAAGGTGCTGCGGCTATGCCAGGTCCAGTAGCTGGTGAACTGGTTCTGTACCTTGAAATAGGAGATATCGGAGCCGAGAAAGGTGCCGGAAGAGAGTTCATAGCTGAAGGAAAAATATTTACCCTGTTTGGGAAATAACGCCTGATCGCGGGTATCGACGACGCTGGTGAGACCTATGGAATTAACCAGCAGGCGACCGGAGGAGGGGCCGATGCCGGAGAGGGTGTGGAGATGGGTTTTCTCCAGGCGCATGAAACCGGAGAGCTGGCCGAGGCGGGCGAGCTGCATGCCCAAACTGAAGAAAGCGCCACGAGTGTGCCGTTCATACTCGCCGACGCCGGTGAAATTCAGATAATGAAAGCGCTTGGCGTACTCCTTCTTGATAAGGATCTGGCTGGTGAGATTGGATTTGAAGAGGCGGTTGGTGTTCAGCTGCAAAAATGTTTTTTGATCGCGCCCCCCGTACTGTCCGTGCCAGGTCAGATCATTGGCGGTACCGAAGATATTGTCGTTGGCGACTTCAACCAGCGCGCGGCCGTTGCGTTCCACATCATAGTGGCCGCCGAGCCGCAGGATGGTGTACTGCTTTTCTGTCAACCGCACGACGATCTCCCAGCCCTCAGGGCCGGATTGAGGCAGGAGGGTGACCGCGTTGAAGAGGCCCGTGCCGAACAGATTGTTGACAGCGACCTGTGCCTGCTCCCGCTGAAAGAGATCACCCCTTCTGACGGAAAAGTCGCGCTCAAGCACCCACGACTGGGTGACCTCGGCCCCTTCGAAGAGAACGCGGGCGATTTTCCCTTCGTCGATCCAGAGGTCGGCGATTCCGCTCGTTTCCTCAAAGCGGACCTTTTTCACCTCCGCCAGGGAATAACCGCCTTCGCGGTAGCGGTGGATCAGTTCTGTCAGGGCTTCACGTGCCTGATGCCGATTGAGCGGCCGGCCCATTTGCAGGGCGAAAGGGAGGAGGAGGAGACTGTCGGGCATGACCGTATTGCCATGGAGGCGGATCTCCTTGAGTTCCGGATAGGGCAGCAGGTCATAGATCAGGGTGGTGTCCGGACCATCGACCTGGATGCGCGCGGTCACATCGCGGAAATAGCCCGTTTCGTACAAGGTGACGAGGTTGGCCTGGATGTCCGCACGCGTATAGGACCGGCTGGTCCTGGTATCGATGAGTTCGGAATAGCCGAGCCGGAGAGTGCTCTCGAAAGCAATTTTGTTCAACTTGAACGAGTCGGCATCGGGCGGGGCCATGGCTTGGGCTTTTTTCTCGATCAGGCTTTGCAGCTGCGGAATGATCTCCAGAGTCTGGGCGCGCGCCTGTTCGTAAAGGAGCTTGATGGCCGCTTGGTGGGTCAGGGAATCGGGAAATTGGCGGAATGAAAGGACCAGATCGGCTTTATCGAGTTGTGCGAGATTGTGTTCCTGCTGCATGATGGTTGTGACCTGATCCAGCAGTTTCCATGGCAGTTTGATATCGTCGCGGCGGCGCAGGTTGGCGGTGCAATCGACGGCGAGAACGATATCGGCACCCATGGCGCGCGTTTCCTCGACAGGCAGGTTATCGAGCAGACCGCCGTCGACAAGGAGCGAATTTTCATATTCCACCGGAAAGAGCAGTAGCGGTACCGCGATAGAGGCGCGCATGGCCTCGATCAGATTGCCGCGCTGCAGGACGACCTTTTCGCCCTTGAGCAGATCGGTGGCAATGATTTTCAGAGGTACGCGCAGCCGGCTGAAATCGGATTGATGCAGCGGGGCGTTGAGGAGCAGATCGGATAAGGTATTGGTGATATTTTGACCCGGCGTTACGGCTTCAGGAAGGGTAAATTTGCCACCCGCCATTCGCAACTGCAGAAAGGCCCGGCTCTGCTTTTGCTTCTCTGCCAGAAATTGGCTGGAGCGGTTGGGAGTATCGTCGAGGAGATCGGCGATATTAAGGCCTTGAAGGATCTTCCATAACTCCGCAGGCGAGTATCCGGAGGCGTAGAGGCCGCCGATGATCGAGCCCATGCTGGTGCCGGCGATATAATCGATCGGGATGTTGTGCTCCTCGAGAACCTCCAGTACCCCGATCTGAGCGAGGCCGCGCAAACCACCGCCGCTGAGGGTCACTCCTACAGTCGGCCGGATTGGCCGCTCCTCATCGACAAAGGAGAAAGGCGAAAATGCGGCCTGCCGCTGCAAGGTGATGGTCGTCAGGGTTTGCGGCCAGACCGGCCCAGCGGCGAGGAACAGCAGGATGAAAAGACCCATAACGCGGCCCATCTCGCGAGCCGGTGACATTCCCGGCGCAGCATATCGACAAGGGCCGAGCAGTGTCATACCCATCATGCGGTCACCTGAGTGCGCTAAAAAAACCGGAGGAGTTCCGGCATCGTCTATTAATAAATAAGGTGCAAAGCCTTCCCCCGGGCTACAACCGTCCGGAGAATGCGCTGCACCTTGAACGTCCATTCATCGCTTGAGGATAATATATCAAAGCGGCGGGGTAAATGCAACAGCAAAATGGCTCAATGCCATTAAAACCGCACCGCCGGAGGCGCCCTGGCCCCGCCGGCACAGCGGGTCAGGAGGAGGGCTTGCGCGGGAGGAGACCCATGATTAAACCCTCGACGCGTACCCTGGCGGGGATGGCGTTTATGACCGCATTGACCTGCTTTGGTTCTTTGTTGCGCATCCCCTTTTATCCGGTGCCGGTATCGCTGCAGAGTCTCTTCCCGCTCCTGGCGGGCACTCTTTTCACCCCTGGGGCAGCGGCGGTGACGCAGGGGATCTATCTTTTGCTCGGCCTGATGGGCTTGCCGCTTTTCAACCAGGGAGGGGGTCCTTCCTACCTCTTGCAGCCCACTTTTGGCTATCTTGCGGCGATGCCGCTTGCGGCAGCCCTGGTGGCCACAGGCAGGGCCAGACTGAAGCGCGTCCATTTCTCCGCGCTCCTGCTGCTGATGGCAGCTACGACGCTTTTTTTGCTTGTCTTTGGGACTTTATGGTTGTATTTTTCTTTCAGGTGGTTCACAGGCAAGGCCCTGCCGTTTTCTGGTGCCTTGATGGCAGGAATGGTCCCTTTTCTGCCGGTAGAGGCGCTTAAAGTGGCCGCGGCCGCCCTGATCGGCTGCAAACTGGAGACACGGATCGAACGACAGAGGAGGGAGGGTCATGGCTAAACGGATCATCGGTTTGGACGGCGGCGGTACAGCGACCAAAGGCATTATGATCGATGCGCAGGGTAGGTTGCTGGCGCGCGCCACTGGCAAGTCGTCCAATATTCAGGCCATCGGTTTCGAGCGCCTCGGAGAGAACCTGGCCGCGCTGGTCCATAACCTGGCAGCTGCAGCTGGATGTAGTGCAGCGGAGGTCGATCATCTCTATGCCGGCCTGGCCGGCGCGGGCCGGCCGGCGGACCGCGAAGCCATCTCCCTCCAATTCCGCTCGCGAGGATTGGCCCGACATCACACCATCGACACGGACGCGGCTGCGGCTCTGGCTGGCGCCTTTGGTGGCGGTCCGGGAATTATTGTCATATCTGGCACGGGTTCCATCTGTTTTGGCAAGGACGAAAAGGGGACACTCTACCGCTGCGGAGGCTGGGGATTCAAGCTGGGCGATGAGGGAAGCGGCTATTATATCGGACAGCAGGCCTTGATCGCGGCGTTGAAGGATCTGGACGGCCGTGGACCGAAAACGGTGCTGCGGGAACATTACGAGAAAAAATATGGCTTGAGCAGCATCGATCTGATCATCTCGCAAATATACGCCGATAAAATCGACCGCACCGAGCTTGCCAGCAATGCGCCGGCAGTTTTTGCGGCCGCCGAGCAAGGGGATGTTGCAGCTCGGGGGATCATTGAAAGCGCCGGCCGTGAGATTGGCAGGTTGGTGGCAGGTGCTGCGAGGCGGATGGACCGCGAGGGTCGGGAAGTCGATGTAGCGTTGATCGGCAGCATCTTTCATCAACGCCAGGTCCTGCTGCCTTTCATGGAGGAAGAGGTTCTCAAGGTGGTTTCCAGCGTCCATTTTATTGATCCCCGCTTCGAGCCCGCTGCAGGCGCCTGCATTTTGGGGCTGCAAAAGGAGGAGATCCCGATCACACCCGAACTTCTGGAGCGAATGGAAAAGGCCCTCAAGTGAGGGCCTTTTTAATGTATGCTGTCTTGCGCGGAGAAAGTGCTCTATTTGAAAATGGTCACCTTTTGCGCGGTCTCGAGCGGGAGATTCAGCAGTCCGAAGGGGGTATTGAGGCCCGCCCCGCCGGAGATCGCGCAGTCGATGACGCCACCTGTCAGGGCATTCTTCAGCGAGGCAGCCGCTCCGGCGAAATCGATTTTGATGGGCAGAATGATCTCCCCCGATCCCTTTTGCGGGACCGAGACCATATTCTGGCTCACGCCTGATGCCACCAGCTGACGGGCGAGCTTGACGGCATAATTCAGCTTGCCGATATCAAAAGCGAAGGCGTTGGGATTTTTCATTTTTAGGGCGAGATTAAGGTCGATGCCGCTCAGGTCGAGCTTATTAACCGTGAGGCTGCCGAGCGATACTTCGGGGATGCGCAGATTCGGCATGGTGCCAGTCTTGGAGAAAGGAATGGACATGCCGGCCAGCAGGCCACCGGGATTAAGGGAGCCGCTGATATGGTATTTGAGCGAATCGAGAGATTTAGTATTCTGGGCCAGCCGGTAGATCTCGTTGAAATTAAGGGTGATCGGTATATGGGCGTGTCCGTCTCCTTGAGCGGGCACCGCAAAGCTGGAGGTGTTGTTACCTGAAAAAAGTTCCTTGTCCTCGAGGAGAAATTTGTAGCTGAAGCCCAGGAGGGAGACGCCGAAGGCGTTGGGATTGTGCACCTTGAGGTCGAAATCGAGGGTCACAGCATCGAAGGAAAGACTTTGCAGGCCGACGTTGGCGATGCTAACGCTGGGGGTACGAACCAGTTGCTGTAGTCCGGTGCAGGCCAACAATAGAGCGAAGGCAGGGATGATGAGACAGAGGACAAGTCTTATGGTCTTCATAATGGAGTTCCTGTTATGATTTCATGGCGGTGATGATGTCGATGCTCGCGCTGGCACCGATGCGGTTAGCGCCGGCGCCGATCATCGCCAGTGCGGTTTTCAGATCGCGGATGCCACCGGAGGCTTTGACTCCGAGGGCATCGCCGATGCAGCGGCGCATCAGCGCGACATCGGCGACGGTGGCGCCGGTCTTGCCAAACCCGGTCGAGGTTTTAACAAACCGCGCGCCTGCGGCGCGGCTCAGTGCGCACGCGGTTATCTTCTCCTCCTCGCTGAGCAGACAGGTCTCGAGGATAACCTTCACCGTATGGGGTGCGGCCGCGCGGACAACGCTGGCGATGTCGTTCAGCACCTGATCCTGGTATCCCGATTTCAGCCAGCCTGCATGAAGGACCATATCGATCTCTGTTGCCCCCTCCGCAATCGCTCGGTTGGTCTCCTCGACCTTGCTTTCGGTCTGGATGGCGCCGAGGGGAAAGCCGACCACGGTGCACACCGGTATGCCGGAACCGCTGAGACGTGCCGCACAAAAACGGACCCAGGAGGGATTGACACAAACCGAGGCGAAGCGATAGGTTGCCGCTTCGCGGCAGAGTTGTTCGAACTGAGATGCAACCGCTTCCGGTTTGAGCAGGGTATGATCGATAAGTCCGGCCAAGGTCGCCGGAGTCAGGGATTCGGGATGAGGTGGAAGATAGGAAGGGGTAGGCATGGGTTCCTCTCAAGAGGCGGGGGCCAATCTGCCGGCGCTACCGAGCAGCAGCGGCAGCAGCGCAGTTATCGGGAGTGACCCGAGCGCGCCGGTGCTGCATGCTATTTCATCGTAAGTTTGGACCATATCATATCGGGTCGTGCTGCTCTGGATCATCACCGGCACGGGATGCCAGCTGATCGATCCCAGGGCACTCGGACAGGAATGGTCGCCGCAGACGGCGAGTACCGCCGGCTCGGGTTGCAGCAGCTGTGAAACGCAAAGATCGAATTCTTCGATGGTTTTGATCTTTTCATAGTACCCGCCGAGGAGTCCCTCTTTTTCAGGGGCGGCGTAATGGATGATGATAAAATCCCGGCCGGCCAGTTCTTCACATCCGCGGCGGATCAACTCAGCGGGATCATCAGGCGTGTGCAGCGCGGTGATGCCCGCCCGGGAGAAGAGCTCAAGATAATCGGCGCGGGAGGAGATGGCGCAGGCCTGGAGGCCAAGTTCGCTTTTCCAGTCTGGGGCTTTTTCCCCCTGCCAGCCGAGCAGCCTTTTGAGGGCGGCGTGTGGTGCTGGGGTTATGCCCACGGCGACCGGATGAAGCAGGCCACACTGGGACTTGCGCGCCAGGGCATTCAGGTGCGGCCGGTGTGCCTGTTGCAGTTCGGTGAGCAAATTGGGGCCTGACTGGAGGCCGCCGATGCCGCCAAGAAGAAGCAGGACAATTTGCTGGTCACTGGGCTGAATGAGGGGAATCCATTCCGGATAGAGCATGCGGTAATTTCCCGTGGGCTGTTGGCCTGATCGATTGACTCCTCAAGATAAACTTTTTTAACTATTATATCAATTAATTTCTTGGGCGGACGACGGCGCGCGAAGAAGCGCTTTTACCTGAACAAAATTATTGTTATCTTGTACTTTCAATCCTGATCGAATGCAATGAAACGAGAGGTGAAAACCATGTCGCTCGAATTGAAGAAATTGGCCCATTTTAGCGGCCGGCCCGGTCCCCTCCTGCTGATCATCATGGATGGTATTGGTCTGGGGAAGCAGGATGAATCCAATGCCGTTTATCAAGCAAAAACCCCGCTTTTGGATCGGCTCTTCAGCAGTCGTTTTTTTACTTCCCTTAAAGCCCATGGTACGGCTGTCGGACTGCCGAGCGATGAGGATATGGGCAACAGCGAAGTCGGCCATAATGCCATCGGCGCCGGGCGGGTCTTCGCCCAGGGCGCGAAGCTGGTGGATGCCTCGATCGCCAACGGCAGGATTTTTTCAACACCCATCTGGCATAAACTGCTGGAGAGGGCGCATCACGGAGGCACCCTCCACTTCATCGGTCTGCTCTCCGATGGCAACGTCCATTCGCATATCAAACAGCTCTTTGCCCTTCTGGAAAATTGTGCCGCGAGCGGCGTCAAGCGGGTACGTTTACACATCCTTCTGGACGGTCGCGATGTTGGCGCCAAAACCGCACTGACCTATATTGAACCGACCGAAGCGCTGCTTAGCCGCCTTAATAGGCAATCGGGCTGTGATTACCGCATTGCTTCCGGGGGCGGGCGCATGGTAACGACCATGGATCGTTACAACGCCGACTGGAGCGTTGTCCAGCGCGGATGGGATGCCCATGTCCTCGGCCAGGGCCGCGGCTTCGTCTCGGCTGCTGCAGCGGTGGAGACCTTCTACCGCGAAGATGCCCAGATCACCGATCAGTATCTTCCAGCCTTTGTTATCGTCGATGAGGCTGGCAAGCCGGTCGGCACGATAGAGGATGGCGATGGAGTTGTCGATTTCAACTTTCGCGGCGACCGGGCGATTGAGATCTCGCGGGCTTTCGAGGAGAAGGATTTCTCGGAATTTGACCGCCAGCGTTACCCTGATGTCCTCTATGCAGGGATGATGGAATATGACGGCGATCTGCATATCCCTCGCAACTATCTGGTCTCTCCCCCCGAGATTGATCAGGTCCTCTCGGAGTACCTTTGCGCCAACGGGATTTCCTCCTTCGCCCTTTCGGAGACCCAGAAATACGGGCATGTTACCTACTTCTGGAATGGCAACCGCTCCGGTTACATCGATGACAAGCTCGAGAGATTCGTCGAGATCCCCTCGGACAAAGTCCAGTTTGACAAGGCTCCGAATATGAAGGCCTTCGAGATCACGGATGAGGCGGAGAACCTGCTGCGCAGCGGCCACTATCGATTCGGCCGTGTCAACTTTGCCAACGGCGACATGGTCGGCCATACCGGTGTGATGGAGGCGGCGATCACAGCCGTGGAGACCGTCGACCACTGCGTCGGCCAGCTGATCGAGGTAGTCCGGGCGCTCAAAGGGATCGCGGTGATCACGGCAGATCACGGCAACGCCGATGAGATGTTCACGGTCAAGAATGGCATCAAGTCCGTCAAGACCGCACACACGCTTAATCCGGTCCCCTTCGTGATCGTCGATCCCCTCTATGCCGGCGAGTATGAGATGGCTGCGGTCGCCCATCCCGGGCTCAGCAATATTGCGGCAACCCTCCTCAATCTGCTCGGTTATGAAGCGCCGGCGGATTACGATCCCGCGTTGATCCGCGTCCGGTAAAAATACCGCCTTGCAACGGCAAATATAAAAGCCTCTCCGATCCTGCACCGAAGAGGCTTTTTTAGTTTGGGACGAAGGCGGTTATTTCAGCGCCGTTCGGATGGTATGAGCGACGTTTTCCGGATCAAGACCTTGGCTTTTGTAGAGTTCATCAGGGATGCCGGAGCTGCCATAGCGGGAGATGCCAAGCTTGACGAGTTTGCAGCCGATTCCCGCGGCAGCAAGGCTGTTGGCCACGGCGCTGCCGAGTCCGGTATGGACATTATGGTCTTCATAGGTCACGATCAGCCCGCTCTTGGCGGCCAGGGTAATGGCTTCCAGATCGGGATCAGTCGGACAAGACATGGAGAAGACCATGATATCGATCCCTTCGGCCTGGAGGAGCTCCCAGGCCTTTACAGCGCGGCCGACCATCCCGCCCATGGCGATAATGGCGGCCTGAAGGCCATTGCGGATCAAGTCGGCCTTGCCGTATCTAAAGGTGTAGCCCTCTCCATAAAAAGGCTGGCCTGCTTCGTTGAGCACCATCCCCATTTTTGAACGCCCCATGGCGAGCAAGAAATTGCCCGGCGTGGCGGAGAGGTAACGGGTCGCCCGGTCGGTCTGGTTTGGATCGGCCGGGACGATGACCTTGAACCCGAAGAAATTCTGGAACGCCCCGACATAGTCGATGCTCTGGTGGGTTTTGCCGTCTTCCCCGACATCGAGACCGACATGGGTGCAGATCACTTTGTAATTGGCGCCATTGATGTCATTGAGGCGGTGCTGATTGAAGGTTTCCGCAACGCCAAAGACTCCAAAATCGGCGAAGTAGGTCAAGACTCCTTCGGCTGAGCAGGCTCCGGCGATGGCGGCGGTGTTGTGTTCCTGGATGCCGCCCTGGAAGAAAACATCCGGAAAGTTCTTGGCGATTTGCGTGGTTTTGACGGAAGGGCCCAGGTCGCAGTCAAAAACCGCGATCGGCAAGCGGCCGTGGTTGGCGGCGACGAGATCATCCAGGGCGCTGCCCCAGCCGCTGCGATTGTCGGTTTTTTCAGCCGCGCCATAGGTGCGGGGTGTGCCTGGATCCGCCGTCGCTGCCAAGTGGGGTCGCCGCGGCAGTACAACTGCCGGATTGTGCTCCTTGCGGCGCTGCGCCAGCATATCGAGATCGTCGGGCAAGCCGAGCAGTGCGAGGGCCTTGCGGCACTCCTCGAGGGGCAGGGCCTGACCGTGCCATTTGTGGTCATTTTCCATGAAGGGGACGCCCTTGCTCATCACCGTATGGGCGAGAATCATCACCGGCACCGGGAGGCGGTGCGCCTCGCGGAGGGCCTGATAGATGGCCTGAAAATCGTGTCCGTCGATCTCAAGAACGCGCCAACCATCCGCCTCCCAGCCGGCGCGGATGTGCTGGGGCATCACTTTTTCGATGGATCCGCTGATCTGCAGCCGGTTGTAATCGACGATAACCGTGGCGTTATCAAACCCGTATTTAACAGCAAAGCGCCGCGCCTCGGCGATCTGGCCTTTCTGTTGCTCGCCGTCGCCCATGAAGCCGTAAAGCCGGACCTGATGGCCCTGCAGGCGGGCGCCGAGGCCGAGTCCCAACAGGGCTGAGAGACCCTGACCGAGATTACCTGTGCCCCAATCGACGCCGGGGACCTCGCGTTCGACGTGGCCTTCAAAGGGGGAGTTGGTCTGCCGGAAATGGGCGACGGCATCCTCGATATGGAAAAAGCCGAGACGGCCCAGCGCGGAGAAGACGCCAGGCGAGGTATGACCGTGGCTGGTGACGATGCGGTCGCGCGCCGGTGCGAAGGGATCCTGCGGATCGACGTGGGCCATGGAAAAAACGGTCAAATAGAAATCGATCGAAGACATGCTGCCGCCGGGGTGGCCGCTAGCCGCCAGTGTCGTCATCTTGAGGATATCGCCGCGGCACTGACGGGCAAGTTCTTGCAGCTCCG
The DNA here is from genome assembly GCA_035419245.1 of bacterium. Classification (NCBI taxonomy): domain Bacteria; species bacterium. The sequence continues at coordinate 446,459 of DAOLSP010000001.1, read as the reverse complement.
CCAGCGTGGATGCTGAAAGGGCTTCCTGGTCAAAGGATCTCGGGATCATGGTGTTCTCCTGAAGAAAGTTGAAGATGCAAAGTATTAAAAAAAAGTATTTGTTGCAAGGTAAAAACGAGGAATCCGGCTTGGGCTCTGTGGCTCTTTTCAATTGCGAATCCGTGCGGTTTTCGCTAATTTATGGCACACCCAGCAATCAACTGCGATGAGACTGGAATGCTGTCAGAAGAAGGAGGATAATCGCGCATGTCCGATGAAGACCTGGATCACCACCAGCAAGGACTGCCGGTGCCGGACGACTATTTGCTGCAGGCCGAAAAGATGAGCCTTATAAGTCTGCTTGCGCCTGGATTGGCCCATGATGCCGGCACTCCCCTGATGGCCATCACGTCCATCACACAATATCTCAAAGAAAAGAGCGGTGATCCCATGCTGGCAGAAAAGCTCACACAGATCGAGCGTTCGGTGGACCAGCTGTCCCAGATTTTCAGGATCTTGGTTGAGGTAACGCGTCCGGTCCTTCCGGGACGCCAAAAACTCTATCTCAACAGCCTTATCCTCGAGGCCGTACGTATGATCAAGCATGACCGGCGCCTCAAATACCGTGAGGTGAAAACCGAGTTGATGCCGGAGATTCCGCAAGTACTGGCCAGTGCGGACCAATTGCTGCTGGTCCTTCTCGCCCTGTGCATGAATGCTGCCGATGGCCTTGAAGCGGTGCCGGAGGGGAGGGTGGTGATCAAATCCTGGCAAGAGGCGGACCGCGTCTTGGTTTCGGTTGCCGATAGCGGTGCCGGTATCAGGCGTGAAATCCAACCCCGTCTTTTCTCCCTCGGCGTCACGACTCGATCGTCGGGAGTAGGCCGCGGCCTTGGACTCCATGTCTGCCGGGCGATTCTGACTGCGCATGGCGGGACGATCGCGCTTTCCAGTGAAGCAGGACACGGGACGACCGTCACGATCGCCCTCCCGGCGCTTCTATCCGGATCGGAGGAGTAGGCCATTATGGCGCAACGCGTGCTGATTGTCGAAGATGACGATATCACCCGGCATCTACTGGCCGCGGTGCTGGCCAACCGTGGCTTCCGTTGCGATCAGGCGAGCAATGGCCGCGAGGCTCTGGAGATGCTGGGAGGGCAGGATTATGATGTCGTGATTACCGATATTGCCATGCCTATAATGAACGGCATCGAACTAATGGAAAAGAGCGCCGAATTGAATCTGCGCGCCTCGTTCATCATCATAACCGCTTTCGCCTCACTGGAGACTGCACTGGAGGCCCTACGCAAGGGGGCATATGATTACCTGCTAAAGCCCCTCAATTTTGAGGATGTGGCCATCAAGGTCAAGAAACTGCTTGAGCACAAGGAACTGGTGCAGGAAAACCAGGCGCTGCGTCAAGAGATCAACGCCCAGTATGATTTTTCGAATATTATCGGGAATAGTCCAGCCATCCGCAAGGTATTTGCCACCATCCGTAAGGTGGCAGACAGCGATAGTCACGTTCTGATCACCGGTAAAAGTGGTACGGGCAAGGAGTTGGTAGCCAAGGCCTTGCATTACAGCAGTCCCCGGCGCCGGGGGCGTTTTGTAGCGATCAATTGCGGAGCCATAACCGAAACCCTGATCGAGAGCGAGCTGTTCGGTCACAAGCGGGGGAGTTTCACAGGTGCGGTCACTGATAAGGAGGGGCTGTTCAAGGCAGCAGACAACGGGACGCTTTTTCTCGACGAGATCGGCGAGATGTCATTGACCGGCCAGGCCAAACTGCTGCGGGCGCTCGAGAACCGTGAGATCCTGCCGGTAGGAGCGACGGCCGTGGTGCCGGTTCACGTGCGGGTCATCGCCGCCACCAACCGCGAACTCTGGCAGGAGGTACAAGCCGGCCGGTTTCGCGAGGATCTCTATTTCCGGCTCAATATCATCGAAATTCATCTCCCCTCTCTGGCGGAACGGCGCAGCGACATTCCTCTTTTGGTCGATCATTTCATCGCGAAGTATAACCGCCAGATGAACAGGCACGTCAAAGGGGTTGATCCAGCGGTTCAGAGCTATCTCAGCAAGCGGGAATGGAAAGGGGAGGTGCGAGAGCTTGAGAATTACATCGAGCGTTTGATGATCTTTGCGCAGGGGGAGGTCATCCGGTTGGAGGATCTGCCGGCGGAGCTGCGGCCGGTGGAGCACACCGTCTGGCAGCCGGAAGCAGAGGAGAGCCTGAAAGGTGCTGTGGCCCATTTTGAGCGCGAGTACATCCGCGAGCAGCTGATCCGCAACGGTTACCACCGCGGCAGAACGGCGGCGGCTCTACAGATCGGCGAGGCGACTCTGTATCGCAAGATGAGTGATTATGGTTTGAACGATCTGGAGTAGCCCGAGTGCGGCTACTTCGGTAAGCGATAGTCACTGGTTGCCCAGAATAAGGCTTTCGCGCTCGAAGAGGGCCTGATTCATGGTGTCGATGAAATCGGCGATGTGTAAAAAGTGGTCTTCGATCATTTCTTTCCCGAGTTGTGTTTTCTGCAAGCTGATGACCTCCGCCTGAATGCCATCCAGTTTCTCGAGCATTTCCTGTTCATGATCGTAGATTCGCGAAAGACGTTTGTCCGCGATCTGCTCCCGAATGAAAAAATCTTGGCCCTCATAGGTGGGATCCTGCAGGCTGGCGCTGATGGTCGCGAGTTTGCGACGGGTGCTGTGTACGGCTTCCGCTAAAAGCCGCTGCTCCTCTTCCGGGGCAGGAGGGAGCGATGCCAGGCCGGCCAGAATGGTGTCAATTCTGGTCACCAGGTAGTTGCGCAAGTGCTGGTCCGAGGGTTTGCGGTCTTTGCAGGATTGATAGCCGCAGAATCCCCCCACCTTGGCTGAGAGGGATTCCAGCGCTGTTACCGGTGTTGAAGGCAGGGTCATGCTTAAAGCTCCTTGAACTGCATTGGATACGATCCCGCTGCCGTCCGGGCACAAGACTATGCGGGCATCAAGATCGCCTCTCAGGGATCAATATGAATAGGATGATCGATTATATGGACAGGGACCCTAGCGAAAGAATGGGGATTTCAGGCTTTATCATGAGCGAAACACGAAGCCTGATCTCTGCGAGCGTGTATATGGAATCGGCCGCCCGCCGGAAGGGATATTCCGAAAGCGTTGCGGCGATATGTACGCGGTCTAATAAAATATAGGGCGTTGTGGTGTAAAAGTCAACAGCTATTTCGTTTCACGCGGATATCAGCCTTTGACCACTGCCAGGGGTCGCAGTTTCGCCACTTTTTTGGCCAGTCCTGCGCCGACTACGGCATCGACTACTCGGGTGACGTCTTTGTAGGCTTCCGGAAGCTCTTCAGCCAGGGTCTCGGAACTGGCGGCGCGAATCTGGATGCCGCGATCCGCGAGCTCCCGCGTCAGCGAACGGCCTCTGGCGCTCTTGAGGGCCTGGGTGCGGCTCATCAGCCGCCCGGCGCCGTGACAAGCCGATCCGAAGGTTTGCTGCATTGCGCCCTCGGTTCCGGTGAGAACATAGGAGCAACGTCCCATATCCCCCGGTATAAGCACCGGTTGACCGATCTCGCGGTAGACGCTCGGGAGTTCGGGATGATGCGGGCCGAAGGCCCGGGTAGCCCCCTTGCGATGTACGCAGACCCTACGTGGTTGGCCCCGAACCAGATGCTTTTCAATTTTGGCAATGTTGTGTGCGACCTCATAGACCAGCTGCAGGTTGAGGGCACGCGGTGTAATCCCCAGCGCTTGCACCAAGGCCTCGCCCGCCCAGTGTGCGATCATCTGGCGGTTGGCGAAGGCGAAATTGACCGCTGCGGCCATGGCCGCCAGGTACCGCTGCCCCTCCGGGGAGGAGAGCGGCGCGCAGCAAAGCTGCCGGTCCGGCAGTTCGATCCCGTATCTGCGGGAGGCCTGTAGCATTTCCCTGATGGAATCTTCGCAAACCTGATGTCCGAGACCGCGGGATCCGGTATGGATCAGCAGCGTGATCTGGTCGATGTGCAGGTCCATGGCATCGGCCGCCGCGGCATCATAGATCTCCACGACCGCCCCCAGCTCAACAAAATGGTTGCCCGATCCCAGCGTGCCCAATTGCCCGCGTCCCCGCTCACAGGCGCGGGCGCTGACCTGATCGGGATCAGCGCCGGGCATCTCGCCGTTCTCCTCGATTTTTTCCAGAACCTCAATATTGCCGAAGCCCTTCTCTACGGCCCAGCGGGCGCCCTGCTGCAGGACGCGCCGTTCCTCTTTGTCGTTGAGCTTGAATTGGCCGGTGGAACCCACACCACTGGGAATGGCGCGAAAGAGCGCCTCGACAGCTGCCGGCAGCCGGGGGAGGATATCTTGGCGCTGAAGGTCGGTGCGCAGCAGCCGGACACCACAATTGATGTCATAGCCGACGCCGCCGGGAGAGATGATGCCCTCGTCGAGGTCAAAGGCGGCCACACCCCCGATGGGAAAACCATAGCCCCAATGGATATCCGGCATGGCGAAGGAGTAGCCGATGATGCCGGGAAGCCAGGCGACCTGTGTCGCTTGCTCAGCGGCCTTGTCCTTGAGAATGTCGGGAAGCATGGCCTCACTGGCATAGATGCGCGCCGGAACGCGCATCTTGCCGGTACGGGGAATCTCGAAGAGGTAGTCGGAGACCGTTTGCAGGGAGGAATTCATATGGCCCCTCCTGCCGCGGCAATCTGCCTCGGCCCGGGCAGATGGGGGCGGAGGGCGGGATCAGATATCGAAAAAGACCCGCCCCCGCCATTGGTTTGCGGTTTCATGGCGCACCTCGATGCGATGGTAGGTTACCGCTTTGATCTCTCCGCGCACCGTGTGGCGCAACGGATCGCAGCGTTCGCCCAGCACATCCGCCTGCAAAAAGCGATCGTGGATTTCGCGTACCTCGACCCGGGCTGTGAGGAAGCGCTGTACCTGGCAAAGGTAGTTCAGCTCGGAGAGCCAGTTGACCAAAAGTTCCTCGAGGTTCTCCCCGCATACTTGGAGGGCATGGGACTGAAGCGGTTTGATTTGGCAATGCGGGCAGATGAGGTGCATCAGGCCGTCGGCTGCGACGGTGAAGAGTTCCGGGAGAGAGCCGGCCTCGAACTCGAGGCCGACATCCGCTGTGTGGTCGAGGATTCGATATCCCGGGGTAAGAGAATCATGGATACTCTGCATACTCTGCCCTCGCAAAAAGGGTGTTGCTGCAAAACCGGCCTGGACTCCCTGAACGGCTGTACTACAGGTAACAGGGCTCCCGTTTGCCGTCACTGCTCTGCCAATAAGGCAACCATACCAGGGCCGTGAGACGGACGGTGATGTCACCTTTTTTCGGCCGCAGCGCGGTGGTCTCCAGGGGCTGCTGCATCGGATCGGTCTGCTCATCGATCTGAGCGATCTCCTGATTGAGCTCCTGTTCCATTTCATGCAGCCGTCCCTTGAGGACATCCAGGGATTCTTCGGCATTAGTGATGTCGCCATGTTCCTTGGCGGTACGCATGCCGCTGCGCATGGCGCTGCCGGCCCGGCTCAGGGTTGAGGAGGAGAGGCTCTTGCGGCCGAAGAAAGCCCCAAGGATGGTCGCCCCGACCGAGACGGCCGTGGACATGGTCTGAGCGCGGTAGTCGCTTTTTTCTTTTTCCACTTTTTGTTCCGCCCGCATGATGCGGTCCTGAAGGGCGGCCATTTTGCTCTCGTAGCGTTTGCGCAGCTGATCGACCGCTTCATCGCGCCGCTCCCGGGCGAGCTGGCTGATGCGGATGCGGAAATCGCGCTCCGATTCCCCGGGCTGGGAGGTCAGCTTGAGCGAGGCGCTGGTATAAAGATCGATCTTGGCTGTGCGGTAGAGGGTATCCGCGAAATTTTTGCCCCAGAGGGCATAATTCTCGGGTCGAGTTGCCGCGGCGGCCAACCGGGCAAATTCGGCCTTTTCCTCAGGCGATTTTTCAAGGTCATTTTCAGAAAAGGGGGTTTCGACCGCCTTCTCCCAATCAACCGGCACCGGCCCCTCATCGATCCAGGCGATACGGCCGACTCGCTGGGATTGACCCGGGGCGAAATTCACGTCCGCCAGGCCGAGCACACCCGGGCGGTAGATCAGGCGGGCGTCGGCCTTGAGGGCTCCGCGCAGGGGAGCGAAATACTCCACGATCTGCGGCGGCAAAGCCGGGCGTACCTCTGCATCGGGGCCGAATGTGGCCTTGGCTGAGGCCGCTGCCGGTGTCCGGGCATTGCTTGCAGGGGCTGCCAGTTTTTTGATCTGGGCCAGGGTCAACGGGCCGCGCAGATAGGAGAGCGCCCAACGCGACTGAAAGATCACCGGCTCGCTCTCATGGATGTTCTTCATGAGAAAAACCCGTTTGCCGAGGGCAGAAAGGGCTTTGCTCACCCGTGGATCGAGGTCTCCGGCGCCGCTGCGCAGGCCCTCAATCACCTTATCGATATCCTGTTGGGTCTGCAACCGGCCAATGAACCAGGTCCCGGTGTTGGAGAGGGCTTTGTAATCGAGATCGACGGGGTTCTGGGTGGCCAGCATCACTCCGACGCCGAAGGCGCGTGCTTGTTTGAGCATGACCATCAACGGTTTTTTGGAAGGCGGCGCCGCCACCGGGGGCAAGTAGCCGGCTACCTCGTCCATATAGAGGATGGCACGCAGGCTGGTGGTGCCGGGCTGGCTGCGCATCCATGAAACCACCTGATTGAAAAGAAGGGTGACGAAAAACATCCGCTCCGAATCGCTGAGATGGGCGATGTAAAAGATCGAGTGGCGCGGTTTGCCATCTTCGGCATAGAGCAGGCGGCCGATGTCCATGGGCTCACCCTCCATCCAGGTGGAGAAGCCGGGGGCGGCCAGCAAGTTGTTCAAGGCCAGGGCCAGCTCGAAGCGCTCCTTGGCCGGGAAAAAGGTATCCACTGCGAAGGCGCCCACCCGTTCGAAGGGGGGATTCTGGATGGCGGTGATCAGGGCCGCCAGATCGAGGTCCTTGCCATTCTGCCACGCCTGATTGAAGATGTTGGAGAGGAGAATGTGCTCCCGGCTCTTAACCGGATCGGCATTGATGCCGATGAGGCCGAGGAGGCTGGTGACAGTGGAGGAGATAAGGTCGCCGGTGGCTTCGGAATCGAGCAGGAGATCTTCGGCCGGCCGGGCGAAGCTGCTGAGGATGGAGATGGAGGTGCCGGCGGTGCTGCCCGGTGTAAAAATGGTGAATCGGGCGGCATCGCGCAAGCGTTGAATCCGCGCACCGTCTTCACCCCACTGGGCGAGACCGGTCTTCCAGAGCTCCGCCTGCGCCGCGGCATAGGCTTCCGGGGTCTGATTCTCGCGTCGGGCATCATCCTCATTGATCCAGGGGGCAAATTCAGCCGGCAGGAGCCCGGGGAAGGTAAGCAGCAGATTGGTCATGTCGCCTTTGGGATCGATGATAAGGGCGGGGATATTGTCGATGGCCGCCTCTTCCAGCAGCGAGATACAGAGTCCGGTCTTGCCGCTGCCAGTCATGCCGATACAGACGCCGTGAGTGACCAGATCTTTGGAGTCATACATAACCAGGGCATCGAGAAGCGCCTTTTTTTCGGGATCATACTCTTTGCCTAGGTAGAACATACCCAGCTTTTCAAAATCAGCCATACCAGATCCTCTCGTTCTCAAGCTTATAATGCAGCGAATTCCTGTTTAAGGGCCTCGACCCGCTCATGGGCTTCGGAATCGCTCCGGGCTTCGGCGATGACGCGAATAATCGGCTCGGTATTGGAGGCCCGGATATGGACCCAGGCGTGATCATAAAGGAATTTAAGTCCATCGGTTCGATCGATCCGTTCCCCTGCATGACGCGATGCGAGCCGGGCCACAAGGTTTCTGGCATCGGCGTCAAAGGGGAGATCGATCCGGTCTTTGACCATGACATACTGCGGCAGGCGGGCCTGCCGTTGAGAGAGTGTTTCATTATTTTCGGCCAGCAACTGCAGGATGAGGGTGATGCCGACCAGAGCATCGCGGCCGAGATGGAGCGCTGGATAGATCACCCCGCCGTTGCCTTCGCCGGCGATGACGGCGTGGACCGCCCGGGCTTGTGTCGCCACATGGATCTCCCCCACGGGAGTGCGGTGTACCCGGCTGCCATGTTGCAGGGCCGCTTCCTCGGTGGCCAGAGAGGTCGAGGCGTTGATGACCACATCTCCGGGCGTATGGGAAAGGACAAAGTCGGTCACCAGGGCCAGGGTGTATTCCTCACCGAGCGGAATGCCCTGCTCGGAGACTAGGGCCAGGCGGTCTACATCGGGATCAACGGCGATGCCAAGATCGGCGCCATGGGTTTTCACTGCTGCGCAGAGTTCGCCGAGGTTGGCTGCGACCGGTTCTGGACTGCGTGGAAAGCGCCCGTGGGGCTCGAGGTTGAGGAAATGGGTTTCACACCCGAGGCGTTCCAGCAGTTGCGGCAGAATGGTGCCGCCAGCGCCGTTACAGGGATCGGCGACCACCTTGAAGTGGCGACGGCGGATCAGAGCGGGATCGACCAGTGCGAGGCGCTCAATGGCATCGAGATGCTCGGCCGCCGCGGTGGTATGGGCAATGACCCGGCCCACCCGGTCCCAGGCGGCAAAACAAAAGTCCTGATTGCGGACCCGCTCCAGAATCCGAGCGCCCTCCTCGGAGCTAAGAAACAGGCCATCCGCTGCCAGCAGTTTCAGCGCGTTCCATTCGCGCGGATTGTGGCTGGCGGTGATGATGATGCCCCCGGCGTTGGCGTCGTGTCCCGTGGCCATGGCTGTGGTCGGAGTGGTGGTCATGCCGATGTCGACGACGTCACAACCGGTCGCCAGAAGGCCCGCCCACACCGCATACTTGATGAGATCGCCGGTGACCCGGGAATCGCGGCCAACGACAATGCGTCCGGGGCCATACTGGGAGCCGTAGGCCTGGGCAAAATGCAGGGCGACCGCAGGTGTCAGCCCGTCCCCGACGATGCCGCGCACCCCGGAAACCGAGATCATCAGGTTTTTCAGCTCGGACACGTCCCCCCTCCCTATACGGTTGGTTCAAGGCCATTCAGTTTCTGACGGCGCCGCAGTGCCACCAGACGCATGTAATCCTTGGCATTCTCGTTGACATCAATCGTCACCTGATCGATCATGTGGTCGGTGCCGCCGCTGTGGCGCACGACTTTGTAAATGGGATCCCAGACACGGCCGATCCGAAAGCGTTCAGCGCACTTGTTGACCAGTTCATAATCCTCGCCATAGTTGCGCGAGTAGGGGGCATCGTTCATTCCGAACCAGCCCAATTCCTTGAGAACCTTGATTTTAATAGAACGGGGAGCGCCGGCGCCGCCGATTCGCAAAAGGTTGTTGCGGCCGTTCTCTTCGGTCCATTCATCATGCGTCACTATAAAGGGCTTGCCGTCGACCAATACGGGTTCAATCCGGCCATCAGCCTTTTTTTCAAAGACCTGATAAGAGCCAATCACCATTCCGATCCGCTCGTCCTGGTCATACACCCGCAGGATTTTTTCGATGGCTTCTGGGAAGAGGAGATCATCGGAGTCCAGCTGGACATAGTATTTGGCACGGGAGGTTTGCAGGGCATCGTTGAAACAGAGCCCGAGGACATTCATATCGTGGATGATGAGGCGCACAGGCGGTTTGTGGGCCGAGTAGTGATCACCACCGGGCTGGTAGCGCCGGATTTCTGCGATGGTGGGGTCTTGCTCGCCTCCGTTGCAGACGACGACGATCTCGATATTCTGTACCGTTTGCGCCTGCACCGACTCGATCGCCGGACCGATGAACTCGGGGCGGTTGTAAACCGGGATCACGACCGCAGCGATGCAGGTTTTAAAGGTGGCCTCTTCCTCCGGGGTATACTCCACCTTGTGATAATGCGCTCCCGGGGCCAGGTAGGCCTTGATGCGTTTCAGATGTTCGGTGAGGATCTGCTCATTCTCCAGCTGCACCTCTTTGCCAGCCTTGAGGTAGGCAAAAACATCAAGTCCCTGTTCCGCGGCAAAGACGAGATAGGGGACGCCGTTAAATCGGTTGGAGATGTGCAGGATCTTGCCGGATTCCATGGCCTTGAAGCGGAGATCGTTGAGCGGATTGAAGCGATAGCGCTCATCACAAAATCCGGCGGACTCGAGAAACCGGCGGCTGTAGAGGAGGCAATAACCGGTGTCCCAGGCCTCGGTGAGGCGGCCAGGGTGCCACTCCTGCAGTTTGCGCTCCTTGTGAATACCCTTGTCGATCAGGTCATAATCAGAATAGAGCAGGCTGGTTTCGGGATGGCGGTCCATGGCCATGGCGTAGAATTTGGTCGCGGAGCGCTTGAATTCCAGGGCGTTGGTTTCATTGCTGCAAATTAGCACATACTCGCCCCGGCACTGGCGCAAGGCGACATTCAGGGCTTTGGCCTTGTGGTCGAGAACGGAGGGCAGGAAGGTATAGCCGGCCTTTTCGGTGATGGCGCGCGCGTCGGCGTGGTCGCCAAAAACGAGCACCTCAAAATTTTGCTCATACTGGTTCTGCAAGGAAACGATCATTCGGGCGAAGGCCGGGATCTCATAAGGCATCCTGGGATGGGCATAGAGGATGATGGAGAGTTTTGGCGTCATACCGGAGACTCCTTTAATGCGCTGCAGGCGGCAGCATGGGGCAAGCGTTATTTCCAAGTCTAATATAATGAGTACCTGTCATTCATTCAACCTTTTTTTAAGTTAACTGATAGCGCCGAAGCGGTTCAACTAGATATTGACATTGAGATGGCAAATGTGTAAGTTACTACAAATTGAACCGTTGCGCGAGGTCGTTTTGACTAGAGGGCCGATCATGCAAAGCGTCCTGGCCATCATTCTTGGTGGAGGAAGAGGGACCCGTCTTTACCCTCTAACCAAGATGCGTGCCAAGCCGGCAGTGCCCTTGGCCGGAAAATACCGGCTCATTGATATCCCGGTGAGCAATTGTATCAACTCCGGCATCCGGTCGATCTATGTCCTGACGCAATTCAACTCCGCTTCCCTTAATCGCCATATCAATCAGACCTATCACTTTTCCCTCCTGAGCGATGGTTTTGTCGAAATCCTCGCGGCACAACAGACACCCGAGCATTCCCAGTGGTTTCAGGGCACGGCCGATGCGGTGCGGCAATATGTGTCCACCATTCAGGAACAGAAAGTGGACGATATCCTTGTGCTTTCGGGGGATCATCTATACAGCATGGACTATGGACCTTTTCTCGAGGCGCACCGCTGCAGCGGCGCTGATTTGACGATATCAGTGGTGCCGGTTGCAGCGGAAGCGGCGCCCGGGTTTGGTATTTTACGGGTGGAGGGCAAGGGCCGGGTGGTTGAATTCCGCGAAAAGCCCAGAAGCAGGGAGGAGTTGGAGGGCATGTCCATGGCCGGCGGGGCGCCGGGACTGGCCGGTGAGGTTCCGGCCGCGACGCCGTATCTGGCTTCGATGGGTGTATATCTTTTCCGCAAAGAGGTACTGATCCGGTTGCTGCAAGAGAAAAGCGGTCTTGCGGATTTCAGCAAGGAGATTATTCCCTCCAAGGTGGATGAGCTGAACATTCAGGGCTATCTCTACAACGGATACTGGGAAGACATCGGCACGATAGAGTCGTTTTACCACGCCAATATGGCGCTGCTGGCGCAGCCACGCCCCAGTTTTGATTTTTTTGATGCCCGGCATCCGGTTTATGCCCGACCACGGTTTTTGCCGCCCACATCGATCGCACAAAGCACGGTTGAAAATTCGATGCTCTGTGAGGGCTGCCGCATCGCCGGTGCGCATATCATTCATTCTATCGTCGGCATCCGCAGCCAGATCGATGCCGACGTGCGCATCGAGGATTGTCTGCTGATGGGGGCGGATTACTATCAGACCGCGGAGGAGCGTGCGGCCGACCTGGCCGGCGGGAAGCCGCCGGTGGGCATCGGCGCGGGCAGCGTCATCAAGCGTGCCATTATCGATAAAAATGCGCGCATTGGCAAGGAGGTACGGATTGTCAACCGTGCCGGAATCAGTGAGGCAGAACGCGAAAGCGAAGGCATCTGGATCAGCAAAGGTATCATCATCATTATGAAAAATGCCGTCATCAAGGATGGTACGCAACTGTAAGGGGGACCTTCATCCTGGCCCGTTTTTCGTAGCGCCGTGCCCGGACCCCGGCTGAACCGGAAACTGAAGGCTTCCCGGTTTTGCCGGTCAGGTGCGTTAAATCTAACCGATAGGAGCGACAATCACGCTATGGCTGAAATGGTACTCCCTTCCGATCAGCTCCAATTTCAGCAGTCGTTGCAGAAAAATCTGGGAGGCATTTTTTCACCAAACCGGCCGCTCTTTATAGCGCGTGCACCCGGCCGTCTTGAGGTCCTCGGCCACATGGCCCAGCGGACCGGCGCAATGGTTCTGCACTATCCACTCGGCAAGGGCGTGATCGTCGCTCTCCAGCCGCGCACGGACCACCGTATCGTCCTTCGCAACCTCAACTTCGTCAAGGAGCGTGTGCTGACTGTCGAATATCGGCTTGATGAGATTCTCGATCCGATGCGGCGGAACGATTGGAGCAGCCTACGCGCGAATTTTGGGGCAGGCGAAAAGCGATGGCTCGGATACCTGCTCGCTGCCCTTGCCATGACAGATGCAACGCTGCAGGAGAGCCGTCCCATGCCGGGCCTCAGCCTGGCCCTTCAGAGTTCACTGCCGATTGGGGCGGGATTGGGTTCCTCGGCGGCCCTGGTTACCGCCCTGTTGTTGGCGCTGCGTGATGCCTTGAATCTTTCCCTGGAAGACCGGGAACTGGTCGCCATTGGCGGGCGCGTCGAGCATGAGGTCTGGATGCGCCGCGATGCGGAGGAAGATTTCCTGACGGCCTTGCTCGCGCAGCGGGAGCAGATTGCCCTGTTGCAAGGCCGCCCGGTCGCGATCACCGGGAGCCTGGCGTTGCCGCCGCAGCTCCAGTTGTTGGCCATCGACACCGGCGTGCGCCGCGTCGAAGATAGCCAAAGGCGGCAGGAACTTGAAACCGCGCTGGAGATCGGTGCCCAATTCCTCAAGGATGTTCTGAGCGAAGGGAATTTGCTGCCATACGGCAGCGTTAATCTGGAGCAGATCGCTAGTGAGGAGTGGCAGCGCCGTCTGAAAAAGAGGGTGCCCTATCGTTGCTCTGGGGCACTATTTTTGCAGAGCCACGCGGCGGAAGCGGGAAGTTTCATCGAACCGGATAGACGCTACCTGCCGCGCAACGTGCTGGAATTTTTCATCGAAGAGGCTGCGCGGGTGCAGGCTTTTATCCATATTCTGCAAGAGGGTGCCTTCAGCCATGAGGAGGAGAGTTTCCGGCGTCTCGGGGAACTGCTGATCGCCTCCCATGCGCACTACAGCCAGACCTGCGGTATGGTGAGCATGCAAGCCGAATGGCTTGTAAATGCGGTTTCCCTGATGGGGACGGACTCCGGCCTGTATGGTGCGCGGGCCATGCCGCAGGGCGAGGCGACTCCAGTGGTCGTCCTGGCCCGACGGAATGCAACCGACCGGTTGCACAACCTGCTAGCGCGATACGCGAGTCTCTTTGAGAATCCGGCGCGCCTGGTCGAACAGAGTTCGGACGGCGCTGCTGCCGCCGGTGTGATCAGAACCACCTTTGCCCTTTAATGCTTGTGTTTTCTTTCGTGCCGTTCTCGGAGTTGAGCCGATGCAAATCAAAATTCGATATATTGATGGCGGGCGCCTTAGACGCGCCATCATCGGCTCTGCCGGCCGCATCATTGAAATGCAGGAAAAACTTAATAATATCAATGTTTTTCCAGTAGCCGATGCCGACACTGGGACCAACATGGCCCTGACGATGAAGAGCATTGTTGCGAGCGCCCAATCCTGCGCCGAGTCCTCGCTGACGCAGGTATGCCGCTGCATTGCGGAGGGGGCAATGACCGGAGCGCGCGGCAACTCGGGAGCCATTCTGGCGCAATTTTTTCAGGGCCTGGCCGAAGGCGCACACGGGCGGGAACGCCTCGCTCCCGCGGAATTCGCGCAGGCCGTGGCGTTGGCCGCAATTCGCGCCCAGGAGGCGCTGGCGAATCCACGCGAGGGGACGATCCTCACGGTCATGCAGGACTGGTCTGAATTCCTCAAAGCGCAGGCGATCGGCGAGGAAGATTTTACACGGCTTCTGCAGAAAGGCCTAACTCGGGCGAAGGAATCGCTGGCGGATACGCCGAACAAATTGCAGGCGCTGCGAAAAGCCGGCGTGGTCGATGCAGGGGCGCAGGGATTTGTGCATCTGCTCGAGGGGCTGAGCGATTTTATTGACTCGGGCAAGGTTGCCGCACTCAGAGCCGGAAGTCATGTCGCCGAAAAGATCCGTCATTTTCATTTTCGCAAAACCGATGAGGAAATCCACTTCCGCTATTGCACGGAATGCCTCATCCAGGGTGAGGAGCTCGATCGTGCCCGCATCCAGGAGCAGCTAATGCCCCTGGGGGATTCGCTGATTGTGGTCGGCGGCGCGCACAAGGTTCGCATTCATATCCACGTCAATGATCCGCAGGCTGTCTTTGATCGAGTGGCTGCGTTCGGAACGCTGCTGCAGACCAAGGCTGAAGATATGAAAAAGCAGAACGAAGAGGCGGTCAACCTGGCGCCGCGCCGTGGAATAGCTCTGGTCACCGATTCCTCATGCGATCTGCCTCCGGCGTGGGTCGAAAAGTATCACATCCACCTGGTTCCGGTCCTGATCCATATCGGCGAAGAGAGCTACCGCGACCGCGACGAGATCAGCTCCCGTGATTTTTACAAACATCTTGAGAGCGGCAAGGTGCGCCTGCGGACCTCACAACCGCCTGTTGCGAGTTTCATCAACCTGTATAAAAAGCTGGCGGAGCAATACGAGTCGATCCTTTCCATTCATCTGTCCGAGGCGTTAAGCGGGACCATCCAGGGGGCGCGCCTGGCGGCGCGGGAGCTGGCCGCAGAGGTGCCCATTGCCGTGGTCAACAGCCGCACGACCTCTGCCGGACTCGGACTCGTTGTCCATGAAGCGGCGAGGATGATCGAATCGGGATTGTCCCTGGCGGAGCTCAAGGAAAGGATTGAGGAGGTAGCGCTCCGGGTGCGCTTTTTCGTCGCCATCCCCACCCTGAAGTATCTGGTTCGAAGCGGGCGCGTCCGCAAGAGTCAGGGTTTCCTGGGCACCCTGTTGCACATCAAGCCGCTGATCTCGTTAAACAGCGAGGGGCGGGTGGTGGAAGTCGCCAAGGTTATAGGCCGAAAGCGGATCGCCGAGAAGACGGTGGAGCTGACGTTGGCGTATGCGCGGCGGGTTCTCAATCCGCGCTTTATCGTGGTTCATATGCTGGCGCAAAACCTGGGCGAATCCATGCGCCATGCGATTGAGCAGGAATTCGCGGGGATCGAAATCCCGGTCCTTGATGCTTCTCCGGCGTTGGGACTACATGCCGGCGTCGGCGCGGCGGCCATCGCCGTTCTTGGCGATCCCCTGCCTGAGTAATCGATCCCTATCGGGAGAATCTGTGACTATGATTGTTGCGATCATCGTTCTGGTTTTGGCATATCTGATCGGTTCCTTCCCCACCAGCATCATCGTCGGGAAGCTGCTGCGCGGAATCGACATCCGCGAACATGGATCCGGCAATGCCGGCGGGACCAACGTATTCCGGGTGCTGGGTTGGAAACCGGGGCTTTTCGTCACTCTGGTGGATGTTCTCAAGGGGTTCATCGCTGCTTATGCCCTGCCGCATTGGATTACACCTGGTCATCCCCAGTTTCACCTGCTGCAGCTGGGGGCGGGCTGCGCCGCCGTGCTGGGGCACATCTGGACGCTCTTTGCCGGCTTTCGCGGTGGCAAGGGAGTGGGCACAGCCGCGGGCATGCTGCTGGCGCTCTTTCCTCAGGCCGCGCTCTATTGCGTCCTGGTCTTTGCCATTGTCCTGGTGACGACCCGTTATGTCTCTCTCAGCTCCATCAGTGCTGCGATCGCCTTTCCCGTCATTCTCACACTTTTCCGCTACCGCCTGCACCAGGAGGTGCCGCTGCCATTTTACCTCTTCGGCTTCTTCGCTGCGGGATTGATCCTCTATACCCATCGGGCCAATATCGGCCGGCTCCTCAAGGGCACGGAAAACCGCATCGGCCGGCGCAGGGCTTCATGAAGGGAGGGTGCTGCAATGGGTGACCGCCTGCGGCTGGTGGTCATCGGGGCGGGCCTGGTTTCAATCTCCCTGGCTTCAGTGCTGATCAAACTCTGCCCGGCGCCACCCTTCACGATCAGCAGCTACCGTTTATTTATTGCCGCCGTGATTTATCTGCTGTTCGCCTGCCTCCGTGGGCGGCCGGTTTGGGAAGCCTTTACCCCTTCCGGACGACGCTGGGCACTCTTGTCCGGCCTTTTCCTCGGGATTCATTTTCTCTCCTGGATCTCTTCGCTGCGATATACCTCGGTCGCTGTATCGGTGATCCTGGTGCAAACCTTTCCGGTCTTCGTCGTCATCGGCAGCTGGCTGTTTTTACAGGAACAGCCATCGCGGCGCACCGCGGTAGGTATGATTCTAGCACTGGCCGGCGGTGTGGTCATCACCCTGGAGGCTGGCCGGAGCGGAGAGATCCGGCTGGCCGGCAACCTGCTTGCCCTGACCGGTGCTCTCGGCGCGGCCGGCTATTACCTGATCGGCCGGAAGCTGCGCAGCGCGGTGGATACCGTTCCCTATGTCGGTTTTGTCTATAGCGTGGCAGCGGCAGTTGCCTTGACGGCAACGCTGGGCAGTGGCGCCCCGATGGCGGGATTTGCCCTCCGCACCTGGCTGCTGCTGATCGCTATCGCCCTGCTGCCGCAGGTGATCGGACATACCAGCCTCAATTGGGCGCTGAAGCACTATTCAGCCACAACCGTTTCGATCCTTACACTCGCCGAACCGCTCGGCGCCACGATTCTGGCTTTTCTCATTCTACATGAAAAGGTGGGCAGTCTAACGCTGTTTGGCGGGCTGATCATTCTGGCGGGAGTCGCACTCACCCTCCTCGCGGAGCATGGCCGCTCCGGCGGAAGGGGTAAAGTGGCGTGAGGGAACCGCCGGATTTTTCTCTTGTGATTAAGCCGGAATAACGTTAAATTTTATTTTTAATTTAATTGCGGTTTGAAAATGAAACGTATCACTTACCTATTAGCCTGGTTGAGCCTGGCCGGCGTCTTCGGATGCACCGGCAGCCGCGAACTCTCCGAACGTGCGCCGGAACTGCGCCACTATAATCGCGAGGCCATGCGCCATATCATCAATGGCACTATCGAGGATGTGCTGGGTGATCCCAAGAGCGCGTTGGTAGAGTATCATCAGGCCGCCGAGATTGATTCCGCCTCGACCGGGATCTATCTGGCGCTCGCAGAGAATTATTTTTTTCTCGAGGAATTCAACTCCAGTATCCGGATGGCCCGGAAAGCGCTGCTGCGGGATGACAAAAACCGCGACGCGCTCGAACTGCTCGCCGCCAATTATGAGAAGCAGCGACTCTTTAATGAGGCGGCTCAAGTTTATGAGCAGATGGACAAGCTGGTGCCCAACAACCTCGAAACCCTCTACAGCCTTACTACCCTGCAGATCATCAATAAAAACTATGACAAGGCGCTGCTTTCCTACCACCGTCTGGTCGCTGCCGGGCTGGTGGACCCCGAGTACCGGCTGCGCATCGGTCATCTTTTCTTCCAGCATCAGGCCTATGACCAGGCGCGCGCCATCTACCAGGATGTGCAGAGGAGCGATCCCGATTTTGAGGGCGCCTGGCTGGCCCTGGGCGCAGTGAGCACTGCAAAAAAGGATACAACGGAAACCATCCGCATCTACCGCAGCGCGCTGGAGCGGCAAAACGATTTTGAAGAGGTGAAGGCCGGATTGCAGCTGCTCTATGAGCGCAGCGGACGCCTCGACGAGGCCATCGCCCTGTTTCAGGACCTGGTGCGCCGCGATTCGACCAATCTAGGCGACAAGGTGCAGCTGGGTCAGTACCTGTTCCAGAAAAAGGACACTCTGGCAGCCGCCCAGTGGTTCGAAAAGATCGTCGCGGAGCATCCCCAGAGTGAACGAAGCTATCTGGCTCTCGGCGCCCTACGCCGCGCCCAGCGGGATACCGCCGCCGCCATCCAGGTCTATGAGACCGCCATCAAAACCAACCCGCTGTTCCTCGATGCCCGGCGCCGGCTCCGCGATCTCTATGTCGCTCGCAAACGCTGGCCGGAAGCCATCGCCCTCTACGAAGCCCTGACCAGCAATGACTCCACCTATGTGGGCGCGCGTATCGAGATCGCCAATCTCCTGGCCCAGAAAGGGGATACCCTGCAGGCAATCGCCACCTGTGAGGCGCTGGAAAAGGATCATGGCGAGGACTGGCGGGTCCCGGTCACCCTCGGCCGCCTTCTGATGGTGCGAAGCCAGAACAGTCAGGCCCGGCTGCGTTTCGAGAAAGCCCTGGCCCTGCGCAAGGATCTCTCTCTGATCTGGGTGCTGGCCGGTGTCAACCTGGCGCAAATGGACAGCCTGCAAGCTGCCGAAAAGCATTTCACAACCGCCGTCGGGCTTTTCCCCGAGGATCCGGAGATTAACTACTATCTCGGCTTCATCAGCAACCAGCTGGGAAAACGTGAACAGGCCCTCCGCTATCTGGAAAAGGCGCATGAGCTCGATGGCAATAACCTGCAGACCATGCTCGCTCTGGCCGCTCTCTACGATGAGGTACAGAATCCCGAGCGTGCCGCCAGACTCTATCAAGCCTTGCTCAAAGATAATCCCGAAAGCGCGATTGTCCTCAATAATTATGCCTATCATTTGGCTGAACGTAAATTGCAGCTGGATGATGCCCGCACGATGGCCGAGAAGGCCTTGTCGCTGGATCCCGAGAACGGCGCCTATTGGGACACGCTTGGCTGGATTCTTTTCCAGCAGGGGGATTTTGCTGGCGCGCGTGAAAAGGTGGAAAAAGCGGTCGCCCTTTCGCGTAAATCGGCAGAGGTTTGGGAACATCTCGGCGATATCCTTTCCCAGTTGAATCAGCAGGAATCCGCCCGCAATGCCTATCAGCAGGCCCTGGCTCTGGAGCCGGAGCGGCAGGAAGTCAAGATGAAACTGCAAAAGCTGGTGGTGCAGGAAGAGAAGCGCTGAGCCTATGGCTGTTTTCACCGGGAGCATTACCGGCACCGTCCTGGCCCAGGGGAGAGTAGGGATTCTCTTGGCCGCGATACTCCTTTGCAGCGGTTGTGCCGCACTGCGGCAACCCATGCTCTTTCCCGCCGACAGCGAAGCGCTGGACCTGGTACTGCGGACTCTGGAGAACAACTACGCCCGAATCGATCATTTCGAGGGCGAGGGGCGTCTCTCGGTCGCGATTCCTGGACGTTCGGTCTCCCTGATGGCCCACCTGCTCATCGATCGCCCTGACACGCTTTATGTACGCCTCGAAGCCCTTTTCGGGCTGGATGTGGGCTGGTTATTTTGCAACCGCCAACACTACCGGTTCTATATCCCGATGGAGAATCTCTACGGTGCGGGTCCGGTGGACTCGTTGCTATCCGGGAGCGCGTTCCGTCTGGTTCCCGACTACGATGAGCTGTTGAGCACCCTTTGCGGCCTAGAACGGGCCAGGGGGTTGACCGGACTCGAGATCAACCGTGTCGAGAGCCGGCTGATCCTCACTGGCGCAGGGCCGCTGGGACGGCACACCTACTGGATCGACCCGAAGCGCGGGGTTGTCCTCCAGGGTCAGGTTTGCGACAGCAGTGGGCAGGTTCTTCTCCGGCAAAAGTATGATCACTTCAAGCGCATCAATGGGGTGCATATTCCGCAAGCGATTCGTGTGGAGCGGCCGGCGGCACGAGAAACCCTGGCGCTCCGCTATGAAGCGGTTCGTATCAATAAAAAGTATTCCACCAAAGAGATAAAAACCAGAATTCCCGCGAGCGCACGCAAGGTCAGGCTTTGAAGGGTTGGGGCAGGGGGTTAAGACGATAGAACGCCGGGTCCATTCCTCTGAGGACGTCTATGAACGCCATTGCCAAATTACCAGCGGTCGATTTTTCACTGGTCATTCCCTGTTTTAATGAGGCAGAATCTCTCCCGGAGCTTTACCGGCAAATTACAGCGGTGATGGCCCGGATGCAGAAGGGCTACGAGATCATTTTTGTCGATGATGGCTCGACGGATGAATCCGCCCAGGTGATCGAGGCGCTGAACCGCAGCGATGACCGGGTCAAGCTGATCCAGTTCAGCCGCAACTATGGCAAGTCGGCCGCGCTGGCCGCCGGATTCCGCGCGGTCTCGGGGCGTTATGTGGTCACCATGGATTCAGACCTTCAGGATGATCCGGAGGAGATCCCCCGTTTACTCGAAAAGCTCGAGAGCGGCTTCGATCTGGTCTCCGGCTGGAAAAAGGTTCGCCATGATCCACTCACGAAACGTCTGGCCTCCAAGGTTTACAATTATTTCACCTCGATCTTCAGCGGCATCCGCCTGCACGATTTCAACTGCGGGCTCAAGATTTACCGTCGTGAGGTGATCGCCTCCATGCGGGTCTATGGCGAGCTGCATCGCTACCTGCCGGTGATCGCCTTCCGCAACGGCTTCCGCGTAACCGAACTGCCGGTCCGGCATCATGCCCGTCAATATGGCGTCTCAAAGTTCGGCATGGCGCGTTTTGCGCGCGGCGCCTTCGATTTGATGACCATCTCCTTTCTCACCCGCTACAAGATGCGGCCGCTCCACCTTTTTGGCGTGATTGGTTTTATTTGCTTCCTCGGCGGTTTTTTCATCTCACTCCTGTTGGCCTATGAGCGTTTATTCGAGAACAAATATCTCAGTAACCGTCCCCTGCTTTTTCTTGGGGTGCTGCTGATCATCGTCGGCGTCCAGTTTTTTTCTATAGGTCTTTTGGGTGAGATGATCACCTCGTTGCGCAAGGAGAGCGATGCCTTTCTGGTGCGGCGCTGCATTGGCTGCCCGGAAAAATTTACGCGAACGACGCTGGATGACCATTTTTTCGCGGCTTGAGCAACGCACGGCGGGAAAACCTGTCAATACGTGAACGTGGAGACCTGTATGGACAAGATCAGGATCGGGATTGCCGGTGTCGGCAAGCTGGGCACTTTTCACTGCAATACCCTGAGCCAAATACCGGAGGCCGAACTGACTGGCGTTTATGATATTGATCCCGGACGTGCCCGGGAAGGTGCGGACCGATTCCGCTGCGCCGCCTTCGGCTCTTTCGAAGTGTTGCTCGAGCAGGTCGATGCCGTTGGCATTGCTGTCCCGACGACCCTGCACCATGCCTATACTCTCCCGGCTCTGGAAGCGGGCAAGGCGGTCTTTGTCGAGAAACCCATCGCCGCGACGATAGCGGAAGCGGCGGAGATGGCGTCCTTGGCGGCGGCGAAAGACGCCATCCTGCAAGTGGGCCATATTGAGCGCTTTAATCCAGCGATCCGCGCCCTTGAGCATTTGATGCCCGATCCGCGTTTCATCGAATCGCACCGCCTGGCTCCCTTTGACCCCCGTGGCACCGATGTCGCTGTGGTTCTGGATCTGATGATCCACGACATTGATATCATCCTCAGCCTGGTGCCCAGCACGGTTTGCCAAATCGAAGCCAGCGGTGTCGCGGTGGTTTCCGAAGAGGTCGACATCGCCAATGCAAGGCTGCAGTTTGAAAACGGCTGCGTCGCCAACGTCACCGCCAGCCGGATTTCGCAGCGCAAGATGCGCAAGATGCGGCTGTTCCAACGCGATGCCTATATTTCGATCGATTTTCTGCAACGTCTCTCTGAGGTTTTCCGCATTGTCGCACCCGAGGAGGGGAGGCCCAGCACGGTGGTGCTGGGGCAGATCGACAAGGGGCTACGCAAGCGACATATCATTTATGAGCAGCCGCAGCCTCCCGAGGGCGATGCGATGCGTGCGGAGTGGCAGGCGTTTATAGCCGCAGTGCGCGATCATACGCGCCCGATCGTCAATGGCGAGGATGGTCTCAAAGCCTTGCAGGTGGCGGAGGAGATCACCCAGATCATTGCGCAGAATTCGCAGTAGCAGCGTGCCGGCGGACGGCACCATGGTATGAACTCGCATAAAGCAGGACAAAAACATGGCCTGGCGTGAAACCTTTTTCAAATATCGTAGCTTCACCCCGATTCCGTTGATCATTGCGGCCCTGATCCTGGCCGATACGAAGCTCTGGACCTTTTTTTCCGGTCTGTTGGTCGCCTTTTTCGGCGAAGGCATCCGTCTCTGGTCGGTCCGTTATGCGGGCAGCGCCACGCGTACCACTGGTGAGGTGGGCGCCGATGTTCTGGTGACCGACGGGCCCTATGGTCACCTGCGCAATCCGCTTTATCTGGGCAACTTTTTGCTCAGCCTTGGGATCCTGATCATGGCGTGGCCCTGGATGCCATGGCTGATGCTGATTTTTATCCTGCTCTTTGGGCTCCAGTATGGCGCGATTATCAGCCTGGAAGAGGACTTTTTACGTAACAAGTTTGGTGCGGTGTATGCTGAATATGAGCAGCATGTCCCCAGCATCTTACCGCGGCGGACGTCATGGGGTAAGGGCTTGCGCCAGCCCACCTCTCTGCGCAAGGCGCTGCGGACCGAACGCAATTCCCTGCAGAGCTTCACTGTGGTGACCATCCTGATCCTGCTGCGTTGGTGGCTGTTTTGAGGTTGCCATGCCGGCCAAGGTAATGCTGATAGCAGGGGAGGCTTCCGGAGATCTCCATGGAGGCAAGCTGGTCGCCGCCCTGCGGCAGCAGCAGCCGGACCTGGAGGTATTCGGGGTTGGCGGGGAGCGCATGGCTGCCGCCGGGATGGAGCTCTTTTATCATGTCAACGATCTGGCCTACATCGGTTTTGTCGAGGTCGCGCGCCACTATTTTTTTTTCCGCAAGGTCTTCAACCGGCTGCTTGAGGTAGTGCGGGAGCGCCGCCCGGATTTGGTGGTACTGATTGATTATCCCGGCTTCAATCTGAAATTCGCCAGGGCGGTCAAATCCTTGGGGGTTGGCACTTTCTACTATATCGCCCCCCAGGTTTGGGCCTGGGGCCAGGGCCGTGCCGCCAAAATGGCCCGCTTCATCGATCAGATGGCCGTTCTGTTCGATTTCGAGGTTGATTTTTTTTCCCGCTATCATATCCAGACCAGCTTCGTCGGTCATCCCCTGCTTGAAGGGATGGAGGTCCCTCTCAGCCGGGCAGAATTCATGGCCAAGCACCAATGGTCCGGGAGCGCACCTCTTCTGGCTTTAGTTCCCGGCTCCCGCAATCAGGAGGTAGGCCACCTTCTACCGGTGATGCTCGAAACGGCTGGCCGGCTGCGTCGTGCTCATCCCGAGTTGCAGGTGGCGGTGAGTCACTCCCCCACTATTGCTTCCGAACGGCTCATGCCGTTGCTCGCCGCGGCGCCCTGGGCCACGCCGGTTCGGGATGACTATTATCCGCTGCTGCGTTTTGCCACTGCGGGTATAGTCGCATCCGGCACCGCCACACTGGAGGCGGCCTGTTCCAATCTTCCCTTTGCCCTTGTCTACCGGGTTTCCCCCCTCTCCTTTGCGATCGGCAAGCGTGTCGTCCGTATTCCCCATATTGGCCTGGTCAACATCGTCGCAGGTGCGGAGGTCGTACCGGAATTTCTGCAAGACGAGGTTCAGCCAGAAAAATTGGCGCCGGCGATGGAGCCGCTGCTTTTTGATCCGCAGATAAGGCGGTGCATGCAGGACAAGCTGACCGGCGTGCGCCAGAGCCTGGGCGAGCCTGGCGCCTCGACGCGTACGGCCGCGCTGATCCTGAAGCAACTCGATTTGCATCAACTTGAGACAATTTAGGGTTGTGTGATTCTTCGCACAGGCGATCCCGCAAAAAATCAGTATACTCTTATGGATAAAAAAAACAAAGATAAAGTGGTTTTTTATCTGGCAACCCGGCTCGCCTGGCTGCTGCTCCTGTTCTTTGGAAATATCGGCCGGATCAGCGTGCGCAACCGCCGCTTCTGGAACCAGCTGGTGGCCAGCGGCGAGGGCTTCATTGCGGTTCCCTGGCATGGCAAGATGGTGGCGCCGCTGCTGCTGCACCGTGATCTCGGGGTTGTGGTTATGGTCAGCGAGCATCGCGACGGCGAGATGATCGCACAGACCGTACATCGTCTCGGGTACCGGACGGTGCGGGGTTCGAGCACGCGCGGCGGGCGGCAGGCTTTCCGGGAGATGCTCAGAGCGCTGCGCGACCGCAAGGTTTGCTGCATTCTTCCCGATGGTCCGCGCGGTCCGCGTCAGGTTCTCAAGAGCGGGGTGCTGGTGCTGGCCATGCGCAGCGGCTGCCCCGTATTGCCGATGACTTTTGCGGCATCCAGACCAATCGTCCTGCGTAGCTGGGACCGTTTCACGCTGTGGTGGCCTTTTTCGCGGGTTTGCCTGATCTATGGCAAACCCTTCCGGGTGCCAGCCGGTCTAGATGCAGAAGAATTAGAAAGGTTCCGGGTCGCCGCGGAGCATCGGATGCTGCAACTGGAGGAGGAGGCCGATGGCTTTTTTCGCTGAGCGCTGGCCCGCCGGCCTGCTCTGGCCGCTCAGCCGTCTGTATGGACGGGCGGTCAATCGCCGCAACCGCCGCTATGACAGCGGCGCGGCCCCCATCTGGCGTTTGGAGTGCCCAGTGATCAGCGTCGGAAACATCGTCACCGGCGGCACAGGAAAAACCCCTACCGTGATCTTTTTGGCGCGCTGGCTGCAGAAGAGGGGAAAAAGGATTTGCATCCTCAGCCGAGGCTACCGCCGGCGCAGCCGGGGGCGGGTGCTCGTCAGCGACGGCGAGCGGATCCAGGTGACAGCGGCTGAGGCCGGGGACGAGCCCTTGCTGCTGGCGCAACAGCTGCCGGGAGTAGCCGTTGTGGTCGAGGCGGATCGGGTCGCAGCCGGGCGCTGGGCCTTGGGCATGCTCGGACCCGATATCATCCTGCTCGATGACGGCTTTCAGCACCGCCGGCTGCATCGCGATCTGGACATCGTGACCTTCAAGGGATTGCAGGATTTCGGCAATGGTTGGCTGCTGCCGGCGGGACCGCTGCGCGAAGACCTCGCGGGTTTAAATCGGGCCGACCTGCTCTGGTTCAATGGGCCGGCAGCGGCGCTGCGCACGGGCCCCCTGGAGGCCTGGCAAGAGAAGCCGCAAGTCGAGGCCGGCCTCGCTATAACGGGGTGCAACAATATGGAAAACCGGGCGTTGGAGAAGACCGAGGGGGTGCGGGCGATTCTTTTCTGCGGTCTTGCCGATCCTGAGGGATTTCTCCAAACCGCCCGGATGACGGGGCTGCAGATCGTCCGGTTTTTCAGGTACCCTGATCACCATGCTTACAGGTATCGGGATATCTTGGAGTTGGAAGAAGCGAAGCGGACCCTTGAGGCGAAGGTGATCATCACGACCGACAAGGACTGGGTCAAGTTTCATCCCTCGTTTCAACTGCCCCCCTATTGGTATCGTCTTACCGTTTCTGTCCAGCCGGACGATCCCGTCCGGGCCGATGGCGTCCTGCAGGCGGTATGTTGCAGCAGCGGGATCCTCTAAGTGTCTCAAAGTAAGACAAAAATATCTTGCAAATTAGGGAAAATTTTGGTATGATACTCTAAGCAGCGCAAGATAAAGCATCTATACCTCTCAGCCAAGTTTGGAGAGTGGCATGGTGGATGAAAGCATGAGCAAAGCGACTATTCTTATCGTTGATGACGACAAGAATATTTGCAAGATGATTGAGGCCAGCCTTCGCAAGGAGAAGCGGTACGAAATAGAGACGGCACTGAGCGGTGAAGCCTGTCTGCGCATCATCAAGGAAAACCCGCCTGAATTGGTCCTTCTTGATATTCAGATGCCGGGCATCGATGGCATCGAAACCCTGCACAAGATCCGCGACGAGAATCCCTTTATCCCGGTAATCATGATGACGGCGCATGGCACGATCGAGCGCGCCGTACAGAGCATGAAGGCGGGGGCCTACGATTTTCTCACCAAACCCTTTGCTCGCGACCGATTGCTGGTAACCGTCAACAACGCCCTGATGAACAGCTCGCTGCGCCGCGAGGTGGATGAGCTGCGTTCGGAACTCAAGAGCAAATATGCCTTTGCCAATATCATCGGCCAGAGCGGGGTGATGCAGGATGTCTTCCGCGCGGTCGAGAAGGTATTCAGTAGCAATGTGACCGTTTTAATCCAGGGAGAGAGCGGCACCGGCAAGGAGCTGATTGCCCGGGCGATCCATTATAACTCCGCCGCGCGCGCGAGCAAGCCCTTTGTGGCGGTAAACTGTTCTGCGCTGCCTGAATCCCTGCTCGAAAGCGAATTGTTCGGCCATGAGAAGGGCGCCTTTACGGGCGCCCTGGGGCGGCGCATCGGCAAGTTTGAGCAGGCGAACGGCGGGACAATTTTTCTCGATGAGATCGGTTTGATGACGCCGGCAACGCAGTCCAAACTGCTGCGGGTTCTGCAGGAGCGCGAGTTCGAACGGGTTGGCGGCAACGAACTGGTCAAAGTGGACGTTCGGGTGATCTCCGCCACGAACAAGGATCTTGAGGAGGAGATGAAGAAGGGCGAGTTCCGCGAGGACCTCTATTACCGGATCTCGGTCTTTCCGATCAAGCTGCCCCCCCTCCGGGAACGCCGTGAGGACATCCCTTTGCTGGCCGGACATTTTCTACAAAAGTTCGCCCGGCAGGAGGGGAAGAGCATAGAAGGGATCACCCCCGATGCCCTGGATCTGATGATGGCCTATCATTGGCCGGGGAATGTGCGCGAGCTCGAGAATGCCATGGAACGAGCGACCGTCCTGGCCAACGGGACCGAAATTTCCGCGAAAGATCTTCCTGCAGCGGTCCGCTCCCTCGGGGAGAAGCGCATCTATGAATCGGACAACACTCTGGCCAGCTGGATTGAGAAGCTGGAGGAAGAGGCTTTGCGTCAGGCCCTGCTGGAGTGCGAGGGCAATATCTCGCAAACGGCCAAGAAGCTTGGCATCGGCCGGGCGACCATTTACCGCAAAGCCAAGAAATACGGGCTGCCCATGGTAAAGAGTTGAGCGATTTTATGCTTTTGTGACAAGGCGCACAGCAAAATTGCTGGGCGCCTTTTTTGTCTGTTTCATCCCGGCACAATGTCTCAGGCTGTCACATCCCTTTCTGCCATTTCCCCTGATTCCCCCGATTTTTACACAATAAATTCAATGGCTTACAAAAAGGCTGCCGCGTTAAATTCTTGGTACACGATTTGCGCAGGCTGTTTGAACCCTGGTACAGGCGTGTCCATGCCGGGGACTACCCCGGCCGTGCTTCGGGCGGGGTGATGATGCCCCTCGAAGACGGTGAGATCGCGGGCGGCATGGACGGTGGTGTGGCGGTTGGATCTTGGTGGCCAAGGATGAACAAGGAAGTGCGACGCGACTTTATGAAAAATGCAAATTTGACGCAACTCGTTTACAGCATTTGCGACGGGAGCTACACCCAGGAGGGATTGATCCATTACATTGACCTGGCGCAGAAGATCTCCCTGAGCTATCTCAAGTACCAGGAGATGTTGGGCAAGCGCATCAGCGGCGATGCCTGGGAGGCAGATCTCGAGCTGGCCGATTTGGCGATGGATTGCATTGCCGAACTCTTCGGCCGCGATGATTTCGGGCGATTTCCGCAGCTGAAAAAGTATTACGAGGGCAAATTCGCCGAAATGCCCTATATCAACGACGCCGAGGTGCTGATCCTAACGCGCCGGTTGATCGTGCGCAAGACCAAACAGGAACTCTCGCGCATTTTTCGCGAGCGCGATCCTGAGGGGGCCAAGATCGTCCGCAACATCAAGGTGGCGATTCGCATGGCGCCAGACCTGCACCTCTTCCGCGAATTGGGCAAGGAGTTCGTCTATCACGGTCCCCTGATCCAGGGCGACCAGAATAGCCCCGCAGACGACTCGCTGGCGCTTTATCTGCGCCGGTCCCAACCCCCGCTTCCCGAGGAGATCCTCCACAAGCTCTTTCTGGACAACTTTCATTCCGGTGACTCGGTTTCGGTCTCCATCCGCCGCCTGTTGGAAGCCCTGCATGAACGATCGGAGTATCAGAATTTCTGCGCGCTCGATGCCGTCGTCAAACTGGTACGGTATGTAAAATTCGATGTCTGCCGCGAACGGATCGCGGCAGGGGAATCGGTCAACACGCCCTTGGATGAACTCGAGAGCAAGGAAATGGAGGAATATATTGCGGTGGTGATGGACAGCATCTGGTTGCGGCTCGATTCGCAGTATCTGCGCACCCGCAAGCTCGCTCTGGACAAGGCGAGAATCTATCATCGCGCCTTGCGCGATGTCCTCTATGACCTCATTCAAAAACGCGACACCTCCTCCTATTATCGCAATCTCAAATTTTATATTCCCGAGCTGACGCAAAAGGAATACCGGCAGCGGGAGCGTTCAGTTTTTGAATACCTGGCCAAGCTGGCCAAGAAGGAATTCAGAAAATATTTGTGTGAAATGCTCTAATTTTTCCGTATTCGCTCGCCATTGTCTGTATGTTACATATTAGTAATAGGAGGGTGTAACAAACAGGGAGCCAGGCCTGAGCCTGGATAAGCACAGACCATGAGCGAGCGATACAGACCCGTCGGTTGCCCCGGCACCAGAGAGCTTGAGCTGTTTTGTATCGGAGGACTGGCCGCTGTAAAAAGCAGAGCGTTGCTGCAAGCCCACATCGAAGAGTGCCCCCGCTGCGCCAAGAGAGTACGTCATCTGCACCTCTTTTATTCCCTTTTCGCCAAAGAACTCGATCGTCCAGTTCGGCCGGCCCTGCTCGATTTCTGTAAGAAGCGCGCCTATCCTTCAGTAAAATATGGTCTTTTGGTTTGCCGCCCCGTTCCTGAGAAGGATCGGCGGACGGCGAAGGCGTACCTGGCCACGCTGGCCTTTTCGGCAAATGGAGACGGCAGCAAACGCACTCTAGCGGATTTCGAATTGAGCCGTGATCAGATTGGCGTCATGTTGTATAGCGACCCGCTGCGCAACCAGATTCTGCTGTTTCTCTGGGGTGAGGGGGATGGACGTGCTGCCCCCTGCACGCTCGAAGCGCCGGGACTTTTTGATAAGGCCGAGTTCACCCCCACCGGCGCGGCACGAATTCCCCTGACCAATTTTGAGTTTTTGAACAATCGTCTGCTCTATTTTGGCATGCAGGGCAGGAGCCGCAGCGGACGATCGATCCTCGCCCGGGTTCAGGAGCGGGTGGCTTAGAGGGTTTCAGTCAGCGAGCAGAACAGGGGTGGCTGGAGAGCCGGGATTTTCCCGGCTCTCTTTTTTATAGAAAAACCTTGACATAGGGCATATTTTTAGATAAATTTTTATCGGTTTAATATATGCTCACTGTAGCGGCAACCTGGAAAAGCAGCTCATGAATCCGCCTAGAATACTTCTCGTCGATCCTGACCCCAAGAATGTCCGCATCCTGCGCAATAACTTTCTCGATTTGCATTTTGAGGTGGATGCCGCTGCGAACAATACCGAAGCGCTTGACAAGATCTCCGGGCAGGCATTTGATGCCATCCTGGCGGAAGTGGCCGCGCCGGGTATCGATGGATATGCCCTCTTGGATCAAGCCCAGCAGTCCTCCCTCAACCACACCTGTGCGGTCATCTTTCTAACCCAGAAAAGCGATGTATGGAATCGAGTCAAAAGCTTCAAACTGGGTGCGAAGGATTACATCGTCAAGCCGATTCATGTACGCGAGATTGTTGGCCGCGTCCAGATGGTCCTCAGGCGGCGCGAACGCAATCGGCAGGCGAGGAAGCGCAGTCGCAACCGGTTCAGCGGCCGGTTGGCCGATCTCGGTGTCAGTGAACTGATCGAGGTCTTCGGGGCGGAACGCAAGAGCGGCATCCTTTCGATCCATAATGAGAATGGGGTCTCAGGGCAAATCCTTTTCGACCAGGGCGCGGTCGTCCGGGCATCGGTCGGCCGGCAGCGCGGCGAGGAGGCCGTTTTCAGGATGCTCGCCTGGGACAAGGGACGGTTCACCATGGTATTCGCTCCGGTGACGGAGCAGAGCGAAATCGGTGTCAGCAATATGGGTTTGTTACTGCAAGGAGCCAAAAGAATGGAACAACGCGAGGAGATTCTGCGGCATCTGCCAGCGCTTGAAACCGTGTTGGTGACCACGCAGAATTTTAAAAAGATCATCGCCCGGAAGGCTCTTGCAACCGATCTGGAGTACTTCGTCTCTCTTTTTGACGGCGTCCACTCCCTGGGACGCATCATCGATGAGAGCAAATACGATGAAATCACCACGCTGCAGCGGATTTTGAAGCTTTACGAACTGGGGTTCTTGCATGTGCTGCGGGATTTCGGCACCAGCGGCAGCGCGGCGGGCAGCACACCGCAAGCCGGCACCGGGACAGCGCCGATCATCACGGAAACGGCGGGGAGTGTCGACCGGCACCCATCCGCTCCTGCCGCACTCGAGCATGTCGAAAGCGCGCTCGGTGCCGCGAGTGCGGAGGATCTATTGCATGAGGAGATCGGTGCAATAGCTTCGGCCCCGATTGAACCCCCAATGACCGGGCTGCAGAAGCCGGAGGTGGAGGCCTCAAGCCCCGAGGCATCTATGGTAGAGCGACCGCTCCAGCCGGAGAGAAAATCGGCCTTGCCGCCGGTCCAGGAGCCGCCCCGGTGGGAGTCCGAGAGCAGTTTTGACCATGATCTCTTTTACGACCTGCGCCATGCCGGAACCGAAGAGCAGGATCTCTTCGGGGGCAGCAAGGGGGAGGATGGCGGATTGGTCCTGAGCGATCTCGGGCGCGTGATCCCGCAGCATCCCGCTGATGCGCTACTGAAGCTCGAAATGGAAGATGAATTGGCAGAAAGCCCCGGTCCGGAGGAAGCCTTTGGCGGCGTCATCGCCAAGACCGGAAACGAACCGCCCCCCGCGGTCATAAAAGAAGAGCCGCCGCTGTTTGCTCCTGCCGCGCACGAGGAAGCTGCGAACCGCGCCGAGGTCCAGGAACTGGAGCGTACCCTGCGGCTGCAGCAGCGCTTCCGTCGCGCGCACGGCGTCATCCTGGTGCTCGGCAATAACCGGGAATTATGCCGGCAGATGGTCGCAAGTCTCTCGGCCGAGCAGATTCAGGAAAAGAGCGCCTTTCAGCCGCAGGATTCGGATCTTCTCTTCGGCACGGCGGAATTCCGGGGAGGGCATCTGCTCAATCTTGTCGCCTTGTCACTGGAGCGCGAATTTGCGCCGGTCATCGATTTTTTCGCCGGTTCGCTTCTGGGCTTCGTCATCCTCATGGATGGCCGTCAAGTGGAATGGGGCTATCAGCGCTATCTGCAGAACGTGCTGCGGGCCAAGGCTGCACTGCCCCTGGTAGTGGTATTCGCTTATAATGAGTATCTGCAAAAACCGCTGGAGGAGCGGATTATCCGGCAGCGGCTGGGGCTGCGCGAACGCGACGGATTGCTGCTGGTAAGCGATCTATCTGTGGTCAATTCCCGCCGGATCATCTTCCGCCTTTTTGAGACGTTGTATCGTCCCAAATCCCGGCCAGGACAGCCGGCTGAAACCCTGCATCCGTCGACGATGAAATAGACCCCTCGATGATTGATAATCGCACTCAGAATCCCTTGATCCTCATTGTGGATGGTGATGGGGCTGCAACGGCCGCGCTCGCCAGCGCCTTGAACGATCATCATCTCTCTAGTCTGATCCTGCAGAAGAGCAGCGCTGCACTGGAGCGCGCTGTAGCCGACCACCCGGTGCTGATCCTCAGCGAAGTTGATCAGGAGGGGATAGACGGACTGGCTCTTTTTCAGCAGGTGCGCAGCCATCCCGCGCTTAAAGAAACGCCTTTTGTCTTCATGACCCGTCAGGTGGAGTTGGAAGAGCGGCTCAAGCTGCTGGCACTCGAGATCGACGATCTTATTACCAAGCCCTATGCACCGGAGGAGGTCGTTGCCCGCGTAGAGTCGATCTTGCAGGAGGGCGCAGCGGCCCTGATCGGCGAGCCCACCATGACGCAGGGATTTACCGGCAGCCTGGAGGAGATGTCCCTGATCGACTTGATCCAGACACTTGAGCTCGGTAAAAAGTCGGCCATGGTTCACCTGGTTCAAGAGCCCGAGGAGGGATTTGTCTATGTCGACCAGGGTCGTATCGTCGATGCCGTGCTCCGGGAGCAGGCCCCCGAGGAGGCGCTTCTGAACATGATGATCTGGTTGCAGGGCTATTTTGAACTGACCATACAGCCGGTCCAGCGAGAGATCCGGATTACCCGATCCAACGGGGACTTACTACTGGCCGGGGCGCAGCGTCTGCAGGAGTTCAAAAATCAGGCGGCCCAGCTCGCTTCGCTGGATCGCTATGTGGCCCGTGCGGAGGGGATCTCTTCCCCGGAGCTCAATGAAGCTGAGGCGCGGATCTGGACCCTGCTCGAAAAACCGCAGCCCCTGCGCTTGCTGATCGCGGCCATGCAGAAGGATGCGTTGCAAACGCTCGAGATCATTCAGGGCTTGATGGCCAACCATCGCATCGCCCTTGTGCCCGGAACGGCATCCGAGGCCGACCTCATTGCACAGGATATCTCGCTCAAGCGTGCGGCGGCGCAACAGGGGAGTGCCGACTCGTATTCGCGCATTGCGTCCTTTTTCACGCGCAACGGCAGCCAAAAAAAAAACCTCAACTGACTTCTGATGCAGCGGCCGTTCTAGCTGCCACCCCGGTGTTGGGGCCACACAGAATTTTTCTGCATCGGGCGGATCTTTTGCTCATAAGGCAGAGATTGACAGCCCTACGGCCCTGACCCTGCTTCGCGGGTTGCGGCAGCGCGGCGGAAAACCGGCATTTTGAAGGCTCCCCCTATGCACCGAACACTGGACGAAGGCGCTATTCAGCGCACAGCCGAAATTATTGTCCTTGGCCCTGGTGGAGCGGGCAACCGTGAGTTTCTTCAGGCCTTCTGCCCCGATCTCCGGCAGGGCTGCGGTGATCTGCTGCTGGGTTCACTCACTGTCCATCGCGAACTGGTGCTCTACTGCTACAGTATCGGCTTCGGGCAAGAGTTCGCTTGGGATCTGGTGGGCGGAAAGATCCTCGGTTATATTGCCCATTTTGACTGGTTCGATGGCGCTTCCTACAATGCCTGCCGCGATTTGGTTAATGATACCTCTTCCGACTTTACAGCCCCCTTTGTGGTCGCAGCCGACCTCGGACTGCAACCGCCGCCGGTTGTGGAGAGTGCGATCAAATTGGATATCGCCCTCTCCCCTTCCGCTCGCTTTCTTTTCTTCCAGAAGCACAAACCGGCCAGCGTCCGCAGGGTGGTCATCACTCTTCTGGATCTTCTGCTTGAGAAACTGGAGTGAGAAAGTAGGTCGATCATGGTGCTGCGGATAAATCGGAAACTGGATCTGGTTAGGGCGCTCCTGTCAGGTGACGGGCTGCAGGAGCTGCTTGGCCTGCTCTCGCCGCTGGAGTTGCTCGAGGCATATCGTTTTGTGCAGGAGAAGACCATTGAGTTTGGGGTCCGGGTGCGCGGAAAAAAATTTGCACAAGAGGAGATGCTGGCCGAACTGCGCGCCCTGGGCGAGGCCCATGCCGCCAGAACCTGCCCGGACCAAAACCGGCAGTGCCGGCTGGAACAGTGTCTGGAAGGACACCCGCAGTGTTTGAGGGAGGCGGCGGTCACCCAGATCCTGGCCATGGCCTCGGTTTGCCGCTCCTTTCTGCATCCGCAGGAGACGTCCTGATGCGGCGTCTTGCGCTCCCCTTCCTGATTTTGCTTTCCACGCTCGCCGGCGCCCGGACACCCTCTCCAGTTCTTGCGCGCCACTGTCAGGCGCGGATCTGCCTCTATGCCAGCGCAGAGGATGCACGATTCGTCGATGAGAGCCTCGCCGTGTTGCGGCAAGCACGCGAGGAGATCGAGCACGATCTGGCCCTCGTGCGGGAGGAGACGCTGCGGGTCATCATCGCGCCGAGCCGCGCCTGGTTCCGGGACTATCTTCGCGGTGAGCTGCCCGAGTGGACCCAAGCTTTTGCAATTCCCGCAGTCTCTACCATGATCGTCCGTTCGCCGCGATGGGACCGTCCGGAGTCTTCTCTGCGGCAGAGTTTGGTCCACGAACTGCTGCATCTTCTCCTGCATCAGCGTATCGGCAACCGAGAGCTGCCGCGCTGGCTCGATGAGGGGATGGCGGTGTTTTACGCCGAGCACGCCGACTTTGAGAACAAAAGCATCCTCTCTCGCGCGCTGGCCACTGGCTCGCTGATCCCTTTGCAGGATATCGATCGCGTGCTGGAATTTGACCCCAATCGCGCCCAGCTCGCCTATCAGGAAAGCTACTCCGCCGTCCGCTATCTGCTCGCCACCTACGATGCCGAGGCGCTACGCACCCTGCTCGCCGGTATTGCGGTAGGGGAGGATCTGGATCTCCTCTTCCTGCGCGCCACCGGCAGTACGGTTGCGGGATTCGAACGAGAATGGCACGGTTACCTGCAGCGGACACAGAGGTGGCTCTGGCTGAGCGAGATGGATGAGCTGATCTGGCTGGTGCTTCCCCTGCTCTTTATTCTGGTCTTTTTAATCATTCGTCACCGCAACCGCCGCAAGATGGCGGAATGGGAGGGTGCGCAGCCAGGGCTGGAGGCGGGAATGCCGGAGGAGGATCGCGAAGCGGACCTCGCCGGGACGCCCTGGGTGGCGCCTCACGTGATGCCGCGCCGCTCGCCTGCGGCGCCGGAGGAGTCGCCGTCCGGACCGGAGGAAAAGCAGGATGAAGAGGAGGAGGATGGCAATAACCTGATACCCCCAAAGACCTGAGTCCCACCCGGAGGCCATTCAGGGATATCCAGATTCGACTGAACCCGCTTATTTTTAGAGCGCCCGGCTTGAGGCGCCGGATGGGCCCCGGATTTTGGGGGTACCCGGAACGGAATCAAATCTTGAATTTCTCGCTGGATTGTTTTACATTGTAAGATGAAAAAGATCCAGAATGTCATTGAATATGTACTCGCCCAGCTTTTTGCCTTCCCGATCCGGCTGCTCCCGCATCGTGTCGCCCTGGGGATGGGTGCAGGACTGGGATATTTCGCCTATTATCTCGTGCCGATCCGCAAGCAAGTGGCACTGAGAAACATCGCCGCCGCCTTTCCGGAAAAGCCGTCGCAGGAGGTCCGCCGGATCGGTCGCCGCACCTACTGTAATTTCGGCCAGAACATTGTCGAATTCATCCGCATCCCCAAGATGGATGAAGCGTTCTATGCCCGGCACATTCAGGTTAACGGCGGAGAGCGGCTTGAGGCGGCGGGACGCGGCGGGCGCGGAGCGGTGTGCGTCTCCGGCCATTTTGGCAATTGGGAGCTTTTCCCCGCAGTCATTCATCGCATGGGATTTCCGATGGTGGGACTGGCGCGGGACCAGCGTAATCCCTTTGTCAATAAGATGATCAACCAAAACCGCGTTTCCTGGGGGGCTGAACTCGCCCGGCTGGGGATGGGGGTGCGCTCGGTCTTCCGCGCTCTGGCGGCCAACAAGTTCATCACCATCCTGGCGGATCAGGATGCGCATACTGAAGGGGTTTTTGTCGACTTTCTCGGCCGGCCTTCCTCAACCGCCGCAGGTCCGGCACTGTTCGCGCTTAAAACTGGAGCCCCACTGATCTTCGGCGTCGTGGTGCGGGGTGATAAGGGCAATCATAGTGTCATTCTCGAGGAAATCGACCATAGCGACCTCGAAGGGGTCACTCCGGAGAATATCCGTATCCTGACACAGCGCCATGCCAGCGCCCTCGAGACCTATATCCGCCGGTATCCCGATCACTGGCTCTGGATGCATAAACGATGGAAGACCCCGCCTCCCTCGACATTGGCAAGAGAGGATTCGCCCCCGGGTGTGCAAAACTGACCAGATACTGATCATTCAGACGGCTTACATCGGCGATGTTCTGTTAACAACGCCGCTGATCCAGGCCTGCCGCGATCATTTTCCGGATGCAGCCATCGATATCATGGTGATCCCGGCGGCGGGCCCGCTGGTTGAAACCCATCCAGCGTTGCGGCAGGTCATTCTCTATGACAAGCGCAAAAGCCAATCGGGCTGCCGGGGCGTCATCGCCATGGCCGGGCGGTTGCGGCGGACGCAATACACGCTGGTCCTGACGCCGCACCGCTCCCTGCGAAGTGCCGTATTGGCCTGGTGCAGCAGGGCCAGGATTCGCATCGGATTCGACACCAGCAGCGGGGTCCTCCTGCTGACCCACCGGGTGCGCTATGACCGGACGCGGCACGAAGTGGAGCGCAATCTCTCACTGCTGACGGCGCTGGGCATCGTCACCGGCCCGAAACGGCCACAGATTTACGCCACAGCGGCGGACTGCAAGGTGGTGGATCAACGCCTCGAAGGCCTGGCGGCGCCAGGGCAGCCCTTGATCGCCATCGCACCCGGGTCTATATGGGCGACAAAACGGTGGCCGGCAGCCTCGTTTCGTCAACTGGCTGAGCGCATCGTCGGGGCGGGCTGGCCGGTGGTCTGGATTGGCGGAACGGAGGATCGCCCGCTGTGCGAAGAGATCAGCCGGGGGCTGGCGGGCCGCTGGCTGAATGGCGCGGGGCAGTTTTCTTTTCGTCAGTCCGCCGAGGTGATCCGGCGGGCAGCCCTGCTGGTGAGCAACGACAGCGCCCCGCTTCATGCCGCCTCGGCGATGGGGACGCCAACCGTCGCGATTTTTGGCCCCACCGTCACGGAATTCGGCTTCGGACCCCTGAGCGAGGTTGCCACGGTCGTGCAGCGGGATCTCGCGTGCCGACCCTGCTCGATCCACGGCGGCCGTACCTGCCCCATCGGCACCCACGCATGCATGACGGGTATAACCGTTGAGCAGGTTTTTAACGAAATTGTGCGCATGGTTTAACGAAAGAGCGAAGATGAGTGAACTCCTCAAGATCGATCCCCGGCAGCCAGAGGACGATCTGATCAGTCGAGCCGTCCGCGTTTTGAAGCAGGATGGTGTCATCGGCTATCCGACCGAGACGGTCTACGGTATCGGTTCGAATATCTTTTCCTCCGCTGCTGTAGACCGAATTTACTCCCTCAAGAACCGGGACCATAGCAAGGCCTTGATCGTTATCACCGCGGACCTCATCCAGATCAGCGACCTGGTTGAGGAGATCCCGGAGTCGGCCGAGCGTCTCATGGAAAATTTTTGGCCGGGCCCGCTGACGCTCGTTTTTCGTGCGGGGAAAGGGCTGCAAGGTTCTCTTTTTTACCATTCGCGCACCATTGCCATCCGCATCCCGGACTGCCCCATCTGCCTGGCTCTGCTCAAGAGCAGCGGTTTTCCGATCATTTCGACCAGCGCCAATCGCAGCGGAGAACTGCCCGCGACTACGGCGGCGCAGGTGCAGGAGATGTTCGGCGACCAGCTCGATATGATCATTGATGGCTCCCGGACCCTGTCGACGACACCCTCCACCGTCGTCGACGTGACGCGCTTGCCGGTGCGGATTCTGCGCGAAGGCGCCATTTCCAAGCTGGAGATCGATACCGTACTGGAATCGGTTTGAGTACCCGAAAGTTGCCTCCCTCCTTTGAACCACAGCGGATCCTCGTCCTGCGGACCGACCGGATCGGGGATGTGGTCCTCTCCACGCCGGTGCTGACTGCCCTGCGCGGCCGCTATCCTGGTGCCCATATCGCCATGCTGCTGCGGCCTTATACTGCCGACCTGGTGCGCGGCCATCCCCACGTCGACGAGGTACTAACAGAGGAACGCACAGGGCTGCATGCCGGACTCAGCGGTTTTCTGCGGTTGCTGCGGGAGGTGCGCCGTCGCCGCTTCGACACGGCGCTCGTCCTGCATCCCTCTCTGCGTCTGGCGCTCCTCTGTTTCATGGCCGGTGTTGCCCATCGGGTCGGCACGGGGTACCGGGCCTACGCCCTGCTTTTTAACCATCGGGTCTATCAGCATCGCAAAGGATCGGGACGGCATGAACTTGATCTTAACCTCGATCTGGCTCGAGCGGTCGGTGCCGGATTGCAACCGGTTCGTTTTTACCTTGCCATACCCGACTCCGCCCGAAAACGGCTGCTAGAACTGCTGCAGCAGCGGGGGCTGAACCCGGAGGCGCCCTTTATTGTCCTCCACCCCGGCAGCGGCGGGTCAGCCCGGGATTGGCCGCTCTCCGGCTTCGCGTCCCTGGCAGACCGTATTCAGGAAGAGCTGGGCCTTCCGGTCGTGCTGACTGGAAGCCCGGCCGAAATTCCGCTCGTCGATGACCTGTGCCGCCGGATGCGAACCCAACCCGTGCGGCTGGATGGGCAGCTTAGCATCAAGGAATTGCTTGCCCTCCTCAGTCAAGCGAGGGTGCTGGTGGCCAACAGCACGGGGCCTTTGCACATGGCGGTGGCGGTTGGCTGCCGCGTCATCGGTCTATATTGTCCGCTGCAGGCCTGTGCTCCGGAACGTTGGGGTCCCTATGGGCAGCTGGACGCGGTCCTGTTGCCCCCCGTGCCTCCGTGCCCCGCCTGCACCGGGGCGCG
This sequence comes from bacterium, assembly GCA_035419245.1. Lineage (NCBI taxonomy): Bacteria > bacterium. The sequence goes on along the minus strand of DAOLSP010000001.1, from coordinate 407,887 downwards.
CTGCCCGAGAGGCGAGTGCATGGAATTAATCTCACTCGATGAAGTGTTTGCGAAAGTAAGGCATCAGTTGCTCAATCGAAGAGAGTTTGAGGAGGGGTGACCATGCAGGGCTTGAAATGGATGGCCGGGATGGTGATACTGCTGGCAGGTGTGCTCCCAGCCGCGCGTGCGCAGGAGATCCCAGCGAAGGCGGTACCGCTGCTGCGCGAACTGGCCAACCATGAGATGCCGGTTGGTGAGTATCTCGAGTATTCGGTCCATTTCGGCAAGCTGAGCGCCGGCTGGGGGGCCTTGTCGCTGGAGGCAGGAGACAGTCTGAATGGCCGCGCTGTATATCTGCTCACCTCGCGGTTGTGGACCAATGATTTTTTTTCCGGTTTTTACAGGGTGGACGATGTTATGAAAAGCTGGCTCGATCGCCGCGGCGTCTTCCCCTGGCGTTATGAACGGACCTTGCGCGAAGGCAAATTCAAAGCGTTCCGCAAGGCGGTCTTCGATCCCCTGCACCAGTGCGCCTTCGAGGGCAAGGATACTCTTGCGGTTCCCGCATACAGTCAGGACCTCCTCTCGATTATTTATTATGTGCGGACTCTTGATCTGGAGGTCGGGAATATCATCGACCTCAACAGTTATGTGGATAAAAAGGTCTACCCCTTGCGCCTCACCGTGAAAAAAAAGGAGATGGTGAAGGTCCCGGCGGGGAAATTTGAATGTTTTCTTCTTGTGCCCGGCAAGCAGCCTGGCTCCAAACTAGAGCCCAAGGGTGAGATGTGGATCTGGCTCACCAGCGATCAGCGGCGTCTACCGGTGCGGATACAAAGCAAGGCCGAGCTGGGTTCGGTGACCATGTCTCTGGACATCATGAAGATCATCAAGTAGGATCGACTGTCAAGATATTGTATGAAGCGATCTTGTCTCTCCTTCGTTGCCGCTCTGCTACTGGCGGCGCTGTCGGCTGGCCCTGGATCGGGCAACACGACCGCCGCCAAGGAGATCTTGGCCTCCATCAGCGGTTTTGTCCGCGACGCCACCAATGGTGAGCCCCTCCCTTATGCCAATGTCTATCTGGCCGGGACAAAGCTGGGGACGCTTACTACCCTGCGCGGCTATTTTGTCATCCCCCATCTGGAGGCGGGCCGCTATCTCTGCACCGTCTCGCTACTGGGATATCAGCGCTGGCAAAGTGAAATTTTGCTGCGCGCCGGAGTGGACACGCTCCTAGCGGTTACCCTACTTCCGGGATCGATAGAGATGGGTGAGGTGACCAAGACGGCGCAGCGCGAGCGCTTCGAGCGGGAAGTTCACATTTCCACCGCCTCACTGACGATGCGTCAGCTGCAACTGGTGCCGATGCTGGCAGAAGCCGATGTCTTCAGAACCCTGCAGTTGTTGCCCGGGGTGGTCAGCCGCAGCGATTATTCCAGTCAGCTCTATGTGCGCGGCGGCAGTCCGGATCAGAATCTGGTTCTCCTGGATGGTGTCAGTGTCTATAATCCCTTCCATCTAGGCGGCGTCTTCAGCACCTTCAACGTGGATGCGATCAAGGAACTGGAATTTCTCAGCGGGGGATTCCCCGTGGAGTACGGCGGCCGACTCTCTTCCGTGCTTGCCATCACCAACCGGGAAGGAGACACCAAACACTATCGCGGCGCGGGCAGCATCAGCCTGCTGTCGGCCCGCGCCCTCGCCGAGGGGCCCTTACCCTCCGGCTCCTTCCTGATTGCCGGCCGCCGGACCTATTTCGATCAGGTCTTCAAACATACCCGGTATGCTTTCCCTTATTATTTTTATGATTTTCAGGGCAAAATCAATCTCGATCTTTCGCAGCGCCACCGCCTTACGCTGAGCGGTTTTTACGGCGACGATGTTCTCGATTTCTCCGCCGAAGGAGACGACGAATCCGAGGTGGATGTCGACCTCGACTGGACCTGGGGCAACAGGACCACCAGCCTGACCTGGCGCTGGATCATCCGCCCCGATCTTTTCAGCGAGACGATTCTATCCCGCAGCCGCTTTGACAACGACCTCGATGCCGCCGTGGAGGGCAGCGGAACCGCCTCGTTAACCCTGAACAACCACATCACCGACTACAGCGCCAAAGCGGATATCAACTATTTTGGCATCCACGGGCACAGCATTAAAGCGGGAATGGCCGCCTCCGGCCTGGAATTTCGTTATGGCATTGCCATTGATGAGTACCGACTGTTTGCCTATACCGCCCAGCCCGCGCTTCAGGCGTTCTATCTGCAGGACCACTGGCAGCCCCGGCCGCGTCTCCAGCTCAATACCGGGGTGCGTCTTGAACACTATACGCTCGGCGATCGCTGGAGCCTTGCACCACGTCTGGGGCTGCAGTATCAACTTGCCCCCAATCTCGCCCTTAAAGCCACCTATGGGCATTATGCCCAGTATCTTACGACGGTCGCCAGCGACGAACAGAATTTTTCGCTGATGGATCTGTGGATGCCCATCAGCAAGAACTACAAACCACAAACCGCCAACCACTATGTGGTGGGAGTGGAATGGTGGCTGCCGCACGATCTCCTCTTCACACTCGAGGGGTATTTGAAAACCTTCAACGGCCTGCTCGATCTCAACGAAAACGGGATTGCCTCTGATCCGTCCGACGATTACTTCGTCGCCGAGGGAACGGCACGCGGCATGGAGCTGTTACTAAAGCGGCAGCAGGGGCCCCTGCAGGGTTGGCTGGGATACAGTTGGGGCATCACCAAGCGCCGGATGGGCCAGCAGAGTTATTATCCCAAATACGACCGCCGCCACTCTTTTCATGTTGTTCTGAACCGGACCCTTGGCAGGAAATGGACCCTCGGAATGGTTTTTTCCTACGGCTCCGGGATGCCCTATACGCCCAAACCCGGTAAATATGTGCGGTACGAGTGGGATATCGAGCAGAATATGCTTTCGGGCCATCTGGTGGATCGTCCCGGTGCGAAGAACAGCGCCAGATTTCCGCTCTATCACCGCATGGATGTCAGCCTGCGCCGGGAGGGACGCCTCTTCGGCGTCTCCGCCTCCCCTTATTTGCAGGTCATCAACCTCTACAACCATAAAAATGTCTTTTATTACTTTTGGGACCATGACGCCAATCCCTCGCGATTGACGACGGTCTCGATGTTCCCCTTGCTGCCGACGCTGGGAGTGGATTTTGCCTTCTAGATTACCACTCGGGGTCCTGGCGGCCGCCCTGCTGCTGGCCGCATGTAGCAATGGACCCGATGTCAACGAATTCAATTACCAACCCGAGATCAACCTCTTCGGGCTGCTGATCTATAACTCCGGGCAGACGATCATTCGTCTGGAGGAGACCTATCGCGCGATGGATCGGGTGCCAGCGGACCGGGGCATAGCAGGGGCTCAGATGATAATCAGTGGGGCGGGTCAGGCAGTAACCTTCACAGACCGGGGCGAAGGCCGGTATGCCACGGAGGGACCGGACTTATGTTTGCAGGCGGGTGCGACCTACACCCTCTCCGTCCGACTGCAGGATGGCCGCCGGATAGAAGCGCACTGTACCATGCCAGCACCGCCGCGCTTGATCTCGCCAGCCGATCATCAGGTGGTCGCAGCCAACGCTGCGCTGCCGATCGCTTGGGAGCCGGGCACACCGGACAGCCATTTTCTGGTCAGTGTGCGCGGCAATGTCCATACCTACAGCGCCGAGATGTGGAGCGATTCCACGGCGACCAATTTCTATCCGTTTTATCTCGCCCAACCTGACATCTATGTGCTGAAGGTGACCGCATTGGATCGCAATTATTATAATTACTTGCTCATGCGCGACGACGAAGAGCCGGTCTGGCATATCCAGGGCGGGATCGGCGTGTTCGGCGCCATCGCGTATGATGAAAGAATTATCCTGGCGAAATGAGGAGAGGATGAACCAATTACTTCCCGGTGACTCGAACGCCGTCTATCTGGTTTTGTTTTTGGTCAGCCTGGTTGCGGCTTTTATCCTTTTGACCATCTTTGGCGGCAAAGGCGGCAGCAAGACGCCGGCGCGAAAAAAAAGATCCGGGTCGCTCTCTGGGCTGACGATGCTGCTGCTTACCCTTTCCGCCCTCCTCTTGGGGTATTTTATCATTTATCTTTATTACTTCAGTCCACTCCAAGGCGAAAGACCGGTGGCCCACGTCGAATTTCAGAAGAGCGGCGCCGCATCAAGCGGATTCAAGGTGATCGTGATCCCTTACGAAAGTGGTAAGCCCGGACCGGCAAAAAACTGTTCAGTGAAAGGCGACTGGTGGGCACTTCAGGGAGAAGTGCTGCAATGGAAAGCCTTTCTCGGAAAGGTGGGGCTGCGGACCATGTTTCGTTTGACTGCTGTTGAGGGGTATAGCCGTCAGGATGGTGCGATGCGCAAGGTGAGCTCGGTTGCGTTGGCCAGCAATACGGGGCAAATACTCTGGAAAGCGGCGCAGCGGCTCAATGGTCTTCTTGGATGGGCGCGAGTCGTTTCGTACCGCAGCGAACGTGCCGAACCGGTCTGGTCAGGGGGATACGACCTGGTTGCGGATGATACGGGCTTGCGGATCGCCAGCCGCCGGCCGGCTCAGCTGCCGGCCAAAAGTGAAGGCATTCCGGAACGGGAGCGGCGTTATCCGCGCCGTCCGGAGGAGGTGCGGCACTAAAGGCCCCAGCCGCCGCTGACGGGGATTTGGGCGCCGGTGATATAGGAGGCGGCCTCGCTGCAAAGAAAGGTCAGCGCCGCGGCGAGATCGGTACTGGTTCCCGGTCGTCCAGCGGGCACTTGTTGCGTTGCAGTCTGGCGGGCGGTCGTGTCGAGGGTTCCATTATCCATCAATCCGGGTGCCAGGACGTTCACGGTAATCTGGTGCGGAGCACCCTCTAAGGCCAGGGATTTGCTGAGGATGAGCACGCCGGATTTGGCGATGGCATAGGGCAGGATATTGCGATAAGCATGGATGCGGTCGCTGTTCGCGAGCCCAATATTGATGATGCGGCCCCATCGCTGTGCCACCAGCCCCGGCCAGAAGGCCTGACAGGTATAATAGACGCTCGTGAGGTTGCTCGCCAGCATCTCCTCCCATTCTGCCGGTGTGAAAGATCCCCAGGGTTTTTCGAAGAAAGTTCCCACATTGTTCACCAGAATGTCGAGGCGGCCGAAGTGTTCCAGCACGGCGGTGCGCAGATCGCAGACCTCCGCCCATCGGGTCACATTCGCTTGGAAGGTCGCCGCGGTCACTCCCTGATCTTGAAGTTCCTTAGCCAGCCGCTCGGCCGCTTCCCGGCTTTTGCGGTAGTGGATGGCAACAGCGGCGCCCTGTGTCGCCAAGGCGCGCACCATGCCCGCGCCCAGGCCGCGCGCGCTGCCGGTCACCAGGGCGATCCGGCCCTCCAGGGATTTACGGATCTCCGTCATAGAATCATCCGCATCGTGGTCCCCTTGCCGATATGGCTCTCCTTGATGATCAGCCGTCCGTGATGATACTCCTCGATGATCCGCTTGGCAAAGTTCAAACCCAGACCCCAGCCGCGTTTCTTCGTGCTGTAGCCCGCCTTGAAAATGTCGTTGCGCCTTTTGGCGGTGATCCCGGCGCCGTTGTCGCTGATGTCGATCACGATGCGGTTTTTGCCATTCAGGGGTTTCGTGATGATTTCGATGATCCCTTTTTTACCTTTTACGGCGTCAATGGCGTTTTTCAGCAGATTCTCGACCGCCCATTCGAAGAGCTCGCGGTTCAGGGGTACGGGTTTGCACGCCGCATAGGTTTCGATCAATTGAATCTGATTGCCGGTTTTAGGCAGGCGCTTGCGCAGATATTCGCAAACATCATGGAGGATCGGCTCTACCTCCTGCGGATCGAGCAAGGCTTCGGAACCGATATGGGAAAAACGTGCGGCGATTTTTTCCAGCCGCTTGAGATCGGTCTCCATATCCGTCAGGGTTTGCTCGCGCTGGGCGGCACCAAGATGGGGCATTTTGAGGAGCTCGAGCCAGCCCATCAGCGAGGAGATCGGGGTGCCAAGCTGATGGGCGGTCTCCTTGGCCATCCCCACCCAGATGAAGCGCTGCTCACTGCTCTTGATGCTGACGAAGCTGAGAAAGGCAGCCAGAACCAGGAGGCCGATGCCGCTCAGGGTAACCCAAGGCAGAAATTGGAGGCGGCTGATCAGGACCGAGTCGCCGAAGTAGAGATAACTGAGGACAATCTCGTCGTAGGTTATCGGGATGGGATCATTTTCCTGCCGCATCTTGGCCAGAACCTTGCGTACCTGTTTGAGGGCTTCTGGCGAGCGGGCGGTGTCCGGGACTGTCAGGCCTTGCCAGGAGCTGGGATTGCCCTGGCGGTCGGTCAGGATCAGGGGGAAGGTGGCACGGCTGATGATGTTGACGAAAAGCCAGTCGAGCACCTCCGGCTGGTCGGCGGCTACCGCCAGGCGCTGGTAGGTGAGGGCGTAGAATTCTGCAATATCGCGGGATTGTTTGCGCAAATCCTTGACCAGCCCCTGGACGTAAAAATTAATTCCGGCGATGCAAAGTATAACCACGACTACGAAGAGGTAGCGTAGGGTACCCGAGGACATGTAAAGCGTTTTGCGAAAAGACATAGGTTCTTTCTATCAAAAAAGGGTGGGCGAAAGGCCCACCCTTGAGATCAGGCAGTCGCCGGTGATTTGCGGCGGTTCCGGTAAACCATCCAGAGTGAGTGACCCAGGAGGCCGATCAGCAGGAGCAGCACTATCCCGGTGATCCACTCGCCGGCCTGGTATGAGGCGGGGTTGAATTTGAAGAGAATCTGGTGATCGCCGGCCGGGAGGAAGAGCCCGCGCAGAAGGTAATTGGTCTTGAAGATCTTGCTCTCTTTGCCGTCCACAAAGGCTTTCCAGCCGGCGGGGTAATAGATCTCGCTGAGCACCAGGATTGTCGGAGATTTAATCTTGGCGGAGATGACGATCTGGTGCAGGTCATACTTGACGATATCGGCCGTATTGCCGGTGGCGGCCGACACGGTAAACGGTGGATTCTCCTCGATCACGGCCACCCGGCGTGGGTTGAAACGGCCGCTCTTCATGTAGTCAAAAATGCTCTTGCGGCCTTTGAGGACGAGGACCGAATCGGCGAAAAAGGCGCGCGGCAACACCGTCGTATTGCGGTAAAGTGGAATCGTTTTTGGATCGCCTACCGGCTGGTAGCGCGGATCGTTGCAGGGCAACTCCATCTGAACCAGATATTTGACGTTGAGCATATCCAGCATGGCCGAATCAAAGGCCAACCGCTCCGGGGCGATTTGCTGCAGCGGCACATCAATCCATGCATAGCGATTACCCTGCATGCCCACCCGCCAGTACTTGGAGAGAAAACTGTTCAGGCCATAGCGATCCTGTGAACCGAAACCGGTTTCGTCGAGGAAATCCTGATAGAGGCGTAGTTTAGCGGCGCTGTAGCCGGAGATGTTATGAATGAAGTGGTACATGTACCAATTGCCGCTCTTGTCATCCAGCACTGGAAAGATGCGATAGAGCTCTTTGTCTTTCTGTAAAAACTGCACGGCAGGCGTCGCCGCAAAAAAGGCCTTTTCGTCGGACTTGTCCTGAGGCTGGATGATTTTGGCATCCACGGCCCACAGATCGAAAACTACCATGGCGCTCAGTAAAAGGGTCAGCGCCATCCGGGATAGGCTGTTTTTAAGGAACTGGAGGATGAGCACAACCGCGATGGCAACCAGCCCGATCGATTTGAGGCTGTCAAGGACCGCTTGGTTATAGGCAGCGACACGCTGGGCATCATTCAGGGTGTGGCCGCCGCTGCCAGCCATTTCCATATAAAGGGCTCGTCCCAAAAGAACCATCAGTCCCAACACCGCAACCACACCGGCAAAAGTATAGAGGAAGCGTTTCAACGATTTGATCCGGCGTGTGCGTTCAAGCGGTTTAAGCTGTGGCAGCTGGGTGCGCAGTTCGAACAGGGCTTGCAAGCCGATACCGGCGAGGACGAGCATGCTGATATCCAGAATGATATGAATCATGCTCGGGACGCGGAACTTGTTAAAGTAGGGCAGAATCTTGAACAGCGGGGCATAGAGCACACCGAAATGTTTGCCGAAGGAAACCAGCAGTGAAAAGAGCGCGACAGTCGTCATAATCCAGGTCGTGCGATCACGGCGTAGGGCGAGGGCGAGACCCGCCAGAAGAAAAACAACGACGCTGAAATAGAGCGGGTAATCGGTGAAGGGCATCTTGCCCCAATAGGTGGCGCCGCCAAAGCCCATGAAGGAGGGAATGAAGAAGGTCACCATCTCCAGAGGATGAAAGGACCAGTTGGCGGCGTAGTCAAAATCAAGTCCACCGCCTTCGGTGCTGCCGCCGCGGATGGAGTAGCGCTGGTAGTCGAGAACCGAGGTATAGAGAATCATCGAGAGGAGCACACCCGCGGCAATGGCGCCAGCGAGCAGCCCGGCGGAGTGCAGCAGCGGCTTGATCTCGCGGCTGCGGCGGAAATCGGCGATCTCCTTATAAAGGAAGTAGATTCCGAGAAGAATGAAGGTGTAGTAGGAAACCTGGATGTGCGCTCGCACCATCTGGAAGCCGATGGCGAGGGCGGTGAGGCTGAACCAGAGCCCGTTTTTCTCCTCCATCATTTTTTTGGCGCAGAGAAGGATGACCGGAATCAGCACTGCGGCAAGAAATTTGGTATTGTGTCCATAGGCGGTGAAGGCGACGAACTGGGGGATGAAGATGACCGCCAGCCCGGAAAAGAAAGCCGGGAGCGGCTCTACGCCCAGTCCGCGCATGAGCAGGAACATGAAGAGAGCGAAGAGCAGATAATTGAAGAAAATGAAGGTAAAATCCGGCAGAGCGAGAAGGCGGAAGAAGCCGATGAAGAAGTCATCCAATCGGTTCACATGAGGTGCGCTGAGCAGGGAGCCAAAAGAGGGCATGCCGCCGAAGATATAGGGACACCAGAGGGGCGTGATGCCGCGGGAGAGGGCTTCCTTGACGAAGGGGGCTGTGGCGCGCGCGCTTTGCTGATCCGGCATTTGAAAGGTTTTTCCGGCCAGCATGACCTGATTGTACAAAATGAGCAGGAGCAGGAAAGAGAGGACCAGGAGTGCGGCCAGGGGGTAGCGGGTGAGAAGCGTCTCTTTTTCCGCAGATGGCGGCGCCCAGCTTTTTTCCTGTGCGACTTTTTTCTTTTTCACGACAGCCTCGTTGCATGACAGGGTTGAAAGCAGATTATTGGTTATTATATGACAATTTTTTAAGAAAGTCCAGCGAATCTTTATACTTTTGTTTTGAAGTTTTTTGATCCTATTCGCGGATTATTTATATTGGTATCACTATGCCCTGATTCCATGGTCTGATTGTAGAGAGGGTTTCGTCATGCCACCACGGCCCGCGCAATTGCTTTTTATCCAGCCCAGCCAGGCGCCTTTTGTCCTTGCTGACGCCGATGGCTTGCGTCGACATTTTCGCTTGCGGATGCGTCGCTTTCATTTCAAACCCTTTCTGCGGCAGGCATGGGATCAATGGGCGCAGGGCTTCTGGCTGTTGCGCCATCTCCCCGGCTCGGCAGCGCTCTTCACCTGGTTCGCCGATTATCATGCGTTGGTACCGGTCGTAGCGGGTCGGCTCTTCGGCAAGCCGGTCGTCATCGTCGTGGGCGGCTACGATGTCGCCCGGATGCCCGACTATGGTTACGGCGCCCATCTGCAGGCGGTGCGCTCCTTTTGCAGTCGGATGAGCTTGCGCTATGCCGCCCTTTTGCTGCCGGTTTCAAAGGCCACAGCCGATGAGCTGGCGGCCTTCGCTCCGCACGCGCCGTCGCGGATTTTGTATAACGGCGTCGACACGGAATTCTTCGACGCGGAGACGGAGAACATGAGGGAGAGGGGGGTGCTTACGGTTTGCGGGGCTCGAGACCGGCGTGCGGCCGCCATCAAGGGCATCGGGTTGTTTCTGGATGTGGCGCGGGAGCTGCCACAGGTTCCTTTTGTCGCGGTCGGCCTGGAGGGTGAGGCGTTGGACTGGATCCGCTCACGGGGTGTGCCTGAGAATGTGCGTTTGCTGGGCCGCCTCGAACGCACGGCGCTGGCAGCCCTGTATGCGCGCACACCCGTCTACTGCCAGTTTTCGCACCACGAATCGTTCGGCATGGCCCTGGCCGAATCCATGGCGTGCGGATGCGTGCCGGTGGTGACGGCAACCGGAGCCCTGCCCGAGGTGGTGGGTGAAGCGGGCTGGGTGGTCTCCGAGCGTTCCGCTGCCCCGCTGGCTGCCGCAGTTGGACAAGCCCTACAAGCCGGCTCGGAACGGCGTCGGGCCGCACGACAGCGGATTGTAACGCTTTTTGCGCTCTGCAAGCGCCAATCCGGACTGGCCTCGCTCCTCCTTGACCTGGTGCAGGCCTGATCCGACAACGCTTTATTCCCCCGTTCGCCTACTCTACGCTCATTCCCTTTCATCTGGTTCAGCGATCATCTCGTCAAAAAGTGCGGCAAGCTGGCGGGTCTGCTCGCGACGCTCAAAGAGCCGCCGGGCGTCCTCCCCTTGCTCCTGATGACGCGGATATTCCTTGCGGAGCAACCTACGCAGGACAGCAGCGATCCCTTCACTGTCTCCAGGCGGTATACAGAAACCGAGGCCGTGGCGGCGGATGAGGGTGGAGGCCTCGCCTTCGGGCGCCAGGGCGAGAATGGGAAGGCGCGCGCCGATGTATTCGAAAAGCTTGCCGGTGAGAATGCCGCGGTTGGCCGGGGAATCGTCGATGATCAAGAGAGCGGCATCGGCGGCAAGGAGGTACTGCAGACTTTCGGCATGGGAGACGTAGGGGATATGGTCAAAGAAGCGGCCAGCTGGCGAGGCGGCGATCTCCTGCAGGATCGCCTCGCCGACCCGCCCCACCAGCCGGATATGGAGCGCCTCGAGGGGAGCGAACTGTTCTTCGACCAGCTGTTCGAGGGCGCGCAACAGCGAGCGGGGATTACGGTTGCCATAGAGTGAACCGGTATAAATCAGGGTGAATCCTGGCGCTTTGGGTTTGGGCGGAATGCCCGCCAGATCCGCAGCGTCGAATCCGTTGGGGAGGTAGCACCAACGTGTATCGCGTAAATCAGGATGGCGGCTCAGCAAGTCCTCTTTTACACCGGCGGAGACCGTAAGAATGTGATCTGCTTCTGTCAGAACCTGTTTTTCCATTCGGAACTCGAGCGCCCGGGCGGGCGCCGGCCGCCAATGCGGTGTTGAGAGCCAGCCAATCCAAGAATCGCGGAAATCGGCCACCCAAGGCAATCCGGAAGCGCGTTTCAGCCGGCGGCCGATGAGATGCGTCGTGTAGGGCGGGGCGCTTGAGAAGATCAGATCGATCTTCTCCGCGTTGAGGATCTTGCGGCCGAGATGAAGCGCTGGAAAGAACCAGGTCATGCGGGCATCGGGGACGAACAGGGCAGCGCGTATGCCCTCTGAAAGCCGTTCGCTCCATTTCCGGTCTTCCTGCGCATCCCGGGTCAGGGTGGCGATATCGGTGGCGGTGCCGGCCGGCTTGCCGGTGAACCAGCGGTAAAGACGATAGGGCTCGAAAAGTGGAGCCCGATAGATTTTTATCCCCTCCGGGATCTCCTGCAACAGGGTTTCATCGCGGGCTGGATAATCGGCATCCCGGGCGGTCAGGACGACCGGCTCCCAGCCGAATTCGCGCAGATATTTGACGAACTTGAGCGTCCGCTGCACGCCGGCGCCCCCGGCAGGGGGAAAATAGTAGGTGGTGATCAAGACTCTGGGCATGGCCTGCTCATCATAATGAGGGCGCCGGTGATGAGGAACTCGCGCAGTACCGGGATGTGGCCCAGGGTCTGCGCCCCGATCACCGGCCAGCCGTAGCGCAGTTGATAGCTGGGACGGCTGAGATAATAGCGCTCCCCCGAAACCGTCAGCTGGTACTTTTTTGCCAGCCGATGACAAAGGGCGATCGACATGCGGTGGTGGCGGAGTTTTTCCATTTCTTCGAGAAAGCGGGGATTGGGATCGTGCGCCACGATATATCGGGCTATGAGACGCCACAGGGCCTGTGGAAGGATATGGAACCAGGGGATGCGGCGGAGGAATCCGCCCAGCATCTGCTGGTGTCCCCCGAAAGGAGAATAAAAAGGAGGAAAGGTCAGAATCAGACGCGTTCCGGGTTGCATCAGGGCGGCCAGGGCGGCAAAGGCGCTGTTCTTGTCGGGCAAATGCTCGAAGACATCGCGGAGCAGGATCAGGTCAAAGCGGCCCTGTTCCTTTCTCAGGGGCATATGAAAAAAGTCGGCGGCAATCAGAGTCATCCTGGCTTGCTGTGCGGGTGAGGCAAAATGCCGGGCAAAGTGCAGGCGGCTGGGGCTCAGTTCCAACCCGATCGCGCGGCCGCCCGCCTCGGCGAAGGCGCAGAGGATGCCCGCCTCCGCACAGCCGATGTCGAGCATCCGGGCCCCCTCGAGGGGAACCCCCCATTCCATCAACAAGGGTAAAAGATACTGGCTCCCGAGTCGGTATTGGTAGAGCCAGTATTTTTCTTTGCCGGAGAGGTCGCCACTCAACATGCCTGGACTCCCGCAGGCGAGAAGGGGTGGCACTGCGCCCGTGAGAAAAGCCGCCGCCCGCTGCGGATATGGACCTTCGTTTCAGGCATATGGCTACTCGGATTTTGCCTTGAATTTTTCCAGGATCCCTGACTTGCGCGTGGGCAGTTCGACGATGATACTGGAATCACTGAAGAAGAAGAGATCGCCCACCTTGAGGCCGATCTCGTCGCGCAGGGGTTTCCAGTGCTCGCGATAGGCCTGATTGTCGATGCGAGTGCCGTTTTTGTCCTTGACCACGAGAATGACCCGCTCGGGAAACTGGCGGTTGATCATAAAGGGGGAGTGGGTGCTGAAGATCACCTGGTTTTTCAAGGCCAGGTCTTCGAGGACCTTCATCAAATCCTTTTGGCCGGAAGGATGAAGATGGATGCCGGGTTCATCGAAAAGAAAGAGATATTCGTTGGCTTGGGCTTCAAAGGTTTGGGCGAGAAAATTGACGTAAAAGGAGAGGTACCATCGGAACCCCAGGCTGCGGGATTCCGGGGTATCGAAGACGGTGGTGCTGTCGCTGAAATCGATATAGAGGGCGCGGCCGTTGACATTGAGTTTGACTTCGATGGTGGGTTCCTGTGACCAAACGCGGCGCAGCTGCTCGGTGATGATCCGGCCGGCCTCCTCAAGGGCGCGGCGGCCGCGAGCATTGTCTTCAAAGATGGTCTCGTAGCGATCGACCCCGCCGATCTTGAGCAGATTACGTTCAGTGGCGCACTCCGGCAGGTTGGCGATGAGATCGTCGTAATCGACGCGGTTTTTGAGCAAACGGATGTCGGGAAAATAGAGGATCTTGGGGAGAATGCGCAACAGCCGGGCCATATCGATCGACTCGACCGGATTGACATTGATCAACAGATGATAATCGTTGAGGGTTGGTCCCTCCTTGCGGATCTTGAAGCGCTCCACCTCCTTGAAGGACTCCGAGACCGCCTGCAGGAGGCGCCGATTTTCGTTGGTGAAACCGGAGAACTCCAGGGTCAATTCGGGAGGTTTGGCCATGTAATAATGGTTCGAGTACTGGCAGGTGAACGAGGCATCCAGGGCGACTTTTTCCCTGAAGGCTTCGAGCGCTTTGAGGATGTTGGATTTGCCGCTCTCGTTGGCGCCTATGAGCACATTGATATGCGGATCCAGGGGCAGTGCGAGTTCATAAATCGACTTGAAAGCGCGAATTTCAATCTTCGAGATGATCATCTGCGCACTCCATCGAAGTCAAGGGATCACTAGACAGCTGAATGTTCGATGAGGGTATCGTGGCGAAAGGCATCGTCGCTATTGGGATAGTCGGTTGTGTAATGGAGCCCGCGGCTTTCCCGGCGCATCATGGCGGACTGGATGATCAGCTGGGCCACTGTGGCCAGGTTGCGCAGTTCGAGCAGTCCCTCGGTGATCCGGGTGCGCTTGTAATAGTTTTCGATTTCTTGACGGATCAACCGGATCCGGCTCAGCGCCCGTTCAAGGCGGGAATTGGAGCGCACGATACCGACATAGTCCCACATGATGTTTTGAATCTCGAGGCGGTCATGGGAGATCAGGACCCACTCCTCCTGATCGAACGTGCCGGTATCGTCCCAGAGGGGAATGCCGCTGGGGATCGGTTTGCGCGTTGCCACAAAGCGGATGGCGGCCTGACTGGCTTCATGAGCGAAGACGACGGCTTCGAGCAAGGAGTTGGAGGCCAGGCGGTTGGCGCCGTGGACGCCGGTGCAGGTCACCTCGCCGCAGGCAAAAAGTCCGTTGATGCTGGTACGCCCCTGCAGGTCGGTCCGGACACCGCCGCAGGCATAGTGTGCCGCGGGGACGACCGGGATGGGTTCTTTGGTGATGTCAATTTTATACCGCAGGCAGTTTTCGTAAATATTGGGAAAACGGGCCCGGACGGCGTCGGCATCCAGATAACTGACGTCGAGATAGACGCAGGGGACGCCGCGTTTTTTCAGCTCGGCATCGATCGCGCGCGCGACGATGTCGCGGGGCGCCAAGGCCCCCATCGGATGGTATTTCTCCATGAAGGATTCGCCATCCTTATGGATGAGCTGGCCGCCGAAGCCACGCACCGCTTCGGAAATCAGGAAAGAATTGGCTTCGGGATGGTAAAGTGAGGTGGGGTGGAACTGCATAAACTCCATGTTGGCGATGGTGGCTCCGGCCCTGTAGGCGATCGCCATGCCGTCGCCCGTGGCGATCGAGGGGTTAGTGGTATGCAGATAAACCTGTCCGCAGCCGCCCGATGCAAGAATCGTCGCTTTAGCGATGAAGGGTTCGACCCTCTCGGCGTTGATATCCAGGACGTAAGCACCCCAGCAATTGATCGAGAGATCCGGAGCCAGGCGGGCACTGAAGACCTGGTGCTCGGTAATCAGTTCAACCGCCATGTGGTGTTCATAGATGGTGATGCGCGGATTGCTGCGCGCAGCTTCCAGGAGCGCGGCTTCGACGTCGCGGCCGGTGTGGTCCTTGACATGAACGATGCGGTTATGATGGTGACCGCCTTCGCGGCCGAGGTCGAACTGCCCGGTGTCGTTGCGGGTGAAGGGGACGCCCAGCTCGAAAAGCTCCCGAACCCGGTCAGGCCCTTGACTGACGATCAGGCGGACGGCATCTTCATGGCACAACCCGGCACCGGCTGTCAGGGTATCCTGGATGTGCTCTTCATAGGAATCGCCTTTATCGAAGACCGAAGCAATCCCACCCTGGGCATAATTGGTGTTCGATTCGGACTGGTGCTTTTTGGTGATGATAGCAACGGAGCCGTGGTTTGCCAGCTTGAGAGCTGTGGAGAGCCCGCCGATCCCGCTGCCGATGACGAGAAAATCGGTTTCTATGCTCATGCACCCTTCTTGTTTTTAGTAAAGTACATCATATCCATATAATTTGCAACAGGTTTGTTAATAAAAAGGCCGGCACGAAAGTGCCGGCCTGAAGCAAGGGCGTAAGCCCACCGTAATGAAACAGCCTGTTATTTTTCGATCAGTCCCAGCAGTTCTCGGTTCTTGATCGGCCGAGCGATCAGTTCGGCGATACCGCGGGCGCGCGCCTTCTCGGCCAGGTCCGGATTGTCCTGATCGTATATGCCGACCAGCTTGGTCTGAGGATGTTTGGCGTGGATCCGTTGGGCGATATCAAATCCGTCCAACGGCTCATCCCGGGACTCCGGGAAAGCGAGGTCGAGGATGGTCAGGTCCGCTGCGGCCTGATCCAGCATAGCAAAGAGATCATCCGCGTCGCGGGCGACGCGTACTTCGTGACGGTTGCTCAGCGCCAGATACATCTGCATGCCGGAGCGTAATTCGTCGTTATAAATGACTATTTTCATACCATTCCGCGGTCTCTCATCGGGCCTGCATTGTGTTAACCTGTTATAAGATAGTGGCAACAGGCCCGCTCTGCGGAAAGCTTTTAGTAGAGTTTTACCAGCTGGCTGTGTTTGTAATAATGCGCTAGAATGGCGGCATGGTCGTAGCCCTGCTGCGCCATGACAGTAGCTCCCACCTGGCACAGTCCGACCCCATGACCCCAACCGGCGCCGATCAGATGAAACCGCTCCACCTGGCCGGATGCATTCCGATCACGCTCGATATAAAAACAGGCGCTGTAAAGGTGACTCTCGGAGAGGGCGCGCCGGATGACCAACTCCTTGCCGATCCTGACGGTGCGCTCGCTGCCGACAATATCCAGGAAAATCAGGCGGCCGCCGGGCGCGCGATCTCCCGGCACAAGATCGACGAGCTCGCCAAACTGAATTCTCAACCGCCGGCTGATCAGCTCGCTCAACTCCCGGCGCGGATAAGAAACCTTCCAGCGGAAGAGATCCCGGGTGTTGTACGGCAAGGAGGAGAGGATAGCATATTTTTGGGTATTGCACCAGACATCGGGTGAACTGTCGATATAGGCACGCGTCTGCTCCTCGTCAGCTAGCGGGAAACTCAGCTTTTCGCGCCCATCCACACCCGGAACCAGATAGGGGACGTCGCGTTCATCCCAGATATGGGCGTAATCCTCCATGATCCCGCCGCAGATTTTGGCATAACGCGCATCGCAGACCCGCCCCTCATGCAGCAGGGTGACCCCTTCGGTCTCCACCGCGGCGGCCCGGGAGAATTCGGAGATGTTGGCCACGCCGTGGTAGCACTGACAGTGATCGTCGGAACAGAGGTGGAACTTTTCGTCGTAGTGATGTTTGCCCATGGTGGCGAGAATAGTGCTGCGCGCGGCGATGGTCTGAGCTTTGAGCAGCTCGACCGGATTATCCCGGGTCATCTCCGAAGAGTTGACGCTGATGAGATAGGTCTCGATGTCCAGCTCGTTGACCGCCAGCAGCCGCCCGGCATTGTTGAACCCGATTTCGAGAATCCCGGGCAGCACCTGGGTGCGCTGGTGCTGCCAATGGAACTCGATGCCGACCGTGACATCAAAGAGCTGAATGCGGGCCTTTGGATCCGCGGGGACAATCCGGCATCCATCGACGAAAGGCTGATTCATCAGCTGGAGCGTCCCAGAAGGCTTGCGGACGATTTCCTTGACCACAACGGCCTCGCCTACCGGCTCGTATTCCAGGGCGAACTGCTTCGCCGCCGCTTCATCCGCAAAGGCTTCCGTGACGATCCAGTATTCACGATTGTCCATGGTAAATCCGTGCAACGTCAGCACGACCCCCGGCCGCCACAGGGTGGTGGCTATACCCCGCGACTTGAATTTTCTTCGCCGCTTCTCAGCTTCTTCTTCGGTCAGGGCGATCGCCAAGCGCACACGATAGCGCACCCCGGCGGCTTCGGAGAACTGGATGACCGCCTCGCAGGGGGTGTTGGCTTTTCCATGAGCCATCCGGTTTCCCTGCAGATCGAGAACATCGAAGGCGCTCTCGCACTGAAACCGGATGGTTTCGGCCGACTGGATCATGCCGATACGGACCTGGGGTACAGGGTTATTCATGGTCTTCTCCTATCATGCGATCTTGCAGGCGTGCCGCCGCGGAGGTGTCGCACGCCTTGTGAAATCCAGAAAGTGCTGGAAACAAGAGGATGAGGGCGGCGGCAATCCAGATCCATTTGACATGGACTTCCCCGGCATACCAGCTTAGCTTCTCCGGCCCGGCATTGTTCACCAGGATGGAGAGCAGGTTATTGAGGCCATGCAGCATCACGGCGGGCCAGATGCTGCCGCTTTTCCAGGTGATGTAGGCTAATACCAGCCCGAGCAGGGTGATCTGAATCATCCACCAGATATTGAAATGGAACATGGCGAAGAGGATGGCAGAGAGGGCCATGGCCGTTGCAGCCTCATTGAGATGTTCCAGGGTGCGCTGGACCAGGCCGCGAAAAAGCATTTCCTCTGCAATAGCCGCAACGACGACGCCGTTGCCGATAATCAGCAGGGCATCGGTCAGGGAATCAATCGCCAGCAGATCGCCGACATCAAACCACGAGGGGAGGGGGAAGAAGAGGGCGATGATGCGGTCCAGTTCGTCGCCGAGGATCATGACCGGGATAGCCAGCAGCAAGGTGCAAAAAAGGATGGGCAGGGTCACCGGATTGAGGCGAAAGGTCCGCCGAAATGGCAGTTTGCGTTTCAGGACGTATAGAATGGCCGGAATGATGAAGAGGGTTTCAGCCAGCAGGCCCCATTTCGGGCCGCCCAGCAGGATCAGAAGCGAGCCGGCGAAGAGACTGAGGATGAACATGGCCAGCGTCCAAAGCAAAACCCTGGAGAGCTCTTTGCCATCTAGATAGAGATTGTCGTCATCAGGGCTCATGGGCACCCGTCTGCAAATGAGGAGTGGTCAGCTGATAGAGTACGATTGCGGTAGCGATGGCTGCATTGAGCGATTCCGCCCCCCCTCCGGGTATGGTGATTCGCCGGTCAATCAACTCCTGCAGGGGGGTTACCAAGCCGTGGGCCTCGCTGCCGATGAAGAGCAAGTCGCGTCCTCCGGCGGCGAGCGTAAACGATGGATCGCCGCCGGCCGCTTCAGCGCTGAGCAACCGCCAGCCCGTAGCCCGAGCTGCAACGGCCGTCTGCAGCAGATCGTGATCCTCATACACCCGCAGCCGGAAGAGACTGCCCATGCTGCTGCGTACCACCTTGGGATTGTGCAGTTCCACGGTGGCCCGGCTGAGAAGAATCGATCGAACGCCAAACCATTCTGCCGTACGCAAGATGGTGCCCAGATTACCGGGATCGGCGAGGCCATCGATGGCCAGGATCAGCGGGTCCCTGCAGGCGGCCGGATCGAAAGCGGGCAGCTGTTTTTTGCGCACGAGAGCGGCGATCCCCTGGGGCGCTTCGGTCTCGGCCAGCAGGGAGAAGGCGGCGTTTTCCATGAGCTCGAGCGGAACATCGTGCCGGGAGAGCTCCTGCAACAACAACTGGATACGCCTGTTTCGCGTGGCCTCTGGCGTATGAAAGGCGCGCACCAGAGCGGCTTCCGCCCGGAGGGCCTCCTCGCAGAGCCGGACGCCTTCAATCAGAAAGGCCTGCTCCTGCTCGCGGAATTTTTTCAGCCGCAGGCGGCGCAGCGCCCTGAGTCGCTGCTTCGAGATGGGCATGAGAGGATTTCCGGAACCGGCTGAGATCGGCGGGCGCCCACCTGGTGGATGTCGCCGCAGCCATGCGTGTGAATTGCCTTCAATATAGGACAAAATGGTCATAATGACAAATGCTTTTTAGCCTGATGGTGATGATCGGCCCGCCTTACACCCTGCCCCCACTGCTGATGATTTTTCTTGCGTTTCAATTCTTGCGCCCTATATTACGGGAGACAAATCACCCTGTAAATCCTCGAGAGGTCACCATGGTCCTGCGTGAAGAATTGGTCAGCTATCTCGACGACTATCTGGGCGTAAGGTTGATCCCCGATTACGGTCCCATGGGCCTGCAGGTCGAAGGTCGAAGGCCGATCGGGCGCATCGTCACCGGTGTCTCCGCCTGCCTCGAACTTTTCGAGGCGGCGGTGCAAAAGGAAGCCGATCTGGTCATAGTCCACCATGGCCTGCTCTGGGACCGGGACAGCCGGGTTGTGCAGGGGCCCCTCCGCCGACGCCTTAGGTTTCTACTTGAGCATGATCTCAATCTGCTGGCGTATCATCTCTGCCTTGATGTGCATGAGGAGGTGGGTAATAATATTCTGGCGGTCAAGGCCTTGGGCCTGCACAACATTGCGCCGCTGGGCCGGATCGGTCTGATGGGTACGGCCGAAGAGATGGAGTATACGGAACTGGTTGAACTGGTCCGGTATACATTCGATCGCGAACCCTTCGCATTTTCCTTCGGACCGGCCAGGATCCACCGCATCGGCTACTGTTCCGGAGGGGCTCCGGACGACCTCGCTCTGGCCATTGCGGAGGGGCTCGATGCCTATATCACCGGAGAGGTGCAGGAAAAAACCATGCACATGGCCAAGGAGGCGGGAATTCATTTTATTGCCGCTGGTCACTACGCGACGGAACGGCTGGGCATCCGCGCCCTGGGCGAACATCTGGCGCACAAAATGGCCGTGGAGGTGGAATTCGTCGATATCCCCAATCCCGTCTGAGATGGAACGGATAAAGTTTGAATACTTTATGGAGTTGGTGAATCTAATTGAATAAAAAAACGTAAGAGAAGACAGGAAAATAACCATGCGTGATGTGATTATCATCGGCTCGGGTCCAGCCGGATTGACGGCGGCGATCTACGCCGGCCGTGCCAATCTGAAACCACTGCTGATCAGCGGAATGGAACGGGGGGGACAAGTCACCCTGACCAATGATCTGGAAAATTTCCCCGGCTTTCCGGAAGGATTGAGCGGTTTTGAAATGTACCAGTTGTTTGAAAAGCAGGCCCTGCGCTTCGGGATGGAGGTCATCTACGATGTGGTCGTAAGTGTCGAACTGGAGGGACCCGTCAAGCGCGTCCGGACGCCTACCCAGACACATGAAGCGCGGTCGGTGATCATTGCCACCGGCTCGACCCCGAAACGGCTCGGCGTCCCCGGAGAAGAACGCTACATCGGCAAGGGGGTTTCCTACTGCGCTACCTGCGACGGTTTTTTCTTCAGCGGCAAGCAGGTGGTGGTAGTGGGTGGGGGCAACAGCGCACTGGATGAGGGCCTCTTCCTCACGCGTTTTGCGGAGAGAGTGACCATCATTCATCGCCGCGACCGGTTGCGGGCCGACGCCATTCTCCAGGAGCGGGCGCTGCATCACAACAAGATGGCCTTTATCTGGGATACGATCGTGGAGGAGATTGCTGGCAGCACGACGGTGACCCATTTGCGGCTGAAAAATGTCAAAACCGGGGCCTCGTCGGAGTTCCCGGTCGACGGGGTATTTGTCTTCATCGGCCACAAACCCAACACCGAACTCTTTGCAGGCCAGGTCACGCTGGATGGCGGCGGCTATATCGAAACGGATCGTCGCACGCGCACCAATTTGCCTGGTGTTTTCGCCTGCGGGGATGTCCAGGATTCCATCTATCGCCAGGCGATTACCGCTTCCGCCTCCGGCTGCATGGCGGCCATTGAGGTCGAGAAATACATTGCAGAACTCGAGGGCAAGGCTTACCCCGGGCGATGAGTGAGGGCTGCGCCGAATCGGGCGCAGGATTAAGATACAGGAGGACTATGGATTCTCAATCAAATCGCGGTTCGACCCTGTTGGGGGTGGTCCTGGTCGTTATTGGCTGCCTGCTCCTCTTCAATGGGCCCTCGTTGTTTGACATCATTCGCTGGTTCTTCCGCTTCTGGCCGGTCGCTCTGATCGGGCTGGGTCTCTACCTCGTGCTGGGAGGGCGGCGTGGGGACGAGCAAACGCCCGGCACCCTTCATGAGGACGAACCCGAATTTGCGGGGACGCTGTCGAGGGACTCGGCCATCGGCGACCTGCGGATCAAGCTGCCGGCGCGGGGCTTCAACGGTGGCAGCGTCAAGACCCTTGTGGGTTCGGTGGTGATTGACGCCTCCCAGGTAGCGATGGAGCCGGGGGAACATCGTCTTTATCTGCGCAGCGGCGTGGGGGATGTGCACGTCGACTTGCTGCCGGGGCTGCCCGTGAAGGTCAAGGCCAGGGTGTCGTTGGGGGATATCAAGGTTTTCGATCAGAAGGCCGAGGGATTCAATCAGGCGCTGTTTTACCAGACGCCCAAATACGAAGAGATGCCCGCCAGGCTGCTATTGATCTGCAGTGTCGGGTTGGGGGACATCAAGGTCTTTTGAGAGGCATTCGGTTCGGATTTCAGCGCCGGAGGAGCTGCCGCAGTTCCTCCGGCGCTTTTTTTTATGGCAGAACGCGGTCTGTGTGCGCAGGTTATTCTGCTGCGGCGAAAGTGTAGAGAAGACGGATCTCATCCGCCCAGCGGTCGGGTTCCGGGGTTTCGAGGATGAGGGGGAGATCGTCCAGTCGGCTATCCTGCATCAGGAGCCGGAAGGCATCGAGGCCGAGAAGGCCATCGCCGATGGGGGCATGCCTGTCGACACGGGAGCCCAGTTCTTTCTTGGCGTCGTTGAGGTGGATCCCCCGGAGATAGGAAAAGCCGACCGTCGCATCGAAGAGACGCATGGTCTCGGCATAGGCTTCGGGGGTGCGTAAGTCATAGCCGGAGGTGAAGAGATGGCAGGTATCGAGGCAGATGCCGACGCGGCTTTTATCCTCCACCGCCTCGATGATGGCTGCGAGCTGTTCGAAGCTGCACCCTACATTACTGCCCTGTCCGGCCGTATTCTCGATGACAGCGATCACCCCGTTGGTCCGCTCCAGGGCGAGATTGATGGAAGCTGCGACGCGCTGCAACCCCTCTTCCAAAGCGATCAGTCCGAGATGGGAGCCGGGATGGAAGTTCAGCATTTTCAAACCAAGCTCCTCGCAGCGTTTCATCTCGTCGATGAAGGCGGTTTGAGATTTGGCCAAGCCGGCCGCTTCAGGATGGGCGAGATTGATCAGATAGCTGTCATGGGGCATGATATAGTCCGGCAAGAAGTGTAGCTCTTCGCAACGGACCTTGAACCGGTCGATCTCAGCGGTGTCGAGGCTTCTGGCCAGCCATTGGCGTTGGTTTTTGGTAAAAAGGGCGAACGCCCGCGCGCCAATGGCGCGGGCGTTTTCGGGCGCATTTTCCAGACCGCCTGCAGCGCTGACGTGAGCTCCAAGGAATTTCATGGCGCGAAGACCTTTCGTTGAATGCAAAGCCGGAGGCTCCGCAGCATGGATCACAGGGCCTCCGGCGCTATCGATTGGATCCGGCTGAGGGTTGTATCAGGAACGGCTGCCCGGTCGGCGGTGGCGGCCGCCGCGACGCCGCGGCCGGTTGTTCCGCGGCGGCTGGTCCTCGTTGCTCTCCGAGCGCTTCTCCACCAGCACGTTGGCTGTGGTCGGCACTGGGGCATGGAGGGTCTGTTGATAGAATTCGTCGAGCAGCATGGCGATGACATTGTTCAGGTCGTCATTGTCTGCAAGGCTCTGGGCCAGAGGCTGAAAGCGGCGCAGCCGTTCTTTTTCGACATTGTCCTTTGCGCGATATTTAGCCTCGAGCAGAGCGGTGACGCGCTCGGTGACCAGCGCCGCAACGTCCTCGTTCTGCGGCAGGACGTTCTGGATCAGGGTAAGGTTGAATTTCCGGGCGATGCGGTCGAGATCGATCTGCTCCACTTCGGTGACCAGCGAGATCGCTTCACCACTGGCGCCGGCTCGGCCGGTGCGTCCCGCTCGGTGGATATAGGCCTCCGGGTCCTCGGGCGGTTCATACATGATCACCACAGGCAACTGCGGAATATCGATGCCGCGCGCGGCCACATCGGTCGCCACCAGAAAGCGCAGACTGCCATCGCGAAGGCGCGCCATCACCTTCTCACGCGCATTTTGCGGCAGATCCGAGGAGAGTTCATCGGCATTATAGCCGAAGCGCTGCAGGACGATGGCCACATAATGGACCTGGGAGCGTGTGTTGCAAAAGATGATCGCCTGAGCCGGGTTTTCCATTTCGATGATGCGGACCAGAGCGCGGTCTTTGTCCATGGGAGGGACGACATAGAAGGAGTGCTCGGTCTCGGCGACATAGACCTGGTCGCCGCTCAGGCTGATGAGTTCCGGATCGTCGAGGAACTCAGCGGCCAGATGGAGCACGAAGGGGGGAAAGGTGGCGGAGAACATATAGGCATTGATGCCTTGCGGCAGATACTGTTGGACCTCCTTCATGTCGGGATAAAAGCCCATGGAAAGCATGCGGTCGGCCTCATCGAGGATGAGCAGCTGCAAGCTGCGCAGGTTCAGCGATCCTTTGAGGAGATGATCGAGGATGCGGCCCGGGGTGCCGACCACCAGATGGGCGCCGGCGCGGAACGCGTCGATCTGGCTGCCATAGCCGACGCCGCCGTATACCGCTGCGACGCGCAAACCCGAATCACCAAAGAGGATTTGGGCTTCGCTGCTGACCTGTTTGGCCAGTTCGCGGGTAGGTACCAGGACCAGGGCCTGGGTTTCGGGCAGGGATGCATTGAGACGTTCGAGCATTGGCAGGATGAAGGCACCGGTCTTGCCGCTGCCGGTGCGCGATTGGACCATCAGGTCGCGGCGGGCCAGCAGATAGGGGATGGTGCGTGCCTGAACCGGCATCAGATCTTCCCAGTTCGTGCGGGCGAGTCCAGCCAGCAATGCGGGGGAAAGCTGGTCACGGGAGATTTCCGGTAGCGGTTCCTTGGGAATGCGAATTGGCGTCTCGATTGCGGGCGCCGGCGTCTCGCGGGGTTCGCTGATGGCTTCAGGCTTGATCTCCGGCGCAGACTGCGCGGCAACCTGCTGCTGGAGATCCGGCTGCGGCGGGCGGCCCTGGGGGTGGCGGGATCTTCTTCTGCGGCGCGAGCGCGAGCTGCCGCCCTGGGGCCGCCCTTCAGCGCTTTCCTGGGGGCGCGCATCCGGTCGGGCGGGCACACTGCTCTGCGGCCGCGGCGGTTGGCCGCCGGGACGCTGCGGCGAGCCCCCCTGCGGTCTGGGCCCTGGGCTGCCTCCAGGGCGCTGATTCTGCTGATAACGGGAGCGGGAACGTCCCGCGCCGTAGCGATCCTGATCGGATTGCGGGCGGGGCGCAGGTGTACTCTTTTTTTCAGTTTTACTGCCAAAAAGCTTTTTAAAGAGGTTCATAGCTCATTTCCTGTGTTAAACTTTGGCATCCTGAAGAGATGAGGGATTTCGCTGCAACAGCACAACCACCTCAATATGGGCGGTGTGCGGAAACATGTCAACCGGCTGGATCTTCATCAACCGGTAGGGCCCGGCGCAGAGCACCTTGAGGTCTCGCGCCAGAGTAGCGGGGTTGCAGGAAACATGGACTATGCGCTCAGGGGCAAGCCGTGAAACGGCCGCCACTGTTTTGGGGTGCATGCCGCCGCGCGGCGGGTCGATGATCAGGACGTCGGGCCGGCCATGACGCGCGATGGTCTCTGCGGTGTTTTCGAGGAGGTCTCGAAGATCACCCCAAACAAACGAGCAATTGCCTATGCGATTCAGTGCGGCATTTTGTTGGGCATCTTCCACGGCGGATCGAACCGATTCGAAGCCGACCACCTTGTGGGCCAGGTGGCTGACATAGAGCGAAATGGTGCCTGCGCCGCAATACAGGTCGTAGACGGTTTCGTCCGGATGGATCCGGGCATAGTCGACGACGACATCGTAGAGCCGTTCAGCCTGGAGCGTGTTGGTCTGAAAAAACGAATTGCTCGAGATTTCAAACGTGAGGTTGCCCAGTTTTTCGGTAATGGTCGATTTGCCGGCGAGCCGATACTCTGCTTCGCTGAAGGCCACACCGGAAAGACTTTGCGTCGTGCTGAACAGCAGGGAGGTGATGCCAGGGAAATGCGCTTGCATCCGCGCTGAAAAGTCGCGGGCCAGCGCCGGGTCATACTCGGAGGCGACGAGATTGACCATAATTTCACCTGTTTTTCTGGCATGCCGCATCACCAGAAAGCGCCAAAAGCCGTGGTGGTCACGGGCGTGATAGGCCGGACGCCCGGAGTCAATGGCGAATTGACGCACGTGATGAAGAATAGAATTGGTCACCGGCGTTAAAAGGTGGCACGTCTCTACGTCGATGATCTTGTCGAAAAATCCCTTCGCATGCAAGCCGAGATAGAGCGCGGGTTCCTCCGCTGGAGGGACGCCCAGCTCATGCCGGGGGACCCAACGCTGCGGCGAAAAAGAGTACTCCATTTTATTGCGGTAGGAGTAAATCTCTGGAGAGGGCAGCGTAGACTGGACCTCCAGACCTGAGAATCCGCCGATATGGGTCAGTGCTTCCTCGACCTGCCTCTGTTTGTAGTGCAACTGCTGTGCATACGGCAGATGCTGCCAGCGGCAGCCCCCGCAATGGCCGAAATGCAAACAGTGTGGCTCGGCTTGATCGGGTGCGGGCTGCAGAACCTCCTGCAGCTGCGCTTCGGCGAAGTTCTTTTTCCTCTTGCTGATTCTCGCCAGAACCTTTTGCCCGGGCAGGGCATGCTCAACAAAGATCACCAGATCATCCAACCGGGCTACGGCAGCCCCTCCCAGGGCGAGATCCGTCGGAAGGAGTTCGACGAGATCGCCTCGGCGCAGGCCGGCAGCGGTTTTTTTAATCTCCGGTGTGGTGCTTTGTGTGCAGGCGATGTGCATTTCGAGTCCGTTTGCCTGGTTCAGTTACGCATTCGCCCTCACTGGAGCAGCCGGCGAGCCCCCGCATAGCTCTCGCGATAGGGGGTGTCCGTGATCAGTGACAGGGTCACACCGCGGGTGACTGAGGCATGGATGAAATACCCCCGGGCCACGTAGAATCCTACATGATCGGGCTGGCTGGCATGACCGAGCTTGAAAAAGACCAGATCGGCGAATTGCAGCGGTTGGTTTTCCACGCTCATGCCAAGGGCAAAGAGCTTGAGGGTGGTTCTCGGCAGATCGATGGCTGCAGCACGTTTATAAATCTGTCCCACCAGGCCCGAACAATCGATGCCGGATGGGGCATTGCCGCCCCATAAATAGGGGGATTCCCAATAGCTGCGGATTTCGGCCTTGAACCGTTCCTGCAGTTCCGGCGTCATTGCACCGAACCGCTCCCCGCGCGTATTTTCCGCCGTGAGCTCTTCCTGCCCCGCTTGCACGGGCCTGCGAAAGTCGGGATTCCAGGCACATCCCGATACCAGCACCAGAAGAAGCAGGATGATCCATGCGGACAGACGCCTCGGCACGCTCTTGAGGGCGTGTGCTATCTCTTTTTTCGGCATAGTTATTGCAAATCTATTATGGTGCGGATAGCGCCGCAAGGCCTTGTCCCAATTGTGCCAGAACCGGGATTAATCGCGGGTCCTGTCGAGACCCTTGCATAAAAATTACGGTTATTTCGAACAAGTTCCAAGTGTAATTTTCGGTCGGTCGACTTTTCCCTTGACTTTTGCCTTGTTTACCTTTAATTTAGCTAAAGATTTACGTTTGGAGGAGGACGCTGGCTGACCGAGGCGCCGCTGGAGCGAACGCCAGGTGTCTCTGGCGGCCCGGACAGGTTCGTGGAGCGGGATGTGAGCAGGATATTCAAAAGAGGATGGGTTTTTCTGCTGCTGGCGCTCGCGGCCGGCAATGCGGTGGCCGGCGACAGCCTGATGGTGCGCTTGCTTTATGCCTTCGGCCGGGAGGGTGATGGTCCCGGCCAGTTCCGCTCGCCCCGAGCGCTCTCCCTGGACCCAGAAGGCGCCCTCTATATTGCTGACACCGGCAATAACCGCATCCAAAAATGCACTGCAGCCGGCGCTGTGCTGGCCATGGTTGGAGGATTCGGCTGGGGGGAAAACCAGTTTCAGCAGCCCGTCGATCTTTACGCCGGCAATGGCCTGGATCTTTTCATCGCCGACTACCAAAACCGACGCATTGTCCGCTGCGACCGGCAATTGCATTGGATTAGCGCCTATTCTTCTCCGCAGGGCACGGCTAACAAGCTGAGTCTGGGTTTTCCCGCCGGCCTGGCCCTCTCCATCCATAACGATCTCTTCATCGCTGATGCGGAGAATCTGCGTATTCTCAAGCTGAACGCCTTGCGTGAAGCGGTGCAATCCTTCGGCGATTTCGCCGAGGGCGAAGGAGAGCTGGCTGAGCCGAATCAGGCCGCGCTCGATACCAAGGACCGGCTCTATGTCTCGGACCGGAGGCGCGGCTGCGTCGTCGTCTACGATTACTTCGGCAATTATCTTGAGGAGATCGGTAGCAGCATTTTGAAAGAGCCGGTGGGTCTCTGCCTGACCCGGGAAGGCCTGCTCCTGGTGGCCGACGAGGGGCGTGACCAGGTCCTCATCTTTAGCCAGAAAGGCCGACTGATCCGCAGCGTGGGAACTACCGGAGAGAAACTGGGCGCCTTGAACGATCCCGCTGATGTCGCGGTGCAAGGAGACCGGATGTACATCGTGGAGTCGGCCAATCACCGTGTGCAGGCTTTCGAACTTTCATGGCTGCACATTCCTTGAGAAGGCAGCCGATGCGGTGGTCCGGCGTGCAGGGGTGGAGGATCCTGTTTTTGCTGCTGGCGTGCTGGCCCGTGCAAGCCCAGGTCACCGGCAAGATCGAGCGTATGACCTTGCTGGAGAAGGACCTGCTCTTCCTCGGTGAAGGACGAAGGGGACCTTATTTCCTGCCCGACACGCTTATCCTCGCGCAGTCCGAGCGCGTCTTCCTTGACAACAAGCCACTCTCCCGCGATCACTACACCCTGAATTACCTCAAGGGAGAGATCCGTTTTGCCGATCCGGTTCCTCAAGGTGCCGCCATCCGGTTGCAGTATAAGATCTTCCCCTCCCCGCTTGCCCGGGTCCGTCAGCGACACCCGCTCGTACAACGCATGTTCGGTGCCACCTCCCCCGGGGAAAGCCTGCCTCGCGAAATGGGCAGCGAAGAGATCGATTATGCCGCACAGCTTAATAAGAACGGCAGCATCACCCGCGGGATTACCGTGGGAAGCAATCGAGGCCTGAAGGTCAATTCGAGCCTCAACATCAACGTCTCCGGCAAAGTGGCTGAAAATGTCGAGGTTGTTGCCGCGCTGACCGACCAAAGCACGCCCATTCAGCCTGAAGGGACCACCCAAAACCTTCAGGAGATCGACAAGGTTTTTGTCCAGATCAATGCGCCCCATCTCTCCGCCATTATGGGGGATTATACGCTCGATTTCACGGGAGCCGAGTTTGCGCAATACAGCCGCAAGCTGCAGGGTGCGATGGGGAGTGTGCGGTATCAGAATCTACAGCTCTCGGCTTCAGGGGCGGTTTCGCGGGGCAAGTATTTTTCCTATGCCTTCACAGGCCAGGAGGGTAACCAGGGGCCGTACCAGCTGGTGGGCGATCGGGGACAGATCGACATGATTGTGATGGCCGGAACCGAACGCGTTTATCTCGATGGGCAGACACTGGTCCGCGGTGAAACCAACGATTATATCATCGATTACGCTGCCGCCCAGATTACCTTCACCCGGCGGCGGCTGATCACGGCCGATTCGCGTATCGTCGTCGACTTTCAGTTTTCCGATGAGCAGTACCGCCGCAGCATCTATGCCGCCCAGGCATCCGGCACATTATGGAACGGACGCTTGAAGCTCGGTAGTGCGCTGATCCGCGAAGGGGATGACAAGGATAATCCCCTCGATTTCACGCTCGATGACCAGAAACTGGCGATCCTGCGCGCGGCAGGCGATAATGCTTCGCTTGCCGCCGAGGATGGCGCGACCTATGTAGGCCAGGGCAAGGGCCGATATCGCAAGGCTGCGGC
The DNA here is from genome assembly GCA_035419245.1 of bacterium. Taxonomy (NCBI): domain Bacteria; species bacterium. The sequence goes on along the minus strand of DAOLSP010000001.1, from coordinate 378,558 downwards.
GGGGTATTATGTCTATGCCGGTGCGGATTCGGGCGACTATTCCGTGATCTTTTCGGATGTTAGCGAAGGCAAGGGGGCGTATAAATATACCGGCGCCGGCGCCTATGCTTATGTGGGCGCCGGCCTGGGCCGGTACCAGCCGGTTCAGCTCCTTGTCACCCCCGAAAGTCACACCTTGATGGATTTCCAGCTGGCCGCTGCGCCGAACCGAACCTGGCGGTTGAACGGCGAGATTGCCGTGAGCAATCTCGACCGGAACACTTTTTCGTCCCTTGGCGATGGCGATAATCAGGGGGCGGCGCAGAGCTGGCAGATCGCCTTTACGCCCGACACCCTGCGTTTCCTGAAGCGACACCTGGGTGTGCTGCAGTGGTCAGGGCGATACCGGCGTGTGGAAGACCGCTTTAGTGACATCGATCGTACCCAGGAAGCGGAGTATAACCGCCGCTGGGACCTGGGTCGCAGCGCCGCCCGCGGCGAAAAGGTATGGGAGATGAGCGGCGACTGGGCTCCCTTTACCGGCGCGCGACTGAGCGGTGAGTATGGCGACAACCACAAGAGCGGCGGCTTCCAGTCGCAGCGCTGGCAGCTGGAGCATGCTCTCGACCGGCCTTCATTGCCGTCCTATGCCCTGCGAGTAGAACACATCACCAGAGCGGAGGGATTTGGCGGCAGCCGCAGCGAATGGCTGCGCGCCCGCGGCCAAGCCCACTATAGCCTCTGGCGGTTCAGACCCCTGGTTGAATATGAGGGCGAAGAGAAAAAGGAGAACTGGTCGGCCTCCATGGCCACGGGTTTTCGCTTCAATGCGCTCACCGGCGGGACAGAGATCCGTCCCTCCAGAAAAATCAGCGCCCAGGCCCTCTACTCCTGGCGGGATGACCAGACCTATGCGGGAGGCAATGCCTTTATTGGCCGATCGACGGCGCGGACCCAGCAGGTCAAGCTCCGGGCTCAGCAATTGGGCGCCCTCTCCGGTTCGCTCGAATTCACCCATCGCGAGCGCACTTACGCCGATTCGGCCATCAGTAAAAAGAATACCGATCTCGCCGAGATCAGACTGCTGGCGGTCCCTTGGAAGAGCGCAGTGAATGCGGACGTCAATTATCAGATCTCCAATACCGCGACGGCCAGGAAGGAGCGTATCTATATCAAGGTCAATCCTGGTGATGGCACCTACCGCTATGACAAAGATCTGAATGAGTATGTTTTAGATCCCCTGGGCGATTATATCGTCCGCATCCTCACCACCGATGATCTGGTCCCTGTTGTCGAGCTGAAAAGCAGCGCACGTCTGCGCCTCGATCCTGCCCGCTTCTGGAGCCGCAGCAAGGGGGTGAACCCCCTCACGAAATGGAAACGCTGGCTGAGCGCGCTCTCCTCCGAAACCTATGGAGCAATCGAGGAGCGGACTCAGGAGAAGAACGTCTGGCAAATCTATCTGATGGAATTGGACAAATTTCAACGGCCCGAAGTCACCCTCTTTGGCGCGATGCAATGGCGTCAGGATCTTTTTCTCTTTGAAAACCGGCGCGATCTCTCCCTGCGGCTGCGTTACCAACAGAAGAATGAAATGAACAACCAGTATCTTGAGGGCGGACAGGAGCGTGGAGACCGGGAAGTTAGCGCCCGCCTCACCGGCCGCATGGGAAACCGCCTCTATGGCCAATCCGATCTGATGCGCAAGTGGATCAAGCGGAGCTTTACAGAGCATTCGCGTCAGGATCGGGACATTCTGTCGAATCAGGGTCGCCTCGAGCTCTCGTACCGCCCCCGACCAACGCTGGAGTTAGCCCTAGAGGGGCGGTATGCCCGTGAGGCGGACCGTTCTTATCTGCCGGAGACCAGGGTGCACTATCTGGCTCTGACTCCGCGCGCCACCTATTCCTGGCGCACCAATGGCCGGCTGCAGGCCGAGTTGGAGTGGAATCAGGTGGGGGTTGCACCGCAGGGACGGATTATCCCTTATGAGATGGCCGATGGCCGCAGCGCCGGGCGTTCGATGCGCTGGGATATGCGGTTCGAATACCGTCTTTCGCAGACGATTCAGGCTTCGGTATCCTACACCGGACGTAACGAGCCGGCGCGGCAAGGCGTGACCCATACCGGGCGCGCCCAGGTGACGGCGGCGTTTCGTTGAGCGGAAGGCACTGATGGCAGAGAAAATCCGAGCTATAGCGCTTCTGCTTGCGGTTATTTTTTCAGGGCTTGCCGCCCAGCCGCGGCGTGTTCCCCTCGGCAGCATCACGCTCGAGGGGCGATACCGCTGGCCGCGCGAAAAAGTCCTGCAGGAATTTGGCCTTGCCCCCGGAGCGCCCTTTTCGGCGGCCGAGCTGCCGGAGCACGGCAAAAAACTGCTGCAGAGCCTGGCTGCCGCCGGCTATTGGTACGCCCGGCTGGATTCCATGGTCTATACCATTAATGCCGATAGCAGCCAGGCGCAGCTATGCATCTATCTCGATCAGGGGCGGGAAATCCGCACAGAGGGCATCACTCTCTCCGGGATGGACAGCGTACGGGCGCGGGCGCTCCTCGGCCGTTTCAATACCCATCCAGGGCGAATGCTCGATGCAGGTCAAATTGAGGCGGACCTCGATGATGCGCTCCTGCAATTGGATAAAGAAGGGCTTCCTTTTGCACGATTTGAACTTGAATCTCTGCAGCTCGACTCCTTGACGACGGAAAGAGATGGCCTGGCGCTGGAATACCGGGCTACTCCGGGCCCGCGGCTGATTCTGCGCGATATCCAGATTTCTGGCAACCACCTGACCCGACCCGGTGTCATCCTCAAGGAGATCCGCATCCGCCCCGGCGAACCCTATTCCCAGCAAAAGGTTGCCCGTATCGTCAGCCGTCTGATGAAACTCGGCTATTTCAAGAAAGTCGAGGAGCCCGTGCTTTTTTATACCGCCGGGGAGGAAGGTGGTCTGTTGCTGCGCGTGGAGGAGGGACAGAGCAGCCGATTTGACGGGGTTCTGGGCTATACCCCCGGCAGCGTGGCGGGGAAAGGTTATTTCACCGGTTTGGTGGATATTTCCTTAGGCAATCTGCTTGGCACAGGCCGGACGCTCTATGCCCACTGGCAGAAAAAGGACCGACAAACCCAGGATATCAGTTTGCGTTACCGCGAACCTTGGGTTGCCGGCTGGCCGGTGCATCTGGGGACCGGATTCACTCAGCTAATCCAGGATACGACCTATGTACAGCGGGATCTGGTCTTGGAGATCGTGGTGCCTTTGCTCGAGAATTTTGCCGTGCAGGCGCAGGCCAGCCGGTCCGAGATCGTCCCCGATTCTCTCGGAAGCTACCTTTTCGGGCTGCTGCGCAGCAGCACCCTGAACGGGTCCCTGGGTATTGAATACGACAGCCGGGATGATCGCCTCAATCCGCGACAGGGGGTCTATTATGCCACTTCCTACCAGTCCGGCCGCAAGCGCAATCTGGGCCCGGAAGAATTGCTGACCGCGGCGGTCCGGCGGCAAACGATCACCAAACGGATCGCCCTGGATTTGGAGGTCTATACACCGCTCTTCAAGCGCCAGATCCTTGCGGTGGCGCTGCACGGCCGGCAGATTAAAAGCGGCGAGCCGTATATTCCGATTCCGGATCAGTATCGCCTCGGTGGAGCGAAAACCCTTCGCGGCTATCGCGAGGATCAGTTCCGCGGTAGTTCGGTCGCATGGTCTTCCCTCGAATATCGCTACTGGATGGGGCGGCGCTCCCGCACCTTTCTTTTCGCGGACTATGGATACTACAGCGCGCCGTCCAGAGGCGAACACCACCAGGCTTTCAAGCTTGGCTATGGTTTGGGATTCCGCCTGGAGACTGGACTGGGGATCATGAGCCTGGACTACGGTCTCGGGCGGGGGGATGACCCCATGGCTGGCAAAATCCATGTCGGATTGATTAATGAATTTTAGCGGTGTAGGCAAAAAAAAGCCCCGGACTGATACCGGGGCTTTTTTTTATTGCGCGGCGTGGATATACAAATGCCGTTTGATCTTGTTGGTAGGGGTCTTTTCGAAGGGCTCGGGATGTTCTTCAAAGGCTTGAAGTCGGCTGAAGGTGGGTAGACGCAGGTTGACCTCCTGGCGGATCTGTTCGAGAAGATCCCGCACCATTTTGCTAGCGTCGTTGGGATCCATATTGTTGCGTGAAAAATTCTGATCGATGAAATCGTAATCGAGGTAGACCTTAGCGATCAGCTTGTTTTTATCCATATAGACCAGGGCTTCCTGGATGTAAGGGGATTGCAGGATCTCCTGCTCCACGACCTCAGGATAGATATTCTCGCCGGAGGGGCCGATGATGACATTTTTCGAACGCCCCTTGATGAAGAGATAACCGTCTTCGTCGAACAATCCCAAATCACCGGTTTTGAGCCAGCCATCCTCGAGGAAGGCCTCCCGGGTGGCCGCTGCGTTTTTGAGATAGCCTTGCATGACAATATCGCCCTTGACGATGATCTCGCCAATGCCGGTCTGGGGATCGGGATGGTGGATAGAAATGGTGATGCCGGGAATCGGTTTGCCGCATGAGCCCATTTTCACAGTGCCGAAGGGATTAATGGTCATGATCGGCGAAGTCTCCGTCATGCCGTAGCCGGAGGAATAGCTGATATTTGCATCGCGGAGAAAGATCTCGGTGTCGGGATTGAGGGCGGCGCCGCCGAACATAAAGAAGCGCAATTTTCCCCCGAACGAGCGGATGAGTTTTTTCCCCGCCATTTTGTGCAGTTTTTTACGGAAAAAGGAATTTTTGAAGAGCGAGTTGAGCACTTTTTTGCTCTGAATTTGCGGGACGATTTTCTTGCGATAGATTTTGTCCACAACCAAGGGCACGGTGAGCACGCCGGTCGGATGAACGGTAGACATAGCCGACAGCAACTTGGCTGGCGTGGGCAATCCCTTGAGATAATAGATGGAGATGCCGACGGCCAGCGGGCAAAGCATTCCACCTGTAGCCTCATAGGCGTGAGCAAGGGGCAGGATGCTCAGGAAACGGTCGTTGCTGTCAATGGGGAAGCGTTCGATACTGTACACAACATCAAAGGTGATGTTGCGGTGGGTCAGCATGACCCCTTTGGAGTTGCCCGTCGTACCGGAGGTATAGATGATTACCGCCAGATCCTCCTCCTGCGGTGGGTTCACCTGATCAAAGGCGGCGGCAGGGGAGAACGGCAGCGGTTTTTTCTCGGCAGGCAGAAAGTGGGTCTCTTTTCCGAGCAGCGAGGCGCGTTGTTTCCTGGCCTCCTCTACGCTCCAGTCCTCGAGAGAAAAGAGGGCGCGGAGTTCTGAATTTTCCAGATCCTCCAGCTTGCTGCGCATCTTGGCGGCGACGAAGGCGGCGACCGCTTCGGAGTGGCGGATGATATGTCGTGTATCCTCATCGGAGAAGCCGGTGAGAATGGGGACAGCGATGGCGCCCATGCAAGTGACAGCGAGGTAGGCGATGACCCAATGGGGGCTGTTGTCGCCGAGAATAACCACCCGGTCGCCCGGCTTGATCTCGTAAGCCAGCAGCAAGGTGATGATTTCCGCGATCTGCGATTTCATCTGGCTGTAGGTGATCGGATGTTCGTCGACGCTTGCGAGGGCGGGCAGGTTGCCGTACAGCTGAAAGCTGCGCTCCATCAGATCGCGAATGGTCAGCTGATTCAGTTCAACAATCATCGCATAGTCCTTTATTTAATGATGCACGATCAGTCGCGGCAGCGGCCACATTTGTTATTTAGTGATAAACCCGGTGATCGCCTTGGCAAGATTCTCCCAGGAGTAGTTCCTCTTGTGGAGGCGGATGCATTCCTGGAAATCCACTTGGTCGCGGATTTGGAAGAAATGCAGGATGGCGTTCGCCAGGGCATGGCTGTCGCGGGCTGGCACGGTGAAGCCGGTCCGGCCTGCATCGATCACCTCAGGCAGGCCGCCGACATTTGTGGTGATCACGGGTTTGTCAAAGTTATAGGCGATCTGAATGATCCCGCTTTGAGTGGCTGAAATATAGGGCAGCACGACCACATCGGCCGCAGCGAAGTAGAGGCCGACTTCTTCATTGGGGATATAATCGGCCTTGAGCAGAATGGCCTCTTCCAGATGGAGCGTGTGAATCTGCTGACGGTATTTTTCTTCTTCTTCGTAAAACTCGCCGGCGACGAGGAGCCTAACCGGCAGCTGACGGCGAACCTCTGCCAGCGCATCGATGAGGTATCCCAGGCCCTTGTAGGCGCGGATATAGCCGAAGAAGAGAAGGACCTTTTCATCCGCGCCCAGATGCAGCCGGGTTCGGGCTTCGGTAGAGGCGTAGTTGGCGGTGAAGATCTCGAATACCGGGTGGGGAACCTGTCGAAAGGCCGCCCGTGGTTTGTACTTGAGCAAATCGTTCTTGACGGTTTGCGACTGGACGATGAAATAGTCGACTTTCCACAAGCCCCAACGGGTGAGCAGCCAGTCGATGACCGGGATTTGCTCGTGTGGGATGATATTGTCGCTGATATAGAGGGATTTGGTCCGGGTGAAGAGCCGGGTGAGAAGGACAATGGTTCCGTAAGCGGGGGCGAAAAAGGGCATCCAGTATTTGTAGACGACCAGGTCGGGCGCCTGTTTTTTGATATAGAGAAAGGTCCTGATCCAGGAAAGCGGATTGATCGAATCGATCAAAGGCAGCGATGGCAATTCGATGATTTGCTGGCTGGTATCCTGTTGGGTTTTGCCGGGGAAGAGGAAAGCGGGATATTGCCGTTTGAAGGAGACGATCTCGACGGTATGGCCCATCTCGGTGAGCTTTTTATAGAGTAGGGCCATATAGTGGGCGATGCCGCCGCGCATGGGAAAGGCGGTGCCGACCAGGATGATCTTCATCTTTTCTCCCAGATTTGCAATCCACGCGGTTCAAAGCTGAACTTGACGACCTGTCCGCCCGCTTTTTCGAGGGCTGCGGCGACATGATGTTTTTTGTCAAAGGGGCAGTAGAAGAGGAGGTAGCCGCCGCCGCCGGCTCCGAGAATTTTGCCGCCCAAGGCGCCGGATTTCCGGCCGATATCATAGAGCTGATCGATCTGGCCGGTGGAGATATTGGCGTCGAGATTTTTTTTGTACAGCCAGGCGGTGTGCAGGAGATGGCCAAAGTCATCGAGTTCTCCGCGAAGCAGACAATTCTTCATAGCGATCGTCAGCTGCTTCATTTGATCCAGTGCTTCAACGACCGCCGGGTTGCGCTCCTGATACGAACGGGTCTGGTTGGCGACGATGTTGGCGGAGAGGCGAGTCTTGCCGGTGAAACAGAGGAGGAGATTGTATTCCAGCTCATTGATTATGGAATCGCTGATTCGCAGGGGATTGACGACAACGGCCTTGTCGTAGAACTCGATAAAGTTAAATCCGCCAAAGGTCGCGGCATATTGGTCCTGTTTGCCGCCGGCGATCTGGAGGTCGATACGTTCGATCTGGTAGGTCAATTCGGCGATGTCATAATCCGTCAGGGGGCGGTTCTGCCACTGCTTGAACAGCCCGACCATGGCGACAGTCATAGTCGAGGAGGAGCCCAGGCCCGAACCGGGGGGGGCATCCGAATGAAGAAAGAGCTCGAGTCCCCTGCGGGGCGAAAAGTGGCGCAGGACCGCTTTGGCCAGATCCAGCTCGCCGTTGAAGGGCGGCACTTCATCGAGTTGATACCGGGCGACCAGGTCATAATCCAGCGACCGGATGCAGATCTGCGGCTCTTCGCTCTCGACCATAGAGGCATAGGCGAAGCGGTCGATGGTGGCGCTGAGCACCGCACCGCCCTTTTCCCGGGGATAGGGATCGACGTCGGTGCCGCCTCCGCAAAAACTAATGCGCAGGGGCGCTTTGGCACGGATGATCATCACGTCTCTTTGATGTTGAAGAATCCAGGCAGTATCTTGCGGGCGACTGCCAGGCGTTCAGGGGTTCCGATATCCAGAAAAAAACCGGTAGTGTTGCAGGCATAGCAGCGCCCGGTGGCGACCAGCTGAGGAAAGATCTCCTCTTCGATGGAAACCGGGCGTCCCGCCGGGATCAAGCTGAATATTTCGCGATTGAAAAGATAGATACCTCCATTGACCCGGCCGTGCCCGCCCGGAACCTTTTCGGAAAAGGCAAGGATCCGACCTGTCCGGGCGGTTCGAATAGCGCCGTAATCATCGCGAAGCGGCACGGCAACGGTGGCGATGGAAGCGAGGGCTGCATGCCGGTGGTGAAAGGCGGTGAATGCAGCCAGGTCGATTTCCAGGAACGAATCGCCATTGAGGACTAGATTCTCCGCCGCTGCATGCGTTTCCGCATTTTTAAGCGCGCCGGCGGTGCCGAGGGGCGCGGTCTCCTGGGAGTAGGCAAAGGCAGCACCCCAGTCGTGGCCATCCCCGAAAAAGCGGCGGATCTGTTCCGCACCATAGCCCACGCAGAAAACCAGGTCGCGCAGGCCCTGGCGCAACAGATCGCGCACAAGATATTCGAGGAAGGGGCGGCCACCGATCTCGATCATTGGTTTGGGACCGGTTATCCCCAGACTATGCAACCGCGTGCCCAGTCCGCCTACCAGGATAAACGCCTTCATAAAGATCGTCCCTGCATGGGAAGTGCCAGGCCTGGAAGAGACGCGCCGGCACCGCACGCATGCTAAAGCTCCACGATCAGGATCTGTTGGACTCCATCGCGGAGTACTTCAATGCTGATGCGCTGACCGACCCGAAAATCGGCCAGCCGGTTCATGTATTCATAAATATCCCCCACCGGCTTTCCCTCCATGGCAACGATGATATCGCCCTTTTTCATGCCGGCCCGGGCAGCTGGGCGATCCGGCATGACTGCATCGGCGCGCACGCCCTTGATGCCGGTGGTGGCGAAGTCGGGCATGATCCCCAGGGTGACCTTGAAGCGGCGCATGTTCGTCGGGGGCGTCTTGGGCCCCGCCTCCTGAAAGGCCAGGCGATCGGCGCGATCGGCCGCTTCCCGGCTGACGTCAAAAGCCAGCTGCGTCACCGCTTGTTCTCCCGGTGCATTGATGCGGAAGGCATCGTCGTCCGGGGTGTGGTACTCCGGCGAGATATTGGTCCAGAGGAAGAGGACGGGGATATCCTTGCCATAAAACGAGGCATGATCGGAGGGGCCATAGCCCTCCGGCGACAGGCCGACCCGCAGATCATAGGGAGCGGCCAGCCGCTGCACCATCTCACCCAGGCCGGTGGCGGTACCGCTGCCCCCGCAGGTTAAGGCGCGGGTCTCCGGATGCAACCGTCCGACCATATCGAGATTGATCATCAGCTGCACACGGCTGAGATCGATGAGGGGGTGGTTGACGAAGTATTTGGAGCCGAGCAGCCCCATCTCCTCTCCCGAGAAGGCGACAAAGAGGAACGAACGTTTGGGCTTCTGGCGTTCGGACGCCCATTTTTCCGCCAGTTCGAGGAGGGCTGCCACGCCCGAGGCGTTGTCATCGGCGCCGTTGTGTATGGCCAGGGTATCCGGACGGCGCGAACCAGAGCCCGGTCCTCCCATCCCGAGATGGTCATAATGAGCGCCGATGATCACATACTCCTGTTTCAGAGTGGGATCGCCGCCGGGCAACAGGGCAACCACATTGCTGGTGCGGCCCAGGTGGCGGATGACTTCGGCTTGGCCCTCCACCTTGCAGGAAAGCGGCAGGCGGACCGGCTGCAGGCTGGCATCAAGTTTTTTCTGGAGTTCCGCCAGGGTTGTACCGCTTTTTTGCAGGATACGCTCTGCGAGGGCGCGGTTGATCTGCAGAACCGGAATGCCGATGCCGGTGACACCTTGTTCGGCGCGCAGGGGTATGAGCGCTTCCTCCTTGCCCTGCACCTCTCCGGTAACGAAGAGGATGCCGCCGGCGCCGCTGTCCTTGGCATTTTGGGCTTTTTTGCGCAGCAAGCGGGAGGCCTCAAAAGGATCCTTTCCCGATGGCAGCGGCGGGCCGTCCGGAAGGATGAGCGCCCATTGGCCTGCAGCATCCGCTGAAAAATCCTGCCAGGTGAGCGTGTCGCTCTGGATGGAAAAGCCATACCCGGCGAAGTAGACCCCGGCGGAGAGCGCCTTGTTTTCGCTAAAGTCGAGGGGGATGAATTCGGCGGGAGCGGCTGTTGCGCCGTCGATCTTGAGCCGGCTATTCGCGCCGACCGAGAGACTGTTGAGCACCTCGAAGGACTGGTATCCATTTTCGCCCAGGAGGGAGAGGCCATCGCCGCGGAACTGCTTTTTAATATAAGCGGCCGCCTCCATGGCCTCGGGGCTGCCGGCGCGACGGCCCTTGAGTGCATCGCTGGCCAGCCAGGTGACATGTTCCAGAATCTCCTGGCTGGTAATATCCGGTTGCGAAATTCTGGAGGGCCTATGGGCCGTACAGGCAAGCTGAATTGCCAGAAGACTGATCGCCAGAGTTTTTATCATTTTCATCAATAAATTCCTTTGCCGAATATTAATAAGTTACGCACGAATGGGGAAAAGGGCAAGCGTTATTCGTTACGCCGGGACAAGATCCAGCAAACGGCGGGTCAGAGGGTGGCGCAGTGGTCGACCAGGCGGTTGACAATTTGCATCACCAGGACATCAGGGACTCCGTTGGCATGGCGAGAGCGCATGCGCATGTCGCAGATCTCGTTGACAAAATCGATGACCTGCAAGGAGCCATCGCGGTCAATGGCGATTTCCGTCGAGAAGAAATGAATCCGCGTCGTGGCAGCGATGTGGTTGACAATCTGGCGGATCTGTTCGAGGCTTTCCGCCGGGATATCGCCGGTTGTGCAAGGACCGTATAAGTGGGTGAGGTCGTCCCACCAGCAAAATATGATGGCCTCCAGGATGTAAAAGACGCGGAACCAGGCGCGTTTTTCATCGAGGATCTGGGGTATGATCTTTTTTTGCAGGACAATTTTGCCGGTCGGACTTTTTCTCAGGGCTTCGGCGATGTGAAAGGGCGTGGTGGCATCGAGTATCACTCCCTCGCCGCCACCGCCTTCCGAAGGTTTGATCACAAAAGGGAGTCCCAGCTTTTCCAGGGCGAGAGCGAACGTGTGGTCAGGCGAATCGCTACGGGAGGCGATAATGCCGTAGGGGACAGTGATGCCGCTGGAGACCAGCTCCAGATGCATGGTGGCTTTATCGCGGCACCATTCGACACGCTCGGGGTCGTTGATGATGAGGGTTCCGCGCCGGGCGAGTTGCTCGAGGCTTTGGCGCAGGGTGCTGTGCACATCCGAAGCGCGGTCGATCACCATTTTAGGGGCGTAGGATTCCCGGCTGCTGGCATGTAAAAAGGTGGCGAGCTGCGTTGGCGCGTAGCTCGCCACCGTCAAACCGCGACGCCTGGCTGCGGCAGTTAGATAAAAGATGAAATCGTCATCATATTCCCATTCCCAGAGGACGACCAGATCCGGGGCTGGGTCATAAAAGGGAATTGCACTCGGTGTGCTTTTTCTTTTTAGAATCACGAACCTAGCAGATAATTTCTTCCAGTTCCGGAAAAGCCTCCCGTACCGGAGATCTCGGGCCCTTGCAAGCGGCAGCGGGAATTTTAGCCGCCTTGCCGCTGCTGGTCTGGGGATAGACAAACAATTCGCCCTGATAGTTGCGCATGACCACCTTTTCGTCGTCGATGGACTGAACATAGGCTGGAAGCAAAGGAATCTTACCACCGCCGCCGGGGGCATCAATGACAAAAGCCGGCACAGCCAGGCCCGAAGTCCAGCCGCGGAGGGCTTGCATGATCTCCAGTCCCTTTTGGACAGGGGTTCGCAGGTACTCGGTGCCCTTGACATAATCGGCCTGATAGATATAATAAGGCCGGACCCTCACGGTCAACAGCTTTTGCATCAGGCGTTTCATGGTCTCGGGATTGTCGTTTACGCCCTTGAGCAGGACCGTCTGGTTGCCGAGAGGAATTCCTGCATCCGCCAGCAGGTTCAGGGCGCGTGCTGACTCCTCGGTGATCTCATCCGGGTGATTGAAGTGAACGTTTATGAAGAGCGGGTGATATTTCTTAAGCATGTTCACCAGAGCCGTCGTGACGCGCTGCGGTAGGAAGCAGGGCACGCGCGACCCGATGCGGATGATCTCTATGTGTTTAATAGAACGCAAAGAAGAGAGAATATATTCTAATTTACTGTCGGCGAGCATCAAGGGATCGCCGCCGGAGACAATAACATCGCGAATTTCGCTGTGTTGACGGATGTAATCAAGGCCGGCATTGATGTGGCGGGGATTGATCTTGTCCGAATTGCCCACCTTACGCTTGCGGGTGCAGAACCGGCAGTAGGACGCGCAGCTGTGCGAGACCAGAAAGAGAACCCGGTCCGGGTAGCGGTGCACAATCGAGGGCACCGGTGAATCATGGTCTTCATCCAGGGGATCAGTGATGCCGCTGTTCTCCGCCAGCTCCTGGGCGTCCGGGACGATCTGGCGATAGATGGGATCCCCTTTCTCCTTGATCAGATTGGCATAATACGGCGTTATGCGGAATTTGAAAACCTCCGCAACTTTTTTAACCTCTTCGACATTCAGATCGAAGCGTTTGGCAATCTCTTCGGGCTTGGTGAGACTGCCCCTGAGGAGTTGCTGCCAATCATCCATTTTCTCATTAATCCTTTCACGCAAAATATTTAGCGTAGATGACGCGGTCATCACCGGGTTTGTAATAACCGGCAATGCGCACGACTTCCTGGTACTGCTGTTTAAGGTAGAACTGCCGGGTACCTTCGTACATCGGCTGGGACGAAGTCTCGATGATCAGTACTCTTCCCTTATCCTCCTTGATTTTATCCTCAACCCAACGCATTAGCCTTGTCCCGTACCCTTTACCCTGGGAGCGAGGTGAAACGGCAATCCAATAGAGATCGAAGGTGCCGTCGGTAAGGGGGGTTGGACCCCAGGTGACGTACGCCACGATGGCGCCATCTTCCTCCTCGAGTACCTCGATTCGATAATCTTTTTGCTCGCGGCGGTTGAGGAAGAAATCCACAAGCTCCTCCGCGACCTTGACCTCAGCGGCAGTGAACATGCCGGTCTCCCGGATCAGCTCCATTACCGGATCCTTGTCCGCAGCCCGTAACGGACGAATCATCACCGAACCCCGCGCCCGAGGGCATTGGACATCATGATCCGCCAGAAGCCGGCATAATCGAGGCCTGCTGCCTTGAGAGCGCGGACATAACCGGCAGCGGGGCTGATATCCGGATTGGGATTGACTTCGAGAATGTAGATCTCCTGTTCCCCTGCGACCCGGAAATCGACCCGGGCATAATCGCGGCAACCCATGGCCCGGAAGGCGCGAACGGCCAGGCTCTGCAGGGCCTCCTGAAGCGCTTTCGAGACCGGCGCGGGGCACTGGGGTACCGTTGCCTGATAAAGCGGATGCTCTTCGAACCATTTCGCCTCGTAGCTGACAATATGCGGCATCCCGTCCGGCATGCCTGAAAAGCTGATCTCGGAGACGGGCAGGGCGCGCACTTGCGCACCTTCCTGGAGCACCGCGACGTTGAACTCGCGGCCGTCGACGTAGCGTTCAACGAGAGCGGCCTGATGATAGTCCGACCAGATCTTTTCCACCTGCGGCCGCAGACGGCTTTTCTCGAAGATGACGGAATCGGCGTAGATGCCGAGACTGGCGTCTTCCGCATTCGGTTTGACGATCAACGGTGTTTCCATCTCAGGGAGATCATCCCCAGGCTCGACCAGAAAGCCGGGGGCGCAGGGCAAGCTGCAGGCCTTGAGCAGCGCCTTGCTGGCAAATTTCTGCTGGCAGAGCGCCAGAGTTGCGGGGCCGTTGCCGGTGAAGCGCCAACCCATGGCTTCAAAAAAGGCCGCCACGTGAGACTCGAGCTGCGGAATGCCACGAAAGGCCTCGCAAAGATTAATCAAGAGAGCGCAGGGCGTTTGCTGTAGACGAACGGCCAGATTGAGGAGGTCATCATGCACGGGCAGGAGCACGGCGGTGTACCCCACGGCCGTGAGGGCGGCATGCACGGCTGCAGCGGTCTCCTGAATGGAGGTTTCGGAGATGGTTTCGTCGCTGCGGCCGGCTGCCGGTTGAGAGGCGTTAAATACAATGCCCACACGCGGGCTTGAAGGGGTCATGAGACCAGCCCGTAGCGCGCCGCGGCGATCTCCACCACCCGATTGATCAGCTGGTTGTAAGAGTAGCCGGCAGCGCGCGCCGCTTTAGGGAGACATGAATTGTCATCCGGATTGGGCAAAATCCCTGGGAGCGGATTTATTTCGATCACCTGCGGTTCTCCCTGCTCGTCGAGACGGAGATCAATACGACCCCAGTCGCGAATCCGGAGAATCTTGACGACCCTATGAATCAGAGTGTCAATTTTTCCTTGCAGGTCCGCATCAAGATCCGCGGGGCATTGGAATATCGCCAACGGTTTTTCGGTCGTATCCCAGATCCATTTGGCCTCGTAGGAGTAGATCGGCGCAGCACCCGCAGGCAGCTGCGAATGGTCGATTTCAACGACCGGGAGCACCTCGAGTTCGGGAGGATTGCCGAGGATGCCGACGGTGAACTCGCGTCCCGGCAGAAAGCGTTCGACGATGACCGGCTGGCGATACCGCCGGATCACCTCGCCGACTCTTTCCTGGAGCTCACTGCGGCTGCGGACCAGGGAATTGTTTTTGATCCCTTTGCTGGAGCCTTCATAGAGGGGTTTGACCATCAGCGGCAGGGGCAAATCGCTGGGAAGGGCATCGCCCTTATCGAAAATCCAGAAGGCTGGATTGGGAATGCCATAATAGGAAAGGATCTCCTTAGCCCGTGACTTGTCGAGGCAGATGCCCAGGGTGAGGGGATCGGATCCGGTGAAGGGGATGTTCAGGTATTCACAGAGAACGGGGATATGGCTCTCCCGGTTGGGACCGGAGAGCCGTTCGGCCATATTGAAGACGAGGTCTGGATGCAACGTCTGGAGGCGAGAAAAAGCCTCTTCGTCCGATTCAATGGAAAAAACAGTATGCCGTTCAGCGAGCGCGCGCTGAACGGCGCATATCGTATCATCGGAATCGCACTCTGCGAGTAGATCTGGAGGAGGCTCTTCTTCCTCTTCGGCGATCTCTTCGATGAACTGCCGCGAAACCATGTTCGCCATGCCGCTTTTGGAGCTATGTATCAGGCCAATTTTCAAGTAAAACAACTCTCCCGGTTTTTACAATAGAACGATGGCCGGCTATTAAAGTTTCGCTGCCGCAAAAAATTTTTCATTAAATAATTTGGGGATAAATATAACTTTTTTTAAACAAATGTCAATACTTATTTATTTTATTTTGCGTAGCGTCAATATATTGGGGCATGTTCAGGCCTGGAGGGTACGGATAGCGAATTCCGGCGGTTGTGCCAGATGTTTTTTAACGGCGCATTGATCCGCCGCGCGGATAACCGCCTCCCGGTACTTCTCAGGAAAATCTGCAGGCAGTTTGATGTCGAGGTCGATTTTTTTAATCAAATGGGTAAGCGGATCAGCGGACATGCGCTGGGTGATCTCCAGCCCTTCAGTATTGAGGCCGCGCTGCTGGCAAAAGCTGAGAACATAAATGCCGGCACAGGTTCCAATTGAAGCCAAAAAGAGAGCGAAGGGGGCCGGCGCCGAACCATCCTGGTTGGTCTTGATCGTCATCGGGCCGTAATGGGCGGTAACGGCCTGGCCGCCGGGAAACGTGATTTTCATATCCATGGTACCTCCGGTTGTTTCGGGTTCCTTTTACGCTGGTCTGCTGCAGAGGATAGCAGCGCTATTGGGAGTTATAGCGGTTAGATGAGCGAATGGGGGCAAAGATTCATCCGGGTCCGGTTTGGTGGTCAAGCGATGGGCCCGGGCACCAGCCGCCACTGGCCGGAAATGAAACGGAGGCAGTGGAGCACGCGGCGCGAGGTATTCGGTGGGAACCCGATTTCGGGGGGTGTCCTGACGATAAAAGTGCTTGAAGGTTGGTTTTTTTTTGTTTAATTTATCTTGAATCAAATTACTTACCTAACGCGATGATCGAACATGAAACTGCCTAACATCCTTACCGTAAGCCGAATCTTTTTGTCGCCGGTTTTTATCATCGCTTTCCTGTTTCATTCTCTGGGATCCTATATCCTCTGTTTCTTCCTCGCTCTGATCATCGAGCTCTCGGACTTTTTTGACGGCATGCTCGCGCGGCGCTACCAGCAGATCTCCGATTTTGGTAAGCTGATGGACCCCTTTGCGGACAGCATCTCGCGTTTCAGCATTTTCCTCTGTTTTCTCAGTGACGGTCTGGCTCCGCTTTGGGTCATTGCGATCTTCTTTTACCGTGACACCCTGGTATCGATCATTCGGGTCTTCGCTGTCCGGGAGGGTTTTGTCGTGGCGGCGCGTCCCAGTGGCAAGACCAAAGCCTGGGTGCAGGCGGTCAGCATCTGGGTGGTTCTGATGATTATGATTATTCACAAAGCCGGCTGGTGGCTGCCCCTGCGCGATGTCGCCCAGTTCCACACCCTCACTTCGATCGTCATTGCGATCTCGGCCGCGGTGACGCTCTGGTCGGGGATCGACTACTGGAATTCCAACAAACAAGCGGTCTATAATGCGATGAATATCAAGCCGACGGCATAGAACCGCGCAGGCGCCTCAGCTCCATCCCCGTCCGGATTATTCTGGATGGGGATTTTTTTTCCGGGCATGCGGCGGCGTACATTAGGTGAATGAGTGCGCATAGCCCGATTCAGCGGCGGAGGAGGGGGATGAGATCGGCCACGGAGTCGGCGGTCACCAGGGGTTTGTCCGGGGAGGCCGCGGCCATTTCCGGGCTGGTCTCGCCGCTGAGGACGAGGACTCCCGCCATGTCAAAGCGCCTGGCCATGCGAATGTCGGTGTAGAGGCGGTCGCCGATGAAGGCAATCTTGTCGGGAGGGAGACCGGTGCGGGCGCAGATCGCTTCAACGGCGGGCTGATTGGGCTTGCCCATCACCTGAGGCTCGATGCCTCCGGTGGCGGTAGCGAATAGCGAGATGAAGGAGCCAACGTCCGGGATAAAGCGGCCGCCGGCGATGGGGCAAAGGAGATCGGCGTGGGTGGCGATGTAGGGCACGCCGGCGACGATCAGATGATAGCCGGTTCTGATCTTGGCGTACGTCAGCTCGGTATCAAAGCCCAGAACCAGAGCCTGGGGCCGCTCGCGGGTGCAGCGATCGTCGTCCCAGCAGTTAAAGCCCGCCTCTGCGAATTCCTGCTGGAGGTCGCGGTTGCCGATGAGAAAAATGTCGGGGTGGAGTCCCCGGCGGCGGAGGTACGTGGTGGTGCAGTCAGTGGCGGTGATGATAAGCTCGGCAGAGACGGGGAAATGCAGCCGCTCCAGTTTTTCGATATAGCTCCGGCGGGAGCAGGAGGTATTGTTGGTGAAATAAAAGAGCTGGCGGCCACTGGCGATCACCGTCTGAAGGAATTCATGAGCGCCGGGGAGTGGAATCCCGTCAAGATAGAGGGTGCCGTCAAGGTCGCAGAGGATCGCCTCACAAGCGGTGAGGCGGGAGATGGCTTCGGCGCAGGTCATGGACACAAGGCTCGCATCAATACAAGGAAAGACGTGATATATGGCCCAATAAACGGAAAAAAAGCGAGAAAAGCAAGATCAATGTCCGTTCGGGCTGGCAGCGTGATGCCTCGGAAAGGGATCAAGGGTCGGGGGGTACACTGGTGATTCTAAATGTCTTGCTTTACACTAAATTTTTCTTTAATTTATTTGCTGATCAGAGGCCGCTGGATCCGGCACGTTTTTATTGATATGCAATATAGAGTAATCAACATGTCCATGGAGGTTAGTAATGGCTAGAGAAAAGATCCTGGTCGACGGCAACGAAGCCGCTGCCCTAGTCGCCCACAAGGTCAACGAGGTCATCGCAATCTATCCCATCACCCCCTCGTCGAATATGGGGGAGTGGGCGGATGCCTATTCCGCTGAAGGCCGCAAGAACATTTGGGGCACCGTGCCGCAGGTGGTGGAGATGCAAAGCGAGGGCGGCGCAGCCGGTGCCGTGCATGGGGCGCTGCAAACCGGCGCCTTGACCACCACATTCACGGCCTCCCAGGGATTGCTCTTGATGATCCCGAACATGTTCAAGATCGCCGGTGAACTGACCTCCACGGTTTTTCATGTCTCCGCGCGCACCGTCGCCGCCCATGCCCTTTCGATTTTCGGCGACCACAGCGACATCATGGCAGTACGCTCCACCGGCTGGGGGCTGATCGCCTCCAACTCTGTCCAGGAGGTACACGACTTCGCCCTGATTGCCCAGGCCGCGACGCTCAAGGCCCGCGTTCCCTTCGTTCATTTTTTTGATGGTTTCCGTACCTCGCATGAGGTGCAAAAGATCGAGGGGCTCACGGATGAGGATTTGCGGGCGATGATCGATGACGAGCTGGTGATGGCGCATCGCAGCCGCGGTCTCACCCCGGACCGTCCGGTGCTTCGTGGCACCGCCCAGAATCCCGATGTCTATTTCCAGGGCCGCGAGGCCTGTAACCGCTATTATGCCGCCGCCCCGGCTATCGTCCAGGAGGCGATGGACCAATTCGCCAAGGTCGTCGGCCGTCGCTATCAGCTCTTCGATTATGTGGGCGCGCCGGAGGCCGAACGCGTCGTGATTATCATGGGCTCGGGCGCGGAGACCACCGAAGAGACCGTCGAATATCTCAACAAGAAGGGCGAAAAGGTCGGCCTGGTCAAGGTCCGTCTCTTCCGCCCCTTCTCGGGCGCGCATCTCCTCAAGGCCTTGCCCAAGAGCGTCAAGCAGATCGCCGTGCTGGACCGGACCAAGGAGCCCGGCGCCAGCGGCGAACCCCTCTATATGGATGTGGTCACGGCCTTGACGGAGGCCTTCACAGCCGGAACCCTGCCCTTTGCCCAGCTGCCCAAGGTGATCGGCGGCCGTTACGGACTCTCCTCCAAGGAGTTCACGCCGGCCATGGTCAAGGCGGTATTTGACGAGATGAAAAAGCCGGCCCCCAAGAACCATTTCACAGTCGGCATTCAGGACGATGTCACGCATACCAGCCTTGATTTCGATCCCGCCTTCTCGATCGAACCGGACGATGTCTTCCGCGCCCTCTTTTACGGCCTTGGCTCCGATGGTACGGTCGGCGCCAACAAGAACTCGATCAAGATCATCGGTGAAGAGACCGATAACTACTCCCAGGGCTATTTCGTCTACGATTCAAAAAAAGCGGGCACCGTAACGGCCTCGCATCTTCGTTTCGGGCCGCGTCCGATCAAGTCGATCTATCTCGTGGACCAGGCGCAATTCATCGGCTGCCATCAGCAGTTCATCATGGAACGCTTCAATCTGCTTGAAAAGGCGGCACCGGGGGCGACCTTCCTGTTGAACAGTCTCACCGGTCCGGCGGAGGTTTGGGATACCCTGCCGCGAGTCTATCAGGAAGAGATTGTCAAAAAAAAGATGAATTTCTACGTCATCGACGCATACGAAGTCGCCAAGAAGACCGGCATGGGCGTGCGCATCAACACCATCATGCAGACCTGCTTCTTCGCTATCTCGGGCGTTCTGCCCCAGAAAGAAGCGATTCAGTATATCAAGAAAGCGATCAAAAAGACCTATGGCGCCAAGGGCGATGCCGTGGTACAGAAGAATTACGAGGCGGTGGATGCGACCCTGGCTCATCTCCACAAGGTCAACGTCCCCGGCAAGGTGACCAGTACCAAGGAAATGCCGGCTGTGGTTCCGGCCGATGCCCCCAAGTACGTTCGTGAGGTGGTCAGCAAGATCATCATTGAAAAGGGCGATCAGGTGCCGGTGAGCGCACTCCCGGTCGATGGTACGTTTGAGACCGCAACGACGCAGTATGAGAAGCGCAACATCGCCCTGGAGATTCCGGTCTGGGATGCCGAGATCTGCATCCAGTGCGGCAAATGCGCCATGGTCTGCCCGCACGCGGCCATCCGCCAGAAAGCCTACGATCCCAAGCATTTGACCAAGGCCCCGGCCACCTTCAAGTCGATCGATTCCCGAGGTAAGGATTTTCCGGAAGGCTGGAAGTACACCGTTCAGGTCGCTCCGGAGGATTGTACCGGCTGCTCGCTCTGCGTCGAAGTCTGCCCGGCCAAGAACAAGACCGAGGTGGGCAAGAAGGCGATCAATATGGCCGCGCAGCCCCCGATCCGCTTCCAGGAGCGCGAGAATTACGAGTTCTTCCTTAATATTCCCGATGTGGACCGCCGCGAACTCAAGATTGTTTCGGTCAAGGGCAGTCAGCTGCTCCAGCCGCTTTTTGAGTATTCCGGCGCCTGCGCCGGTTGTGGTGAGACGCCCTATCTCAAGTTGATGACCCAGCTCTTCGGCGACCGCATGGTGGCTGCCAATGCCACCGGCTGCTCCTCGATTTACAGCGGCAACCTGCCGACAACCCCGTATGCCAAGAACAAGGACGGCCGCGGGCCGGCCTGGAACAACTCCCTCTTCGAGGATAACGCCGAGTTCGGCATGGGATACCGTCTGACCATTGACAAGCATACCGAGTTCGCCCAGGAACTGGTCAAAGCCCTGGCCGGCGAGATCGGCGAGGATCTGGCTACCGCCCTGCTGACGGCCGATCAAAGCACCGAGGCGGGCATCTATGATCAGCGTGAGCGGGTCGCGATCCTCAAGAATAAGCTGGCTGGCACCCGATCGATGCAGGGCAAGCACCTGCTCTCGCTGGCGGACATGCTGGTCAAGAAGAGCGTCTGGATTATCGGCGGCGACGGCTGGGCTTACGACATCGGCTACGGCGGCCTCGACCACGTCCTGGCCTCCGGCCGCAACGTCAACGTGCTGGTGCTCGACACCGAGGTCTACTCCAACACCGGCGGCCAGATGTCCAAATCGACCCCGATGGGTGCGGTGGCCAAGTTCGCGGCTGCCGGCAAGCCTCTGCCCAAGAAAGACATGGGCATGATCTTTATGAGCTATGGTAATATCTATGTCGCGCGCGTGGCCATGGGCTACAACGATCTGCAAGTCGTCCGGGCGTTCGCTGAAGCCGATGCCTATAACGGCCCGAGTATTATTCTGGCCTATTCGCACTGTATCGCCCACGGTATTCCGATGCACAAGGGGATGGAGGAGCAGAAAGCGGCGGTCGAGTCGGGTCATTATCCTCTCTTCCGCTTCAATCCGGAGCTGGCTGCCCAGGGGCAAAATCCGCTCAAGCTCGATTCCAAAGCGCCTTCAATCAGCTTCGAGGATTTCGCTTACCGCGAGACCCGATTCAAGATGCTGACCAAGAGCCATCCCGACCGCGCCAGGATGCTGCTGGCTGAAGCGACCAAGTCGACGCGTGACCGCTGGCATCTCTATGAGAATTGGGCCGCCATGCAGTACGGCGACGGTGCCGCGAAGAGCGCTGCTGCCGAATAGCGAGGTTGGGGCACTCTCGACTCCTGATGCCTATGATCCGCCCGGCGGGCTTGAATGAGCCCGCCGCGGCGTTAACCGATTTGACAAGAAAGGAAAGGCCGATATGGATTTGTCAACCACCTATATGGGATTGAAATTAAAGAATCCGTTGGTCCCCTCCGCTTCTCCGCTTTCCAAGGAACTAGACACCATTAAAAAACTGGAAGACGCCGGTGCGGCGGCGATCGTCCTCTATTCGTTATTCGAGGAGCAGATCTCCTATGAGGCCGAGGAACTGGACCATTTTCTCACCTACGGCACCGACAGCTTCGCCGAGGCCCTGAGTTATTTTCCGCAGGCCCAGGAGTTCAATCTGGGTCCGGAGGGCTATCTCGAGCATATTCGCAAGGCCAAGCAGGCTACCGGGATTCCGATCATCGCCAGCCTCAACGGCGTCTCCACCGGCGGCTGGATCGACTATGCGAAAAAGATGGAGCAGGCCGGCGCTGACGGTCTCGAACTCAATGTCTACATGCTGGCGACCGATCCGGCTCGTTCGAGCGCCGAGATCGAGGAAGTCTATGTTGAGGTGCTCAAGGCGGTCAAGAGCAGCGTCAAGATCCCGGTTGCCATGAAGCTGAGTCCCTACTTCAGCGCCATGGCCGCGATGGCCAAGCGTTTGGACGAGGCCGGTGCCGATGCCCTGGTGCTTTTCAACCGCTTCTATCAGCCCGATCTCGATCTGGAAGCGCTCGAAGTCAAACCCGGCATCACCCTGAGTACCCCCGCCGACCTGCGCCTGCCGCTGCGCTGGATTGCGATTCTTTACGGGCGGATCAAGGCGAGCATGGCCGGGAGCAGTGGTGTCTATACAGCTGCGGACGCCCTCAAGCTAATTATGGCGGGTGCGGATGTCGCCAACCTGTGCGCCGCCCTACTGAAAAACGGCCCCGCCCATCTGGGGAAGGTGCTAGACGAGATGAGCGCCTGGCTCGAGGAGCACGAATATGCCAGTCTCAAAATGGCACGAGGCAGCATGAGCCAGAAGAATGTGGCCGAGCCCGCCGCTTATGAGCGCGCCAACTATATCAAGGCCCTCAACAGCTATACCCGCTGAGGCTTGTTTGACAATGCAACCGGAAAGCCGGCTGTCCACCGCGACGACCGGCTTTTTTATACCCGGTTGGCTGGTTACGCTGAATAGGCCTTGATTATTATCCATCGAATCGCTAAACTTGACAAGGGGTACCGATAACGCCGGACCGTAGCCACGCTTTCCACCCACGGGAGGAACATCCATGGTTAGGGAACTGATAAAGGCCGCACGCCAGCAAATCAAAAGCACACTGGTGTTGCGCAACGCGCGGGTCGTCAACGTCTATTCCGGCGAGATTATGGCGACCGACGTGGCTGTCTACAAGGATACCATAGTCGCTCTGGGCAGCGGCTACCGCGGCGAAGAGGAGATCGATCTTAAGGGAAAATATCTCGCTCCCGGATTCATCGACGGCCATGTCCATATCGAAAGTTCGATGGTGGAGGTGCCACAGTTCGGCCGCGCGGTGGTCCCTCTGGGGACGACTTCGGTGGTCGCCGACCCGCACGAAATTGCCAATGTCCTCGGTTATGAAGGTATCCGCTATATGATGGATGCCAGTAAATACAATCCCTTAAACGTTTTCTTTATGCTCTCTTCCTGTGTCCCAGCATCACCGCTGGAGTCCGCGGGCTCGGAATTGCGGGCGTTCGATATTTTCCCCTTTTTGGGCGAACGATGGGTGCTTGGCCTGGGTGAGATGATGAATTATCCCGGTGTGCTTAATGCCGAACCGGATGTGCTCGACAAGATCAACATTGTCACCGAAAAGCGCATCGACGGCCACGCCCCCGGATTGAGCGGGCCGGATCTGGCTGCCTATATTGCCGCGGGTATCGAGTCGGACCATGAATGTACCACTGTCGACGAGGCCCGTGAAAAACTCGCCATGGGCATGCACATCATGATCCGCGAGGGATCGGGCACCAAGAACCTGCACGACCTGCTCCCCCTGATCACCCGGGAGAACGAACGCCGCTGCTTTTTTTGCACCGACGACCGCCATCCCGATGACATCCTGCGCGAAGGACATATCAATTTTATAATTAAAAGCGCCATCAAGGAGGGGCTCGATCCCGTCACCGCGGTGCGGATGGCAACCCTCAACCCCGCAGAATATTTCGGGTTACGCAAGCTCGGAGCGATCGGACCGGGAAAACGGGCGGACATGGTGGTTTTTGACGATTTTGACGCCTTTCATATTGGTCAGGTCTATAAAAACGGGGTGCTGGTGGCCGTGGATGGCGTTCCGGTTTATGATTTGCCGGTGCGTAAACCGGCCATGCTGCGCAGCTCGGTGAACATTAAATGGCTGGAGGGCGGCGAGTTCAAAATACCGGTAACGGGCAGCCGCTGCCGGGTTATCGAAGTCATTCCGGATCAGATCGTGACCCAGATGATCGAGATCGAGCCGACCACCCGGGATGGCCATGTCGTCTCGGATCCTGGCCGTGACCTTCTACGGATTTATGTGCTGGAGCGCCATCGCGCATCGGGCAATATCGGCAAAGGTCTGGTGACCGGGTTCGGCTTGACACGCGGAGCGATCGCCTCCTCGATCGGTCACGATAGTCATAACATCATTGCCATCGGCGTAGGGGATCGCGATATTATGAAGGCGGTGACGACGATCAACAAGATGGGCGGTGGCATCGCTATCGTCGCTGATGGAGTGGTGATGGAGTCCCTCGAGCTTCCTATTGCCGGTTTGATGTCCAACAAGCCCATCGAGTTCGTCAGCAAACGCACCCGTGACCTGATCACCGCGTGCCGCAATCTTGGCGTCTCTCTCAAGGATCCCCTGATGACCCTCTCCTTCATGGCCCTGCCGGTCATTCCGCGCCTCAAACTAACGGACCGTGGGCTGGTGGATGTGGAAAAATTTGCCCATGTGAATCTTTTTATTGATTCCGACTGAGGCGGTGCGGATCTTACAAAATATCAGAGAAGGGGTGTTGCTGATGCTGTCGTGGGGACGCCGGCATTGGCCACTCAACCTTATCGCTCGGAGGGAGAGTGAGGCAGCGGGCAAGCTGCTGGCCCAAATCCCTATCTCGCGCCACTGGATGGCCGACATCGGCAGTGGATCGGGCTCAGCCGTTGTCGCGCTGCGGTCGGAGCGCTGCATCGGCGTGGACCGCTCCTGGCGAATGGCGCGCCGGGCGATCCAGGGAGGCTGCCTGCACGCGGTTTGTGCCGATGCAGAAGTTCTGCCTCTGGCATCTGACCGTTTTGGGCTCTTGCTTGCTATTGGTGTGGTGGAATACCTCAGGGATCCAGCACCCCTTCTTAAAGAAGCTGCGCGGATTCTCCAGTATGACGGCTGGATGCTTTTGACGGTCACCCCCGAGGGGTGGAACCTGCCTTTCCGCAGGTTGGCCGGCTTACCTGTATATATCCACCATGAAGAAGATCTAACCCTGCTTTTCCAAGAGTATCAGCTGCAGGTCAAGGCATGGGCGCGAACTGCAACCCAGATCTTGTATCTCCTGCAAAAAGTGCACGCCGCCGGGCCTGACCTGTCACCGCCGTGAACGGATGCGGTTATGCGGCGCGGGATCCTGGACGATCAACCCAGCCGCAGAGAACCCAATCGGTACTTTCCAGAACGGAGTCGGAGTGAAGTTTATACCCTGTGCCATACCAGATCTGGTGCTCATTGAATTCGATGTCCATGCCGACGCACGTGGTTATTTTATCGAAAGTTACAACCAGAGGACATTTCACCAGGCGGGCCTCCAGGTCGAGTTTATCCAGGACAACATCAGCGTCTCTGCAAGAGGAACGCTGCGCGGCCTCCATTACCAGCTCAATCCCCATGCCCAGGGCAAGCTGGTCCGTGTGACACAGGGTCAGGTCTTCGATGTCGCGGTGGATATCCGCAGGGGATCACCCTGGTATGGCCAATGGGTGGGGGTGGAGCTCTCGGAGGAGAACAAGAAGGCCCTCTACATCCCTCCCGGTTTTGCTCATGGATTTTACGTTCAGAGCGAACGGGCGCAGTTCATGTACAAATGCACCCAATTGTACAGCCCCCACGTGGATCGTGGCATTATTTGGAATGATCCGGAGATCGGTATTGCCTGGCCGCTTTCGGGCGAGCTGATCCTGTCGGAGAAGGACAAAGTGCGGCCGTCCTTGGCCGCGGCCGACAATAATTTCACCTACGTCGGGTAGAAGCTAGAACAACCGCCGATATGACGCTTTATTTTTTTCCCCTTTCGGGCGCCGGATCCAGTATCCGGCGCCATTTTTTTGCGCCTTGCGTTGCATGAAATCCTTGCCGAATAGCCGCAGCACCAGCCCCAGGGGGGTCAGGACCACATAGAAGAGCAGAGTGAGCAGGAGGCGGGAGATCAGGCCGCCGAGGGCGAAAGCCAGTACCATCCAGGCGACATGGAGCGGGCGCAGCCACTGCGGGCGGAGGAGGGCGACAGCGAGCAGCATCAGGATGAGTGCGACGATCCACAGGGTAGTGCCGGCATCTGTTTTGAAAAAGAAGAGATAGGCGCCGACCAGCAGCAAGGCGCTCGAAAGGACCGCGGCGAATTTCTGAAGAGAGCGGTTGTCCCGCGGCAGCCGTCTGATTCCATCCCGGATATCGCTAATCCAGCTCATGATGTTTTCTCCACGCGTCGCTCTCTGTGTAGGGGGGTTGTTCCTTTTTGTCCAGCAGAAAGTGTCCCATAACCAGATAATCCATTTCGGTCCGCATAAAGCAACGCCAGGCCTCTTCGGGGGTGCAGACAATGGGTTCGCCGCGCACGTTGAAGGAGGTGTTGATGATCACCGGGCAGCCGGTCTGCTGAAAAAAGTGCTGGACCAGGCGGTGGAGGAGGCCATGGTCGCGGGCGGAAAGGGTCTGCACCCGGGCCGAAAAATCGACGTGGGTGACGGCAGGGATCTCCGAGCGCACCACCTTGAGTTTATCCATGCCCCAAAGCTTCTCCTCGCCGTCAGGGATGGTGCGGCGTTTTTCTGCGCGCACGGGTGCCGTCAGCAGCATATAGGGACTGGGCTGGTCGAGGTCAAACCACCTGGAGCATTCTTCCTCAAGCACGGCCGGCGCGAAGGGGCGAAAGCTCTCGCGAAACTTGATCTTGAGGTTCATGCGCGATTGCATCCGGGGGGAACGGGCGTCGCCGATGATCGAACGGCTGCCGAGGGCGCGCGGCCCGAATTCCATGCGGCCCTGGAACCAGCCGATGACTTGTTCATCGGCGATAAGCCCGGCGACGCGCTCGAGCAGCTTCTCCGTGGCCAGCTTGTGATAGGGCACCTTTTTCTCTTCAAGTAAAGCCTGGATCGCCTCATCCGCGAATTCGGGACCGATCAGGGAGCCCTGCTGGCGATCATGAGAGCCGCGCAGGGGCCGGCCGTTATCGAGGATCTGATGCCAGGCGAAGAGGGCCGCTCCGAGCGCGCCGCCGGCATCCCCGGAAGCGGGCTGGATCCAGAGCCTAGCGAAGGGGCCTTCGCGCAGAATGCGGCCGTTGCCGACACAGTTAAGGGCGACGCCCCCCGCGAGGCAGAGATGTTTGCTTTTGGTTTCGCGGTGGACATGTCTGGCCATGCGCAGCATGACCATCTCGGTCACCTCCTGGATGGAGCGGGCGAGATCCATGTCACGCTGTGTCAGGGGGCTTTCCGGCTTGCGCGGAGGACCGCCGAAGAGCTTGTGAAAGCGGCGGCCGGTCATGGTCAGCCCCGCTCCGTAATTAAAGTAGGCCATATTAAGGCGGAAAGAGCCATCCTCACGGAGGTCGATGAGATGGTCGAGAATGGTCTGGACATAACGCGGCTCGCCATAGGGCGCCAAACCCATCACCTTGTACTCACCGGAATTGACCTTGAACCCGGTGTAGTAGGTGAAGGCCGAATAGAGCAGGCCAAGCGAGTGCGGGAAGTGGATATCGGCGTTGAGGACGAGATGGTTGCCGCGGCCGCTGCCCCAAGAGGAGGTGGTCCATTCGCCAACGCCATCCATGGTCAGGATCGCGGACTCCTCGAAGGGGGAGGGGAAAAAGGCAGCGGCGGCATGCGCCTCATGATGTTCGGTGAAGAGAATCTCGCCGGCATAGTCGAGTTCCTTGCGAATGAGATCGGGAATCCAGAGTTTTTTTTTCAGCCAGAGGGGCATGGCCTTGAGGTAGCTGCCCAGTCCGAGCGGGGCATAGCTTAGGGTCGTCTCGAGGATCCGCTCGAACTTGACCAGGGGCTTCTCGTAAAATACGATATAATCAAGGTCTGCAGGTCTAATGTCCGCCGCCTGCAGGCAGTAGCCGATAGCCTGGCGGGGGAATTCGTGATCGTGTTTGATGCGGCTGAAGCGTTCCTCTTGGGCGGCAGCGAGGATGGCTCCATCGCGCACAAGGGCGGCGGCACTGTCGTGATAATAACAGGAAAGTCCGAGGATATTCATGGCGAATAAGGCCCGGTTAATTATGATTATAGGCTGCCAGGACCGGCAGAAGTTCCTCCGGCGTTTCGATGAAGTGGTCCGGACGCAGGGACTTGAGAAAATCCGAGTCTGCATAGCCCCAGCCGACGCCGCAGCAGGCGACACCGGCAGCCTGGGCAGCGAGGAGATCGTTGTCAGTATCCCCCACCATGAGCGCCTGATCCGGGTCGATGCCAAAGTGGTCCAAGGCATGCAAAATCATATCCGGGGCAGGCTTGATATGATGGACCAGCTCCGGTCCAACCAGTAATTTAAAGTATTTGTCGAGATCGATGGCTCTAAGCAGCGCCCGGCTTTGCACGAGCCGTTTGTTGGTCACGACTGCCAGACGATACGCCCTGAGGGATTCCAGCAGAGCCACAATGCCGGGAAAGGGACGGCTGCGTTCCGCGCAAATCCTGAGGTAATAGGGGCGGAAGATCTCGAGGTAGGGTTCGAGCAGGTGGGCCTGTTTTTCGCCCAGGACTGTGGCGGCAAAGCGGTCAGCTCCGGGGCCGATCGCCTTGAGGGCCTCTTCCAGGGGCAGGGGGGGCAGACCCAGCTGTCCCCGGGCATAATTGATGGCGCGGTGCACATCCGGAGCGGTATCGACCAGGGTGCCATCGAGATCGAAGAGGATCGCCTGCACGTTGAATTCCTTAAAGAGGGTGAGCGGATTATAAAAATAAAATTTACGAAGCCTATTCCAGAAGTGCAACGGATTAATGTTGGAGCCTCGAGGGGGACCGTAATTTGAATTTGCTTTTGCCGGGCAATTTGCTAAATTACTCCGGATGTCAAGCCGCGTCGTATTAAGGAAGCCAAAGCGTGAATTCCGTGGTCCCGTTGCCGCCGGATCGCCTGCCCGGCTTGAGCCGGTTGGCTGTCGATTATCTGATCCATTCCCCGCGTTTGCTGGATTTTTTTGCCGGTGATTACAGCAGCCCGGAAGCCTGGACACAGCGTGCCGCCGTGGTGCTTGCAGCGGAACATGCGGACCGGCGGCAAGTCGTCGAGGTTTTACGCCGGCAGAACCAGGATCTCGGCGGCAGCGACCCGACTCTGGCCGCCCTCCGGGCCCTTGAATCTCCGGATGCCTTGGCCATCGTCACTGGCCAGCAGGCCGGGCTTTTCGGTGGACCCCTCTATACCCTTTACAAAGCGCTGACCGCCTGCAAGCTGGCGCATCACTGGTCCAGGGAGCTGAACCGGAAGGTCGTGCCGGTCTTCTATGTGGTCTCCGAAGATCATGATTTCGTCGAAGTTCAGAGCGCCGGCTATCTGGACAAGGACCACCACTTTCGAAAGGTTCTCTATGCCCCGGCACTTCCGGGGGAACGCATTCCGGTCGGTCAGATTGTGCTCGAAGAGGGGATCGCAGCGCTTATTGCGGAGCTGATCGGCACCCAGTCCGGCGGCGAGTTCAAGGCCGAGATCTCCGGTAGACTGGCAGCCTGTTACCAGCCAGGAGACATGTTCGGCCGCGCCTTCCTCCGCTGGTATGCCTGGTTACTGCAAGATCAGGGGATGATTTTCCTGGATCCTGCCGATCCGGAACTCAAACGACTGGGATCTCCCGTATTTCGGGCTGAACTGGAAGGCGATCTCACCGCCATGGGGATGCAAAACGCCAACGCCCGGCTGCAGGCCCTGGGGTATCATCAGCAACTCCCGGTGCAGCCACAGCGTCCGAGCATCATGCTGCTCCGCGATGGCCGTCATGGACTGGAACGGGTCGAGGGGGGATGGCGGAATCTCAACCGGGGGGAGATCCTGACCTTTGACGAATTGATCGGTAGTCCCGAGCAACTCAGCCCCAAAGCGGCCTTGCGGCCGGTGTTCGAGGATTACCTGCTGCCCACGCTTGCCTATGTGGGCGGTCCAGGCGAGATCGCCTATTGGGCACAACTCAAGGAGGTTTATGCCGGCTTTGGCTTGCCCATGCCCCTGGTGGTGCCGCGGGCGGGATTTACCCTTGTTGAAGGAAAAAGCCGGCGGGCGTTGGAACGTTTTGTGATCGATCCGGCCGCATTTCTGGCGGAACCCGAAGCGACTCTTGCGGTGGCGCGCGAGCGCCTGTTGCCTTCGGCGTTGGCCAGCGAGTTGACCCAGTTCAGGGATCGCGTCCAGAAGAGCTGGCCCTTGTTGCTGGAGCACATCACCGCCCTTGATGCCACCTTGCAGAGCCCGGCGGAGAAGACCCTTCAGCAAATACTCAATGGTCTGCAGCAGTTGGAGCACAAGGTGACGCGTGCCGCCGAGGAGAAGCAAACCTCGGCGCAGGCGCAGTTACAGGCCCTGACGGAGGCCCTCCTCCCCGGCGGGCAGCTCCAGGAACGGCAGCTCAATGCCGTCCCCTTTCTCTGCCGCCACGGGCGTGGTCTGATCGAACGGCTCTACCAGTCCATAACGGCCACCGATCCGGGACATCAGGTGTACGAAATCTGAGTGCTATGGAATGCGAGGAGAAAATGAACAAGGCCTTGGATATATTGGCATTTGGCGCCCATCCCGACGATGTTGAGCTGATGGCGGGCGGGACCATCATCAAGCTGGTGCAGCAGGGATACCGGTTGGGGATGATCTCGCTGACGGCGGGCGAAATGGGCACCCGCGGCACTCCGGAAATTCGCCGCAGTGAGTTCGCCGCGGCGGCGGAGATCATGGGCTTGGCGATGCACCGGATGCTCGACATCCCTGATGGCGGGGTCTCCGAGAGTGAGGAGAACAAGCGCAAGGTCATCGAGTCGATCCGGACTTGGCGACCGGCCCTGCTTTTTGCTCCCTATTGGGAGACGCGCCATCCTGATCATGCCCACTGTTCGAATCTGGTGCGCGAAGCGGCCTTTCTGGCGGGCCTGAAAAAGATCGAAACCGGCCAGCCTCATTTCCGCCCCCAGCGGCTGGTTTATTATTGTGAGCATTATCACTTTAATCCCTCTTTTGTGGTCGATGTCTCCGATACCTTTGAGCGCCGTCTGGAGGCGATCCGCGCCTATCAATCGCAGGTGTTCAATCCGGACGCCGTCCTGGCGGATGCGGACGAGAGGACCCATATCAGCAGCCCCGAGTATTTCCGCTCGATTTATGCGCGGGCCGAGTATTGGGGAGGACGGATCGGGGTGCAGTATGGTGAGCCATTCCTGATCCGCGAGACGCTCGGGGTGAAGGATCCCTTTTCGCTGTTGATTGGCGCGCGCGGGGCGTGAGAGGTTCATGCGTTACCGCGGCAGCCGGCTGGAATAGACTTCGGCGAGAAAGCGGGAGATGGTTTGCATCATCTCGGGATTGGGAAGCAAAAAAGAGTCGTGACCATACCAGGTGTTGAACTCCCTGAAGGTTACGGCTTTTTTGTTTTTTTCGAGGAGGTGGAGCAGCTCGAGGGATTGCGAGGTGGGATAGAGCCAGTCCGAGGTGAAGGAAAGGATGAGATAGCGCGCACGGACATTTTGGAAGGCCTGATCAAGTGAGCCGTAATCGCGTGCCAAGTCGAAATAGTCAATGGCTTTGGTGATGTAGAGATACGAGTTGGCGTCGAAGCGGGCGACGAAGCTTTCGCCCTGGTGGCGCAGGTAACTCTCGACTTCGAAGTCGATACCGAAATCGAAGCCGTAGTCTTCCTTGTCGCGCAGCCTGCGACCGAATTTACGCTGCATCGACTCCTCGCTGAGGTAGGTGATGTGGGCGAGCATGCGCGCCGTCGCCAGGCCCCTGGCGGGATTTTTCCCATGACGCTGATAGTCGCCGCCGCACCAGTCCGCATCCGCATAAATGGCCTGACGGCCGACCTCGTTCCACCCGATCTGCATGGCGTTTTGGCGGCAGGTAGTGGCAATGGGGATGACGGCAGCCACACGTTCCGGGGCGGCGATGCTCCACTGCAAGGCTTGCATGCCTCCCATTGAGCCCCCGACCACACAGAGCAGGCGCTTGATCCCGAGGTAGTCGATCAACTGTATCTGGGCGCGGACCATGTCGGCGATAGTCACCACCGGAAAGCCGAGGGCATAGGGTCGGCCGGTGGCGGGATGGATTGAAGAGGGGCCGGTCGATCCCTGGCACCCCCCGATGACGTTGGAACAGATGACGCAGTATTGATCGATATCGAAGGGACGGCCGTGCCCAACCATGAAATCCCACCAACCCGGCCGGTGGTCGTCGGGATGGTGCCAGCCGGCGACGTGTGCATCCCCCGAGAGGGCATGCAGAATGAGAATGGCGTTGTCGCGCGCGGCATTGAGCGCGCCATAGCATTCATATGCGAGGGTGATCGGACCAAGACGCCCACCATTGTCCAGCGCCATTTCGTGCGGCGGCTCGGCGAAGGTGAAGGTTTGGCGCTGGACGACGCCGACGGAATCTGCTGGGATCACCATCAGGACCTCTGGACCGCGGCATCCAAGGCCTGGTCGAGATCGGCCTTTAGATCCTCGAGATGTTCGAGGCCGATGGAGAGGCGGATCAAATCGGGGGTGATCCCGCCTGCGACCTGCTGCGCCGTAGTGAGTTGGGAGTGAGTTGTGCTGGCCGGGTGGATCGCCAGACTTTTGGCATCGCCGACGTTGGCGACATGAGAGAAGAGTCCCAGATGGTCGATGAAGGCCGCTCCGGCCTTGAGGCCGCCCCGGATTCCAAAAACCACCATGCCGCCGAAGCCCCGGCGCAGATACTTCCGGGCTGTGGCATGGGTGGGGTGATCGGGCAACCCGGGATACCGGACCCAGGCAACTGCCGGGTGTTGCTGCAAATATTCGGCAACCGCCAGGGCATTTTCGCTATGGCGCTGCATCCGCAAGGGGAGCGTCTCGATGCCCTGGAGGAAAATCCAGGCGTTGTCTGGCGAGATGCACGCCCCGAGATTGCGCAGGGGCACCAGGCGCAGCCGCATGATGAAGGCGAGGGGATTGAGCTCGCCCAGATCATGGGCGTAGCGCAAACCATGATACCCGGGATCCGGCTGGTTGAAGAGCGTGAAACGGGGATCGCTCCAGTCGAAGGTTCCTTTATCGATGACGATGCCGCCGATGCCGGTACCATGGCCGCCGAGCCATTTGGTCAGGGAGTGACAGACGATATCCGCGCCATGATCGAGCGGGCGCAGCAGCCAGGGGGTCGTAAAGGTCGAGTCGACAATAAAGGGCAGGTGGTGGCGGTGAGCGACCGCGGCGATCTCTTGCAGGTCGATGACCTCCAGAGCGGGATTGCCGATGGTCTCGGCATAGAGGGCCCGCGTCCGGTCCGTGATCGCTGCTGCAAATTGAACTGGATCCCCCGGATCGACAAAGTGGCAACGGATGCCGAATTGCGGCAGGAGGGTGTCGAACATGGTGTAGGTACCACCATAGAGATTTCTGGCCGCGACGATCTCATCCCCGGCCTGGCAGATATTGATGATGGCATAAAAGATGGCCGAGGTGCCGGAGGCGATAGCAAGAGCGGCAGCGCCGCCCTCGAGGGCGGCCATCCGCTGCTCGAGGACTTCCTGGGTGGGATTGCCGAGGCGCGTATAGATGTTGCCCATCTCCTTGAGTGCGAAAAGATCCGCGGCGTGGGCCGAATTACGGAAAAGGTAGGCACTGGTGCGATGGAGCGGCACGGCCTGCGCGCCGGTAAGCGGGTCCGCCTGTTGTCCGGCGTGAAGGGCTAATGTTTCGAAATGGAGGGTAACCTGTTTCATCATTTTCGCCTTGTTGGTTATCATTCCCGGAATATGGCGTAATATACAACAATATGTGCTAATTCACCAGAGCGAATCGGCGGGAAGGCGGCTTTTATTTATTTTGCTTCCCAGTTAAAAATTCGATATTTTGTTGTTTGTATAATGGTTTTCCGCGCCCGGCCACGCCGTGGCGCAATTCTGAAAGAAAGGATGCAAAGCGAAATGGAAACTGAAATCCGCGCGCCCCGGGGCCGGACACTAAGCTGCAAGGGCTGGATCCAGGAAGCCGCCTTGCGTATGCTGATGAACAACCTTGATCCGGATGTGGCCGAACAGCCTCAGGATTTGATCGTCTACGGCGGCACCGGCAAGGCCGCGCGCAATTGGGACTGCTACCATGCCCTGGTCCGCGCGCTGCGGAGCCTGGAGCATGATGAAACCCTGCTGGTGCAGTCGGGCAAGCCGGTGGCTGTCTTCCGGACGCACGAGAATGCGCCCCGGGTGCTGATTTCTAATGGGATGATCGTGCCGCGCTGGGCTACCTGGGATGAATTCCGCCGCCTTGAGGGTCTGGGCTTGACTATGTATGGCCAGATGACGGCGGGGAGCTGGATTTATATCGGCTCGCAGGGGATCCTTCAGGGAACTTACGAAACCTTTGCCAGCTGTGCGGAGCGCTATTTTGGCGGAACGCTGGCAGGCCGGCTGCTGGTGACCGCCGGTCTGGGGGGGATGGGCGGCGCTCAGCCGCTGGCGGCGACTATGAATGGCGCCGCTTGCTTGTGCGTCGAGGTGGACCGGCATCGTCTTGAGCGGCGTCTCCAGACCCGCTATCTGGATGTCTTCTGTGAGACCCTTGATGAAGCCTTGGATCGGGTCCTGGAAGCGCGCCGCCGTCAGGAACCGCTTTCGGTGGGTCTGCTGGGCAATGCCGCGGAGGTCCTGCCCGAGCTGGTGGTGCGCGGCCTGGTTCCGGATGTGCTCACCGATCAGACCTCCGCCCACGATGTCCTGAACGGCTATGTCCCGCATGGTCTTCCCTTCGCGGAGGCACTGGCGCTGCGGAGTACCGATCCTGGCCGCTATCAGGCCATGGCGAGGGCTTCCATTGTCCGACAGGTCGAGGCGATGCTGGCGCTGCAAAAGGCTGGTGCGGTGACCTTCGATTATGGCAATAATATCCGCGGCGAAGCCTTTGCCAATGGCCTGCACAAGGCCTTCGACATCCCCGGTTTCGTTCCGGAGTTCATCCGGCCGCTTTTTTGCCTGGGAAAGGGGCCCTTCCGGTGGGCGGCGCTGAGCGGCGCGCCAGAGGATATCTATGCCACGGACGCCGCGCTGCTCAAGGCTTTCCCTGAAAACACCGCATTGCAGCGCTGGATCACCCGGGCGCAAAAGCAGGTGCAGTTTCAGGGATTGCCTTCCCGTATCTGCTGGCTGGGTTACGGCGAGCGCGCCCGGATGGGGAAGATATTCAATGATCTGGTCGCTTCCGGCGAGGTCCAGGCGCCTCTCGTCATCGGTCGCGATCATCTGGACGCCGGGTCGGTGGCATCGCCCAACCGCGAGACCGAACGGATGCGCGACGGCAGTGACGCCATCGCCGACTGGCCGATCCTGAACGCGCTTATCAATGCGGTCGGCGGCGCAAGCTGGATCTCCGTCCACCATGGTGGCGGCGTGGGCATCGGCAATTCGCTGCATGCAGGGATGGTTATTGTCGCCGACGGCACGCGCGAAGCCGCTGTTCGGCTGGAACGCGTACTCACCACCGATCCCGGCCTGGGAGTGGTCCGCCACGCCGATGCCGGATATGAGCTCGCGATCGAGGCGGCGCGATCAATGCATATTAAAATGCCAATGCTGGATTAACGGAGAGACCCTGGCATGACCGATCCTAAGGTATTTTACCGCGAGCTGGATGCCCTGCTCGCCAAGATCCGCTTGGTGGCCGCTGGAGAGCAACTCCTTCCTTCGATTCTGCAGGAACTGGCGGAGAACTTTCATCAACGGCTGCATATTGCCAATGCCCGCTATTATCTGCTGCTGGATGACACCTTTGTCCTGCAATATCCTCAGGATGGGGCGAGGGTGTTCAGTTATGCCGAGGAACTTGAGGTTGAATCCGAGGTCGTGCAACTCGCTTCGCGCAATCGCAGCTATATCTATGATTCCGATTTCCTCAACAGCCAGTTTTTCAGTGCACCCAAGCCGGACTATCCCTTTCATGCCGCTATCTGGGTGCACAGTCCGGAGCGGCAGTGGCTGGTGATCTTTGAACTGGAATCGGGATGGGAGCGGGAGGAGATCAACTTGTTCCTCAACAGCGTGCGCACCAGTCTCAATTACCGCTTTTTCTCAGATGCCATCGGGGTGCGGCTGGAGCAGGCGGTCGAGATCCAGAAAAGCCTGCTGCCACAAAAGTCCCCGAAGATCAGCGGTTATGACATTTCCGGATTCAGTCAGCCCGCGGAACTGGTTGGCGGCGACCTTTTCGATTATTTTGAACTGAAGGATGGAACCCTGGGGGTTTCCATCGGTGACGTCAGCGGTCATGGACTGCCTGCCGCGCTGCTCATGCGCGATGTGGTGATCGGTCTGCGCATGGGACTGTCGATGGAACTGCGCACGGTGCATACGGTAAAAACCCTCAACCGGGTGATCCTGCGTAGCACCTATGCCGCCAATTATGTCTCGCTTTTCGTGACCGAGATGGAGGGGGACGGGCATCTTTTTTTCGTCAACGCCGGACATCCCGGCCCCTTGCTGGTGCATGGTCAATCAGTGAAGCGATTGGCGGCCACCGGCACCACGCTGGGATTCCTACCGGAGATCGATCTGCATCGTGATTATGCCCACCTCAAACCCGGCGGCGTGCTGGTGCTGTACAGCGATGGCATCACCGAACGGCAAAATTCGGAAGGCGAGATGTTCGGCCTGGAACGGCTGACCGAGTGGATCATCGCAAATCAGCATCTCGATGCCAATACCCTCCTCCATAGGACCTTTGCGCACGTCTATGAGTTTGGTCATTCGGCCGCCTGGGACGATGACGTCACCCTGGTGGTCATCAAGAGGCGCTGAACCATGGCTTCGCTGCTGATCGTGAATATCGGGGAGACTGTTTCTGCAACGGCCGCGCCGGCGCGCGGCGCAGCGATGCGTGCGCTGGAATGCCATCGGAATGCAGCGATCCATATCCAGGGGGGGATCATCCGGGCCATCGGACCACGCACGGCGGTCGAACGTCAAATAACGGATGATCCGGTTCTGCTCGATGCCGAAGGTGGGGCAGTCCTTCCCGGATTCGTCGACAGCCATACCCATCTTCTCTTCGCCGGACGGCGTGAGGACGAATTCGACCTGAAGCTTGCCGGGGCGAGTTATCAGGAGATCACCGCGGCGGGCGGCGGGATCATCAGCACAGTAGCGGCGACGCGCCGAGCGACCAGCGCAGAACTTGTGGAAATTGGCCTCGGCTATTTGGCCGCTGCATTGCGGCAGGGCACTACCACCTTGGAGATTAAAAGCGGTTATGGCCTCGATCTCGAGCATGAGATCAAACTGCTGGAGGTCATCGCCGAACTCGGCCGGCGCCAGCCAGTCGAGGTGGTGCCGACTTTTATGGGGGCCCATGCGGTTCCCCCGGGCGTCTCGTTGCAGGAGCAGACGGAGCGCCTTCTCGCCATGCTGCCACGGCTGAGAGGGATGGCGGAGTTCTGTGACGCCTTTTGCGAGGTGGGCTATTTTGGAATCGAAGAGACGCGGGCTATTTTCACGGCCGCACGTAAAGCGGGCATGGGGCTCAGGCTGCACGCTGCGCAGTTCACCAACGCCGGCGCGGTGCAGCTGGCCCTTGAGATGAGCGCGCGTTCGGTCGATCATCTGGAGCAGATCGGCCCTGAGGAGATCAGCCTGCTGGCGGAGGCGGAATGCTGCGCCACCCTGCTGCCCGGGGTCTCTTTTTTCATGCACTATGGTTATCCGCCCGCACGGGCGTTGATTGACCAGGGCGCTGTTGTCGCCATCGCCACCAACTTCAATCCCGGCACCTGCATGTGCCTCAATCTACAACTTATCTTCGCAATCGCCTGCACTCAGATGCGGATGACCACTGCGGAGGCCCTTACCGCACTCACAGCCAATGCCGCCTGGTCGCTCGCCAGGCCGCAGATAGGGCGGTTGCTCCCCGGCATGCAAGCCGATTTACTCCTGCTCGATGCTCCCAACTACCGCATCATTCCCTATTTTTTTGGCGAGAATCATGTCAGAATGGTGGTGAAAAAGGGTGAGGTGGTCATTGGTTGAGCCGCCGGAACGCTACCGCACCTTTTCGCGGTTTCTGCGCGAACGCTACGGTGGAAAAGTGTGGAAGATCCCGGTGGATGCCGGATTTTCCTGCCCCAACCGGGACGGCACCCGGGGCCATGACGGCTGCACCTTTTGTCGCCAGGAGAGCTTCAACCCGATGCCCTCGCGGCAGGCTATCGAGGTGGCGGCACAGATCGAAGCGGGCATCCGCCTGGCGCGGCAGCGATTCGGCATCGACAAGTTCATCGTCTATTTTCAGACCGCAAGCAATACCCATGCCCCGGTAGCAACGCTGAACAGGCTCTTTGAGCAGGCCATTGCCTTTCCCGGTGTGGTCGGGCTCGATATTTCAACCCGCCCCGACTGCCTCGGGCCGGAAATCCTGGAACTGCTCGCCGGGTTTGCAGCCCGTACTGATCTTTGGGTTGAGGTGGGATTGCAGAGCATCCATGACCGCACGCTGTCAATAATTCATCGCGGTCATACCTATCAGGAGTATTTAGATGCGGTTGGTGCCCTGCAGCGCCTGCCGGTGCGGATCTGTACCCATCTCATCCTCGGTCTGCCCGGGGAGGATGCGGAGATGATGCGGCAGACAGCGACAGCCGTGGCCCGTGTACCGATCCACGAAATTAAACTGCACCCCTTGCTCATCCTCGAAGGGACAGCCATGGCGGCTGCGCTGCAGGAGGGCCGAGTCGAGCCTCTCTCATTGGAAGACTACGCCGCGCTGGTGGTTGATTTCATCGAACGAATGCCGGAGGATCGGGTTTTGCAGCGGATGACGGCGGAGGCACCGGCTGGGATGTTGATAGCGCCGCGCTGGGCGCTGGAAAAGCATCAGGTGCGCCGGGCTGTCAATGTAGAGCTGGTCAAACGGGGTAGCCGGCAGGGATGCCGGTTTCATCAGAAGGCGCTTTCGTAGCGCTCCTTGAAGGTCTTGATGCTTGCGCAGACGGCGTCGGCGATGCCAAGGTGAAAGGCCCGGCTCCCCAGCAGTTTTTCGTCGGCTTTATTGGAGATGAAGGCGGTTTCGAGAAGAACGTTGGGCATGGAGGTCCCGTGCAGGACGTAAAATCCGGCCTGGCGCACCCCGAATCCGTCCGCAGCCTGGCGCGATTTCAGCTCGCGATCGAGGAGGGCGGCAAATTCTTCGCTCTCCTTATTGTAGCTGTTCTGGGCGTTGGCCGCCAGGATGAAAGAGGTTTCTGAGAGGTTGGCGTATTTGCTGTTGGCATCCTCGAATTTGATTACCGAGTTTTCAAATTGGGCCACACGCCGCGCCTCCTCGGTCTTGGCGGGACCCATAAAGTAGACGGTATGACCCCGCAAGCTTTTCTTGGGATTGGAATCGGCGTGGATGCTGATGAAGAGCTTGCCGCCCGCGCGATTGGCGATATTGCCGCGTTCTTCGAGAGGGATAAATCTGTCGGCGTCACGGGTCATGATGACCTTGATCTTGAGGTCGCGCTCGATTTTGTTGCGGATCTCCCGAGCGATCTTGAGGGTGAAATCCTTTTCCCGGGTGCCATCCGCTCCTAAGGCTCCGGGATCCCGGCCGCCATGGCCGGGATCGATAACGATCAGATCGATCTTCCACTTTTCCCGTTCCTTGTCCAGTTCATCCAGCAGCGCTGCCGGCACCTCCGCATGGGTGCGCAGGGCGATCTGTATCTCCGGCGGCGATGCACTCACCTTGACTTCCCGCTCCTTCACCTTTTTCAGCAACCGAAAGCCCAGTCGCGCTGTATCCCGTGAAAGCTGAATCGTGCTGATGCGGTCGATGGTCCGGGTGTTTTTACGCGCTGCAGCGGGCTTGAAGCTGGCGATGGTACCGCCGTAGAGGTCCGCATAAAGCCAGCCATTGCTCTCGCTGATGAAAAGGTTCGATTCCTGGATCGGCTGGTCGAGTCCGATGCGGATCAAGGTGCCGTTTTCCATATCATCGATCTGGATGGCGGCGACACCCCGGGCCGATTTGGTGATCCAGATGGTGGCCTGTGCGGGATCATACTCGAGAACGAAGGGCAAGGCGGTGCGAATGAGATCGAGGAAGTAATCGATCGGGGCATAATATTCGCCATCGATGATCAGGGCAGCAACGGGCATTTGCCGCCACTGCGCTCCGACGCGAATGAAGGGATTGATGGCATGGACGATGACGGGGTTATGGGGAATTTGCAGGATGAACTGCTTGCGCGCGGAATCGACCTCGTACGGAAGCTGCAGGGTCTCCGCGAAGGGACGCAATGGAATAAATTCATAACGGCCAGCCTGAATGGTAGCGAGGCGGTTCGTCACGGCTCGGGATTGCCGTTCCTTGATCACCACCTCCCGGCCCTCGAGGGAGGTCGTGAGAATGAGGAAAAGGGTCGCTCCAATCCACAGGAGGAGGCGCCATCCGGTTGTCAGGTCAGGCCCGGGCTGCATGCGAGGTCGTTCAATCCTTGATCTTCTTGCTGTGCTTGAGCAGTGTCTTTTTTTCTTCTCTGGTAAGGGACTCATAGCCAACTTCATTTATCCGGTCGAGGAGGCGATCGATCTCCTCCCGTTGGGCTTTTTCCCTGGTGCGGGACCGGTTTTTTGCAGCCATCTGCCGCCATTCACGGCGTTTGCGCCATTCGAACCGGGTTGCACTAAGGGCCGGCAGGCTGCGGAGCAGCAAGAATCCCGTGAGGGCCCCGCCAAGGTGAGCCAAGTGCGCAACGCCGTCGTTGAGGCCGAAGAGGCTGCTCTCGATGCCTGAAAAGATCGAAATGCCGATGAAAAGGGCCACCAGATACTTCGCCCGCAGGGTAACCGGTAGGATGAAAAAGAGCAACAGGGTGACCGACCGTTCCGGGAAGAACAGAGCGAAGGCAACCAGTATCCCGTAGATCGCTCCGGAAGCGCCAATTACGGGATCGGCGATGAAGAAGAGATGGCATACCCCGGCGCCGATCCCACAGAGCAGATAATAAGCCGCAAACTTTTTGCTGCCGAGCATCCGCTCCACGTCACAGCCGAATATCCACAGTGTGAAAAGATTGAAGAGCAGATGCCAAAGACTGCCGTGTAAAAACTGATAGGTGATGAGTTGCCACAGCTGGAGGTCCGGCCAGATCGAAGTGCGGTGGAGGGCAACCGCCGCAATCAGGAGCGAACTCCCGCCCGAATACCGGAAAAACAGTTGCGCGAGATAGACTACCGCATTGACAATCAGCAGCGTGCGAACCATCGGCGTCATCGCCTGGTTCAGACCGAATGATACTCTTCTCTCGATCATCAGAACAGGGCATCCGTGACGAACAAGGTGATGGCGCTCTCTGCAGCCTGACGGATCATTGTAGATCGATCAGGACGCCGATGCGCAGGCCGAGGCCCGAAAGATTCACCCGCTCGAATATCGGCAAGCCCGCTTCACTTTTGGTCACTTCACTGCTCACTTCGCTGCTGTTGTAAAAGAGGTCCGCGACCAGGGTGGAACGGGAACCAATCTCCGAATAAAGGCCGGCGCCGAGCTGCCAGCAAATCCCGCCGAATCGGCGATTTGAGCTGATGTCCTTGAGGTAATTGTTGTATTTGCTCCAGAGAAAGGTATAGCCGATATTGCCGCGGACCGTGTAGCCTGTGTAGCGCGCGAGCGGCACCTTGGCGCCGATTTCCAGGGTCACGGGCATAGCCCAATCGGAGATCTCCAGCTCGGTGATGTAAGTTTTGACGTTGCGATCGGGCCGGGATTGTTCCGCGACGGGCTTTTCGTCACGGTAAATCTTGTGCCAGATATCGATGCCGAGGCCGATGGTCACCGACTCATCGACAGAGGTGCCCAGGGTGCAACCCGCCAGCATGCCCCCTTCCGGATCCTTGGGATTGAGATAGCCGGCGTGAATGCCGAGCTTGCTTTTGATATTCTGACGGTAGCTATCCTGGCTGCGGCGCTGCGCGATGCCGGGTACGGCCGTCAGCAGGGCGAGGGCGACGATCCATCCTGCATAAAGGTTTTTGGCTTGCATCTTTTGCCTCCTTGTCAAACCCGACCAACCGAGAAACAATCCGGGCCTCTCCAGCCGGAGAGAGGGTTTCTCATTGAACGATCAAACAACCAATAAAGTTGCCTGCAGGGCCGCGGGGCGAATCATGCCACCGGCCAGACGGCCTGCAGCAGCGCAGCGATCTGTTCCAGCCCGGCGGCATCCTGCTCGTCAAAGGCGGCGAGGCTTTCGCTGTCCACATCAAGCACAGCCCGCAGGGCGCCTACCTTGTCGTAAACCGGAACGACGATCTCGGACCTGGAGCGGGTATCGCAGGCCACATGTCCGGGGAACTCGTGCACGTCCGGGACCAGGATGGTCTGCTCGCGGGCGGCCGAGGCCGCGCAGACGCCCTTGTCTCGTGCCAGTTTGACGCAGGCTGGCGGACCCTGAAAAGGGCCGAGGAGCAGATACTCCTCCCGGACGAAATAGAATCCCACCCAAAAGAAGGCGGGAAAGTACTCCTTGAGAATAGCGGCCGTATTGGCCAGCGTGGCGACGGGATCGACGTGGCGTTCGACTTGGGCGCGCACCCGCTTGGCCACCCATTTGTAGGCTTCGCGCTTCTCCATGGAATCAGGAATCGAGGCCCAGCACCTTGCGGGTATGCGGGATCAGTCCGCCGTCATTGAAAATGCCGATGACCGCTTCTGGAAGGGGGGGAAAATGGTAGAGGCCAGACTGGCATTGAATGGTGCCCACGCCAAGGTCGATTTCGATGACCTCACCCGCAATGAAGAGGCCGGCCGATTCTGGCAGGGTCAGGGCGGGGAGACCCGCATTGATGCAATTGCGAAAATAGAGCCGGGAAAAGGAACGCGCGACGACTGCACCGACACCGGCATATTTCAAACAAAAGGCGGCTTGCTCGCGCGAGCTGCCACAGCCGAAGTTCTTGCCCGCCACAACGATATCGTTGGGCTGAACCTTTTTGGCGAACTCCGCGTCGAGATCCTCCATGGCGATTTTCGCCATCTCCGCAGGATCGGTTACGGTATAGGTGTATTTACCGGGAAAGATGACATCGGTGTTGACATCATCACCATATTTCCACACCCGGCCGACGATTTTTGCCATTACTGCTCTCCTTATAGACGCTCACGAAAATCGCTGATCTCGCCGGTGAGGGCACTGACAGCGGCGGTGAGAGGACTACACAGATAGATTTCGGAATCCTTGCAGCCGAAACGGCCCTTGAAATTGCGGTTCGAGGTGCTCAAGACGCGCTCGCCGGGGGCGAGAATCCCCTCGTGGTTGCCCATGCAGGGGCCGCAGCCCGAGTTGACGATCGTCGCGCCGGCTTCGGCGAGAATCTGAATGTAGCCTTTGGCGAGGGCTTCGAGCAGGACCTGGCGGGAAGCGGGGATGACGATCATCCGGCAGGAGGGATGGACCCGCTTGCCTTTCATGACCCCGGCGACGATCTCAAAATCCTCGATGCGGGCGTTGGTGCAGGAGCCGAAGAAGACCTGGTCGATTTTGGTCCCCTTAACCGCGGAGACCGGTTTGACGTTGTCCACACTATGCGGGCAGGCGATCAGAGGCTCGAGATCGCTGACATCGAATTCGTGGACGCTCTCCATCTCGGCATCCGGATCGGAGGCGACGACAGTGAAGGGTGCGCGCGCGCGCCCTTTGAGAAAGGCCAGGGTCTTGTCATCCGGCTCCATATAGCCGTTTTTGGCCCCGAATTCGACCGCCATGTTGGTCAGCACCATACGGCTCGAGACGCTCATCGCCGCGATGGCGGGCCCAGCGAACCAGACCGATTTGTAAAGCCCGCCGTCAGCGCTGAGATCGCCTATAATTTTGAGCATCACATCCTTAGATGAGATCCCCTTCGGCAGGTTGCCCTTGACCACAATCTTCATGGTCTCTGGGACGCGCAACCAGATTTTGCCGGTGGCGAAGATCACCGCCATCTCGCTGCGGCCGATGCCGGTGGCCAAGGCTCCGAAGGCTCCGTAGGTGGTGGAGTGGGAATCGCTGCCCACCATAAGATAGCCGGGAAGGGCAAAGCCCTCTTCGGGCAGGACCTGGTGGCAGATGCCGCGATCGATGTCAAAAAAGTGCGGAATGCCCTGTTCTGCTACGAAGGCGCGGATATCCTTGTGGTTCTGGGCGAATTTTTCGTTGGCCGCTGGCACGCAATGGTCAAGTACGATGACGTGCCGCTTGGGATCGTCGATTTTGGCTACGCCGATCTCCTTGAAGGTTTTGGAAATCGCCGCGGTGTTGTCGTGGCTCATGGCAATATCGGGCTTGACTTCGACGATCTCGCCTGGGACGACGTTCTTACCCGCTTTTAGTCCAAGAATTTTTTCGGCAAATGTTTTTCCCATAGCTCCTCATCCGCCTTTGGATGCTGATACAGATATAATTATCGTAAAAGTAATCAAAAATGTGCATGAATACAAGCGTTATTCCTGCTGGAAGGGAGATGATGTCCTCTGGGAATGGAAAGAAGGCCCCCGCAGCAACGGCGGAGGC
Organism: bacterium; assembly: GCA_035419245.1. Lineage (NCBI taxonomy): Bacteria > bacterium. The sequence continues at coordinate 334,174 of DAOLSP010000001.1, read as the reverse complement.
CCGGGGCTAAAAAAGCGGCAGGGCGTAGAGTTCGCGCACCGGGGTCAATGCCGCGGTTGGCGGATTTGCACCACGTTGGAGGAGTAGATCGTCCTGGAGCGGCATTCCGCCTGGCTGAGAGGCAATCCGGATTTGCAGCCGCGATAGACCGGGACGACAAAGCGGACCATGGTGGCCTCGACCGCCAGCTGCACCGTTTCACGATAGACTGCACCGGCGGGCACCTCGCGCTCATAGCCCTCCCAGAAACAAAGGCGGAAGGGGTGGTCCACCCAGCCGGTATCCTTTTTGACGCTGTAATAGATGGGATTGCAGCCCTCCAGAAAGATGGGCTCTTCACTGTGGTTGTATAGGGTGACTGTGATCGAATCGCCCGGGGCGAGGGATTGCCGGTTCGTCACAATTTCGACGATGGATTGGTCCTTCTCCGGATCGACTAGGGAGTCGAAGAGATCGCATTGCGCCAGCAGCAGCGACACCAGCCCGGCAACAAAAAGGATGATTCTGGTTTGCATGGCTCTGTCCTTTCCGGGAGCACTCTGCGGTACTACATACATGGTGTTCCCGGGATTAAGGCCTTCTTGCGTGGTCATTTCATCAAAACCATCTTGCCGGTGCGGATGCCGGCAGAGGTTGTGAGCCGATAAAAGTAAACGCCGCTGCTCATCGCTTCCCCGCGGCCGTTGCGGCCGTCCCAGAGCATCCAGTGCTCGCCAGGTTTCAGGGGGCCCTGATAAAGCTGGCGCACCTGGCGTCCCAGCCGGTCGAAGATGGCGAGTGTGACTTGCATGGAGGAAGGAAGAGAAAAGTGGATGTTTGTCTCGGGATTGAAAGGATTGGGGTAATTGCCTAGAAGCTCGACCTTGTCAGGCAGGGTTCTAACAGCGATGCCGGTGTTCCGCACCGGCGGCAAGGTTATGTTCACCTCGTTAAGGCCGTTGACCGCGATCAAGGGCGTGGCGCTTTCCCGGCTGGCGGCGTTGCCGTTGAAGGTTGTGGCATAGCCGAGCTTGCCGGCCTGGAGATAATAGGGTCCACTGGCGATACCCAGAATCTCAAAATGGCCATTCTGGTCGGCGGTGGCCCAGCTGACCGGCTGACCGGCACTGTCCAGGAGGAAGACGGCGGCGCCGGCGACGCCCTGGCCGTTCTCGTCGGTGACGGTGCCGGAAAGGGTGGTGTTCAAGGCGTTGCGGCCGGCAGCGTCGCCTTCTTTCATGAAATACCAGGGATTGGCCTGGAGCGTGAAATCGATACCGCTGATTACCTGGCCCGCTTGGGCCTTAACCAGGACGGCTTCAGCCGGATCGAAGGTCTCCTTGTAGTATTGCAGCAAATGGCCTGGGGCGAAACTGCAGAGATAATACTCGCCATCGGGCAATCCCTTGAGGATGTAGCGGCCGTCGGGATCGGTGACGGCGGTGTAAAACCGCTCGGAATCGGGCCAGAGCTGAATGGTGACGGCGGGTTTGGCCATGACGACGGCGATCTCGGGAATATAGTTACCGAGGACCGCTTCGAGCCGGGCATTTCTGGCGCCGGCTCTGCCGCGCATGGAAACGAAACCATAGTCCGCGTGCACCTGACCTGAGATGGCCGCGGTGCCGTCCTGGTGCGGAGTCAGGACGAAGTCGGCCTCACTCTTGCGGCCGCCGATCACTTCAATCGGGGTGGCCTGCTCTTCCACAACAGCATCTGGATACCAGGCGAAGGCGCCATTGGCGTAGACCGAGAGCTTGTAGCTCCCCTCGGGGAGCGATTCGAAGACGAATGCGCCCTGGTCATCGGTGATCTGGTAATAAGGCCACCAGGCGAAACGGCGGATGGAGAGGTCGGCCGAATCTTGGCTGTAATTGACCTGCACATAAGCGCGTGGGATAGGCTGGCCGGTGAGTCCATCGATCACCGTGCCGACGATAGCGCCGTAGATCGGATGAACCCGCAGCGTAAAATCGATGTCGGAGCGGCTTTCGCCCTCTTGCAGTGTGATGGGCAGAGCCGATTCGAGAGCAGCGGCATCTTTGTACCAGCCCTGACCATAATTATCGCCCTCCCAATAGGTGGCGTAGGCAATATAACGCCCTGGAGAAAGGCGGTCGACCTTGTACAGGCCCATGCTATCGGTCGAAGTCCAGGCGTAAAAATAGCGTCCGGCGGCTGCATCGTATTCATTGTCCGCAGCGGTGATCTGGATATAGGCGTTGGCCAGCGCGCGGCCGTCGCTGCTGACGATACGGCCGCCGAGCGCAGCGGTGCCGGGCGTCAAAGGTAGGGTGAAATCAGCTTGCCAACTGGGATTCTCAGCGGAGATGGTGATAAATTTGGCACTCTCCATGCTCGTGGCATCCGGCCACCAGAGTTGCATGGATTCCCAGCCATTCTGTGCCCAGCAATAGGCGACGTAGATGCCATCCGGAACCGAGTCGATCTGATACTGCCCTTCGGCGTCCGTGATGGCATAGAGCCAGATCCAGTTCCAACGCGGGGCCTGGTCGGGTGCGGCCGTGACTTGAATGCCGGCACCGGCGATCGGATGGCCAAGGGCATCGACCACCTTGCCTGTGATACGGCCGCCCTTGGATGGCACTGGAAAGGTAAAGTCAATACCGCTGGTTTCGCTCCCTTCGTTCACAGTCACCGCTTTGGCCTCCGCCGGGGTGACTGCTTGAGGATACCAGAGGGTCTGGTTGAACCAGGGACTAGAGTAGTAGGCACGGATATAGTATTCGTTCGTCGGCAGATTGCTCACCAGGTAGTTGCCGTTTCCATCGGTGGAGGAAAATCCGATATCCATAAATTCGCTCTTCCCGGGATCGGGAGTGAAGAGCGTCGAGGCCACAATATTGACAAAAGCCAGGGGCAGGCCGTCCGATCCTTTAACCTGACCGCTGATAGCGCCGCCGTAGACGACGGTGCCCGGTTTCAATTCAAAGGTGAGGCCGCCGGTCACTTCGCCGGGACGAACCGTTACGGGAGTGGCCGCTGTCCAGTCTGCAACCCCCTTGTAGTATTGGGGCAGATAGCCCGGGGCTTCGGCGACGACGTAATAGTCGCCGGGGGCGAGGCTGTCGATGCGGAAGGTAAAGAGGCTGTCGACCTCGGCGCGTCCCTTGCCCCATTCCATGATCACAGGATCGTTGGTCCAGGCCGTGACCGAGGCGATGCCGATGAGGCTGGAATCGATGCCGGTGACGCGGCCGCTGATGGAGCCCTTTTCCGGGAGCAGGGTCGGGCTGCCGCTCGCATCCTGGGCCGCTAACCGGGATGGTGTGCCGGGAAGCAGAAGCAGCATGGCGGCGAGCATGCTGGTAATTATCAATGATCGTTTCATAACAGTACTCCCTGGTTTGGTGCAGAGGTCAGAGCTGCTTGGCCTGTCCTGCGCCGCACGGTGACGAAAGCGGTTGGCCAACTCCGGAATCGAGTGCATGCAGCTAATCCCATTCTGGGCGATAGATGCGTCCGATAAAGAGAGCAGTCCGGCTGTGGTGATCATGAATGACCACTAGGAAGGGGCGGTCGATGCGCATGAAGAATCCGCCGGGCCCTCCGATCGAGGTTGTGCCGACGCCGACCACGGTCACGGCAGCGGCCTCGGTGCCCACCTCGTCTACCTGGACGAAGGAGCAGTGTTTCACATAACTGATAAACAACGGCATCATGGTGCTGATTCCGGAAAAATCGGCGCGTTGGTCGTCAAAGGCGACCGCCATGCCCATCGCTTTGAGGGCATTTTTCATGATGACCTCGCAGGAGAGCTTGAACTTGGGCAGCTGAAGGGTACCCTTTTGCCGGTTGAAGCGGGCGTGCCACTCCTCCCAGGCCGTGTTGTCGAGACGGCTGATGAGGTCGTCCAGTGAGGTCCTGGGCAGAAAGACAGCCATGGCGAACGGTCCGTCTCCATAGGGCAGATCCACCGCCTGGAAAAGTTCATTTTCGAAATAGGGGAGGGTTTCGGTCAATTGCATCATCCGGCAGGAGGTCTGGCTACTGTCGGCCAGGAAAAAATGGTCCGGCCTGGTTTCTGCGGGGTCGAATTCGGTGGTCCAGTCGCCCTTGAAATAGATTGCATTGAGTAGGAGCATCATCAAATCGGAGTCAATCGTGTCGATGACCTTCTGGATACGGCCGTTGGTCTTGTTGCTGACCCAGTCGTTGATGATCGAGAGCGCCTGTGGGGCGTTGAAATCTAGAGGTTCTATGGTTGCATTATAAGCGAGCCGGTTGCGGGAGATGAAATCGGGCTTGACCTGCACCCCCTGACGGTACCAGATGGCATTGGCGATCCGGAACTGGACCGACCAATCGAGGCTCATCAGCATGCTGGAGAGTCCGGAGAGGGCGGTATTGAGTTCATCCCGGCTATATCCGGAGAAGCCGAGGGTGGTGCGCATGGCGGTCTCGGTCTCGCCGCCGGCGCCGTTATAGGCCATAGCGAGAGCGAGGGTGACACTGAGGGGTGAGATGAAGGTGTTCTGCTGGTCGTGCTCCGCGGCGATCCTTTTGAGTAGGCGCCAGCCGAATTCGTTGCTGCTTTGCGAGAGTCCGGCCTCCTGTGTTGTGAGCGGCCGGCCGGGCGGATTCTGACGCGGCGCAACCGGGGCAAAATCGCGGGAACAGCTCCACGACGAGATGAACAATCCGCATAGAAAGAGGGCCGCATATCGGCGCATAGCAGGTTCTCCTTGTGATCCGGATACCAATTAGGAAGGTTGCAACCCAATGATTACAGTCACTGAAATGCAAATGACGTGCCATAAAGGCCAAATCCGTCAGCCAGAGGAAGGATCGTACTTGCACAAGTATAATAATTTCAATGCTAATTGTCGCTGATCCACAAGGCGGTTCCGCCTGGGCCGGGGACAAAGAGCGGGCTCTCAGAAAACTGAGGATGATAGTCAGTTTTTTAGCCAGGTGCCGCAGCGCAGTGGATAATCTCCTTGCAAAAAAGGCCAGATTTGAGTATTATGGAAAAATATATACAGGCGATTTTGTGAAAGGAAGTGCATGCGAATTCTGCCGGCTTTGCTGCTGCTGATGACTTGCGCGCACGCCAGTGACACGCTCTACTATACCCTGCCACCGGCGGCGATCGATCAGGATATCCGCCGCGTCGCGGGATATGACTGGTCTCATGCTGAAAAAATGGTCTACTTCTCGGAGCGCTTCCTGGGTGCACCCTATTCGCTGGTATGCGAAGGAGAGGGCGAGAACGGCCGGTATGAAAACGAACCCTTGTTGAATCTGCGACAGATCAACTGTATGACCTATTGTGAAATTGTCATCGCCATGGCCCTCTCGCGCAATTACGAAGAGATGTTCAACGTCCTGCAGCATATCCGCTACCGGAACGGTTATATCAGCATGGCGACGCGCAACCACTATACCATGGTCGATTGGTTGCCCGAGAACCGCTGGTGTCTGGACGAGGTGACCCGTCAGGTGGGCGGCGGCGACGTGGTTGAATCGACCCGGACGATCCGGCATGGGGCGTTCTTCCAACGCAAGGGCATCACCAACCTTCCGGCCGTCCTGCCGGACCGGACGGCGACCGTCCCCTATATTCCGCTCGACCGGCTGGCGGCGCATGAGGCAAACTTGAAGAGCGGCGATGTGGTCGCCCTCATCCAGGACAAGCCGGATATTTTTTCGGCGCACATGCTGCTGATTATCAAGCGGGAGGGCCGGACATGGTTCCGGCATGCCAGCATGAGCGACGGAAAGGTCATCGACGAACCCTTTGGGGAGTATATTGCCAAGCTTGGCAAGCGACCCCTCTATCAGGGCATGAGCTTCATGCGCATCAAAGAAAATGTAGACTGGGCATTGCCCGCGGCTACGCGCGGGAAAAATCCCTTACAACCGTAGCTGCATCGGTCGGGAGGCATCATGGGTGGGGTTTGGGAGCGCAACAGGTTTGTTTTTATATTTGTATTGTGCAGCCTGGCTCTGAGGGAGTCCGGCTGCGGCGGAGAGCAACTTTCGCGGACGGCGCAGTCGGCAATTGCGGGCTGGCGTTTGTCAGAGGCGGCCGTATTCGCCGGCGACAAGCCGGCCAATGCCGCGGTGGCGGCGCTGCTGAAGGCCCTGGCTTCCCCGAGCGGCAAGGGCCTGGCGGTCAGCGAGCAGGAATTTCGTGAGCAATTGGGCAAACTGCTTCCCGAAGTTTACGCCGAGAATGTGATCAAGTATGCGACCCCGCAGAGCGTGGCGATTCAGAATCGTGAGCATGCGGACTATCGCAAGATCTTTTTGAAACCGCGCCGGATCAAGGCCGGAGTTGAATTCCTCGCCGAGCAGCGGAGCATACTGGACAAAGCCGCTGCCGAATTTGGGGTAGCGCAAAAGGATATTGTCGCCATCCTGATGTGGGAATCGGGCCTCGGTGAATTTGTCGGCAACCATTTGATCTTTAATGTGCTGCTAGGGCAGATTCTTTATCTTGACCAGGCGCGTGATCTGGCGGTTTGTGATCTGATCAGTCGCGGCGAAGCGGATTCGTCGCTGCTGCGGATCAGCGAGGCCGAGGCGCGGCGTCTGGAACGACTGAAACGAAGTGCTGTGGTCAACCTCGCAGCCCTGCTGCGGGTGAGCAAGGAGAAGGGGGTTGATGCAACCCGACTGCGGGGATCGTGGGGGGGAGCGATCGGCTATGTCCAGTTCATGCCGAGTTCCATGCAATTTGCCCGGGATGGCAACGGCGATGGCCGGATCGATCTGTGCACCTGGCCGGATGCCATTTTCTCCATCGCCAATTTTCTCCACGAAAATGGCTATGGCACCCATGAAAAATCGCGGCGGCGCGCCCTTCAGGCCTATAATCCGCTCGACTCGTACGTCGATGGCGTCATCGAGTACGCCGAGGCGGTATCGAAAAAGCAGCCGTAATCATCAGGAGAAGAGAAGCACGAGGCCAGGGCATGCCCCCAAAAAGTCATTACACCCGTTTCAAATTCGAGGGGCCCTTCATCAGGGGGTATGATGCCTTCAACCACATTGCCACAGTGGGTCTGGACCTGCGCTGGCGCCGCAAGAGTGCTACGGTCGTCGTGCGGGAGATGAGGGGCTCGGCAGCGACCTTGGTGCTCGATCTGGCCTGCGGCACGGGGGATATGGCACGCGCCATCGCACAGGTGGCACCCGGGGCGCGGGTGATCGGTTCCGATCCCTCCCAGACTATGCTCTTCGAGGGGCGCGACAAGCTTTCGGACTGGAATGGGCGCATCGCCATGGTGCGCGCTGTCGGCCGGCTGCCGTTTCGCGACGCCAGCTTTGCAGCGATTACCTGCGCTTTCGGCGTGCGCAATTTCATCCATTTGGAAGAGGAGATGCGCGAAGCCTTGCGCCTATTGCAGCCCGGGGGATGGATTCATGTGCTCGAATTTTTCCTTCCAGGGAACTGGTTGACCAGGGCGGTGCTCAAGAGCTACAACGCCCTGGTCTTCCCCTTTCTCGGTTTCATATTGACGGGCCGGATTCGACCTTACCGTTATCTCTTCAACTCCATCTTCACTTTCCGCAGCGTGCCCGATTTCACTGAATTGCTGCAGCGTACCGGTTATGGGCAGGTCCGGGTTCGGAGGTTCTTTTTTGGTATGGTCCATCTGGTCAGCGCGAACAAACCGGCGGCCAGCCGGGCGTCCTCTCTTTAACGTTCAGGGAACTTTTATGGCGACGATCAAAACCTATTTTCTGGCCACGCGGCCCTGGTCCTATACGGTCAGCGTCTTGCCGCCCTTTTTCGGGCTGTTGACCGCTCTCAGCATCGCCCCCGGCCTGGTTGTCAACTGGCTCCACTTCGGCTTGACCGTGCTCGGGTGTGTTATCGTCCATTCCGGTGCCAACACCCTTTCGGATTATTTTGACTACAAAAGGCATGTCGATCGGGAGGGGACCTATGGCTCGAGCGGCATGCTGGTCTCCCAAAAGATGACGCCAACGGAGATGCTGCGGTGGGCCCTGATTCTTTATGCCGCGGCTGGTCTGATCGGCTTCTATCTGGTTCTTCATGTCCCCAATCCATTTCCGCTGCTCTGGCTGATTGCGGCCGGCTTTGTCCTGGGTTTTTTTTACACGATGGCGCCCTTCAATTTCAAGTATCATGCCCTGGGGGATATTGGGGTTTTTCTCGCCTTTGGATTGCTGATCCCCCTGGGCGCTTATACAGTCCAAACCGGCTATCCCTCCTGGACCCCGGTGCTTTATGGCCTGCCGGCGGCCTTGCTGGTGGACGCCATCCTGCACAGCAATAATTTACGCGATATCCCCTTCGATGCCGCGGTGGAAATCAAGACGGTGCCCATCATCATCGGCGAGCGCGGGGCGCAGTGGATGTATTATCTCCTGGTTCTGGGGTCTTTTCTGACCGTAGCCGGGCTCATCCTCTTCGCCGGCTTGACGCCCTGGGGCTTGCTCACTTTTCTTTCGCTGCCGGTCGCGCTGCGGAACATCCGCAGGGTGCATGCGAAGCCGCACATGCCGATCGAAAAATTCGCCGGCATCGATGCCGCCACGGCGCAGCACCATATGATGTTCAGCTTGCTCTTTATCGCCGCCCTGGCGATCGGGGTTCTCTTTTAAGGGAATTGCGCCGATGAAAAAAGGTGTTTTCTATTTTTCCATTGCCTTGGCGTTCTTGCTCTGGTATGTGATGTTTGTTCTCCGGCCCTTCAATTTCTGGTTGATGATGGCCTTCAGCACGAGCCTGCTCTCGCTGATCGTGCTCTGGATCGGCAAGCCTTTCGCGGAGAAGGGCGAGTGGCGCTGGAGCAACGTGCTGATTGGTGTGGTCTCGGCGTTGGTGCTTTACGGCGTGTTCTGGATCGGCAACCAGGTGCTCGTGCTCGGGGAGAGACTGCTGCCGCAGCTCATCTCCAGCCGGCCGGAAAACCTGGCGTCGATCTATGGCAACCGCGGCAGTCTGGCGCCGCACTGGATCGCCCTGCTGCTTTTTTTCCCGATCGGCTTCGGCGAGGAATTCTTTTGGCGGGGGCTGGTGCAGAACAGGTTCAGCACCCGCTTGGGCCGCTGGCGTGCTTTTTTCCTCACCACTTTTCTCTATACGGCCGTTCACTTCGCCACCGGCAACCTGGTCTTGCTCCTGGCGGCGGTTACTTGCGGACTCTATTGGGGGGCCCTGTATGCCTGGCGGGGTGCACTGTTGCCCGTGTTGATCTCGCATATGATCTGGGATCCCCTGATTTTTGTTTTTTTCCCGGTTCAATAGAGAAGCGAGTCCGGTTATGGGCGACAGGGAGAAAAAGACGCAGCGCGGTTGCAACAGCTGCCCAGATAGGCTTGAACGCTGCGTGCCCGCCCTTTTCCTCATGCTGATTTTCGCAGCCGCTCTTGCGGCAGCGCCCATCTCGGCCGATTCCGCCGCGACGGCACCGCCGCTGCTGGTCAGGCTGGATGGTGATATCGCAGATGGCCGTCTCGATGACTATTCGCTGATCCAGGCCGCTTTTATCCTCTCCGGGGCGACGGTGGAGGATAGCCTGCGAAGCTGTCTTTCCTGGTATGACGATTTGCTCGAACGGCTGCGAGGGTGCCACCTTGATCCTTTCCAGCGCCTCGAATCCGCCTCGACTATCTTCAGTTACCTCCATTCCTTCTGTCTGCGCGAGTACAAGGAGGAGGCGACGACGCTGCTGGATGTGGTGCGCCGCCAGAAATACAACTGCGTAGCCGGTACGATCCTTTACAATCTGGTCTGCGACGATTTGGGATTTAGAACCGAAGCCTTTGAGACCCCAAGCCATGTCTATACTATTTTTGCCGATTTCACCCAGACCGTCACGGTGGAAAACACCTCGCCCATGGGCTTTAATATCATGCGCAATCTCAGAGCATACTCCGCCTATCTGCTCGGGTATTATCCGAAGAACCGCGCCGCGCAGATTGGACTGGACCGCATTTATGCATACGAAAATTCCCGCGGCCGGCGCATCAGTAATACCGAGCTGTTGGGGCTGCTGGCCTATAATCGTGCCTACTTTGCACAACGCGAGAACGACTTTGCCTCGGCCTATGCCTTTGTTTTGCTGGCCCAGGCCTTCAACCGGGACTCGCGGTCCAACATCCAGTTCGAGCAGGATCTCTATTTCCGCTGGGGCCGGACGCTTTTTCAGAACGGGGAGTACGACAGGGCCTTTTCGGTTTTTGCCGACGGCACCTACCGCTATCGGGATATGAAAGAATTGGCGCAGAACTGCCGCGCGGCCTTCTTCCAGGGGCTGCGGAAGCACCGGATGCAGGGCGATTGGCCTGCGAGCCGCCGTCTGATCGAGGAAATGGCTGGCCTCGACCTTCTCGATCCGCCGCAGCAGGCTGAACAGACGGCCATCCTAGCGGAGTGGGCGGAGGATTTGTACCGGCGTGCCGACCGCAAATCACTGCTCGAATGCCTCGACCTGCTTTCTGCAGGCGATCAGGACCGCTGGAATGCATTGCGGCGCGCCGCAGAGGCGCTGCCTGAATAGGCAAGGGCATCACGTTCGCAGGAGATCAATATGATTCTTTACGATCTGAATCTCTTTTTAAGGCTGTCGGCCGATCTGAACTATTTGCTGGTCGTCAAACCGACCGATTGGCGCAGCGTCCTGGAGATCGTTCTCGGCGAGCACAAGCCGACCCGAGCCGTGCAGGAGATCATCATCGAGACCATGGCCTACATCGATCAGGTCTACGGCCGCAAGCGGCGGCGCTTGGGGGCACAGGCGATCATCCACCCCCTGCGTGCAACCGCCCTGCTCTCGCGTAGCATGACCTCCATCCTGCATGTGGATCTCATGGCCACCCTGCTCCATGATCGCTTCGAAGATTTTCCCCCCGCCAGCAAGCCGGCCGACTTTGGAGAATTGGTGGATGCCCCCTTGCGCAGCATCATGGCCAGGCTGCCAGAGGATGAACGCTGGTTTTTGACAGAGCGGTTGTATTGGCTGACCAAGCAGCCCGGCGAAAGCTATTACCGCTACATTGGCCGGATGCTAACACAGGCCTGCCGTACCCCGGAAGCCGTACGCGTCAAGCTGGCTGATCGGCTCGACAATACGCTCGATATGCGCATGGATTTGAAAGACACCTTCAGTCAGGTCGATTTTTTTGAGCAGCTCTTTCAAATGATGTTTCTGCCCAACTACCACCGTTATAGACCGGAGGCGCCACACGCTGTACGAACGGGGATGGATGGCTCCGAGCGCCTGTATCAACTTTATAAAAATATTGTGTTGATCTCCCTCGTTAGGCAACGGAAAGCGGCCGTGGATGATGCCATCAGCCATAACCTGTTTGAGGCGCTTTTGCGCGCCAGCATCAAGGAGGCCCAAAGAATAGCTCTGCACATTTTTTCCTACCATCAGACCGACATTAGCCGGATACGGGAGCTGATCATCGAAACCATGATCTATGTGCATGAAGGCGGGATCGATGCGGTTACCGCGCCGGTGCTGGGGAAGCGGTTGGATGGTTTGCTGGTGGAATATTTCCACGAGCCCGACCGCCAGATCCGCAGAAAAAAGTTGCATGAATTATACAAGGATAAGGACCTGATGGTGGAGGCGTCGATTGCGTTTATCGTCATCTTTTATTGTTTTCTAGACGATCCCGACTATTTTGTGCATGGCATCAGCGAGGAGGGCATCAGCCCCCGATAGCCTCCGCTTTTCCTGCCCCCTTTTCCGGTTCCGCCCGGAGCTGCCGATATTTTGTTTTGAAATGTCCCTGATTTTGAATACCTTTATGGTTATCTGATACAATTCGATGCAATCCTGGATGAGGATATCCATGTCCATGACCGCGAAGAAGAACGCCGCTGCGCTCCATCTGATGGTGGCGGGGATGATCGCAATGAGCCTGTTTGCACCGTTTGCCCGGGCGGCTGGGCTCTCCGACGCGGTGGTTGACCAAACCATCGCCCTCCTGAAAAGCCGGTACGATTCCGGACAGCACATCCGCATTGAGCAGGGGGTACGTCAGGCCGCCGCACTGTGGCGGGTCGATGACGGACAGGCCGCGGAATTCAGCAATTTCTGTCTCAACCATTTTGCTGCAGATTCCAGCGCACGCGCGGCTCTCCTTGCTCGTTACGAAGGTAACCTTGAATCACTTTACGGCCACGCACACGAGGTAGGCCGCGATTTCAGTCGTCCGCTGCAACTCGATTTCGGCCCCGTCTTGCCCGTCGATTACCTTTTCGCCGAATATAGTCCCTTTGCACACCTATCCGAGGATCTTTTTAGCAGCAAGATTGCTTTCGCGGCGCTGCTTAATTTTCCGCTCTATTCCCTCAAGGAACGGCTGCAGCAGGGCCCCGGCTGGAGCCGGACAGATTGGGCGCAGATGCGTCTGGTTAACCAGTTCAATACCAGGGTCCCTGCGGAGGTGCTTCAGGAGGCCACCCGTTCTTATGTTCAGGCCGATGACTATATCTCTAACTATAATATTTATTTGCACGGCTTGCTCGATGAGAAGGGGAATCACCTCTTTCCTGAAGGGCTAAAACTGATCACCCATTGGGGATTGCGCGATGAACTAAAAGGACAGTATGATGTGCCGGGGGGACTGGCACGCCAGCGCCTGATCACCAGCGTGATGGAACGCATCATCCGCCAGGAAATCCCCCAGGAGGTTATCGACTCCCCGACGGCGGTCTGGGCTCCCTACTCAAACACGGTGCTGGTGGATGGTCGGATGACGGCAACTGTTGCGGAGCCCGATGTGCGTTATGCCCATTTGCTGGCTATTTTTCAGGCGGAGCGTAAAAGTGATCCCTATTATCCTGGCGAGCCGACCAAAATCGTCCGGCGTTTCGATCGCGATCGGGAGATCCCGGAGGCGGAATTTGAGGCTCTGTTGACGCGGGTGCTCACCGATGCGGCCGCCCGGGAGGTGGCCCGGCTAATTTCTCGCCGTCTCGGCCGCAAGCTCGAACCCTTTGACATCTGGTACAATGGATTCAAGCCGAAGAGCATCTACGACGAAGCCCGCCTCGATCAGATCGTCAGCGGCCGCTATCCGACCACCGCAGCGTTTCAAGCCGACCTGCCGCAACTCCTGACCGGACTGGATTTTGCTCCGGCGACCGCGGCCTGGCTTGCCTCCAAGATCACAGTTGATCCCTCGCGCGGCGCGGGCCATGCCTTAGGCGCGATGCGCCGTGAGGACAACGCCCATCTGCGTACCCGGATCCCTGCTGAGGGTATGCGTTACAAGGGGTACAACATCGCCGTTCATGAGCTTGGCCATTGCGTCGAGCAGGTCTTTTCGCTCAACAGGATGGATCACACCCTGCTGGCCGGCGTGCCCAATACCGCCTTCACCGAGGCTTTTGCCTTTGTCTTCCAGCGCCGCGACCTCGAATTGCTCGGCTTGACCGCTGCTGATCCACAGGCCGGCTATCTGCACGCCCTCGACACCTATTGGGCCACCTGTGAAATCGCCGCGGTCGGTCTGGTCGATATAAAGGTCTGGCACTGGATGTACGATCACCCCGCCGCAACACCCGCGGAGCTGAAGTGCGCCGTTCTGGAGATCGCTGGCCAGGTCTGGAACCGTTATTTTGCACCGCTCATCGGCAGCCGCGATGTGGTGCTGCTGGCGATCTACTCGCATTTAATTGATAGCGGGCTTTATCTTCCCGATTACGCCCTTGGGCATATTATCAGTTTTCAGATTGAAGATTATCTGCAAGGCCGGAATCTTGGACAGGAGATGGAGCGGATGTGCCGACTGGGAATGCTGACTCCCGATGCCTGGATGCGGGCGGCTGTGCAGCGTCCCGTCTCGGCGGGACCCCTGCTTGATGCGGTCCATGCAGCGATCAAGGCGATGAAAATATGAAACGCATCGGTCAATATACCCTTTGGATCTGGCTGGTTTCGGGGCTGATCATTGCTGGAAAGAGCGCTGCGGTTGAAATTCGCTACGGCCTCTCGCAGTTGCAACAGGACACCTTGGGGCGCCGTGCCATGATGCCGCTCGACGGCGTCTGGACCATGCAGATTGGTGGCAGCGGCGAATGGCAGGGATTCCAGTTGCCGGCGCCCCTGCGGCTGCGCGATCAATTCATGTTTGTCAGAAGATTCTCGCTCGACAGCAGCATGATCGCCAATGCCTACGAGCTGGCTTTTAACGGCATAGACGGCTCGAGCACGATTTATCTGAACAAAAAGATCATCGCAATCCATTCCGCCGGCACAGCACCCTTAACGGTGACGCTGAGCGACAAGGATCTCTTCGTCAACGCGGAGAATGAACTGGTGGTGCAGATGGATTGCCGGCTGGATTATCGCCGCAGCGTGCCGTTGCTGGTGCGCAACCGCGGTATACCCCTTTCGGGTAATGGCCTCTTCCGGCCTGTCGTCCTGCGGAAGGGTGCAACTCCCTTTGTCGCTGCGATCACTCTGACTCCGGGGGAGAGCGCAGGGTTTGGGTCCCTGGATATCGCTGTCCGCGCAACGGTCTTGTTGGGCAAGCCGGACAGCCTCACGCTTGCTGCACTCTCAAAGCTGCGCGGAGCGGTGGAGATCCTCGACAGCCAAACCGCCCTGCCGGTCTACACCTCCCCGCTGCTGCCGTTGAATCCAGCTTCAAGCGACACGGCAACCCTTCAGGCTCCGGCCGTGATTCCCGACTTTCATTTCTGGCGGCCAGGTGCGCCTGAGCGTTACCGCGTTGTTGTGCAACTCCTGGAAGGTGGTGTGGTGGTGGACCGCGCATCCGTCTATTTCGCGCTCTCACAGCCCCGGCAATGGCTGGAAGCAAGCCGCGGCAAGAGTGGCGGCTTCCGTTACCGCGCCGTCGAATGGGTGGAGGATGCGACACACGTGCTGCTGACCCCGGCCCAGCAGGAACAGCAAATTGCACAGGACCTGCAGGGGATTACTGAACTTGGAGCCAATACGGTGCGTCTGCCCGGCGGCATTCCCGGCGAATCCTTTCTCCGCCGCTGCGACAGTCTCGGCTTGGCCGTGATGGCCGAGATTCCCATGGCCAATATCCCCTCGGCGCATCTCGATAATGATGTGATCCGGATGAAAGCTAAAAAGGCGCTCACCGATCTGATTCTCGCCTTCCGGGATCATCCCTGCATTGCCGCCTGGGGTCTGGGCACCGGATACAATCCCGGCGACCGCCAGGCGGAGACTTTTCTGCGCGAATTTGCCGCCATCGCCCGCACCCTCGATAGCCGGCCGGTTTATGCCGGTGTTCGCGGCCGCAATCGGAACACCGGCTCTCTGCCGGTTGATCTGGAAATCGTTGAGGTGCCTCCCGAAAAAATCGCCACCTTCAAGGCCGGTTCCTGGCGCGCGCCGGGAAGTTATCTGCTGCAGTTCGCTTCGCCCATGACGATCCGTAGTGCCAACGACCGCTCTGCGCAGCAGAACCAGGCTTATTATTTGAAAATGGCCATTCTCGAGACGGAACGGCTGGGTGAGGCGGCCGGGTTGCTGGTCACGCCCTGGCGCGACTGGAGCGGCGAGAGTCCGCATACCTACTGGGGTCCACGCCTGAACAGCCCCCTTTATCTTTGCGGCCTGCTAGATGCTGCAGGACAGCAGCGCCTGGCCTGGCAGGTGACCAAAGCGGCTTTCACCGGCACGGCCATGCCCGAGCTGTTGCCAGCCGATCTCACCGTCGACGATCCGGCGGTTTTTCAGATTGTCAGCATCGCCTTGATCGTTTTGCTGCTCTTTTATATTCGCCGCGACAAGCGCATGAGCCATTACCTGCACCGCGTGTTCGTCTATCCGCACGGTTTCTACATGGATCTGATCGAGAACCGCCAGGTCAACCCTTTTTTAACCGGGGTGGTAGGTTTGGCTTCCTTTTTGACGATGAGCACTCTTCTGGCAAGCCTGGTCTTTTTTCTGCGCGAGAACAGCCTATTCGATGAAATTCTTACCTGGTTCTTTCCGGGCGCAACGGCCAAAGATCAGGCCATCCTTCTGATTTGGCATCCCGAACGGATGATTTTCGTCTTCACCGGGCTGATGATCGGAATCGCACTGCTGCAGAGTCTGGTTTACAAAATGGTCGTCTTTGGACAGCACCGTTATCTGCGTTTCAGCCAGATTGTCACCTTTACTTTCTGGGTGCCAGCCAATTTCATCTTCGCCCTGCCGCTGGCGGTCGTACTGTTCCGGATTCTGACACAATCAAATCTGGTGATGGCGGCGCTGATCTACTTTGTGCTCATCCTGGTCTGGTTTTTCCTGCGCGCCCTGCGTGGCACGCGCGTGATTTTACAGATTTCTTTCCTTAAAACCCTGCTGGTGGTGATCGCTGCCGCCGGCATTATCGCCCTGGTGATCGGGCTTTACCTGGAGCAATCCCGTGCGATGCTTGCCTATGCCGCTTATTATCGGGCTCTCCTGGGACTTTAAAAAGCGCCCGGATCATCGCATGCTGGAGATGTAACGTGTTCAGGATTTATTCGATGACTAATCCAACCAATATTGACGGGGCCGTGTGTACCTTTCAGAACTAACTATAGTCGGTTTCAAGTCTTTTGCCAAAAAGACGCATCTCAAGATGCATGACGGCATAACCGGTATCGTCGGCCCAAACGGCTGCGGCAAGAGCAATATTGTCGATTCGATCCGCTGGGTCATGGGCGAGCAGAAGAGTGGCGCCTTGCGCAGCGAAGTGATGGGCAACGTGATCTTTAACGGTACCGCCACAGCCAAACCCGTCGGCATGGCCGAGGTCTCGCTGAAGATCGAGAACAGCGGCAACACCTTGCCGATAGATTATGCCGAGGTTATTATCACGCGCCGGCTGTTTCGTTCCGGCGAGAGCCAGTACCTCATCAACGGCAACAGCTGCCGCCTTAAGGATATTCTGGATCTTTTCATGGATACGGGAGCCGGTCCGCATACCTATTCCGTGATCGAGCTGCCTCAGGTTGAGCGCATCCTCAGCGGCAAGGAAGATGAACGGCGGCACATCTTCGAAGAGGCCGCAGGGATCACAAAATACAAGCTGCGACGCAAGGCCACCTTCCGCAAACTTGAATCGACCGAAAAGGATCTGATCCGCATCGAGGACATCATGTCCGAAGTGGAAAAGAATGTGCGCTCGTTGCGACGCCAGGTGGCCAAGGCGGAGCGTTATCAAGAGATTATCACCGAGCTGCGCGACCAGGAAATCAAGCTGGCGAATCACGACTTTAGCCAGATTCTGGATGAGCTCGAGCCTGCCGAAGTCAAGCTGGGCTTGATCAAGGACGAGCGGGAAGGTGCCTCGAGTTTGCTCGCCAGCCAGGATGCCGATTATGAGGCCACGCGCGCCCAGCTGCTTGAAATTGAGAAAAAATTGCTCGAAAACCAGCGCGCGGTCTCCGACCTGGCCCGTGAAATCCAGAAATTTGAGGAGCGGATTCTGGTCAACAAGGAGCGCATCCGCTCCCTGGAAGAGGCCGGTGTGCGGTCCAGCCAGGAGAAAGAGCTGTTTGAGGCCCGGCTGGTGGAATTGCAGGAAAAGTACAACACCACCCGGGAGCGGCTGCGTGTGGCAGAACACCATCTCGAAGAAAAGCGCGCGGAGTATGAGAAGAAAAACGCGGAGTATCAAGCGGTCCGCATCCAGTTCGAGACGCAGCGTGTTCTCGCCCGCGAAGCGGAGACTCAGGTGCTGCGGATCACCGAAGAACTGAGCCGGAAGCAGAATGAGGGGGAACGCCTCAAGGCAACCGAAGAAAACCTCAGCCAACGCATCAGGCAGCTGGAAAACGAAGCGGCGCGCGAAGAGGCCCGCGCAGCGGAGTTGACGGAGATCCTCGCCGCGAGTCGTGCAGAAGAGGCGGGTCTGGTTGAAACGCTCGGCAAAAGCAAGCAGCGTTTAGTT
Organism: bacterium; assembly: GCA_035419245.1. Classification (NCBI taxonomy): domain Bacteria; species bacterium. The sequence goes on along the minus strand of DAOLSP010000001.1, from coordinate 316,327 downwards.
GAAATCAGCCGACGAGAGGAGGAGGCGAAGCGGCTCTTTGAGGCACTGCAAAAAGCTGAATCCCAGGATCGCAGCCGGATCGAGGTGCTCGGTCATCAAGCCGAGATGGTGCGCCGGCTGATCGATACCTTTGAGGATTATCCCGCCGGTGTGCGTTTTCTCGCAACCCTAAAGAAGGAAGGTTTTGCCACCCACGGGCCACTGGCCAATATCATCCGGGTCGAGAATCAGCATCGCACCGCCATCGCTGCGGCGCTGGCGGAGGCGGCCACCTATCTGGTGGTGGAGGAGTCCACCATGGCCTTCAACGGCATTGGGCTGCTGCGCGAGGAGAGGCGGGGCATCGTCACTTTTGCGCCGCGGCTGGAGATGGGCGAGAGTCTGCGCGAGCGGCCGACTCTGTCGGATTTGGGGGTGATCGGTTGGGCCGATGAACTGGTCTCCTGTGAAGAGCGGTTTCAGGGCCTGGTCCGTCATGTGTTGGGCCCCTTCATCGTCACCCAGGATCTGCAGACGGCGCATCGGGTCTTCGCGGCATTGCGGGGCCAGTCCTACAATGTCGTGACGCTGTCCGGCGAAGTTCTGGCGCATAGCGGTTTTATCCGCGGCGGAGTGCTAAGCAAGAGCCAATCCGATTTCGTCGGCCGGCAGGAGCAGCTGGGTGGATTGATCAAAGAGCTTGAAAAGTTGAACCAGGCTGCCGAGGCACGCCGGATCCAATTGGCTCAACGTGAAACCGAAATCCAGGAAAACAAGATCGAAGCCGAGAAACTGCGCAAGGATATCCTGGAAGCGGAACAGGCGCTGGGTTCGTTGCGGATTCAGCTGGGTCGCCAGACCTTCGAGGAGCAGGCGCTCAGCGAGAGCCGGGCCAAGCGCGAGAGCGAGAAACAGCGGCTGATCGGAGAATTGAGTCAGCTTGGCCACAATCTGGAGCTGCAAAGCCTGGGCGCCGATGATTTGCAGATGCAGCGCAAGGAGAATGCCCTCAAGGCTGCAGCATTGGGCGAGGAGATCAAGGGGATCGAGCAACGGGTCGATTTGGCTGCAAAAGAGGCACGCGAGTTGAACGTGGAGGTCGCCCGGCTACAGAGTGACTTTGAGGCAATGCGCCGTGAGAGCGATGCCCTCAGCCAGCAGATAGCCGAGACCGAGTCGTTGATTAAGTCGCGTCTCGAAGAGAGCCAAAAGGCGGCGGCCGAGATCCAGGAGTTGGGCGAGGTCAACGAGCACTACAACGAGGAGGTTCGCAGGCAGCAGGCCCGCCGGTTCGAATTGCAGGCGGTGCTCGACGAACTGGAAGAGCAGCAGTACCAGGCCAACACGCGGGTAGCGGAGGCGGAAAAGCTGATCCGTTCTTCGCGTAGCAAATTCGACTTGCTCTCCGAGTCTGCGCATCAGATCGAGTTGCGGGTTTCCGAACTGAAGCTGAAGGCGGAGAATCTGCAGGCACGGATGTGGACGGAATTCGAATACAAACCACAGCGGCAGGCAGCGGAACCTGAGTTCAATGCAGATACTGTGCGCCAGCAGCTCGAGAGTCTGCGTGAGCGCATCAAGGAGGTGGGACCGGTCAATCTCCTTGCCCTCAAGGAGTATGAGCAGGAGAAAGAACGGCTTGAATTCTTGCAGACCCAGCGCGATGATCTCATCAAGGCGCGAAAAAATCTCACGGACACGATTGAGATTATCAACACGACCGCGCGGCAGAAATTTCTCGAGACCTTCGAGCAGGTGCAGCGGAATTTTGCTGAGGTTTTCAGCAAGTTTTTTGCTGGCGGCCGGGCCAGTCTGGTATTACAGGAGACGGCTGATCCGCTCGAATCGGAGATCGAAATCTTCGCCACCCCGGGCGGCAAGAAGCCGGCGGCTTTGAGCCTACTCTCGGGCGGAGAAAAGTCGCTGACCGCCATCTCGCTGCTTTTCGCCATTTATCTAGTCAAGCCGAGCCCCTTCTGCATTTTTGACGAGGTGGACGCTCCGCTCGATGATCAGAATGTCCAGCGTTTCACACATGCCTTGCGTGAATTTTCCCAAAATACCCAATTTATCGTCGTGACGCACAACAAGCTCACCATGCGCGCAGCCGACCAGCTCTACGGCGTCACGATGGAGGAACAGGGCATCTCCAAACTGGTCTCCGTCCGTTTCGATCCAATGAAAAACGATCAATTGGTGCCTGAGGCCGGCGCTGCGCCAGTCAATTAAGGAGGAGTCATGCGGGTTAAGATCAAATGGCGTCCAGCCATCACAGGGATTTTTCTCGCTCTGGCTGCCTTGCTGCAGCCGGCTGCTGGTCAGGAGACGCAGAAGTCAGAGCCGCAATTCCGCTTCAACATCGATTATGCCCGCTCGTATTATTCGGATAGCCTTACCTATTGTGAGCTCTATGCAGTCATCCCGCGGAAGCAGCTGACCTACCTTCAGGATCAGGGGCGCTTTAAGGCGGAGTTCAAGGCGACCGCCGAGGTTTTTCGCCAGGACTCGCTGGTGGGTTCGAAGATCTGGCGGAATGTCAATTACGTCGACAGCCTGGCCGATATCAGCGGGGACCAGAGTCTCTTTTGCCTGAACCATTTTATCCTGCCGGACGGCGATTATACGCTCGCCTTCACGATCGAGGATCTCCATAGTGGAACCGCAAAGGGAACCTACCGCTTTCCCCTGCAAATTGCGGCCTTTAAGGGACCGGGCCTCGAGCTCAGCGATCTTCACATTAGTGGATCTATCATTCGTGATACCACCGCATCCCCCTTTTTCAAGAACGGATTTCAGGTTACGCCCAATCCCTCGGGACTCTTTGGTCTCGGGCTGCCCATTCTTTATCTTTATTCCGAAATCTACCATCTGGCTCCGGCCAGCAGTGACAGCGGGGGTAAATACCGTGTTGCCTATAAAATCTACAATGCCGAGGGTCAAGCGGTCAAGGAGGTAGCACCGCGGATGCGCAACAAGCCGGGCGATTCCGCCGTCGAGGTGACGGGGATCAACGTGGTCACCCTGGTCTCGGGCGCCTATCGGGTGGTGGAAGAGGTGACCGACCTGGAGACCGGGTTGAAGGCAACGGGTCTGCGTAAGTTTTTTGTCTATCGCGAGGGGGATTTTGCCGGAGAGGCAGCCGCCCCTCTGCAAAAGCCGGAGGAGATTAAGGGAGCAGGCAGCGCCGGCATCGATGCCGATCGTTATCAGACGATGGGCGAGAAGGAGATCAACCAGGAGTTTGACTACACCCGCTATATCTCGACCAAGGAGGAGCGCAACACCTTCAAGAAGCTCAATCTACCGGGCAAACGGGCTTTCATGAAGGAATTCTGGTCCGGGCGCGATCCCAGTCCGGGCACGCCAGAGAATGAATACAAGCAGGATTATCTTGCGCGGGTGCAAAAGGCCAACACCTCGTATCGCGGCTCATTTCGTGAGGGATGGCGCACCGACCGCGGCCGCATTCTGCTGGTTTATGGCGCTCCGGACGAGGTGGAACGATTCCCGTTCAGCAATGACAACCGCGCCTATGAAATCTGGCACTACTACTCCGTCCAGGGCGGGGTGCAGTTCTATTTTGTCGACAAGCGGGACACCGGCGACCTCGAGCTCGTCCACTCCACAGCCCGTGGCGAGATCTATGACGAGGATTGGGAACACTGGAAGAACCCCAGCAATTGATCCGCGAAAGAGGGGATGAAGCCATGCCACCGGGCGAATTCTCCAGCGCTCCGCGCAGCACGCGGTCGAGGTTCGAATTCCACCGTTTGACGGAGACGCTGAGCGCCTTTTATGCGCTCTCCCGGCCAATGAATGTCCTCATCGCCGGGCTTTCTATCTTTCTGGCGGGATCGGTATGCGGCATCGACGCAGCCTGGCGGCAGTTGATCCTAGCGTGTGCGGTCGGGGCGCTGATCACGGCTGCAGCCAACGGGATCAACGATTACTTTGACATCGAGATCGACCGCATCAACAAGCCGCATCGACCTTTGCCCTCAGCTCGGATCACCAAAGGCGAGTGTTTGCTCTTTGTGTTGCTCTGTTTTGCGGCGGCTGTGGTTCTGGCGTTCCTGATCAATTTCTGGGCTCTGGTCATCACCCTCTCCTCCAGCCTGCTGCTCTACTGGTACAGCGCGCGCCTCAAGCGCACGGTACTCTGGGGCAATCTGGCTGTGAGCCTGGTGACCGGGCTGGCTTTCTTTTTTGGCGGCGTCGCGGTTGGTCATTTCCAGCGAGCCCTGATCCCCGCGGTTTTCAGCTTTTTGATGCACCTCGGTCGCGAAATCATCAAGGATATGGAGGATGTGGAGGGAGATGCCGCTTTACAGGCGATGACACTTCCGGTGGTTTATGGCCTCCTCCCCGCGCGGCGGCTGGCCACTGCCGTGCTGCTGCTACTCCTGGTGGTAACCTGGGCACCCTGGACGCTGGGATTCTACGGCATCGGTTATCTGCTGATCCTGTTGGCGGGCGTCCATTCCGTGCTGCTGCTGGTGATTTGGGCGATATGGCGCCGGCCGGGTCGCGCCACCTGGGGGTGGACGAGCTCCGTGCTCAAGGCGGACATGCTGGTGGGGCTTCTGGCCATCTACGCCGGGCGCTGGTGAAGGAGAACTCATGCGGGCACTATTGCAGCGGGTCACCCATTCTCAGGTCAGGGTGGGTGACGAAGTCATCGGAGCGATCGGACGCGGCTTGACCATTCTTCTGGGCATCCACAGCGAGGATACCCCGCAGATCGCTGAGCGGATGGCTGAAAAGATCGCGCAGCTACGGATTTTTGCCGACACTGCGGGCAAGACCAATCTTTCGGCGGCGGAGGTGGGCGCGGAGATGCTGGTCATCTCCCAGTTTACCCTTTACGCCGACTGCCGTCGCGGTCGGAGGCCGGGTTTTTCCTATGCAGCGCGTCCGGAGATCGCGGAACCGCTCTACGAGCATTTTCTCGCAGTCCTGGGTCGGCTGGGATTCAGGACCGCCAGAGGCCGGTTCGGTGCCGAAATGGTAGTTGAGTTGGCCAATGAGGGCCCCTTTACCCTGTATCTAGACAGCGATGAATTTGAGGTATGACCATGTATCTTGAAAACCATCTACCCCATCGTCCATGTTATCTGGCTTCCCAATCACCGCGGCGCAAACAGCTGCTGCAGCTGATCGGCCTGAAATTTCATGTCATCCCCAGCAGCGTGGACGAGGCGGCCTGCACCGAGACTGATCCCGCCCGGCATGTGCAGACCCTCGCTCTGGCCAAGGCAGAAGAGGTCGGACGCCGCGTGGAGACCGGCCTGATCGTCGGCGCTGATACCATCGTGGTGCTCGATGAGGAAATTCTCGGCAAACCCGTCGACGAGGACGAAGCCGCCAAGATGCTGCGGCGGCTGAGCGGGCGCACCCATCAGGTCTATACCGGATTTGCCATTCACTACCGGCCAGAGGGAGAGAGCATCACCGGTTATGAGGTGACCAATGTCCATTTTCGTCCCCTGGAGGAATGGGAGATCCGCAGTTATGTCGATTCGGGTGGTCCGATGGACAAGGCCGGCGCTTATGGTATTCAGGACCAGAGTGCGCTGTTTGCCGACCGGATTGAGGGCTGTTTTTACAATGTCGTCGGATTTCCCTTAACCCGATTTTATTTGACCCTGTTGAATTTTAACAAAGAGTAAGCCTGTGAATGAAGAATTGAAATCCCTGGGCGAAGAGATCGCTCGACAGCGCCAGGAAAAGGGCATGACCATCGCCCAGCTTTCCGCCAGGACCAAGATCACCGAAGGGTTTCTGGAAAAACTGGAACAGGGCGATTTTGGCTTTTTACCGGTTGTCTATATCCGGGCCTTCATCCGTGCCGTGGCCGCCGAGATCGGTCTTGATCCGGAGGTGATGATGCGGCGTTTCGACAATGCCCGTGGTACTGCGGTCCCCGACCGTTCCACAGCCGAGACGGCGGCACAACCAGCACCGGATAAACCCTTTGCCCCGCCGGCCGAAAAGAGCCTGCGATTGGAGCCGGAGGAGCGGCGTGAACCCGATGATACCGGCCGCTTCAAAAGTCCCTTCACACTGGGTCTTATGCTTCTCGCGCTTCTCGCGCTGCTCTATGTTTTTTTCAGCCACAAACCAAGCAAGGAGCCAAATCCCATGGATGCCGGGATCTCCGTTGTCGCTCCGACGGCAGAGAACCAGCCCTTGCGGGATGCTCCCCTGGTGCCCGTGGATGAGCATAACAAAGTGGACAGCACGGCCGTTTCCCGGTTGATGCTAACCTTAAAGTCGGAGGAGACCGCCTGGGTCCGCATTGTCTACCAGGACAGTCTGGTCGAGGAAGGGGTTTTTACGGAAGGTCTGAGCCGGTCGTGGATCAGCCCGGAGAAATTCTACCTCAAGATCGGCAATGCCGGAGGGATCCGGCTGGCTCTGGATGGTCAGGACCTTGGCTATCCGGGCAAGAAGGGCCAGGTGGTGACGATCGTGGTGACCAAAGAGGGGGTGGCCCCGCTCGATCCCACCGCGGCGCCCGCCCTGCTCACCCGGATGCAACCCTGAGGGACGAAGCGCGATGAATGCCAGAAAACCGCAGCGTATCTATTTTCTCGCTATTTGTGGTACGGCCATGGCCTCCCTGGCGGCGATGCTCCAGCACATGGGGTACCGGGTCTATGGGTCGGATAGCGGTATCTATCCACCGATGAGCGATTTTCTTGCCACACTGGGGATTGAGGCGTTTTCCGGTTTTGACCCAGCCCATCTCGATCCCGCGCCCGATCTGGTGGTGGTCGGCAATGTTATTTCGCGCGGCAATGTCGAGATCGAGGAGATACTCGACCGACGCATTCCCTATATCTCGCTGCCGGACGCCCTGCGGGAATTTTGCATCCGCGGGCACCGCTCGATTGTGGTCACAGGCACCCATGGCAAGACGACCACGACCTCCCTGATCGCCTGGATCTTCGAGCAAGCCGGGCGTGATCCCAATTTCCTCGTCGGCGGTATCCCCAATAATTTTGGTCGCGGCTTTCAAGTTGGCAAGGGCGAGGAGATCATTCTGGAGGGAGATGAGTATGATTCGGCCTACTTTGACAAGGCCGCCAAGTTCTTGCGCTACCTTCCGGATATCGGTGTTATCAACCACATCGAGTTCGATCATGCCGATATCTACAATAATCTGGAAGAGATCCTGGTCGCCTTCCGCCGCTTCGTCAACCTGATTCCGCGCAGCGGCCTTCTGGTCAGTTGTGCCGATTACGAGACGGTTCGTGGTGTCAGCGAACGGGCTTTTTGTCCGGTTGAGAGTTTTGGCTTCTCTGTAGAGGCTTTATGGCAGCCTCGTGACCTTGTGCTGACCGGGACGGGAATCCGGTTCACCGTCCTGCACGGCGGTGAGGCCCTGGGGGAGGTGGAGGTTGACCTCCTTGGGGATCATAATGTGCGCAACGTGCTGGCGGCGATCGCTGTGGCCCGGCATGGCGGTATCGCCTTTTCTTCCATACAGGCCGCGCTGAAGAGCTTTACCGGCATCCGGCGTCGTCTCGAGTTCAAGGGAGAGGCCGGCGGTGTCGCAATTTATGATGATTTCGGCCATCACCCGACGGCTATCCTCGAGACTTTGCGGGGGTTTCGCCGCTGCCATCCGGACAGGCGGATCTGGGCGCTCTTTGAACCGCGCTCCGCCACGACTCGGCGCTCGGTTTTTCAAAACGAGATGGCCACAGCCTTTGCCGAGGCGGATGCCGCCCTGATCGCCCCGGTCGACCGACCTGATAAGGCCCCGGCGGGACAGCTTTTCTCCACCGAAACCCTAGCGGCCGACTTGCGCCGCATGGGTCGGGAGGCCGTTGCGGTGGCATCAGTCGATGAGATGCTCACATACCTCCTCAGCCGTATCCAGCCGGGAGATGTGGTCATTTCCTTCAGCAACGGTCCCTTTGGGGGCATTCATGATAAATTATTGACGGCATTAAAGGAATAGACGGCTTTTAAAGGTGAGAGGTCCCATTACATGGATAGAAGAAGCAGAACCCCCCGCGAGGAGTCGAGTCCCAAAATCATTGCACTGGTGAAGCAGGTCGAGGATAACCTGATGGATGCGCTCGCTCCCGTTTGCCTGACGCAACTGGATGCCAGCGAGCGGCGCCAGGTGCACCGCCATTTTGACCACAGCACGGAATACGCCACCAAGACCTACAAGATCACCGAAAACGAATACGAACTACGGGTCTATCCGGTTGGCAATCTTCGCCGTCTGGCCGAGCGGAGTGCCGAGCAGGCGATCAAGACCGGCCAGAAAGTGGCCCTGCCGCCCATGAGCAGCTATGAACGGTTTATCATCCACGAGGTGCTCAAGGGGAACGATGCGGTGAAAGGGGTCAGTCATGGCGAAGGGGCGGAGCGCCATATTGAGATCGAGCCGGAGCTCTACGGACGCAGCTTAAAAAAGATGATCAAGAAGATCAAGCTGATTTGACGCCGGGGTTCAATCTCGGCACAAAATGAGGGGATTGGTGAAGCAGCGGTAGACTGTGGCATCGCGCCGGCTACTCACTTCGAGACGAAGATAGCCGCGCGCAGGAAGCGCCGGGGCCGCCTCCTCCATATGGAACACCCAGGAACCCGCGGTTGCTTTGGTGAGCGACCGGCGGGTTTCTTTTTTCTGTCTCAGGTCGCCGATGCATAGCGTCACGGACTCGAGCGGGCCGAAAGCTGGGGCCGATTCCGCCCCGATCGACCATCTGAGCGGCGGTGCAGTGCAGGTGTCGCCGATCTCCATCACCGTGCCCCCGGCTGCGGTGAGTTCCAGCCACGCGGCGGGGCCGCTGGTGACCAGGCAGCGGCCCGCCCGCAACGCCTCCAGTAGCGATGACGGAGTCAACCGCCCTGGGGGACGCGCCACGCCGGTGCGGACCTGGCCGAAAAGATGCTCCTCCTTTTCCTTCAGGGTGAGGTGAGGAAAAGCGATCTGACGCCAACGCCCCCAGTCTCCGTGGGCGTCGTTGCCGCCGACCAGGACCGCGCGGCGGCCGGAGAGCAAGAGGTGCCTCCAAACCGCCAGGCCGCGCTCCAGGCTGGCGTCGTGGAGGCTGTTCCACATTTGCACGCCGTCGAGACGGGGATGCTCATAATCCGGGGCGCGCCAGTGATCACGGCCGAGGAAAAGGCGCTGCAACCGCGGCGGGCGCGACGCGGCATGACCGGCGAAGGCGAGGCTGGTTTCGCGCAGTCGCTCCAATACCTCGGAGATCCGCCATTGCGGCCGGCACCGCAGCCAATGCTCTGCAGAATCTCCCCAGCCAGGGTAAAAATCGGGCTCATTGAGCAGCAGAAAATGGACGTTCCGGCCACGGCAATTGCCCGCGGAGAGTTCCTCCCCTGCAAGGATGACCGGCAACTGGCCCGCCTCATTCCATTCCCTGGTGAATTCGAGCAACCAGTGCCACTTACCCAGGGTGGCATCCGCGTGGAGATAATCGTCCCAGCCGTCATCGAGATCGTAGGAATGGTCGGTGACCGCAAAGAATTCGAGTCCCATGGCCGTTGCGGCGGCAGCCGCAGCTTCGGGCGGTGCGCCGAATTCGACCTGGTCGGAGGTCAGGTGGCTGTGGTAATGGAGATCGCCAAAGCACCAGCGGCCGATACCGGGCAGGTCCCCGTCATCGTGCCAGACCTTCAAGGGGGCATGGCGGAGGGTGGGATAGTTATCGACCTGGACGCGATGCAGCCGGCCCCCCTGGCGGCAAATCAGCAGCGGTGTGACCTGTAAAGCGCCATGGACGGCCGGGAGCGTCAGCGGAAACGTGCGCCACCAGAGAGGTTGATGGACCTTCTCGCCGCCCAGCGCGATTGTCTCATTCACAAGGGTCTTCGCCCCCATGGTGATAGCCGTCTGGATTTCCAGGAGTTCGACCGGATACCGGTCGGCATCTTTGATCATCAGGAGCAAAGGGAGAGTACGTCCGGGAGCGATGCGATGCGGGAGGTCGAAAAGAATCTCCGCACGACGGCGGAAGTATCGGCTTGGCAGCCGGCCAATCCGATAATGGGTTTCGACGTAAAGCAGGAAGCCGGCAATAAGCGTGTTGGTCAGGGGATGGTCGAGGGACGCGGGCGAAATCATAACGCCTCCCGGAGGCTATCCTGCGATCCCTGGAGTTCAGCCATGATTGCGGCAGCGGGCCGCAGGTCCATCTGCCGGGCGGATTTCATCAGGGGATGGCGTAGGTATTTTTCGATACTGTATTTGGCTTTGGCGGCCAGGCTTTGGACGAAGAACCGGTCGAAGCGGTAGGTGAAAGAGGGATCGAAATAGCAGTTCAAGGTACAGCCCTCGCATTCGGATCGGCGTCCCTGCATGAGGCGTTGCCGGTACACCTCAGCCCCCTTCCAGACCGCCTCCAGCCCCGGATCCAGCGGGATACGCTCCGCTTCGTGATGAAAACAGGGCAGGATGAGCTCGTTTTGCGGCGAAATCACCACGACGCCGTCGACCACGCGGCAGCGCGGCGCAGTGGTGTGGTTACCGCCTTGCCGCCGCAGCCGGTGCAGGGCGCGGTTGACATAAACGAAGGGTTTACACGCGTACTGTTCGATCACCGCAAGATCCGCGGACGAAAGCTCGCGAAGCTGCCGGTGCGAAAATACCGGGTTAACGATGAGGATCAATCCTAGGCGTTGGCAGAATTCCGCCAGGTGGGGAAGATGGTGCAGCGTACTGGATTGTGCTGTGAAGAGAATATCCGGTCTCTCGCCGTACTGACGTGCCCGGTCGATGCTGGTCATTACGGCGGCGAAACAGGGAACCCCGCGCAGTTGATCGTGATCGTCTGCGGAGGCCGCATCAAGGGAGAAATGGAGAAAATCGACCAGGCCCGCCAGTTCTGCAGCGCGTTCCGGGTAGAGCAGTGTATTGGTCGTCAAGGTTGTGCGCAGTCCGGCACTTCGGGCCAGCTTGAGCATTTGCGCCAGATCGGGGTGCAGAAGGGGCTCGCCGCCGGTGAAATCGACGAAGCGGAGACCGAGGCGGGCTGCTGACGCGAGGTTGCGCGCCACATCCTCCAGCCGGGCGGATGCCCCGGTTGATTCACGCCAGATATCGCAGATGCCGCAGCGGCTGTTACATCGCCCGGTGATATAGTAATGGAGCAACAACGGAGGCAGCCAGGGCATGGTTCCTCCCGAGATTCAGGCCTGCGGTGGCCGGCCAGAGTGCGCCGGATAGTTCTGATCTTTCCAGCGGATGCGCCGGTCGAAGAGCATCAGCGGCGGCAGGATCAGACTATAGGTGAAATAAAAGAACTCAAAACCGGGGAAATGACGCAGCAGCTCATCATGGCCGGTCTTGCGCGTCATCGTGCAGCAGAGGGCGAAATCGCTTGCCAGGAGCACCGCGAGAGCCCAAAAACCGACAGGTTGGGCAAAGCTCAGCGCCGCCAGGATCCCGAGGTGACAGGTATAGCTGATCGACATCAGTACTTTGCCGAAGAGGCGCACCTGGCGGATACCGAGCGCCCAGCGGCGGCGCTGGCTATAGAAGGCCGGCAGTGTCGTCATCGGAAGGCTCGTGACCGCCGCGGTCCGGGCAGTTGTGATGCGTACCTGCCATCGGCTCCTGCGTGAGATCGCGTCGAGGAGGGCGAAATCCTCGATGAGGCTGGGGCCGAGGGCAGGATATCCGCCGACATCGAGATAGGTGCTGCGCCGGAAGGCCATGTTATTACCCATCCAGCTTAGAGGTTTGCCGAGGCGGATGGCGGCCGCCGCGATGCCCAGGAGATAAAGCCAGTCCAGGGCCTGGATGGCTGCGAAGCGGTGTCGCCGGACGGGCAGAAGATCCATAAAGGTAAAGCCGCCGACCAGGCCGACCGCCGGTGTGAAGGCGGCGAGCAACTGGCGGATCCAACCCGATGGAACGCGGCAGTCCGCGTCGGTGACGAAAAGGACTTCGCCGTGGCTTTCGAGTATGCCGGCATAGACGGCGCCGGCTTTGCCCGGCAACATTTTTTGGCCGCGCGCGAGGTGGATCGCGCGCACGCGCGGATGGGCCGCGCAAAAAGCCTGCAGTAGCTGCGTCGAGCCGTCACTTGAATCGTCATCGATGAGGAACACCTCGAGTTTTTCTTCGGGATACTCGAGCGCGGCGATCGAGTCAAGGCAGGCGGACAAGTGGGGCGCTTCGTTGCGGATGGCGATGATCACGCTCACCGGCGGCTCCCAGGCTTGCGGTTGCGAATCCTCCGCGAAAAGGCTACCGAGCTGACGGTGTAGCACAACAACCATGACGGCGTACAAGCCGCAAAGGATGAGCAGAAGCGTGGACAAATCACTTTCCTTCCTGAGAGCGCTTGAGGCGCATGATGACCCGCTGATCCGATGGTCCGAACTGCAACAGCAGGGGAAGATTGGCGGGTGGCGGACCGAGGTAGACGGTCAACAGGCCTTCTGGCCGGACGATGCGGTTGGTCAATAGATCGGTTTTCCATGCGCGCGCTGCTGCACCGCCTCTGCGGCTGAACCGCAGCACCACCTGCCGTGCGCGGATCCGGCCGGTGGGGCCTTTGACCTCACCACCCTCAAACACTTTGCCGCTGGCGATCCAGGCCTGACTTTCGATATCAAGGGGAAAAGCGATGGAATCCCCCGCCGCTGGGGAGAGCTGCCGCAGCTTGAAGAGCATGGTGAAGAGGTCCAGGGCGCCGGGCAGGATCGGCCAGGTGCCCAGGTGACCGCCCCGGGCCAGATGGACTGTCCGGTCATACTGGATATCGAGGGTCTGCTGGAGATTGCTTTGGTCGATGGTCTTGTGCACAACCAGTGGCAAGCCGGAAGCCGGATCCACTTCGGTCCAGTAGTGATTGTGGATGGAAAAAATGAGGCTGGTGAGTGTTTTGGTGTCGATGCGGGCCTCGATTTGCTGCGGATTTCCCGGCAGAAAACGGATGAACGCCTCGGCTGCACCGATTCCCTTGAAGGAGAGGGAAAAGCTCAGGGCTTCGTTGAAGGCGAGCGGCGGCGCGGATTGTGCCAGGCTGCGGAGGGGCAGCAAACCGAACGCAAGTCCGGTCAGCCGGGCAAACCGAATAAGTTTGGGCCGCAGCCGGTTCATGATCGCCGCCTTTGCATGCGGAGAATCTTGCGGCCATTGTCGAACGCTTCGCCCAGAGAACGCGGATGGACCAGTAGATAGCGTTGCGTGTAGCAGGTGGTCCAGCAGCCATGGCATCCCCGGTAGGCCTCCAGCCGCTCGCGGTAGGCTGGGCTCGAAAAAATCTCGCGCATCGGGGATTGGAAGAGATTGCCAATAGGACCTCCCCAGCAGAGGTGGAGATCCCCATTCTCCATTATGGTTGTCCGGCTGCTGAGCAAGCGCGAGGCGACAAAGGGGCACGGCGTGGTCTCGCCCCGCTGTACAAAGGGCTCCACCCCGCGTATCCAGGCATTGAGATTGAGGATGTCGGGATTGTGGTCGAGAAAAGCCATAAGCCGCGTGAGTCGTTCGCAAGCCTGTACCGCGAGATTGTCATCATCGCGCGTGGTTTCGGTCAGGTGGTGGTAGAGGCCAATGGTTGCCTTCCAGCCGATGCGTTTGGCCGTGCTGATGAGTTCCGGCACTTGTTCCAGGTTGAGATTGCTGAGGACGATGTTGCAGTAAAGCAGGGAGCGCGAACTGCCACGCATGGCGGCGATCATCTCCATGTGTTGCAGGACGGTACTGCTGAAATCCTTGGCGCCGCGCAACAAATCTCCGGTTTCGCCGAATCCGTCGAGGGAGGTCTGGATATTGATGTCATGCCTGAGACAGAAGCGGCCGATTTCGCGGATCCGGTTGCAGGTGTTGTAGAGTCCGGTGACCAGGGTGGTCGCTACCGGGAAGGTTCGCTTTGCCTCGAGGAGGATTTCCGGCAGATCGTGGACCAGAGTGGCTTCGCCTCCTGAAATAAAGCCGATATAAGCCCCATACTTCCGCAGCTCCCGGGCGAGATGGCGAAACATGGCGAGGTTCATGCTGGCGGGTTCGGTTGTGCGCTCGTACACCTGGCACTGGCGGCAGCGCTGGGTACAGAGCCGGGTGAGACGCACCTCGGTGCTCGTATTGAGCGGGCGCCGGCTGAGGGCGTGAGCGACGAAGAGAGGTCCTTTTTTCAGCAGATCAAGGCTCATAAAGCGGCTGTGTGTTTGCGGTCTTTCCATTTGAATTGGCCAAAGGTGCCCATCAACCCGACGAAGGTGATGTAGGGGATCTGGGCGACGAACCAGAGCGGGAACCAGCGGAGCAGGTCTGTGCGGCGGTAACGGCGGGCGCTGGTCCAACTGATAGCCCACTCGCCCACCAGTTTGCCGGCAAGGCAGAGGGCAAAAATACCGAGGTGCTGGTGCAGCACCACGGCGAGCGGAATACCCCAGAAGAGGCACGCGGTATAAAGATAGACCATCACCAGATAGGCGAAGAAGGGGCGGTTAAGGAAAAGCTGGAAGGAGCCATTGGAAGCCCAACGTTTGCGCTGGTTGATCAGTTCCCGCAAGGTCGGCTGGGGGGCCGAGCTGACAAAGGCCTCGGGATCCGCGGCAAAGACGATGCGGCAACCGCTCTGCCTACGCACGAGCTGCAGCAACAAGACGTCGTCACCGGAGACGCGGTGGGCGACCCGACTGTAGCCGCCGACCTTAAGAAAGGTCTGGCGGAGAAAGGCGAGGTTCTGCCCTGAAGCCGATAGCGGCAGTCCGAGGTTGCAGCTGCCCTCAGCGACTCCCATGAGCGGGATGAAATCCATGGCCTGCAGGCGCTCGATGGTGTTCTGCCGCTCGCCGTAGCGTCCGTACTGGGAAAAGCCGATGACAAAGCAGACACCCGGGAGAAAATAACGGACCATAGTTTCTGCCCAGTGTTTCCCGAGGCGGCAATCCGCGTCGGTGGCGAGGATGATCTCACCCCGCGCCCGGTCGATGGCCTGTTGCAGGGCATATTTTTTCGGGCTCCAGCCGGGAGGAGTCTCGGATATGGAGAGGAGCTGGATGAAAGGATATTTTTCCATGCGGCTGTGCACGATCTCCGCGGTGCAGTCGCTGGAGCCATCGTCGGCGATGATGACCTCGTAGCGCCCGGCGGGATAGGCCTGTTCAGTGAGGTCGTCGAGCAATGCGCCGATCCGCAGCTCTTCATTGCGGGCGGCGACGACGACCGTGACAGCCGGCAGATCCTCACAGCCGGGTAGGGCGGACCGGCGCAATCCAATTAAAAAGAGCAGGATGGTGAGAAAATAGACCACGGAAAGAGTGAGGGTGATAAAGGCGAAAAGGGACATGAGCGGCATGGTGTTTATGCTCCCGCCGGCGCTGTAGACGCGGCATTCTCTTTCCAGTGGATCCGGCTCAGCGGTCCAAGGGCGCCGAAGAGGACGACATACCCTACATGCAGGAGTTCCGCCAGAGGGAAAATCCCGAGAAACTGCAAGCGTCGCATCGGCTTCGCGAAGCGAATCAGCAACAGCAATTCGGCCATGCTTTTACCGGCCCAGGCCATCCATGGCCGGGGATCCATCGGGGATTGGCACAGACTCTGGATGGTACCGGCTACCAGAAGCAGGTTATAAAGCCAGGCTAGTGCGAGCAATGTGGTCATTTTGGGACCATAGTGGAAACCCTTGGAGGCGTGGCGCAGGCGCTGGCGGAAAAAAGCACGGCTGTTGGTGAGCAACCGGGTGGGTACGATCGCCTCTGGAGTGAGGGCATAGGTCACCTGCCAGCGGGTCCGTTCGAGGACTTGCTTGAGAAAGAGGTCGTCATCGCCGGAGATGAAGCCGGCGATCGCGGTAAAACCATCGACCTCTTTCCAGACCGTTTTTCGGTAAGCGAGATTGCGCCCGGTACAGGTTGCCGGCCGCTTCCAGCCGCTGGTTGCGGCGGCCAGAGCCGCCAGGGAGAGGGACTCCAGGGCGAGAAAACGCTCTAACAGGCTGCGCGGCGGGGGGATCTCATACGGGGAATAGCCGATCACCATGCCGACCTCCGGGGTGAAAAAGCCCTGCAGGGCAGAGATCCAGGTGGAGAGCGGCAGACAATCGGCATCCGTGAAGAGCAGGATTTCACCGCGTGCGGCGGCGATGCCCTGGGCCAGAGCGTGTTTTTTAGGCGAGATCACCTGGTCGCGTCCCTGGCTGTGTATCAGACGCAATGGGGAGCCGGGATGGGCACGCTGCCAACGGTCGATTTCCTTGACCGTGGTGTCGCTCGAGTCATCATCGATGATCAGAATTTCATGCCGGTCACGGGGGTAATCCTGGCGGTCGAGGGCCTCGAGCAGCGGCGTGATATGCGCCGCTTCGTTGCGCGCGGCAATCAGGACGGAAATGAAGGGCCGGCCCATCGAGGCGGACGGCGGTTTTAGCCGGCGAAAGCCCTGCAGGATGAAGAGCAGCGCGGTCATATAGAGGGCGGTGAGGGCGATCAGCAGGGGAATCATCGGAGGAGGCTAGTAATTATAGGCAACTTCGAAACGGGCCAAATGATCCCCGGCGGAGCGGTCCGCAACCCGTCCCGCGTTGCGGCTAGCGACGTAGGTGTAGGCGAGTGCGACGAAAAGATCGCGCCGGAGCTGGTCCTGGATGCGAAATCCGGTCAGGCATTTTTTCTCCACAAGGCCGTCGAGGAAATGCTTGGTTGTTCCCTTGCCGGGCCGGGCTTGGGTGTCAGCCGCGCCCTCCCCTTTGCGGATGCGCTCAAAACTGGCTTCCAGGCGAAGATCGCGTCCAAGCTGATATCCCGCCAGCAAATAGGCGGAGTCCGAGTTGGGGCCGAGCCAGTGACCGATAACCTTGTCATAGTGGGTATAGATATTGATAGAGTCGTGGTGGGCGTAGACGAAGGGTTCGACCCGGCTGTATTCCAGACGCAGGTCCAGATTGTCAGCCCCGAGCGGATCGCTCCACAGCGCGCCCGCTAAAAGGGCGAATTTGTTGCCATAATAGCGGGTTAGACTTTGCGTGGAGGTCATATCGTCAATAAAGTATTGCGCATAGAGCCGGGTGCCGGGAAGTGGGGTGCAGCTGAGATCCAGAAAGAGGGTGTTGTTGTCACGGTCGCCAAGATGGTGTTCGGCGATGTGGTAGAGCATGAGTGGATTGAGATAATCCATCTCGACATCACGGTTGCCATAAACAACGGTTTCGCCGCCGCCGAACTGGAGCCCGGGCTTGATGAGAAAATCGATCCGGTGTGCGGCAAGATACTTGGCGCCCAAGGGGCTGCGCAAAAAGAGATGGGCACTACTGAAAGCGACCCGGCGAAAGCGGCTTGAGAGTCGGATCATATCGGCAGGCGGCATGTTGCGGGTGAGGGCCAGGCCGCTGTGAAATCCTGGCCCCCAGTCGATTTCGTCCCGGCCCACCTGAATGCGAAGCCAGGGTTTTTCCCAGATGAAGTAGGCAAGGGCGCGGTCGCGAAATACATTGGGGCCGGAAACCGTCACGGGTGAGCCTTTCGAGACATCATAATTCTCGTCCTGGTCGCTGACGCTCTTTTCGCCTCGGGTGACAGCGTTCCGGGCATCGGCATAAAAGCCGAGAACGCCGCCAAGGTGGCCGCGCAGAATAGCGCCAAGCGTGCCCTCGGTGAGGAGATCGGCAGGCTGATAGCTCCCGCCGCGGTTGGAAATGACGTTGATACTGCTGTAAAGATCGAGGTAGGCCTGGCTGGTACCCTCCTGCCAGCGGGCGGCATGGAGTTCTCTTCGTTTGGGCGCTACGGCCCCGGTCATCGTACCGAGTTCATCGGCAAAATCGCCCCGAAGCTGTTCCAGAAGCCGCCGGTCCGTCTCCGTGAGCAGGTTGGGCTGTTGTGCCGACCGCAAATCGATTGCTGTAATCAGTCCGGCCACCTGGCTGCGATTGAGCGGGCGGTCAAGAAGCGCCAGGGATTTGAAGAGTCCCTTGGCCTCCATTCGCTCCAGAAATCCATATCCCCAATAGTCCAGTGGAACATGGACATTCTGCCCGAGTGCGGGGAGGGCGCAGAGGAAAAGAAGAAGGCTGAGACGTCTGGCTTTCATCGGACCAATCTCATCATGAGTGAAATGCGGGTGTGCCTGGCGGTGGAGCGTGCCGGAACCGGAAAAGAAATATATCAATATTGGATCTTAATTCAAACGATTTTCATCGCTTGGTCTGCTCGACACCGGAGAGACGGCCCTGGCGATAGCGGCGCCCCTTCCAGGTAAAACGGCCGCAGAGGCCGAGAAGGCCGACAACCGGGATGTAGATGAGGTGTAGCAGCGAGGCGAGGATGAACGCACCCCAGTCCCAGCTGCGGTGCACCATATGCACTCCGCGATGGATCAAGAAAGCATCGCCCATCGTCTTGATCAGCAGGGCGGCCAAGGGGATCCATAGCGGAAAAGAGAAGAGCAGCGCCAGAGGCAGCCCGAGAAGGAGGGCCAGATAGCAGAAAAAGAGGCCCGCTTCGACCGCCTTGATCCAGACGGGGTAACAGGCGGACTTGGAGGCCCAGCGTATCCGCTGCCGGAAAAAATCGCCCCAGGAACTGCAAGGGAAGGTGGTGACGCCGGCCTCGGGATCGGCATTGAAGTGGATGGCGCCTAGGCGGCCCAGTTTCTGCACCAGAAGATCGTCATCGCCCGAGCCCATTTGTGCAAAACCGTCATAGCCCCCGTTATCCAGAAAAAGGCGGCGCCGGAAGGCAAGATTGGCGCCGTTGGCGAGGAGGGGGCGGTTCCAACCGATGGCCGCGGCGCCGACGAGCTGGAGGGCCAGGGCGTCGAGGAACTCGATCCGCGCGGCCAGGCTTTTCTCCTCGGGAATCAGCACCCACGCGGCAACGGCAGCCGCCTCGCGGGAAAAGGCGGCGCACATTTTTTTCACCCAATGCGGCGGAGCGGAACAGTCCGCATCGAGGGTCAGAATGATCTCACCGCTTGCGGCTGCGATGCCGGCAGCCAGAGCGGCTTTTTTCGGGGCATACAATCCGTCCATAGCGGGTGCGCCAAGGATCCGGATGGTCGGGTATTTGGCGGCAATCCGCTCGACCACGGCCCGCGTGCCATCCCCCGATTGATCATCGACTACTACGATCTCCAGCAACTCGCGTGGACAACTCTGCTTCAACAGAGTCCCGAGGCAAAAGGGGATGTTCTGCTCCTCATTGCGCGCCGCGATTACCACTGAGGTGCGGAGAAGGTTCCCGTCGAACTGCTGGCGATGAAGCTGCTGTAGACCGCGTAGAGTCCATGCGATGAAGAGGAGATAGAGGATTGAAAGAAGCAGGTAGATGACCAGTGCGATCATGCCGGACCTCGCAAGCTGATGGAACGGGCCTTCCGGGCGGTGCTCCGGCGGAGGAGTAAGGCCAGCCCGGCCAGGGCGGGCACCAGGACATTGATAATAAAGAGCAGCAGCGAGCCATCGAAAGCCGGCGCCGCAGGAATCCCCAATTCGCCGAGAAAATAGATCGCCGCACTCTCGCGGATGCCCAGATCCCCGATCGAGATGGGCAGCATGGTCTTTACCCAGAGGGTGGCCATCAGGGCCTGTAGTCCGCGTAAGAGCGGTAGGAAGCAAAAGGCACGGATCAGGAGATAAAACTGAAAGAGGTAGGTCAGAACTTGCCCAAGGGCCAGCAGGCTAATGCGGAACGCCAGCAGCGGTGGAACATGCTCGAGGCTGGAGATGATCCGGGCGAGTTTATTGCGGTGCTCCCAGTGTTTGCGGAATTTTTTCAGGATCCCGGCCAGAAAGGGGGGATGGAGCAGCAGTAGAAAAAGTATCGCAAAAAAGGAGAGCGCGACGATAAAGAGCGGCAGCCAGACGAGCAGCTCGGTCTCTTTTTTCAGGATGGGCATCATACCCATCAGCCCGAAAAAGAGCAGGGTCAAGAAGGCATAGCATTTATCCAGCAGAGTGAGCCCCAGCAGCCGCGGCCAGTCACTGCCGGCAATGAGAAAGGCGCGGCCGAATTCACCGACCCGTCCAGGGGTGATGAATCCCAGGGTGATCCCGGAGAGCAGTGAGGAGAAGATCTGCCGCGCCGGGACCTCGGGCTGGACCTGGTGGACCAGCAGCGCCCAGCGGCGGAATTGAAAGAAAAGGTTGAGGCCCAGAAGTAGAACGGCGGGCAGGATCCACAAGATCCGTGCTTCAAGAAGGGCCGACTTGAGCTCGGCGGCGTGGATGCGCCGGACCAGCATCGCCACGACGATGACGGCGATTGCCACCTTGGCGAAAATCAGGGCACGCTTATGTCGGGTAAAGGGTAAGGCCATCGCTGCAATTCTGACAGATGTAAGGAGCCTTGCTGGAGCGCTGTTGACGGCGAAATGCCTGGAAAACCGGGCTGCGGAAGATCGTTTCCAGCGGTTTTGCGGCGTTTTCGAGCCGGTGCTCGCCGTTTTTATCAAAACAGCAGGGAACAATATTTCCATCCCAAAGGATGACGCAGGAATAGGCCAGACGTGCACAGGGATGCCGATGGCCGGTTTTGGGTACCCAGCGCCCCGCGTGCGAACGGTAACGCCGGAAGCGCGGATCAGCGGGCAGGAATGCCTCCGCCTTCATCCCGTCGTGCAGGTACAGCGATTTGAGGAGTACATGGTCTGCGCCCCATGAACGGGCGGCCTCCGCCATCATCGGCCGCTCGTGCTCGTTCTGGCGGGTAATCACAAACTGGAGGTATAGGCGTGGCGTCTTCCGGCCCATCGCTCGCCGCGCCTGACGCAAGTGGCACAGCCCTGCTCGCAGGTTTTCCAGAGAGCCGCCGCAGCGACTCACGGCATAGCTCTTCGGCGACACTGCATCGGCGGAGAGGATCAGACTATCCAGGCCGCTAGCAACGATCTCACGGGCCCAGGCCGGGTCCACCAGACGCTGACCATTGGTGCTGCTGGTGACGCAAATCCGGCGCGATTTGGCCAGCCGCACCATTTCGGGGAAACCGGGATGGAGGAGGGGTTCGCCTTGTCCATAGAGGAGCAGATAGAGGAGATGCCGCTGGTTCACATTGAGGATATGGCGGTAAAGCTCAAGATCCATAAATCCGGCGGGGCGCGTCAGCAGGCCGGCGCCGGTTTCGCAGTGCGGACAATGCAGATCACAGAGATTGGTGGGCTCCACGCTGACGACGTAGGGCGCTCTCCCGGCGCGAGGGTGCCCATCAAGGCGGCTAGCGGCAGCGGCTGCCAGCGCTTCGACTGCATTGAGCGTCCGCTGCGGCGTTAGAGCCATGAACAGCCGGGACCAGGGGATCTCTTTCATGACGCCTCTTTCCTGGCGAGGATAAAGAAGGTGGGCATCAGCCAGCGGTTGCCGAAGCTGTTCCGGTTGTCGACCCACTGCCCGAGGCGCCGGTCCCAGCCATATGACTGCAAGGTTTCCACTGCGTGCAGATGCCAGGGACGGTTCCAGAGGGCACGGGGCATGCGCATCGCTGCATAATAGGTCTCGCGGTTGACAAAACGCCAGGAAAAGCCGGAATCGCGGAAGAGACGGTCGACCGCTGCCAGCGAAAGCAGCTGCGGAAAATCGGGTTTGTCGGCTGGTAGCCAGCGCAGCCAGCCGGCGATGATGCGCGCTATGGCGCGGCGCGGCAGCAAGGAAAGCCCCGGCAGACCGTAATGGGGATCGCACAGGGCATTCGAGGGGGCATAGCGGTTCGGCGTGGCGACCAGCAGCAGGCCGCCAGGCTTGAGCGCACGGCTGATCTGCTGGAGAACCCGGTTTGGATCGGCAAGATGCTCGAGCACATCCCACAGCACCGCGGCCTGTAGCGGCACGTCATTTTGCCAGGTGGCGAGATCGGCGCAGACATAGCGCACCGGGCTTCCGGCGATTCGGGAAGGCGGTGTGCGCTGCAGATCCACCGCGGTCACCGCCGCGCCGGCCTCCGCGAGCGCCAGACTGGCGCCGCCCGCGCCGCATCCGGCATCGAGGACCACAGACCCGGGCAGGGTCACCCATTGCCGCAGCAGGGTCACAATCAGCTTGCCGCGCAGGCCGGCCCAGTCGTCATAATTGCGCCAGAGGCGCAGATGGCCGGTCATGGTTTTGCCCATGAGATTTCCTGCCCCGGCCGAGGCCAGGCAAAAAGATGGTAGAGGGGGAAGAGCCCCTCCCAGAGCAAAAAGCCGCCGGGATGAAAGGGCTGCTGCAACCGGATGCTCCAAACCAGGAGGGCCAGGCCATCCAGCAGGATCTTTGCAGCCAGAAACCCGAGCAGCCAGGGCCGGAAAAGGGGTGCAAGAAAAAGGAGCGACCAGAGCAAGGCATTGGCGCTGTGAAAAATGAAATACCCGAGTTGAACGGGGCGGGTATAGCGACTCCCCGCGGAGAGGTGGCGGCGTTTCTGGCCGAGGAGGGCGCGCCAGCCGGCAGGGCCGCGGGCTGGCACGGCGCCTTGCGGGGTCAGGAGATAGGTGAGCGTCTCCCCCGGGAGTTGTGCTATTTTCTGCAGGAGAAAGTCGTCATCCCCGGAAAGGGTATCAGGCAAGGCGGCGTAGCCGCCTATCCTGGACAGCGCCTCCCGGCGGCAGGCGAGGTTGCGGCCGGTGCAGGTGATGCCGCGTCCGTGACCTATCCCGCCCGCTGCGACCAGCGCTGCGGCGAGCGCGTCGGTGTGGAGGAATGCGCGCCACAACGGCGGCGCCCCCGAAGCTGTCAAGGGGGAAAAGCCTACGCATACGGCCGCTCCTGATGCGAGCACGGCTGCCATTTGCGCCACCCAGGCCGGCGGCGGCGTGCAGTCGGCATCGGTGAAGAGAAGATACTCGCCGCGGGCACGTCGCAAGGCGCTCTCCAGTGCCCCCTTTTTGCGACTACGCCAACGCTCGGGATAGTCGTTGCCGAGGAGTTGCCAGCGAGGGTGCCGCTCTACGCCGGCACGGGCAATCGCGCGGGTGGCGTCGCTGGAACCGTCATCGACGATCAGTACTTCCCAGTCGCCCGCATAGTCCTGCGCACTCAGTGCTTCGAGGCACTCACCGAGAAATGCACCCTCGTTCCGGGCGGCGACCATCACACTCAGGCTGGGCAACGAAACGGGTGCAGGCGGGCGGCGGAGCCGGAGGATGCCATACAGCAGCCACGCGATGATCAGGAGGTAAAGTGAAAATATTATTGAGATTGTCAGTATCATTCCAGGCAAATTATCCATAATTGGGGAAACAAGCAAGGAAATTTACGGCCGGAACGGAGCGCATGCGCCCGAGGCACGATAAAACCGTTGTTTGCGGTGGAATATTTGTGTATCTTACATCACATTACCGCACCCTATTTTAAATGGAGTTCGCCATGCCAACCAAACGGGACAAGGTCGCCAATTATCTCAGGACGGCGCTCTGGATCCTGTCCGTTCTGGCTCTGATCATCATCGTCGTCTCTGGCTTCAAGTACACCTACAACCAGCGGTATATTCGCAAGATTGCCGAACTCGAACAGGTGATCAAGGGCATGCGGTCGACCATGAGCGTCGAGAGCGTGCGTCAATACAACATCCAGCGCATCATTGCCATCATCAGCCAGTACAACCGGACCATGCCCACCCATTTGAAATATGAGATCGCCAAGGAGATCACCGATGCCTGTGCCAATTACTCCAGCCTCGACCCTGATTTTCTCTGCGCTCTCATCACCCGGGAAACCAACGGGACCTGGAATCCCGAATATATTTCGGATTACGGTGCGATGGGGCTGATGGCGATCACACCCACGATCGGCTCGTTCGTCGCCCGATCGGAGCATCTGAACTGGATCACGCCGGATGAGGTCCTGCTGAATCCGGTTTACAATATTCGTATCGGCGCGCGGTATCTTTCAGCCCTGATCGACGCCTATGATCTTGATGGCGCGTTGGTGGCGCGGAGCGTGGGAGAACGGCGTGCGGCGATGTGGGTCAAGAGCGGCCGCAGCAATGCCCTGCTGCCGCGCGATACCATCACGTTTCTTGCCGACATGCTGCAGCAGTATGACCAGATGAAGGCGCTGAAAATTTAGGGATGAATTCCGTCATTTGCTCCGCTGCGTCTGGACAAGGGCACGCAGTTCCTGCAGCAGCGGGCGAGCCACTCTTGAGAGCGTTAACAGGTACACGGCGCTGCTGAACACGACGCCCGCAATAAAGTGCGCCAGAAGGCTGAGGGGGATCAGGGGCAGCAGGTAGGCCTTGAACAGCAGGGTGGATAGCACCATCGCGGCACCGGCGAAGGCGGCCGGAGCAATCGAGACATAGAATTCCCGATCGCCGAGGCGGATGACACGGTCCGAGATGGTTTGCACCAGGGGGAAGGTGAGAACGAGGAGGAGGGAGATGCCGGCCGCAGCACCTTCGAGGCTGATCCGCGCTCCGAAATAGAGGGTGGCTGCCAGGGGCAGAATGTAGGCGAGGTTCCACTTCAGTTCGATGTCCGGCCGCCCGAGAGCCATCAAGGCTGGCCAGCGGATCACACTCACCGATTTGGCCAATCCGAGCGGCACCAGAAGGATCAGGGGCATCGCCATGGGCAGCCATTTGGCGCCGATGAAGAGCGTAATGAATTCCCGCGCATAAAGAGCGAGGCCGAGCAGCAACGGAAAAATGATGATGGAGAGCAGCGCCGACGATTTGAGAAAGCCCTTTTGCAACTTTTTACGATCATCCTGGATGGCAGAAAAGGCGGGGAAAGCTACCTTCGAGACCACGGAAGAGAGACGTGTGACCGGCATCTTGACCAGATTCAGGGCCAGGGTATAGTAGCCGAGGGCTTCGCTTCCCAGCAGTCTGCCGATGATCAGTATATCCATGTTCATGACCGCATAGGAGACGACGTCGTTACCAAGCACCTTGGCGCTGAAGGCGAAGAGTTCCTTGAATTGCGGCCAAGAGAAGAACCAGCGCGGCCTCCACCGGCAATAGATCCAGACCAGACCCACATTCACTCCATCCCGCACCAAAGCCCCCAACACCAGACTCCAGACCCCGAACCGCATCAGAGCCAGTACAATCGAGACCACACCGCTAGCCAGGGATGCGGTGACCTCCGCGATAGCCAGCTTCTTGAACGCCAGTTCCTTGTTCAGAATCGATTTTTGGATGATGCCAAGAGAGCCGATGACAAAGCCGAAACCGAGTACGGCGATAACCGGCTGGACAGCGGGATTCTTGAAGAAGATCGCCATGGGGTAAGAGGCTGCCACCGACAGGGCGAAGAGCAGGATTCCGAAGAGGAGACCGCCATAGAAGACCGAATTCAGATGGTCCTCGCTGACGTCGCTCTTTTGGATAATCGCCGTCCCGAGACCCCGGTCATTAACCAGAGAAATCGCTACCGTGACAATGGCAGCCATCCCGACAATGCCAAAATCCTGGGGACTCAGCAGCCGTGCGAGGACGAGCATGATCAGGAAGATCACACCCTGCATACAGGCCTTGGCCAGCCCCGTCCACATGATGCCATGGATTGCTTTTTGTTTGACTGACATGAGATTTCCTGGTGAACAGAGACGGCATGCGAAACGCCGGACGAAAACGATGTGTAATAATAGCGGTGGAATCTGCGGAATGCAGATGACTAAATAGAACAGCGCGGGGAAAACACAAAACCCCGCGGTTCCATGCAGGATGCGGCGCTTTTCACTTCAACGTAAAGCTGAAGCGGGAGCCTTGGTTGACCTCGCTTTGCACCTCGACGTGGCTACCGTGGGCTTCGACGATGTGCTTGACGATGGCCAGACCGAGACCGGTGCCACCGACGGCGCGCGAGCGCTCTTTGTCCACCCGATAGAAGCGTTCAAAGATGCGTGGCAGGTGCTCCCGCGGAATCCCGCGGCCGGTATCGGCGATAAAGATCTCCACCTTGTCCCCCAGCCGACGGCAGCCGATCTCCACTTTTCCACCCTGGATGTTGTATTTGATGGCATTCTCGCCGAGGTTGAGGAGGGCCTGCATCAACCGCTCCGGGTCGCCGTTGGCTAGCAGCTTTTCTTCGTCGTTGCTGGGGGAAAAAACCACGTTGACTCCGTAATCGCGCGCCTTGGTCTGCAGATCCTCGCACAGTCTAGCCAGCAGTGCCTTCACATCGAAGGGGCGGAAGATCATTTTCATCTCCCCGGATTCGATGCGGCTGATGTCGATCAGGTCGGCAAGGAGGTTGTTGAGGCGGACGGTTTGCTGATAGGCTTTGGTGATGAATTCCTTCTGCTGCTGTGGATCATCGAAGCGGATGTTGAGCAGGGTTTCGAGATAACCCTGCAGGGTGAAAATCGGGGTGCGCAGTTCGTGGGAGACGTTACCGAGGAACTGGCTGCGCACCTGTTCGAGCCGGCGCACCTGAACCAGATCCTCGCGCAGCTTCCCGAGCATCTGGTTAAGAAGCTCCGCAAGTTGGCCGAGCTCGTCGCGGCTTATATGCTCAAAGTTGGCGTCGAGATCGCCGCGCCGCACCTTCTCGGCGACAGCCGCAAGCTTTTGAATTGGATAAGTGAGCCGTCCCGACAGCCAAAGGATAAAGAGGCTGCTCAGGATCAGGGCCATCAGATTGGCGATGATGATCTTGAGGCGGAGTTCGCTGAACTGTTTTTCCACCTCTGTCAGCGGATAGGCGATCCGGACATAGCGCGCGGTTTCGCGCGAACTCTGCGGTTGATAGTCGGCCTTGAGGCGGATGGCACCGTAGTAGAAGGGCTGTTTGAGGGAGGCGCTGAGGCGTTTGTCGTGGCCGACGCCGTCGCGCATGGCCTGATAAATCTCTCGACGATTACGGTGATTTTCAAGCAGGGCGAGAGAATCGGCACCGACCTTGGAGTCGAAGCGCACTACGCCGGCGGAATCGACCAGGGTTAGCCGCAGGCCTGCGGCGCGGGCATACTGGCTCAGAGCGGCATAGTGGTCCCGATTGGTTAGATCGACCAATTCGGTCTGCTCTATCAGGACTTTGACCTGCACCAGCTGGGCATCGATGAAATGGTCCAGGCGCTTCTGGTAGAAGCGTTGACTGCTGATTACCGCGAAGAGTCCGCCGAACAGGGTCACCAGCGCAATCAGCAGAAAATGGATCAGCGAGAGCTTGCTTCTCAAGGAAAATTTCGTCATCATTCAGATCCCGGAAATGAAACGGTAACCTACGCCTTTGATGGTTTCAATGTGATGCATGTGGGATCCGCCCAGTTTTTCGCGGATCTTGCGGATATGGACATCGATGGTGCGGTCGATGACCACAACGCTGTCGCCCCAGAGATCGTTGAGCAGGGTTTCCCGGCTGATTACGCGTCCTGGACGCTGAATCAGATAGAGGAGGATTTCGAATTCGCGCTTGGTGAAGGATACCGGTTGGCCTGCAACCCTCACCTCGTACCGGTTGGCGTCGACGACGATGTCGTCCGATTTTATGACCGGTGCATCGGCCGGATGGTCCACCGCTATTTTGCGCAGGGCCAGTTTAATCCTTGCCAGCAGTTTGTTCATGCTGATGGGTTTGACCATATAATCATCGGCGCCGAGTTCGAGCCCTACGATTTCGTCCACCTCGGTATCTCTTGCGGTGAGAAAGATGATGGTCAGGCTGCGGGTCGCTGGGTCCTGGCGAAGTTCACGCAGCACCTCCCATCCATCCCGTCCCGGCAGCATGACATCGAGGATGACCAGGTCCGGGCGGGCGCTGCGGGCGAGCGTCAGGGCGGTGTCGCCATCGGCTGCGGACACGACGTCATAGCCTTCCCGCTTCAGGTTGAAGGAGAGCAGGTCGAGGATATCCTGCTCGTCATCGACGATCAGAATGGTTTTTGCCATGGGGATCCTTGCAGCGGCCGGAGAAATACCCTCTCTTTTTCTAAGATACTCCATTTTTGCGCGATACTCAAGGGTTATTTCGGTGACACGCGCGCCCTGCGACAGGCCGGCCGGAGAAGGCGCTGCACCGTGTGGTACGGAAACCGTCATGGCTGCTGATGAGCGACAATACGTGCCTCCACGCGAAAAAAGACATTCTCGGCGATGTTGGTGGCATGGTCGGCGAGGCGCTCGAGATGCCGGGAGAGGACGATGCAATGGGCGCCGGGCTCGACCAGCCGCGGTTCGCTTTTCATGCGCTCAATCAGGTGTGTAAAGATCTCCCGGCAGTGGTCATCTATCTGGTCATCACGGTCCCGCACCGACTGGGCGAGTTCGAGATTGCTGTCGATAAAGGCCCGGATCGCGTCTCCAGCCATGCGATGGGCCTCCTCCCCCAGCTGCAAAAGTCCTGCCTCCTGCAGCAGCGGCCTGTCCTCGACGGTTTTCTGCACCCGCTGGACGATATTGACGGCGATATCCCCGCAACGTTCGAGCTGGTTGTTGATCATAAGGGCGGCCACCACGAAGCGGAGATCGCCGGCTACCGGCTGAAAGAGGGCGAGGATGTTTTTGCACTGCTCCTGGATGAGGTTATCATAGGCATCGATTTCGCGGTCCCGGGTGCGCACAAACTGGCATAATTCCTGGTTGCCGCTCTGCAGCGCCTGGAAGGCAAGTTCCAGCTGGGTATCCACCATCTCGGCCATCAGCTGGATGTTCTTTTTCAGGCTGGCCAGTTCCTGGGAATAATGATTTTGCATGTGTGCTCCTTGAAAGGGGTCATCCGAACCGGCCCGTGATATAGTCCTCGGTCTGTTTTTTGCTGGGGTTGGTAAAGATTCTATTGGTTGGGCCAGCTTCGATCAACTGGCCGAGATAGAAAAAGGCGGTGGCATCGCTGACCCTCGCCGCCTGCTGCATATTGTGGGTGACGATAACAATCGTATAGTGTTCCTTGAGTGAAAAGACCAGCTCTTCGATCTTTTGCGTCGCCAGGGGATCGAGTGCCGAAGCGGGCTCGTCCATCAGTACCACCTCCGGCTGAACCGCCAGGGCACGCGCGATACAGAGACGCTGCTGCTGCCCGCCGGAAAGGTCCATGGCGGAATGACCAAGGCGGTCCTGCACCTCATTCCAGAGCGCGGCGTCCTTCAAACTTTGTTCTACGCGGGCCTCGATGAGCGCCCGGTCCTTGATGCCGTTGATGCGCAGACCATAGGCGACATTGTCAAAGATCGACTTGGGGAAGGGATTGGATTTCTGAAAGACCATGCCAACCCGGCGGCGCAGTTCGACCACATCCACGGAGCGGTCGTAGATATCTTCACTCTCCAGGGTAATGCGTCCTTCTACCCGGGTATTGGGCAGGATCTCGTTCATGCGGTTGAGGGAGCGCAGAAAGGTCGACTTGCCGCATCCCGAGGGTCCGATCAGGGCTGTGACGCGGTTCCTTTCGATCGTTAGGTTGATATCGCTCAAGGCCTTGAAAGAGCTGTAGAAGAAGGAAAAATTCTCTGCGGCCATTGCAACCGTGGACATGGCGGGCATCCTTTGAGTGGTGGTGTTTATTATGACCGTTTGAATTTTTTACGAAAACGGAAGCGGATCCAGGTGGCGGAAAAATTCATCGCCAGGACTAAAACCAGCAGCACCAAGGCCGTGCCATACGCGAGCGGCCGCACCTTGATGATCTCGTGATGCTGGGTCGAAAGAATGAAGAGATGGTACGGCAGGGCCATGAACTGGCTGGTCAACACCTTGGGAAATCCTGACAGTTGCGGCCAGAAGAAGGCTACGCCGGTGAAAAGAATAGGCGCCGTTTCGCCGGCCGCACGAGCCAGTCCGAGAATCATCCCGGTCAGCATGCCGGGGACAGCGTAGGGCAGGACATTCGTGCGGATGGTTTGCCATTTGGTCGCGCCCAGGGCAAGGGCACCCTCGCGGTAGGACATCGGCACGGTTTTAAGGGCTTCCTCGCTGGCCGTGATGGTCCAGGGGAGGGTCAGCAAACCGAGGGTGAGTCCCGAGGCGAGCACGGAAAGCCCGAGATTCATCATGTTGACAAAGAGCGTGAATCCGAAAAGGCCATGCACGATCGAGGGCACACCGGAGAGGTTATGAATGGCCAGACGGATCAGCCGCACCAGCTTCCCCTGCGTTGCATATTCGTTGAGATAAATGGCGCTAAAGATCCCGACCGGGACGGAAAAGATCAGCGTTACCAGGCTGACCCAAAAGGTCCCGACGATAGCCGGCCAGATGCCCCCCTCGGTCATCCCCTTGCGCGGTTTGGCGGTGATGAATTCCCAACTGATGACCCCGCCACCCCTGGTGAGAATGTCGTAAAGAATATAGAGGACCACCATAAGCACCAGCGCCACGGCCAGGTGCAGAAGCATGAAACCCAGCTGCTGGCGGATTTTACGCAGGTCCCATTTCATCGTGACACCTTCTGGTAACGTTGCAGAACGATATCGGAGATCAGATTAAAAACAAACGTGATAATAAAGAGGATAAATGCGATGATAAAGAGGGCATGGTAATGGGTACTGCCCTGCACCGTCTCGCCTAACTCGATGGCGATGGTTGCGGTCATCGTGCGCACCGGATCGAGATAGCTGTGCGGCATCGCTGCGGCATTGCCGCACACCATCAGCACGGTCATGGTTTCGCCGATGGCCCGCCCCATCCCGAGCATGATCGATGCGATGATGCCGGAGAGGGCGGAAGGCATCGTGACGCGGACCAGGGTCTGCCACTGGTTCGCCCCCAATGCAAGGGAAGCGCTTTTAAGCTCCTGCGGCACCGAGATGATGGCATCCTCGGAGATGCTGATGATGGTCGGCAGGGCCATGATCGCCAGCAGGATCGAACCATTAACCCCATTCAGGCCGCTGGAGGTATGGAAGAGCCGGGCGAGGAGGGGATTCAGGACGACCAGTCCGAGGAAACCCACCACGACCGAGGGGATGGCGGCCAGAATTTCAATGACCGGTTTGACGATTTCGCGAACCCGGCTGTCGGCCACATCCGCCAGCCAGGCGGCGGTGGCGATGCCGACGGGCACGGCGATGACCATGGCGCCTATGGCCACCATCAGGGTTCCGGTCAGCAGGGCCAGCATGCCATAGGTCTCCTTCTCCGGCGAGGTGGGATCCCAGGCTGTCCCGGCGAAGGGATTCACGCCCAGCTCCTTGACCGCCGGCCAGGCCTGAATCATCAGCAAAATGAAAATCCCAGCCAACACCAGGATGGCGAAGAGGCCATTGAGAAGAAAAAACTTCTCGATGGCCCGCTCCTTGATTCGACTGGCGAATCTGCGCTTCTGCATCAAAAACCGGCTTTTTTGTTGTTCTCGAGGTATTTGCCGGAGACCGGATAAAAGCCCATCTCCTCGACCACCTTTTGGCCTTCGGGGCTGAGAATGAAAGCGATGAAATTCTTCACACTGCCCTTGGGCTTGCCGTTGGTGTACTGATACAAGGCGCGGGCGATGGGATAAGCACCGCTTTTGATCTTTTCCCGTTCCAAGGGGCTAATCGCTTTGCCGTTTCCGGCAGAGATGTCCAGCACCTTGATGCCGTTGAGTATCTGACCCTTGTCATCGTAGACATAGCCCACGCCCACATAGCTGATGCCTGCTTTGTCCGCACTGACCGCTTCGATAATCTGGGCGTTGCCGTTCATCTGTTTCATTCTGGGTGAGTAATTCTTGTTGCCCATCACATGTTCCTGGAAGAAGACATAGGTGCCAGAGCTGGGTTGACGGCCATACAGGGAGATGGGGCTGTCGGGTCCACCCAGCTCTTTCCAGTTGGTCACTTCGCCGCGGAAGATGGCGCCCACTTGGGCCATACTCAGCGTCTGAATCGGATTGGCAGCGTTGACGACCACCGAAAGGGCATCGATACCGATGGCAATCTCAGTGGCGACCACGCCGTTTTCTTTCGCGGCGGCGTATTCCTTGTCCTTCATCGGCCGGGAGGCGTCGGCCACATCGACCTTGTTGGCGATGAGGGCAGCTATGCCGACACCTGACCCGCCGCCGGTGACGGCGATGGCTGTATTCGGGTCTTTTTCCATGTAGACTTCAGCCAGGCGCTGGACCAGATTGACCGAGGTGTCAGAGCCCTTGATCTGGATCATGCCCTGTGCAAAGGCCGAGACCGAGAGGGCCATCAGGCTGGCGAGGGCGATGAGAATGTTCTTTTTCATGGGGGTGCTCCTTTATGGCATGAAGAGGGTATCGTTATTCGCCGATGATCTTGCCGGAGTCGAACTTGGCGTACAGAGTAAGGCGGGCGGTAACGTCGTTTTTCACGGCCTTTTTGGTGTAATTCTTGATCATCACGTTGGGCATTAGGTGCATGTTCGAGACGGGAATGTAGTCCAGGCCGGCGATAATGAGGGTGTTCTCGTCATCCACGCCGTCGCCGCTCACCTTGCCGCTGGCGAACTTGGTGTAAACGGTGCTGCTGGTGTTGGGGTCATAGGAGTCATAGCGGGCAAAGGCTTTGAGCTTGGCCAACGGCGTGATCCAGGAACCGAAAAGCGAGTAACCGGTCTTGATTACATCCGCTTTCTCGTAGCGGGCCAGCTTGTCATTCTGGATGACCGGGCTGGAGATGCCGGACTTGTTGTTGGTGCGCTGCAAGTATTCCGCGCCGATCGAGAATCGCGGTTGGTCATAGCCGACGAAGCCCTTCAGGGTCCTGTACGAGGTGCTGCCGACATAGTCCTTGCCTGCGCTCATGGCTGTGGCCGTCTGGGGATCATTCGGATTTTGTTTTTCATAATCGGCATACCCTTCGATCATCAGGCCTTTGAACGGAGTGATCCAGAGCGCATACCCAAACTTCTTATAGCGGTCGCCTTCAGCGGCGCCATAGCCCGGTCCGTTCATGATGGTCAGCCAGTGGTGCAGCGTTTTGGTCAGATCACCCTTCACGGCAAGGCCCAAATCGGCAGAGGAGCTGATCTTGTTGAGATCCATGATCGTCTTTTCGACTGAGCGGTAGCCCCAGAGTTCCTCGGAGTTCTTGAAGGCGTTGGTTTCGGAGATGCCCAGATAGAGCTTGTGGTTGGGGATCAGATTGCTCCATTCGATGTAGGCATGTTTGACGAAGGGATTGATCTTGCTGGTGCTGCCGTAGCCGTTGCTCTCGGACTCGAGACGGAAACGGACCTTGATGGCGTCGGTGATGTTATTCTCGAAGGTGAAATAGATGCGTCGGAACTGGAAGGCGTTGCGGTCCTTTTCCGCCGGGACACTATGGTTAAGGTTATAGTAGTAGTCGCTATAAACAACCCCAGAGAGGTTAGAAGTGGTTTGGCCGAAACTTGAGACCGGAAGCAGGACAGCCATGGCCAACACGGCCAGCACAACGGCGGATACCGCTTTTTTCATTTTTCCTCCTGAAGTAAGATGCAGTGTACTTCCAAATGGATAGCCCATTTTCACGGTATAATTTAGCGTCAAGTTGTTAACTGGAAATAAAGGGCAGGTTAAGAAATCGTTAAGAGAAGAATAGGCTCCTGCCGATCCCGCGTGACCGCCCCTGCGCAATAGACCCCGCCAAACGCTACCATATCAAGTCTCCCGATCCGTTCAGCTTTCCTTCCGGTCATACGGCTGCGGCTTTTCTAATGGCGACACTGATCAGTTTTTTCTGGCTATCGGCAGTTTTAGCTGCGTTTGGATGGGCCAGTCTGACCGGATTTTCACGTGTCTAAAATGGGGTTCACTACATCGGTGATGTTATCGCCGGCACGATACTCGACGTGCAGTGCGCCCAGGCGGGCTTGTCCTGGGTCCAGAGCCATGCAGGCGGTTCTTCTCTTCTGATGTCAGCCGTCTGCCGGCTTAATAAATCTTTTGACTCAAAGGAAAATATTGTTAGATTAGTCAGAAACAGTTAGACGCCAGCCGACGCAAGTCACAGGGCCCACGCCTCCCCTTGTCATAGATGTACTGATCGAACCCTATTCCAGCCCACCAAGTTGAGGAGGATGGAATGAAAGAGCTGGATGTACGTGAGATTATTACCGCCAAAGCCCCCAACTATTTTTCCCGATATCCACGCTTCGTTGAACCGCTGCTCGTCCATTGTCTCTCCCGGCTTTTGCGGGTGGAGGAGATCAATCGTCAGATCCGCAAGAATGCCGGTGTCAAGGGTGTGGCCTTCATCGATGAGGTATTCGAGGACCTCGATTTTTCCTACTATTTGTCCAGTATCGACCGTAATAAAATCCCCTCCGAAGGCAAGCTGGTGGTGGTTGCCAATCATCCTCTGGGAGCCCTGGACGGTCTGGCGCTGCTGCGAGCGATCAGTGAGGTCCGGCCGGATGTGCGGATCATCGCCAATGATGTGCTAATGAATTTTGAAAATCTGGAAGAGCTCTTCCTGCCGTATGATGTCTTTTCCAGGCATATGCAAAAAGAGCATATTGCGCGCATCGGTGCGGAGCTGCTGGCAGAGAAGGCGATCCTCTTTTTCCCGGCGGCGGAGGTTTCGCGCCTGACCTGGAAGGGCATCCGTGATCCGCAATGGCTGAACGGGCCGGTTTTTTTCGCCAAAAAGTATGATGCCCCGGTCCTGCCGGTCTTCATCAAGGGCCGGAATTCGATCCTCTTTTATGCGGTCTCGCTGCTCTACAAAAGATTCTCCACCTTGCTCCTGCCCCGCGAAATTTTCAACAAACGCGGCAAATCGCTGCGTTTTGTGATCGGTGATCCCATTCCCGGCGCCGTCTTTACGGCCTCTTATATCAAGACCAGGGTCATGAGCCGCCTGCTGCGCAAACAAACCTATCTTCTCGCTCGAAAAAAAAAGACCACACTTTTCCGGACTGAAAAAACCATCATCCATCCCGTTGACCGCCGGCAGCTGAAGGAGGAACTGGCAGCCTCCACGCTCCTGGGTCAGACCAGTGATGGCAAAAAAATCTATCTGGTGGAATTCGAGCGGGCGCACCGGGTCCTGCGAGAGATTGCCCGGCTACGCGAGCAGACCTTCCGCAAGGTGGGAGAAGGGACGGGACTCAAGCTTGATCTCGACCGCTTCGATCGCTATTACCAGCACATTGTGCTTTGGGATGACGCCCCGCTGGAGATCATCGGCTCTTACCGCGTGGGCAGCTGCCAGCGGATCCTGGCCGGGCATGGCGTGGAGGGGCTCTACACCCATACCCTCTTCAAGTACAGTCCCGCAGCGCTTCCGATTCTGAATGAAGCCCTGGAGCTGGGACGCAGCTTTGTCCAGGTCAAATACTGGAAGAGCAATGCCCTGGACTATCTCTGGCAAGGGATTGGTGCTTACCTCGCCCATCATCCGGAGATCCGCTATCTGATCGGCCCGGTGAGCATCAGCAATACCTACACCGAGCGTGCCAAGGAGCTCCTGGTCTATTTTTATCAGACCTGGTTTCCCGGCGATCCCGCTTTGGCCCCTCATGTCAGCCCCTTCCGCATCTCGCTGCACAATCAAGCCGAGCTCGCCCTTCTCTTTCCGCACATCGAGTATCGCGAGGAGTTACGCAAACTCAAGGAGGCCCTCAAGATGCTTGGTTTTTCTATCCCGGTTCTCTACAAGCAGTATTCAGAGCTGTGCGAGGAGGGCGGGGTTGCGTTCATCGACTTCGGCGTGGACAAGGATTTCGCCGATTGCATCGATGGATTGATCCTGGTCCGCATTGATCTGCTCCGCCCCAACAAACGGGAGCGCTATATCACCATCAACCAGGTGCTCACCACCTGAGGCTGATCCGGATTGATCGGCGGAGATCCTGGGCTCTTGCCGGACCGGCTGCGGATTGGAGGGCTCCCGTATTGATGGAATGGGTTGACATTGTGTAAAAATATTGGTAAGTTATTTGACAAATGTTATTGCGGCCCAAAAAGGACCCCCTCCTTGTCACGATTTTTGCACTACCCCTTGCTGGTTCTGCTCGTATTCGGTTTGATCCTCCCGGCAGCGGCACAGCGTGCCCGCGACGGCCAGCCGCATGCCGCCCGGCTGCAAAAGAGCGCTGTGGACGATTATTGGCATTACCACAATGCCGGCAACCTGGGATTGACCGTAACCAACTATGGCGTGATCGGGGAGGGGTATAACAATGCCAAACAGCCCTCCTGCCTGTACAAACTGCATGCGGATAATCCCCGCGATCAAATCGAACACATGTCGTTTGGCGGGCTCTGGGTCGGCGGCCGCAGCGGAGCCGATGGTCTTGCGCACGTCTCCACCGCCATAGTCGACGGGGTTTTCAATTCCGGCGAGGAGGGTTTTGAATTCACCAACACCGCAGATAAAGCGGATACCATCCGCGAGCGCTCCACCATCGTCACCTCCCGCTACTTTTCTCCGGATGCCGTTTCTCACCAGGATTTTGTATGCAACTTTACCGATCTGAACACCCGTGTCCCGGGCACGGATTTCGAAATTCCCAACCATACGCCTCTGGGATTGAAGGTCCACCTCGAGACCTACGCCTGGAATTATCCCTACACCGATGCTTTTGTGATCCTCAACTATACCATCACCAACGTCTCCCGCTATACAATTTCTGATCTTTATGCCGGCATCTGGGCGGATGCCGCCGTCGGCAATATGAACTATACCAGCATTTATGTCTCCGGCGGCGGCTGGTCGTGGTACGACAATTTCAATGGTTTCGACATCGATTATAACATGGCGTACCAGTTCGACGTCGACGGCGATGATGGCTTCGCTGAGAGCTACTTCGGACTTCGTTACCTCGGTTCTTCACGGCGCCAGGATTCGGTCCGTGTCAACTACGATCAGTGGCGCTGGTCGGCCAGCTCAGCCATGGATTTTCCGGAATATGTGATGCCAACCGATGACGCCGGCCGTTATGAAGTGCTCAAAGGACGGCATGCCGGCAAATACCTGAATGCTGCCAGCGATGGCGGCATCCCCACCAACCTGGCCGACCGTGGCAGCTGGATGTTGGTGCTGAGTGCCGGTCCGCTTGGAGATCTGAAGCCAGGGGCGTCGGCAACCGTAACCTTCACTGTGGTTTGCGGACTTTGGGCCACCCAGGAAGGCAGCGATACTCCGGCCCGCCGCGCCAACCTCCGCCTCAATTCCGACTGGGCCCAGATCGCTTATAACGGCGAGGATGTCGACGGAGACGGCAAGCTCGATCCCGATGAGGATACCAACGGCAACGGCCTCCTCGACAGCGGGGAGGATACCTATCGCGCCGATCTCGATCTCAATGGCAACCATCGCTGGGATCCGGGCGAAGCGGTTTTCGGCGATGGAGATGGCCATCTGGATGTCTATGAAGACAGCTATGCCAATCGCCTCAAAGGCATCACGGCTGGTAATGGCGTCATCGACCGTTTTATCCTGCCCAGTCCGCCACCGTCCCCCAATCTGCTCCTGGTGCCGGGCGAGGGTGAGGTGACCCTGTTTTGGGATAATGTGCCGGAGCTCACCGAGGATCCGATCACGCGCGAAATTGATTTTGAGGGCTACCGCATCTTCAGCTCACCCAAAACGGCGGGATCTGCGGAAGAAAGCACCCTGCTGGCGGAATTCGACCAGATTGACAACCAATTCTATGATACCGGATTCGATGCCATAAGGGCCGACACCGTCATCGCCGGCCACCGCTATTACTACCGTTTCACCAACAAAAACCTACTCTCCGGCTGGCCGGGTGAGTACTGGTTCGCCGTCACCGCCTTTGACCGGGGCAATCCCAAGAACAAGCTGCCCAGCCTCGAAAGCTCCATCCTCGAGAACAAGACCTATGCAATCATCGGATCACCGTCACGTCCGGCTGGCAGCAAACTTGCGGCCGGGGTCTTTCCCAATCCCTACCGGGCCCAGGCGCGTTGGGATGGCGACAGCGAGCGGGACAAGATGATCTGGTTCTTCAATCTTCCGGCCGAGGCCGAGGTGCGCATCTATACCCTGGCCGGTGACGTGGTCGATCAGTTCACCCATCATGGTGCCAGCTACAAGGGAGAGGATGTCGAGCTAATGCAAAAACGGATCGGCGGCAGCCATACCGTTCTACCGGGCGGCCTCCATGCCTGGGATCTCATCTCCACCTTTGATCAGGCCATCGCTACCGGCCTCTATTTCTTCAGCGTCAAGGATCTGGCGACCGGCGAGATCCAGACCGGGAAATTCGTCGTCATCAAATAAAATACATCCCCTCTAATTAATGCAGGAGTTGACTTGAAAAAACAGATACTGCTTCTCGTGCTGCTGGCCGTCCTGGGAACCTCCTGGGCTGCTATCACCCCCATCCGGGATATTCAATACACCACCGACGCCTCGGGCGATTCTCCGCTCAAGGGCCAGGTTGTGACGATCAGCGGCGTGGTCACCGGCGAGATCTACGCTTTCAAAAACAGCTATTACTATCTGCAGGACGCCAATGCCCCCTGGTCCGGCGTCAAGATCTATGACAAGACCCATTTTGCAGCCCAAGGCGACAAGGTAACCCTGACCGGCAAGGTGGAGGAATACAAGGGGGTCACCGAGATCACCGCCGTCACCGATTTCAAGATCGACTCGACCGGCACCCAATGGATCCAGCCCATGGCTGTGACCACCGGCGAGATCGCCACCGGGGCAGCCAACGCCGAGGCCTATGAGGGCTGCCTCATCCGGGTTGGCGCTTCGACGATCACCAATCCCGCGCTCGGGTACGGCGAATGGCAGATCGATGACGGCTCCGGTCCCTGCCGCGTCGACGATGAGACCAAGTATTATTTTACCCCGGCCAACTATACTGCGGTACAGTCGGTCACCGGTATCCTCGATTTCGCCAACGGCGATACCAAGATCGAACCACGCTTGGCCAATGATGTGGTCGAAGAAGGTCCTTATACCCGCATCCAGCGCATCCAGCAGGTCCGCTACAGCGATTTGCTCAAGGCGCCCACGGTTTATGCCGCCGACAAAAGCTATATGAACGGCGATACGGTGACCGTCAAAGGCATTGTCACCATGCCGACCGGTCTCTGCTATGCTGGGGCTGGCATCAAGTTCACCTTTGAGGCCGCGGAAGGCGGTCCCTGGTCCGCCCTGCTCTCCTATCATCGCGATTCGACCGCCTATCCAACCCTCTACGAAGGGGATGAGATCGAGATGACCGGATATATTTCGGAATACACGACTTCTCCTTCGAACATGACCGAATTTTTTATCACCAGCCCCATCAACATCCTGGACGCCGGTAAGCCGCTGCCTCCAGTCGATTCGATCAAGACCGGAGATTTGCGCTGGCCGACCACGGCCGAGCAATGGGGCACTGTGATGGTCAAGGTCGGCAATGCCATGGTGACCAACGTGACGCAGCAATATGAGCTTTTTGAAGTCGATGACGGCAGCGGCGGTGTGTTGATCGACGACGAATCGGATAGTCTACGCAATTATCCGGACCCACCGCTCAAATCACTGTTCAAATCCATCGAGGGGTGGGTTTACAACCATTACGGCTATTACACCGATTCCACCACCTACAAGCTGGAGCCGCTCTTCCGCACCCGGGTCCTTCCTGGCACGGCAGGTCTAGCCATCAAGAACACCACGCGCAGCTCTGCGGCTCCGACTCCGGTTCAGGCCGTCACTGTTACCACAACCCTTGATCCCATCATCAGTGCCGTCGGGGCCAAACTCTATTACAAGGTCAATGACGGGGCCTATTCCGTGGTGGAGATGAAGGCGAACGGTGCGACTTTCAGCGCTGAAATCCCGGCGCAGCCGCTCAACAGCCTGGTCAGCTATTACATCGAGGCCACCGATAAAAGCGGCAAGGTGAGCTACGATCCGCCCGATCAGGTGGTCGCCAATTATTCCTATGTCGTGCTCGAAGGCCAGCCAACCCTGGCTCAGATCCAGTACACCCCCTGGGCTGTTGGCGACAGTCCCTTCCAGGGCTGCAAAGTGGCGGTCGAGGGCGTGGTCACGGCCGACACCCTCTTTTTCAAGAAATATGGCGCCTATCCCATCCAGGATGCTGCCGGCGCCTGGAACGGTCTTTATATTCTCGGCAAGGTGCCCAGCCTTCTGCAGGGCGATCGTGTGCGCGTCTATGGCACCGTCGAGGACCACAACGCCGACTATCTCTACAAATGGGAGGGCAACACCCAGATCAAGGCCGACAGCGTCAAGATCCTGAGCCGGGGGGCAGCTCTGCCCGCCATCACCAGCGTCTCCACCAATGCGCTGAAAGACAAGAGCAAATCCGCCGAGTCCTATGAGGGCGTGCTGGTGCGGATCCAGAATGCCACGCTCATGGCCGTCAATTCGTACGATGTCACGGTGGACGATGGCAGCGGCCCCTGCCTGCTCGATGCCGATGGTTTTGTCGGCCGTGACCAGGATGCCAATCCCTACTTTTATATCAACAAGAGCGCGCAGTTGCTCATCGTCGCCGGCGACACGGTCAGAATCGGCGAGCAGATCAATGTGGCGCAGGGTGTATTCCTTTATAGTTTTGGCACCCACAAGATCGAGATCCGCAATCTGGGCGATATTGGCACGGTGACCGGGGTCCGGAATGCCGTGGCAGCGCAGCCGCTGCGCTTCGACCTCGGGCAGAACTATCCCAATCCCTTCAACCCCGAGACACGTCTCTATTTCGAGCTGCCGGTTTCTGAAGAGGTCAAGCTGGTGATCTATAACGCCCGCGGCCAGATCGTCCGCAATCTGGTGACGGGGCGCTACGATGCCGGCCATCATGTCATCAACTGGGACGGCCGCGACAACACCGGCCAGTCGGTTCCGACGGGCATCTATATCTACCGCATCAAGGCGGGTGATTATATCGCCGCGCACAAGATGACCCTGGTCAAATAACCCTAATTCATAGGCTGGGCCAGCCCGATCACGGGCTGGCCCAGCTGAGCGGTCCGGAATCAAGCGCATTATACTCCATGATAAAAATGTATAGACAGCCTCTGATCCTGCTGCTGCCGCTTCTGGCCAGTTGCGGGATCAAGGACCCCTTCGGTGATGATCGCGCTGCCAAACCGGTGGGCAACCAGCCTCCGGAGACCCATCTTTTCCTTCAGGTGAGCCAGGAGCAGATCACCCGGGCCGATACCCTGCTCGATGGCAGCATCGTCACCCGGCTCTACACGACCGGACTCGACACCACGCCGAGCAAGCAGATCATCCACTGGTGGGGCGATGATCCCGATGGTAAGGTGGTGGGCTATTATTTCCAGTGGGACTACATGAGCGCGCCGGTCTATACTATTTCCGAGTACGACACCTTTTATGTGCCGATCCGCAGCCATTACGACGAGTTCTCCTTCAAGGTCTGGGCGGTGGACGACCAGGGGCTCCAGGACCCGACCCCGGCGCAGCTGCGCTTCCCGGTCTACAACACCCCGCCGTCGATCGCGTTCCGGCTGAACTCCAATCCCAGCGTGACCGGCAACACTAATGTCATTGCCTATACCTTCCCCACCCGCACCTTTTTCTGGGATGCGGCGGATGATGACGGCAAGGAGACCATCACCCATATCTATTACGCCCTGGATGACACGGCGAACTGGACGGCCCTCGCGGGGGATGCCAGTCAAATCACCCTGCAAGGGCTGACCCCCGGCGAACACCGCTTCTTCGTCAAGGCCCAGGATATCTCCGGGGCTACCAGCCCGGCCATCTCCTTTCCCAATCCGGCCAGCTCAACCTCACCGCAGCATTGGGTGGTCAAGCCCGTTCAGGGCGAGCTGCTGCTGGTCAACGATTTTGCCCAGGATCAGAGTCTCTATCAGGTGCAGAAATTTTACACCCAGATTCTCGACCAGCTGGTCGGCCCGGGGGGCTATTCGGTTTGGGAGATCGGCTCGAACGCCGAACCCTTGATCAACGCCCAGAACGCTCTGCCCTACGCCTCCATCGATATTGAAGCCAATCTGGCCTATTTCAAAAAGGTGATCTGGTTCGCCCACCTCGGCCGGCCGCATCTGACCGCCGCGGGCCAGGGGATCACCCGGTTTGCTGGACGCGGCGGCTGCATCTTCATCAGCAACGGCAACGAGGAGATACCCGACAGCACCTGGACCTTCACCAACCTCGATTCGGTCTATCGCCTTAATCCTGGAGGGCGTCTGCTGGCGGGGATCCGGGTGCTCGCGAGCTTTGGTACACCCAGGGATCCGCAGCTTGATCTGAAGCTGGAAAAGCTGATCGGCAACCGGGTCTCCGGCCTGGTTCCCGGTGCCGGGGCCGAGGTGGTTCTGCGCATGGAGCCCGATACCGAGGCCTCCGTCACCGTACCGTACAAAGGGTCGCCTCCCGTCGCCTTGCGCTATGCGATCGGTCCGGGGGAGTGCATCTATTTTTCATTGCCTCTCCATTTGTGCAACGGCAACGGCAACATGACAGAATTTTTCCGTTACCTACTTTTTGAAGAGTTCAACCGATAACCGCATGAAAACTACCGGAAAATTGGCCCTGCTCACGCTGTTCTTCATTCTTTTCGCTGCCGGCGTCCGGGCGCAGGGTTCGCTGATCCGCGGACGGGTTGTCGACAAGCGCACCAATGAGGCCCTACCAGGTGTCAATATCTCCGTGCCTGGCACCTACAAGGGTGCGGTGACCAACGTCGAAGGCTTGTTCGAGATCCGCGGTCTCGCCCCCGGGGATTACGATCTCAAGGCCTCGATCATTGGCTACACCGTGCAGATGCGCACAGGGATCCATGTCGTCGCGGACAAGACTACCCAGGCCGATTTTGCCCTAGAATCGACCGTGCTAGCCCTCGGCCAGACCGTCGAAGTGATCGGCCAGAAGCCCCTTTTCGAGACCGACATCACCGCCTCTCAGCAGCATATCTCCTCAGACGAGATCAAGCAGAAGGTGGTGGAAAGCGTCAACGACTTGGTCGGTGAACAGCTCGGTGTGGTGGTGCAGGACAACAAGATTCACATCCGCGGCGGGCGTGCCGACGAGAGTCTCTATATCATCGACGGTCAGTCGGTCAAGGATCCCCTCTCGGGCTATTCCAATACCCTCTATGTCAATGCCGCGGCGGTCAAGGAACTCAAGGTTATCACCGGCGGATTTGATGCCGAGTACGGTCAGGCTATGTCCGGCGTTGTCGATATCGAGACCAAAGAGGGTGAGGAGCATTATTC
This sequence comes from bacterium, assembly GCA_035419245.1. Classification (NCBI taxonomy): domain Bacteria; species bacterium. The sequence goes on along the minus strand of DAOLSP010000001.1, from coordinate 273,420 downwards.
GGGCGGCGTCACCTTCAAATCGGACAATTGGGCCCGGGGGCTTTTTCCCTCCTTCAATACCGACATCCTCCAGGTCACGCTCGGCGGACCGGAACCCCTCACCGGCCGGCTGCTGCCGGCCCTAGGCCTCCGCTTGCCAGGCAAGACTACGTTCTTCGTCAGCGGTTACGGCAATGTCACCGATACTTATCTGCCGCACGCAATCAAGCTGTACCCCGCCAAAGCTGCCTATGACAAACTCGCTCCGCGCCAGGAGAACGACTGGCATCTTATGGGCAAGCTCTCGTGGGAGATCCGCGCCGGTCAAAAGCTCTCGATCTCGCATGACCGCTCGCTCAATATTAACCAGGGCTACTTCACCTCCCTGGCCACGGATATCGGCGGTTTCCCCTGGGCCTACTCGAAGATGCTGGACCATTACAATACCCTGACCAAAGAGGCTAACCTGACCACCCTACAGTGGGTACACACTCTCAACCGCCGCACCTTTTACCGGCTCAGCCTCTCGCGTTTTTTTACCAGCATCCACTCCGCGGTGCATAATAAAAAGTGGAGCGAGTATCAGGAGGTTCTCGATCTCGAACCCATTCTCTACATCCCGGACTCGGAGGGCAACATTCGCACCCAATACGGCGATGGATTCTATGACACCGGCGACGCCGAGGGATGGTATGATTATTTCAGCGATAACTGGACCCTCAAGGGCGACTTGACTACCCAGCCGAATGAGAAACACTCGATCCGCGGTGGGTTCGAAGGACGCTACACCGATATGCAGGTGGTCGATATCAACGCCCCCTGGTACGGCGAGAGCGGTCTCGGACGCAATCATGACTATTTCCGGGTCTATCCCAACGATGGCGCCTTCTTTCTTCAGGACCGGATTACCTATGACGGCATGATCGTCAACATCGGGCTGCGTTATGATTATTGGTTTCCCGGCAAGTATGTCGACGAGGCGATCCGGGACTCCAATACCGTGACCATCACCGATGCGGCCCGGAGCAAATATCTGGACGAAACTTTCGAGCTTTTCGGCATGCGCGGTAAAAGCCATCTTTCGCCCCGCCTTGGCATCAGCCACCCGGTCACCGACAATGACGTCCTCTATCTCCATTACGGCCACTTCTCGCAGCAGCCCAAGGGGCAGTATGTCTATGCCAAGTTGCGCTCCACCTCCGAGGCCACCTATCAGCTTTTCGGCAATCCCAATCTCAAGCCGACGACGACGGTCGCCTACGAGATCGGTATCAAGCACCGTTTCAATGCCAACCAAACCCTGGAGATCAAGGCCTATTACAAGGATATGTTCGATTACCCCACCTCGATGACGGTGAAAAAATACAGTCCCAGGTATGGCAACATCAGTTTTCTGATGTATGTCAACATGGATTATGCCCGCTCGCGCGGCATCGAGATGCGGTTCCGCCGCCGTTACAGCCAGTTTCTCAGCGGCAATATTGACTTCACCTATGCCCTGGCCACGGGCAAGAGCTCGACACCGAACACCAACCTGCTGGTTGTCGCCGGCAAGGTGAGCGAAAAGCCGCTGGGGGAGAGCCGGCTAAGTTGGGACCGCCCCTACCGTCTCTCAACGGATCTCTATTTCGATATGCCGGAGAAGGCGAACATCCGGTTTTTCGGCCTCCGCCTGCCAGAGAAATGGGGCTTGACGATGCGTTGGGAATATGAGTCGGGCAAGCGCTACCGGCGCATCATTGATGTGGCGAACAATATCTACCAGAAGGATGAGTACGGGTCGCTTTCCGACCCCTGGATGCGGATGGATCTGCGCTGGTACAAGGAATTTCAGATCATGAAAACCCGGCTGGCCCTGGTGGTCGAAGCCGAGAATCTTTTCAATACCAAGGTTCCGCGCATCATCAATCCGGTCACCGGCCGGCCCTATCAGCCGGGCGATGTCATCCCGGTCACTTGGTATGATGACCCCAAGGACCTGCCGGCCGACAATCCCGCGCGCTATGACTGGCCGCGACGGGTGATGACCGGGGTGGAGGTACGGTTCTAGTGACGACACGACTACCTCTATATGCGCAAGCTGGCCGTGCGGCCCGCATCCCTGCGCTGCTGATGAGTGTTCTGCTGTTGGCCCTTCAGGCGGGCGCCCAGGGTCTGTTACCCAAACTCGGCGAGCAGCGGGCCGGGACCGCGTCGATGACTTTTCTCAAGATCGGCGTCGGAGCGCGCGCCACAGCGATGGGCGGCGCTTATGTCGCCATGGCCAACGATGCCTCCTCCACCTACTGGAACCCGGCCGGGCTCGTCCAGACCGGCCGCAACGAGCTGATTGTCTCCCATCTCGACTGGCTGGTCGATGTTGACTATGAATATCTCGGTTATGTGCATCAGGCAACCCGCAATCTCGCGCTGGGCGGCTTTGTCGGCTATCTCCACTTCGCCGATATGCCGGTGACCACCGAATATCATCCCTATGGCAACGGCGACTACTTTTCTTACAGCGACATGGCAGCCGGGCTCAGCGGTTCCCTCAAGATGACCGACCGGTTCTCTTTTGGAATCACCCTCAAGTATGTCCGTGAAGAACTGGCGGAGTTGCGCATGGGTGGGGTGCTTCTAGACCTTGGGACCTACTACTGGACGGGCTACAAGACCCTGCGGATTGCCGCAGCGATGCGCAATTTTGGCAATGATGTTCGTCCGGGCGGCACCTACCTGCGCCGGGGATCGGGCGGGGAGACTGCAACCGCCTATCAATCCTATTCTCCGCCGACGCTCTTCACCCTGGGAGCCGCCATGGATCTGCTCACACGCCCGCGTCATTGCGTCACCGGCACTCTGCAAATGAACCATCCCATGGATGACCAGGAGAATCTGCTGCTGGGCTGCGAATACCGCTACCGCACCCTCTTTTTCCTACGCAGCGGCTATCGCGCGAATATGGATGAAAACCAGTGGACTTTTGGCGCCGGGGCCAAATTCATCCTCAAGGGGGTGCGGCTCAAGCTCGATTATGCCTATTCCGACTATACCCATCTTAATGTGGCGCAGCAGTTTACCTTTGGATTTGAATTTTGATGAAAAGCCTTTATCTCTTACTCATCGCCGTGCTTGTGGCCATTCTGGGTGGATGCGAAGAGAGCAAGATGCCCCTTCCAAGCCCGCGGACCGTTAGCACCTCGTTCGGAGCTAATGATACCAGCTATGTCGAGCTCAATCCGGTCTGGAACAGCGCCCAACTCGGTCTTGCCCTCGCTGCCCCCGGAGACCTCACCATTGGCGCTGACGGTACCCTCTTTCTTGCTGACGAGGGGGCCGGACGTATTTATGCCCTAAACAGAGCGGGACAGGTTTTGAGCGGTTACGGCCTCGATCAAATCGCCCTTCCGGCTCCGCGTGCCCTGGCCATGGACAGCAAACTGAACCTGTTCATGGTCAATGGCACCAACCGGCTCTTCATCTGGAATCAATACCTTAACCGAATATCCATCGACTCCGTTGCCGAAGCCGGCGTCTATTTTGACCGGGAGAGCCATCAAGAGATCACCCTCACCTTTGCGCAACTGCGGCAGCGTGTCGCCGCCGGCGGCTCGGCACCCATGCTGCGCCGCTATCTCTTTTACAGCGACCCGGAGCGCATCGCAGCTGCCAAGGCAGTCTATCCCGTCTGGCAGGACCCGGAAGCCAGCGCGCAGTACAATGGCGTGGCGGCCGGAAAGTACGGCCAGGAAACCGTCTATGTGACCGAGTCGGCCACCGACCGCATCCTACAGCTCCTGCTCGTGCCTGATCTGGCCCTCAAGGGCAGGGAACGCACGGTGCTCTTTCACTATACCGCCGAACTGCAAACTACCGTGGCGGTCTATGGTTCCGGGTCCGGCACCGTCGATGACCCCTGGGCTATCACCACCGACAGTGATGAGAATCTCTATTTTACCCAGCTGCGGGGAAACTTCCGCGTGCAGAAGCTCGCAGCGGGGACTTTTATCCCGCGGTACATCCTCTATCAGCACGCCATCATGGACCTGGATCGTTTCCAAAGGCCCTTTGACCTGGCGCTGGATGGTTCGGGCAATATCTTTGTCCTTGATAACGGAACCGGTACCGTCAGCAAATTTGGCAATGCCGGCGCGCGGGCCGGGCAGCTGCTGCCCCTGGGGAAGAAAGGATTGGCGTTGGCCGCTTTCTCCGATGGACGCGGTATTCTTGTCAGCGACGATGTGGTCTACGTCGTGGAACGCGGCACCAAATCCCTGCGTCGTTTTCAATACTCGGTCTCGGAGTCCGATCTACCGGATGATGAGAAGAATCCTTGATTTGCAAATTAAATAAAACAAGCACTTATTTCAGAAAAAAAATCGCCAGAGATCGCATCTTCACCTTAAATTCATTTGCGTATTTGGCCGCGATTTTGTATTATTTCCCCGTCGTGTTGGGGCGTTTTGGGATTTCCAGGATCCACTATACAGGATGTCGATTTTCCTGAGCCTGCTCACGAGCCGATGGATCAACCTTATGAACTGTTGTTCTTGGCCTGCCTCTTTACAGCTCCTGCGTGTCTCGATCACTCTTGCTCCCACTTCATTTCGGCCTCTCGGCCGCCTTGTTGCTGTCGTCTCTTCAAAAAAATCAGAACATTCATCGGCATCTATTTCACAAAGCACCGCAGAAAACGATGCATAACGCTTCAAAAAGGAGGAGAAGTATGAAGCAAACCGCTACCAAAGGACTGGTGTTCCTGTTGCTGCTGCTCGTGCCGGTTGGCGTTTGGGCCCAGGGCCTCACCACCGCGGCTCTGAACGGCCGGGTTGTTGACAACAACCAGCAGCCGCTGATCGGCGCCAACATTATGGCTGTCCATCAACCCAGTGGAACGACCTTCGGCATTAATTCCCGCGCCGACGGCCGTTATAACATCCCCGGCATGCGCGTCGGCGGTCCTTACACCATCACCGCCCGCTTTGTCGGTTACAAGACGGAAAAGATCGAGAATGTCTACTTAACCCTGGGTCAGGACATGAGGATCGATTTCATCTTGCCGCAAGAGAGCATCGATTTTGGCCAGGTGGTCACGACGGCCGAGCGCGATCCCATCATGAGTGCCTCGCGCACCGGCGCCGCCACCACCATCAGCACACAGACCATGCAAATGCTGCCCACCATCAGCCAGAGGATCGAAGATTTCGCCCGGCTGACCCCGCAGTACAATCCCTCCGGCTATGGCTTTTCATTCGCCGGCCAGGATAACCGCATGAACAATGTCACGGTGGACGGCTCCTACTTCAATAACTCGTTCGGTCTTTCGGGCCAGCCTGGTGACCGCACCGGTGTCGCCCCCATTTCTCTGGAGGCGATCGAGCAGCTTCAGATCAACATCGCCCCTTACGACGTCCGCCAGGGTAATTTCGTCGGCGCCGGCGTCAACACCGTAACCAAGAGCGGCACCAACGAGTTTTCCGGCTCCATCTACGGTCTGACTCGCGACCAGAGCCTCGTCGGTACCAAGGCGCGGGATCTAAAATTCGACCCGGGCACCTTCAGCTATAACCGCTATGGCGCCCGCCTCGGCGGCCCAATCATCAAAAACAAACTCTTCTTCTTCGTCGATGCCGAAAGCGACAAGCTGACCCAGCCGGGCACCACCTATACGGCCAGAACCGATGCCAGCCAGGCCGTCGCCGGAATGACCACCCGCGTTCTCGCTTCGGATCTGGACGCCCTGAGTGCCTATCTGAAGAAGAATTTCAATTACGAGACCGGTCCGTACCAGGGCTATGATCATGAGACCCCGGCTTTGCGCTTCATCGCCAAGATCGATTACAACCTCAACAACCGCAACAAGCTGAGTCTGCGGTACAACCACCTGAATTCGGACACGGACGTGCTGCTCTCCAACTCCTCTTCGCTGGGATATGGCTCACGCCGCAGCAACTCAACCGGTCTGAACTTCCAGAACTCGAATTACAAAATCAAGGAAAACATCCGCTCAATCGTCGGCGAGTGGAATGCCATGATCGGTGCCAACATGGCCAATAACCTCATCATCGGCTATACGTACAACGACGAAAGCCGCGATTCGCGCGGCGAGCTCTTCCCGATGGTCGACATCCTCGAGGGCGGTTCGGTTTATACCACCTTCGGCTTCGAACCCTTCACGCCGAACAATGAACTGCGCTACAAGACCTTCCAGCTGCAGGACACCTGGACAATCTATGGTCCCAAGCACAACTGGACCTTCGGCGCCAGCCTCGAGCGCTACTATTCGGAAAACGTTTTCTTCCCGGGATCTCAGGGCATTTATGTCTACAATTCGCTGGCTGATTTCTACACCGATGCCAACGATTACCTTGCCAATCCCAATCGCACCGTCTCCCCGGTCAAGCTGGCGACCTTCCAGAAGCGCTGGATCAACATCCCCGGCATGAAGAAGCCGATCCAGCCTCTCAAAGTCTGGTATGCCGGTATCTACGGCCAGGATGAGATGCAGATCAACAAGAATATCCGCCTGACTGCTGGTCTGCGGCTGGATGTGCCCTTCTTCGAGAAGACCGGCTTTGACAACGTCAATGCCGACACCACCCACTTCCTCGATGAGAACGGCGACGTCGTCCAGTACAAAACCGACAAGCTGCCAGACGCCAACATCCATTTTTCGCCGCGTTTTGGTTTCAACTGGGATGTCAAGGGCGATCGATCGACCCAGGTCCGTGGCGGTACCGGTATCTTCACCGGCAAACCCGCCTACGTCTGGATCTCCAACCAGATCGGCAACACCGGCATGCTGACCGGCTTTGAAAAACTCACCAATACCACAGCGCGTCCTTTCAATCCCAATCCCCACGCTTACGAGCCCGCAAATGTGACCGGAGCGCCTGCCGCGAGCTACGAGCTGGCTCTGACCGATCCCAATTTCAAGTTCCCGCAGATCTGGAGAAGCAACCTCGGTGTGGACCAGAAGCTGCCCTGGGGCCTAATTGGAACAGCTGAAGTCCTGTATGGCCGCGACGTCAACGGCATCTACTACATCAACGCCAATCTGCCGAAAGCGCAGACTAATTTCAACGGCGCTGATAACCGGCCGCGCTATACCAGCAACCGCATCAACAACACCAAAGGCAACGTGGTTGAGAATGCGATCGTCCTGAAGAACCAGAATGTCGGCTATTCCTATAACATCATCGCCGCCCTTGAAAAACCCTTCAGCAATGGTTTCTATGGCAAGGTGGCCTACAGCTACGGCATCGCCAAGAACACGGTCGATCCGGGCTCCATCGCCTCCGGCTCCTGGACGGGCAATGCGATCAACTGGGATCCCAACAATCCTGTGAACGCCTATTCCGCTACCTCCGCCGGATCGCGTATTATCGGCGCCCTTTCCTACCGCTTCGAATATCTCAAGATGGGTGCCACGACGGTGGCCCTCTTTCTGGATGGGTTCTCGGTCGGTAACGCCAGTTACATTTTCAGCGGCGATTTGAATGGCGACGGTGCCACCGGCAATGATCTGATCTACATCCACAAAGACAAGTCCGAGATGAATTTCCAGGAATACAAATCGGGCAGTGTCACCTTCACTGCGGCCCAGCAGGCGGACGCCTGGGATGCCTACATCAAGCAGGACAAGTATCTGAGCAAGCACCGCGGTGAGTATGCCGGCCGCAATGCGGTCCGGTTACCGATGGTCTATCGTGCGGATCTCTCGATCTCCCAGGACCTGTTCACCGACTTCCTCGGCAAGCGCAACACCCTGCAGTTCCGCGTTGATTTCATCAATTTCACCAACATGATCAACAAGAACTGGGGTGTGAGTAAAAAGATGGTATCCAACTCGCCGCTGGTGGTACCGAAAACCGGCGCTGCGGATTCCGAGGGCAAGGCGACCTATACGCTGCGCAGCTTCAGTGGCAAGCTGATGGATCACACCTTTGACTACAACGCGACCCTCAGCGATGTCTACAGAGTCCAGTTCGGTTTGCGCTATAATTTCAACTGAGCTCAACCAAAATTATTAGCCCCACCGGATCTTCGAGAAAGGGTTGCCGGGTTTTGCCCGGCAACCCTTTTCCATGTGCAGACCCGGCAACATTTAACTTGACAAAAAGCATAAATATGGATAAGTTTTGCCCATGAAAGAGATCTTGTATACGATCATCCCCTGGGCTTCAGGGGATATCCTGATTGCCGGACCGGAGGGGGCGCTGAGCCGACTCGGTTTCATGCGCGGGCGGAGCGAAGCCGAGTTGCTGCTTCCCTTCGGGGGGCAGTGCACCGTGCGCAAGGCGCCCGGTTTTCTGCCAGAGGTGCAGGAACAACTACGGCGTTACCTTGCCGGCGAGAGGGTGGAGTGGCGGGTCAAAATCGAACTTCCCTATGGTACCGCCTTTCAGCGCTCGGTCTGGCAGGAGCTGCAAAGAATCCCCTGGGGCCAGACCAGTACCTATGGTGAATTGGCCGCCCGGCTGGGCAAACCGCAGGCGATGCGAGCGGTCGGGGGCGCCAACGGTGCCAATCCAGTGGCCATCATCATCCCTTGCCATCGAGTCGTGGCGGCCCATGGCCGTCTCGGCGGCTACAGCGGCGGGCTCGAGGTGAAACGGGCGCTGTTGCATCTCGAGGGGATTGCACTTTGAGTGTACAAGCCCATCTCCCGTATATTCCCCTGGTCACCGGTCATTTCTCCGCCCCTGAGGTTCAGGTTTCGTGGAAAAACGGGGCCGAAGCCCGGCCGCCACAATTGCAACGGGCTGTCGATGCCGCCTGGAAGGGACTCCAGCCCAATCCACACTTCAACGGCCGGATCGCGCGGCTAGAAGCTTGGGCGGTGGAACGGGGCACGCTCGAACTGCAGCTGCGCCCGACCGACTACAAGACTCTGCTCTATTCCAACGGGCATGTCGAGGAGATCGTCGCACAGTGGGGGGAAGAGGCGTTGGCAAAAGCCCTGGGCATCAGCGCGGTGGTGCTGAGCGCGGACGGGCTGCTGATTCTGATGCAGCGAAGCGAGCTGGTGGGAGAATATCCTGGCTGTTTTGATGTTTTCGGCGGCCATATTGAAGCGCCCGCGCGCAGCGGACGGCCCGATCCCTTCGCCAGCATGGAGAGAGAGCTCGCCGAGGAGCTGGCCCTGGCTGCAGAGGACTACGTTCTGCGCTGCATAGGACTGCTGCTGGCGCGCCAGACCCGCAAGCCCGAGCTGATCTTCCGCGCCCACAGCCGGCTGCACAGCGACAGGCTGCTGCAGGCTGCAGTAGAGGCACAGGACCGCTACGAATATACCCGGCTTTTGACTCTGCCTGCAGAGGCGGTGGAGATCGCGGAATTTCTGAGGCAGCACAAGTCCCGGGTCAGTCCCTCGGCTTATGGTGCCCTGGACCTGTTCGCCGCGACCCTACTGACTTTTTAGTGAGGTTATCTTGATGAAGAATGGAATGGAAGTGCACCCCCGTTCAACCGGCGTAGTTGTGGACTCCAAGGAGTATGCCTTCCCCAGCGTCAACCGTGTGGCTATCGCCGGCCGCCTGATTCAGGATCCGCCGCTGCGCTGGACGACACGAGGCGTGCCGGTCACCAACTTTGTCATCGTCACCTCGCCAGAAAGCGAACCCAATCTGCCCGAGGGCTTGGAACGGCCGCCCTGCTATATCAGCATTGTCGTTTGGGCCCAGCAAGCGGTGCAGTGCAATAAATTTCTGCGCAAGGGGAACTCGGTAATGGTCATCGGTGAGTTGCAATCGATGCCGAACCATGCCCCTGAGCGCAATTATTTCCCCGTTCAGGTCAATGCCCAATGGATTCAGTATCTGGAAAAAGGGGAGGCTTCGCCCGGCGAGGCGGAATTCAGCGATTAGGAACAAAAAGAGAGAGCGATCTCGGACCAGAAGGATTGACCGATCCGCAGCTATGACAACGCGTCCTTCATGGGCACGTTTTTTGGGGGGATGTCTCAGTATCCCAGCACACTGCCAGCGCCGCCGAAACGCTCGAGCTTGATGTCGCTGAGGCTCGGGGATTTGATGTTGATGCGGAAATAGACGCGTTTTCCAGGTCCGGAAGGCACCCAGTCGACGGAAGCCTCCCAGCAGTGCAAATCGCGATAAAAGGTCATGCGATGGTAGGTGACACTTCCCTTTTCGAGGTCAAGATGGGCGCTGTAGCCGATGCGGAGGTTCCGGCTCAGGCTTAGTTCAGCCCCTGAAATATCCAGATAATAGCGTTTTACCGGGCGGTCGGGGTTGGATTTGTCGAGGGAGAAGTTGAAGGTTGTGTTGAGACGCCACGGGATGCTCTGCTGGGAGAAGGCCCGGTCGTCCTGAAACCTCCGGCCGCGCCGGAGCATGTTCTCTTCCTCCACCGTCAGATTGTCGTCCCACCTCAGGCTGTCGCCTGCCGCACGGCTGGAATCGGCGCCGGCCCCTGGTTTCTGCTTTTTATCGCCCTTGCCTTCAAATCGCAGCGAAAAATTCAAATTTAGAGCGGTCAGCCGCGCCAGATCACCGCTGCGCCATCCGCCGGACTCGAAGAGATAGCGGTTAACGCGGCGGGCGATGTTCTTATCCCATGCATAAAAGGAATGGGTCGTTCCGGCGCTGAGGCTGAAATTGCGCGCCGGATTGGCCTGCCAGGAACTGCGCAGATCGGAGAGACGGTATTGCTCCGCCCTGAAATTGTAACTTGTGCTGAAATCCATATTGAAAAGATCGACTTTTTTAGTCTTCTCCCCGCGTCCCCGTTTCATCTGGAAGAGGTTGCGTACGCTCATGCTCACCATCTGTGAACCGCCGCTGCCGGTGCTCCCTCCGAAGCGGTCCCTTTTGACTGTTTTTCCTGAGGCATCCTTGAGATAAACATAATAGCCCCAGCTGCGGTCGGAAAAGTCCGGACGATAGCTGAAGGAGACCGAGGGAGTGATGACGTGGCGGATGGCCTGGATATCGCCGATTCCCGGTGCGATGACGCCGTAGATTTTGGTATTGGCCGAAGCGCTATAATTGAAGGTGTGGCGAACCGCCAGCCGGCTTTCCTCCTGGTCGTCGATCCCGCCGGTCGCTGGATTGAGGGCAAAGGTGTGGATCCTATCGTACCAGTCCTGCTCGACGCTCAAGGCATGGTTGATCGCGAGAAAACCGAAGTATTTATTGGGGCTGGACAGAGAGAGATCAAGGGAATTATTGAGCGAACGGTTGACATCCGCCTTTTTGGTGGTGTCGGAGCTGGTGATCACCAGGTACTCCCGGCGCGTATTGCTGTAGTTGGCCCCATAGGAGAGATAAAGGTTGTTGTACCATTTGTTCATGCGGCGAGTTCCGGCACCTGATTTGGCTTTGCCGGGCTTGAAGAGCTGGGTTTGGCTTTTACGCAGCGAGAGTTGCGGTAGCGTGGTCTGGGTGACATCTTCCTGGAGGTCGTGTACTTGTGAGAGGTTGACGCTGAGGCTGAGTTTTTGTTCCGCCCAGTATTTGCTGTAGGTGGCGTTGGAACGGAGTTCGCGGGTCAGCCGGGTATAGAGACTGGTGCTGAGATCCTTGTAGTAGCTGTTGTCGCTGATGAAATAGCCGCTGGCGCTCAAGCGCGAGCTTGGGCTGAACTCCTGGCTGTGACGAACGGTCAGGTCCCAGCGCCGGTCGTTATATCCGGAGGTAAAATTCTTGCGGGTGAAAGACCCCTCGATGCTGCCGTTCAGAAGATAGCGGACGGCGTAATTGGTCCCCAGTTCCATCAGCCAACCCGATTTTTCGAAAAAATCCACGGTGGCGCGGGCGTCGAAATAGTCGTTTGGGGCCCAGTAATAGCCGAGGCCGCGAAGGTGGCGCCCCTCCTGGGTGCTTTCGCCATAACGGGGGATGATGATGCCGGAATGGCGGCCGGTTTTGGTCGGGAAAAATGCGAAGGGAAGGGCCGCCACCGGGATATGGCCGAGATAGAGGACGATGGGCTTGGCGATGACTCGTTCATTGACGATCATCTTGAGCCGGCGCGCCTTGAAATGAAAATGGGGGTTGCTGTCGAGATCGCAGGTGGTGTAGATGGAGTTGGAGACGTTAAAGGTCTTGTTACCGACCAGTTTGATCTGTGCACCGAGGTAGCGGCCATCCTCGAAGGTGGTGCGGCCGCGGAGGACCCGCCCGCGTTCGGTCTTGTAGTTGTAGATCATTTTGTCGCCGGTCATTTCCGAGCCGTTCTCCACCAGGACCGGCAGACCGCGGAAAGAGGTTCGGCGTGTGGAGTCACCCCCGGCCGGATTTTTGACCCAAACGGTGTCGGGGATTCCTTCGGCGGTGAGGGTCTGAGTGTCCCAATCGATAGTGATTCGGCCGGCCTTGAGGGTCATGTTCTTGTAATGGACCTGAGCATCGCCAGTGAAATAGCTCTTGCGGGCTTGGACATCGTTGTCGATTTGCTGGGCCTGGTAAATGATGGTGGTATCAATGCCGGATGCCGGCCTAGGCTTGGCCGCCTTCTGTGAATCGGCGGTCGGGACCGGCTGCGCCGAGGGCAGGGCGGGGGTGCTGGCACGCCTGGTTTGCGCCTGCGGCTGATCCGGCAGCAAAACAAGGAATGTGCTCAAGAGCAGCGTGATCCAGCCGAATGCAAAGAGGGGGTGCTGCCGCATCATCGCTTTCGCCCCGGCCAGAGCTGCAGCAGCCGCTCTTTGATTTTCTTCTCGATGCCGTTTTCTGTAGGATGGTAAAAGACGGTGCCCTTGAGTGCTTCCGGCAGATAGTTCTGGTCGGTAAAGCCGCCGAAGTCGTGGGGGTAATGATAACCGCTGGCGTAGCCGAAATCCTTCATCATTTTGGTTGGTGCATTGCGCAAATGCAGCGGGACGTCCACGGAATCGCCCTGGCGGACGCGCTCGCTGGCTGCCTCCAGTGCCAGGTAGGAGGCATTGCTCTTGGGGGCGCAGGCGAGGTAGGTGGCCGCCTGCGCGAGCACGATGCGGCCTTCAGGCATGCCGACAGCATGCACGGCCTGAAAAGCGGCCGAGGCGACCATGAGACCATGGGGATCGGCATTGCTGATGTCTTCGGAAGCGAGAATGATCAGGCGTCGAGCGATGAAGAGGGGGTCCTCGCCAGCGTCGAGCATACGCGCCAACCAGTAGAGTGCGGCATCGGGATCGGAGCCGCGGACGCTCTTGATGAAGGCGGAGATGACATCATAATGGTATTCGCCCTGGCGGTCATAGAGCAGGGTTCGGCGCTGCATCGCTTCCTGGACCAGGGCGCAGTCGATGGCGCGGATACCCGCCTCGTCGGGATGGGCGAGGCGGCCGGCGAGTTCGAGGGCGGTGAGGGCATTGCGGGCGTCGCCGCCGGCCAGGGTGATCAGCATGGCGCGGGCCTCCGGGTCGAGGCGCAAATTCTGCGCTTTCAAGCCCTCCTCGGCGGTCAGAGCACGATCGAGGATGCGGCCCAACTCGTCGGGGGTGAGCGCTTCCAGTTTGTACACGCGGCAGCGCGAAAGCAGGGCGGGAATCACCTCGAAGCTCGGGTTCTCGGTAGTAGCGCCGATCAGCAGCAGTGTCCCATCTTCGACACTGTGCAGCAGGGCGTCCTGCTGCGATTTGTTGAAACGGTGGATTTCATCGATGAAGAGGATCGTGCCGCGGCTGCCGATGCGCCGCCTCTCTCTGGCCTGAGTGATGATCTTGCGGACATCGGCCACCCCGGCGGTGACGGCACTCAGGGCGCTGAAATGGGAGTGGCTCTCCCGGGCGATGATCCGCGCCAGGGTGGTTTTTCCGGTACCGGGCGGACCCCAGAAAATCATCGAGACCAGCTGGCCGCTCTCGATGGCGCGGCGGATGATCTTGTCCGGCCCGAGAAGATGCGCCTGCCCGACAAACTCATCCAGGGAAGTAGGACGCAGACGCTCCGCCAGGGGGGCATCGCTTCCCGCACTCTTTGTTTCCGGCGCCGCCTCTTCGAAAAGATCCATTGCTCACCCACATCCAGTTTTTATTTATTAAATGTAGCTAAAAAGAGAGGGAATTGCAAGCTGCAAAACAGGGGCCGTTGGGCAGGTATCAAAATCGTTGAGCACTGTGCGTATTTTTTGTAACAATTGAGCATGAAAAAGAGTATATTAGAGATTGTATACCCGGGAAACCCGTGCCGGCAAACCTTATTTTTTGCCCGATGCCTGTTTTCCTATTTCACGCATGCCCTTTGGAGGAATTGATGAGGAGAAATAGAACTGCTCCCGGGATCGCCATCCTGATCCTGGTGGCTGCTCTGAACCTGAGTGCGCAAGAGCGTGTGACGCTGACCATCCAGGAGAGCGTCGATATGGCCCTGGCCAAGAACCCCGAAATCCGGATGGCCGAAAAAGAATTGGCCAAAGCCCGTGCCGGGGTCTGGGAGGCAACCTCGAATATCCTGCCACAGGTGAACGGTTACGCCAATTTGCAGCACGCCTGGGACATTCAGCGGCAGACGATCCCCAATTTTCTCAAGCCGATGCTCGGTCCCCTGGTGAATATGATTCCCGAGCTTTCGGGAATGCCCGACTACGTCCAGCTCTCCTTCGGCATGGAAAATACCCTGACCTATGGTGCCACGCTGACCCAGCCGCTTTTTCTCGGCGGCGCCGGGGTATCGGCGATCAAGATGGCTGCTGCCGGCAAACGGGCCGCTGAGCAGAACCTCGAGTCAAAACGCCAGAATTTGATCTACCAGACCGCCAGCGCCTTCTATGCCTGCCTGCTGGCCCAGGAATTGGCCGCTGTTCAAGAGGAGGCCCTGGGGCAGGCCCAGGCCAATCTCGATGTGGTGACGAAAAAATTCAGTGTCGGTTCGGCCTCCGGGTTTGACAAGATGCGCGCGGAGGTGGAGGTCGCCAATCTCAAGCCCGAGGTGATCTCGGCGAAGAATAATCTTCAGCTGGCGGTCACCGGATTGCGCACGGTGCTCGGTCTGCCGCGCGCGACTGAAATCCAGATGGAAGGGAGCCTGGCCTATGCCGAGGATGATTTCAGTAACATGACGCTTGAGGAATTTCAGAACCGCGCCCTGACCGCCCGGCCGGAGATCCTGGCCATGAAGGAGCAGAAGCTCATCAGCAGCAAGGGGGTGACGGTTGCTGCAAGCGCGTTCATGCCCAAACTTTTCTTTCAGACCGATTATTCCTATATGGCGATGAAGAACAGCATGAGGTTCACCCAGGGAGATTTCAGCAAAGGCTTTACTTCGGCGGTGAGTCTGCAGCTGCCGCTCTTCACCGGATTCAAGAACAGCAAGCAGTACCAGAAGGCGCGGCTGGATCAGAAGATCATGGGCGATACCGAAAAGCAACTTTTCGACGGCATCGCCGCCGATGCCGAGGTGAGTTACAACAAGTTTCAGGAGGCGAAGCAAAAATACCTCGCGGCGAAGGAGTCTTCCAGCCTGGCCCAGGAGGCCTTGCGCCTCGCTAACCTGATGTACGCAGAGGGTGCTAATACCCAGCTGGATGTGCTCAATTCCCAACTGGCGGTCAATCGCGCCAAGCTGAATTATGTCTCCTCGCTCTATGAATATCAGATGGCCCGCTACCAGTTGCGCCGGGCTGTCGGCAAACTAACCGCCGTTCTCTAGACTACCGTGAAAAGGAGAAACCCCATGCAACGTCGTTTGGTATATGCATTGCTCCTTAGCGCCATCCTGTTGTTGTGGGGCGCGGGATGCAACAACAACAAGGGCAAAGCTGAAGAGGTCATGCGCGTCCCAGTGGAGGTGGCATCCGTTCAGAAAAGCAGGGTCGTCCAGTCCCTGAACTTCAATGGCGATGTCGAGGCGGAATTCGAGGTCAAGGTTTTTTCCAAGATCCCCGACCGGATTGAGAAATACTATGTCGACGAAGGAGACCTGGTTCGCCAGGGCGCTCCCATCGCCCGCATCTTTGCCGCCACCATTGAACAGGGGGTGCGTCAGGCCGAAGCGGGGCTCAGCGCCGCCAGAGCCCAGGAGGCCAATGTCGCCGTCGAATATGAACGCGCCCAGCGGCTTTTTAAAGAGAACGCGATGAGCAAGCAGCAATATGACCTGGTGGTGACGCAATATGAAGCGGCCAAGGCGGCCCTGGAGCAGGCGCAGGCCGGTCTGCTTACAGCCCGGAGCACGCTTGCCGATGCGACCATCACAGCCCCGATCTCCGGCATCATCGGTAAACGCTATTACGAGGCAGGGGATATGGCCAATCCGGCCATGCCCGTGGCCACTGTGGTTCAAATGGAACGGGTCAAGATTTCCATTGATGCGACTGAAAATGATCTGGGCAAAATTCGTCTCGGGCAGGATGCAGAGATTCAAGTGCGCAGCTTTGAACACGAATCCTTCAGCGGCAAGATCAGCAAGATCAGCCCAGTGCTCGATCCGCTGACCCGCATGGCCACGGTGGAAGTTCTGGTCAACAATCCGGAGCGCCGTCTGAAACCAGGCATGTTTGCGCGCGTCCGGATCGTCACCGGCGTGATCGAGAATACGATTGCCGTGCCGCGGTATGCAACCGTCGAGAAAAGCGCCATCGAGATGATCGACGGTGAGGAGAAGGTAGTTACCCATTACTTGGTTTTTGTCGTCCAAGGAGACAAGGCGGTGCAGCGCCAGCTGCAGGTCTCTTATGTGGATCATCTGCAGCTGGCCGTCACCGGCGGCCTGACTATAGGCGATCAGCTGGTTACAGTCGGTCAAGGCAGTCTGCGTGATGGTACCCCGGTGAAGATCATCTCCAAGGGGGAGGCCAGTCTATGAAGATAACCCAGGTCTCCATCAAGCGCGGGGTGACCACCGCCATGATTTATATCATTGCGGTAGGCTTTGGCCTTTTTTCCCTGGCGCGCCTCAACCTCGATCTCTACCCCAAGCTTGAATTCCCGATGCTCGCGGTGATCACCCAGTACACCGGGGTCAGCCCGGACGACCTGGAGACCGTCGTTACACGGCCAATCGAGGAAGCGGTCGCCTCGGTGGAGAATGTCAAAACGGTCAGCTCCACCACCCAACAGGGTCTTTCGTTGATCATGGTCGAGTTCACCTGGGGCACCGATATGAATCAGGCGGAGATCGATGTGCGCAACAATCTCGAGTACATCCGCGACTATATGCCCGCCGATGCCTCGCAGCCGATGGTCTTCGCCTTTGACATTTCGGCCCAGCCGATCCTCTATTTGACCCTCTCCTCGCGTGATCTCAGCCAGGCTGAGCTGCGCTATATCGGCGAGCATGACCTCGAACCGCGCCTGGAGCGTATCTCCGGAGTCGCTTCGGCCTCAACCATGGGTGGAATGAAACGCGAGATCAAGGTTTTTGCGGACCCGATGCGCATGCGCGCCCATCGTATCTCCCTGCAGCAGATCACCAGCGCGCTGCAAGCGGGCAATCTGCAGATCCCGTCCGGAATGGTCGAGGATGACAAGCTCGAATTCTCGGTCAATACCTCAGGGCAGTACAGCAGTGTCGACCAGATCGCCAACACCAGCGTTGCGACCTACAACGGCACCGTGATCCGCCTCAGCGATGTGGCGCGCGTCGAGGATGGATTCAGCGAGCAGCGTCAGCGCGTCTGGAACAATAACAAGCCCGCGGTGAGCGTGATGGTGCAGCGCCAGTCGGATGCCAATTCGGTTTCCGTCTGCCGTGAGGTGGCCAAACGCCTTCCCGCCATCGAGAAGGAACTGCCCGCAGGGGTCAAGATCGAGACGATGATGGATCTCTCCAAATTCATCACCCAGTCCATGTCCAATCTGAACGCTACTGCCTGGCAGGCGGTGTTGCTCACTTTTCTGGTGCTGCTCCTCTTTCTCCGTAATATCCGCAGCTCGCTGATTGTGGCGATTTCGATCCCGACTTCCGTGGTTACTACTTTTGCCGTTATGGACCAGGCCGGCATCTCCCTGAACATTATCTCGATGGCGGGCCTTGCCCTGGCGATCGGCATGCTGGTTGACAACTCGATCGTCGTCCTGGAGAGCATCTTCAGGCGCCACGATGAACTCAAAGAAAAACTGGTCGATGCCGCCAATAACGGGACGCAGGAGGTGGCCATGGCGGTCACCGCCTCTACCCTGACGACCCTGGTGGTTTTTGTCCCGGTGCTTTTTGTGCCCGGCATGGCTGGCATGCTCTTCCGCGACATGGTGATCACCATCTGCTTTTCGCTGACCATCTCGCTGGTCGTTGCCTTGACCCTGATCCCGCTTCTAGCTTCGCGCATCCTGCGCATTCAGAAAAATCTCGATCCCAAGGGTTTGACCATGCGGGCGCACCGGCTGATCACTGCATGGCTGGATAGCCTGCACAGCTTTTACGCGCGCAGCCTGGCTGGCGCCATGCGGCACAAAAAGTCCGTTCTGGCGGTCACCATTCTTGCATTCATCCTGGCCGTGACCTGGATGTTCCTGGCCGGCGGCGATTTCATCCCGAAAACCGACAACGGATTTATCGCCGTCTCGGTCGATCGTTCACCAGGGACCAGTTTGACCGCTATGGACAAAAGCATGCAGGAACTGAACCAGATCCTCAAAGAAAAGATACCGGAAGCGGAGAATATTTATGCCAATTTCGGCCAGGGGGAAGGGATCATGGCCCTCTTCTCCTCGAAGAGCTCCGCCGAAGGGGACATCACCATCCGCCTCAAGGATAGGACCCACCGCAAGCGTAGTTCCTTCGAGATCCAGGATGCTGTGCGGGATGAGCTGAATGCCCTGCCGGATATGACAGTCAAATTCGCCGATCGCGGCGAGCAGCTCTTCAGCGGCGCCGATATCGCGGTAAAAATCTTCGGACACGATCTGGAGAAATCCGAGGCGATCAGCAACGAGCTTGAACCCAAGCTGGCTAGGATCAAGGGTGTTGCATCCGTCACCTCCAGCATCCGTAAGGCGACACCGGAATTGCGGATCCATCTCGACAGGCAGCGCATCGCCGACCTGGGATTGAGCACCGCCCAGATAGGCCAGGTGGTGAGCACCAGTATCTTGGGGTCCACGGTCACGCAGTTCCGCGACAGCGGCGATGAATACGACATCAAGCTGCAGCTGGATAAAAAATTTCGCACCAGCAAGGAGGATCTCGAAAACATCCTCATCATGGCCCCCACCGGCAGCCAGATCCCGTTGCGAGCGTTGGCGAACGTGGAATATACCCGGGCCCCGCGCGAAATCCTCCGGGAGGACCAGGAACGCATCGTAACCCTCAGCCTCGATGTTTCAGGACGGGATTTGCGCAGCGTCACTGGAGATGTCAACAAGGTCATTAAGGAAGTGGCGCTGCCGCGCGATTTTCGCACCGAAATCGGCGGCACAGCGCAGGATCAGCAGGAATCCTTTATGTATCTCGGCATTGCCCTGCTGGTGGCGATCATCCTGACCTACATGGTGATGGCTTCGCAGTTCGAATCGCTGGTGGATCCCTTCACCATCCTTTTCACTGTTCCACTGTCGATGATCGGTGTCGCCCTCGGTCTGATGGTGACCGGGACGGATATGAACGTCATGGCTCTTGTTGGGGTGGTCATGCTGGTCGGCATCGTGGTCAACAACGGCATCGTGCTGGTCGACAAGATCAACCAGCTGCGGCACGAGGGTTGGGAACTGGAGGCGGCGATCCATGAAGCCGGCCGCGTGCGTCTGCGCCCGGTTCTGATGACCGCTCTGACCACCATCCTCGGCATGCTGCCGTTGGCCCTTGGTGCAGGCGAAAGCGGCGAGATCTGGGCGCCAATGGGACGGGCGGTCATGGGTGGCATGACCGTGGCCACAGTTCTGACCCTGGTGATTGTGCCGATCATCTACTATTATATGGAATTCATCGGTTCGCGGGCCAACCGCTTCCGCAAGGCGCGGGAGCAGCGCCGTCTTGAAAAGGGTATTGTCCACGCCGAAGAGTAATCGCACAACCGGGAGAAGGGGCCGCATCGCAAGATTTGGCCCCTTCTCCGATTAATTTGCGAATGGGAATATCCCGGACATCAACCCGTGTTACCCGAATAGATGGCATTCCCCGTTGTCCCTAGTAGTACTGCCACAGCACTCCTCAATTTTTTATCCGAATTTGCGGGAAATTTCTTCTGCCATCACCGGTTCATTCCTGTTGGACGAATCCAACTGCAGGCGTTTATGGCCTGGGGAGGTTCCCATGAACTCTTTACCCTGCCGGCGGGTGCTTTATCCCTATGAAACCCGCGTCTTTTTCATCCTGGTCGGGGAGGATCAGGCCGACAAGGCGCGCGAGATTGGCGAGCTGCTCAAGCAGAGTGACGTCGCCATCGACCGCCTCTATACGACACCGGAAACCCATACCCTCGGCAGCCACTTCTGGCATGGCCTAAATCCCGAGGCGGCGGATGAAAATGACCGGATCTGTGAGGTGGAGGAGGATGAGACCATCGAGAGGGTACTGGAGGATAAAGCGGATGGACAGGTCTGCGATGGCGGTCCGGAGCTGCTGCCCCTCATTCCGGCGGAGATCCGTGGTCATCCCGGGTGCCACACTTATGCCGTAGCCCCCAAGCGTCCGCTCCGGATTCGCGATGCCAGCAAGGTCCCAACCCATCTTGGCGAGTACATCATTGATCAAAGGAGCGGCCAGACGCAGCTGCACTGGCTGATGTGATCGTATGAAGGATGAGCGGATCACCCTGGAAGATTATTGGGAGCGTGAGGGCGATGGCCGGCTGATCTATCACGCCGCCGCCAGCAGCGACGACATGGAGATCGAGCCCCTCGTTCAAATCACCATCGCCTTTTCCGCGGCGGCACGACGGCACTTGAATGACGCCGGATGTCGGCGCCTGGCTGCACGCCTCGATTGCAAAAAGATTCATCAGGCGCTGCTCCATCTGGCTGATCCGGCCATACCCTGATGGCGCGAACAAAAATAAGACCTCCAGCGGCCCGGCTCCCTGCCGGGCCGTGCTGTATGCCGCCGTCCCGCTCGGGATGGAATAGGCCGCGTCGTCCTGCTGTTGCTAAGAATGATATACACTAAAGATGCGATGTCACACGGGAGGTCTTTATGAAGGAGTTAAAAGCAGGCGACAAGGCACCGGAATTCACCCTGGCAGCGACAACCGGCAAGACGATTTCGCTCAGCGATTATGCGGGGAAAAAACGGGTTGTGCTCTATTTTTATCCCAAGGACGATACCAGCGGTTGCACCAAGGAAGCCTGCTCTTTCCGCGACACCCTGCCGCGTATTGATGCCCGGGATACTGTGGTGCTCGGCGTCAGCCCTGACGATCTCAAGTCGCACCAGAAATTCATCGAAAAGTATGGTCTCAATTTTCCTCTGCTTTCGGATCCCGATCATCAGGTCGCGGAGGCCTATGGAGCCTGGGGTGAGAAGTCGATGTACGGGAAAAAGTATTTTGGCATCATCCGCAAAACCTTCATTGTCGGTAAAGAAGGCACGCTCGAGAAGGTCTTCCACAAGGTTTCGCCCGAGGGACATGGCGAAGAGATCCTGCAGCTGATCCAGTAAATCCTGTTCAGGGCCGATATGCAGCTTTTATATGGTTCTCGCGGAGTTGAGTTTCGGCCTGACTCCGGCATCAGCTGGCGGGTGCTCCCCGAGGAGGTACCCGGTACGGCTGCACCCGGCCAGCCCGATGTCAGCGGCGCAGCCATCGCCGACCTGGTCCGGCAGCTGGAAGCGATGGGCGCTTCCCGAGGCGACACGCTGCTGCTGGTGGTCCCCGATCACACCCGGCGCTGCCGGCTCGATGAACTCCTGCCCCGGCTCCTTCCCGAACTCGAGGATGCCCTCTCTCTGCGAACCCGCATTCTGGTCGCCAACGGCAGCCATGTGCTGCAGCCGGAATCACTGGTGCGCGAGGTCATCGGCGCCGAGGTCTATGATGCCTATCCGGTGACCCAGCATGACTGCCGTGAAGAGAAGCGGCTCGAACTCCTCGGCACGACCTCCCGCGGCACCCCTATTACCATCAACCGCATGGCGCTCGAGGCGGATTGGGTGGTGACGATCGGGGGCATCCTTTACCATTATTTCGCCGGCTTTGGGGGCGGTCCGAAAATGCTTCTTCCCGGCATCGCCGGTCAGGAGAGCATCCTTCAAAACCATCGTTTCACTCTCGATCCGGCTACCGGCCAGTTCCATCCCGACTGCCGTGAAGGCGAAATCGATCGCAATCCGGTTTACCTCGATCTGGCTGAGATCTGCACTTTTTTCCCGCAGGCGCTCTCGCTGCAGCTGGTTCTCTCCCCTGAGGGGCAGATTGCTGCGGCGGCCGCCGGCCCCATCCTGCCGACGCAACGGCATCTTCTTCCTGTCGTGCGCCGTCTCTATAGTATCCCCATTTATGCCCAGGCGGACATCGTCCTTGCCAGCGCCGGTGGTTATCCAGGCGATGTCAACCTCATCCAGTCGCACAAGTCGATTCATCATGCCTACCAGGCTTTAAAGCCGGGCGGCACCCTTGTTATCCTGGCCGAATGCCGCGAGGGGATCGGTTCTTCCACTTTTTTGAATTACTTTACGGGGGGGACGGCTGCGGAGATGGGCAAGGAGCTGCTGCGTTCCTATCTGATCAACGGTCACACGGCTCTGGCAATGAAGAGCAAGACGGAGGCGGCGCGGATCATTCTGGTCTCTGCTCTGGCCCCGGAAGTGGTTCAGCGCATCGGGATGATCCCGGCGAAATCACTGGATGAGGCTTGGGCGCTGGCCCGGCCCGGTCTGCCGCAATGGCCAGCCGGCTATATTATGCCCAGGGCGGGCAAATACCTGCCGCTGCTCGTTCAGAGCCAGTAAAGCGCCTGCTGCCAGGCGCCAAAGCCTGCCGTGGAAGCATTACGATTCAGGGGTTTTCCACAGGGGAGGAGGGCTGTAGGGAGAGCAGTTTTTGCCGCAGATCGGCCGCCCATTGTTCGATGAAAGCCCAATCGCGGGTATCGACACTGCCTTCTGTAGGCAGGGCGGTTTGTTCAAGGACCCGGCGCATGAGACTCTGCATGACCGGATTGAGTCGGGCGAAGTCGATCTTGCCACCGAAGGCTTCCGCGGCAATGGGATGGATTGTTGGAAAGCGGTCCAGGAGTTGAGGCAGGTGCTCGTGTCGAACCTTGCAACGGCCTTCAGCGGAATTAGCTTCGAGGCAAACGAGAAAGAGCGCGACCTGCTTGTTCTCCAGTTCGTGGCGATGCAACGCCAAAAAGTCCACGACATTGGCCAAGGGATGGCTGGCGCGGACGGAACTGCCGAGGATGACCGCCTCATAGGGGCGAATCGAGGTGACCTCGTCGATCGAAACCAGCTCTACATGAAAAAGCGGTTCCACCGTAAGGACCTGGCCTATCCTTTCGGCGACTTCCCGGGTAGTTCCATACCCGCTGCTGTAGGTGATGAGAATCTGCATAAATTTTCACTATCATCTGGGCCGCTTGAGTGAGCGGCGGTTCTTTATCTGCGCCCCTCGCGTCATTTATCATAATAAACAAGCAATAACGGCCAAATAATTCCTGATAAATTAACAATGCGCATCTTGCTGCTGCAACCGCCTCTTGAGGATTTTTATACCACGCCCATCCGGCTCTATCCATTGGGATTGCTCTATACAGCGGCTGTGCTGCGCCGGGCCGGGCATGAAGTGACACTGGTGGATGCCCTCACGCCGCTGAAAAAACGCACCCTGGCGCTTCCAGCCGGCTTGCGCCATCTCCGACCTTTCCTGGGCGCCACGCCCCACTTTTTCAGCCATTACTACCGATTTGGCCGCGAGGATGAGGCGCTGTTGACAGAGATTGCAGCGGCACGCCCGGATGCGGTGGGAATATCCAGTCAGTTCACCGCCTATTATAAAAATGTGGACGATCTGGTGCCACGCATCAAGAGGGCTGTGGGGTGCCCGGTCTTCATCGGCGGCCATCACGCCACGGCCTTTGGCGCTGAATGCCTGAAACGGACCCCATCGCTCGATGCGGTCTGCATCGGCCCGGCAGAAACCGGGATTCGTCATCTGACGCTTGGCCGTGAGGGACCCCTCCTTGCGGAAGCAGTCGATTGGCGCACCCTGACACCCGCACACGATCTGGTCGAACCGGAACGCTACCTTATCGGACGGATTCCCTACGCCTCCCTGCAGTGCACCCGTGGTTGCCCCCATGGCTGCGATTTTTGTGGTGTGGAGAAGATGTTCGGACGGAGGTTGCGTTGCCGGAGTGTGGACCATGTGCTCTGGGAGATGCAGCTTCTCCATGCCCGGGGTGTCCGGATCTTTAATTTCGAGGACGACAATCTGACTCTGCGCCGGTCGTGGTTCAAGGCGCTGCTGCTCGCCATCCGTGCTACGCCCCGGCTGGCGGGCATTGAATTGACCGCGATGAACGGCCTCTGCTACCCTACCCTGGACGCCGAGATCCTGGAGCTCATGCAGACGGCGGGCTTCCAACGGCTCAATCTCTCCTTTGTAACCGGGGACCCTGGCCTGCGTCAGGCCTATAATCGCCCTCACGTCGGAGAGGGCCTCGATACGGTCATCACCAGGGCGCAGCGGCTCGGCCTCCAGGTCACCGTCTATATCATCCTCGGCCTCCCGGGACAGAACGAACGCGAGATCAAGACGAGTATCGACTACCTGCTGGATCTCGGTGTCCTGGTCGGCCCCTCCATCTTTTACATACCCCCCGGCACCCCTGTGTATGATCGCCTGGATCTGCCGGCGGCGACGCGCGCGGACTGGAATCTTTACCGCTCCACCGCCTTCGCAGTCGAAAGCGCTCTGCTGCCGCGCGCCAAGTTGATCGAGCTTTTTATCTACGTGCGCCAGGAGAATCTGCGACGTCTACGCCTGCCTTCCCTCAGGAAAAATGTGCTTGTTCCTGACGGCCTATAGCTGTAAATTGCACTCCCGGTTGCCTCGAAAACAGATGGATCGGTAACCGGCTCTTGCATGACCCTGGAGGTGGAGATGAATGAACCCTATGCCCTGGCAAATCCGGTTTCCGTGATCCTCGACAAGCCGCGGGAAGAATTCACGCGCCGAGATCTGATTCGCCTCATCGAAGAGCGCGGGATCGAACGCATCACCCTGCATTATACGGCCCTGGACGGCAAGCTCAAGGAACTCAAGCTCCCGCTCGCCAACCGGAATCAGGCTGAACATATTCTAGCCGACGGCGAACGCGCGGACGGCTCCTCCCTTTTCAAGGGCATGGTCGATGCCTCGGTCTCCGATCTCTATGTTGTGCCGCTTTACAAGACGGCTTTCCTCAATCCGTTCGATCCCAGCAGCCTCGATTTCATCTGCCGCTATCTGGATAGTAGCGGTGGATATGCCGCCTTCGCTCCGGACAATATTCTCCTCAATGCCCATGCTCACTTCCAAAAGAGAACGGGCTTTTCTTTAAATGCGCTGGGCGAGCTTGAGTTCTATCTTCTGGCCGAACCGGAAAGCCACATTTTTCTAGCTGGCAAACAACGCGGTTATCACGCTTCCGCACCTTTCATCAAGAGCGGCAAGGTGTTGGATGAGATGGTGCGGTATATCACCCAGATCACTGGTTCGGTCAAGTACGCCCATAGTGAGGTCGGATATCTCGAAACGGTTCACAGCAATCTAGCGGAGATCAGCGGCAAACGGGCCGAACAGCTCGAGATCGAATTTCTGCCAACCCCGATCGATGAGGCGGGTGATATCCTGGTGCTGGCCAAATGGCTGATCCGCAATGTCGCCTATCGCAACAATTGTGTCGCCAGCTTCACGCCCAAGCTGGAGGAAGGGATCGCTGGAAATGGGATGCATGTTCATGTGGAGCTGTGCCGCGATCATAAAAACGCGATGCTCGGCCCTGACGGACGGCTGACCCGAGAAGCCCGGCAGTTGATCGGCGGCTTCTGCACCTATGCCGATTCCCTCACCGCTTTCGGCAACACCATCTCTTCCGCCTATCTGCGCCTGGTGCCCAACCAGGAGGCTCCCACCCGCATCTGTTGGAGCGACTGCAACCGTTCGGCGATGATCCGCGTGCCGCTTGGGTGGGTCAGCGCCAACGACCTGGGGCACAAGCTGAATCCGCAGCAACAGGAGGAGAGCGGTACGGCGGCAGGACGGCAGACGGTCGAGCTGCGCAGCCCCGATGGCAGCGCCGCCGTTCATCTCCTGCTCGCGGGCATGACCATGGCCGCCGAATGGGGACTCACCCACCCGCAATCGGCGAAGTTGGCCGATCAGCTCTACGTCAAGGGGAACATTTTTGAAGATCCGGAACTGCTCAAACGGCTGCAGGCCCTGCCCAAGAGTTGTGTCGAATCGGCCAAGCTGCTGCTGGAAAAAAGGATGCTTTATGAGCGCGATGGGATCTTCCCGAGTAGCATCATTGACTACATGGCCAGGCTTCTTTTTGCCGAACAGGATGAGGATCTCAACAATCATCTGCTGCACCTGCCCGCCGATGATCGACTGGAGGAGACCCGCAAGTTGATGCACAAGGACCTGCACCGGCATTAGGATGTCGCCAGCCGGCGGCGGGTTTAAATAAATACAGCAAAAAGTATACGCAGTTTTACGCTTCTGCCGCTATACTTTACAAGTATGTGATAGGGCTTAATAAGGGCGCATTCTCGAGAGCATCGCCGTAGGGGATGGGAAGGACGGCTGTTATTCGGTTTCTTCGGGCACCATAGGTTTCATTTGAGGTGACCGGCGGGGGGCAACCCGCCGCGGTTGGGTGGAGGGATGAAGGGATGAGAGAATGAATCAGGAAACCGAGCCAATCCTGTATTACTGGCTCCAGAGTGCCAACAGCATGCGGGTGCGACGGATCCGCAAGGTGGAGGGCCGCCAACGGCTCCAGATTAACCTCGAAAATGCGGTCTTTTACCGTTTACTTTGGAGCGGCCGGCCGGATGGCATGTCCGCCAGGGGGTTCGGCAGCTATCTCCTGCTCTATCGCGAGGAGGTTCGGGCCTTGCATCGCCGGGGGGAGAGTAAAGCGCTCACTACCCAGGAGCAGCGCCATCTTGAGGAGGAATTGCTCAGTTACTTTCCGCGTGCGCTGGCATTTCTCAAATTGGGAGAGTACAAGGCCTGCGCGCAGGATCTGCACCATTGCATGGAACTGGTGCGGTTCTCCTATCGCTTCAGCAGAGGCTGTACGGCAGCGGAGAATGCGCTCGAAATGATGCCAACCCTGCATATGACCTATTACTTCGCTCTTTGCGCGATGAGTCTTGAGGCGGCCCAGACCCAGCGGGCTATCTATTATCTTGACCGCGGTGTGCAGAGCATAGCCGCAGATTATTTGCGCATCTCGCAGCGCAGCGCCGGCGGCCCGAGCGAAGAGGCCTTGCGGCTGAGCTCGTTCAAAGCGATCGTTCTGCGCGAAGAGGCGCGGCGCAGCCAGCGGCGCGGTCGTCCTTCCTCCGCTTTTTCGCGCAAGAGGTCGCCGCACGTGCCGATTTGCATGCTGCTCTCACAGCAGCGGCGACCCGCTGTGGAGTCCTGAAAGCTGTTCCGGCCGCCGTACGACCGCGTTCAGCCCCAAAAAAAGCCCTGGCATGCCAGGGCTTTTTTTAGATAACCGGGAACGGGCCGCGCTAAAAGGTCCGCCCGGCTATGGTTTCGAGCAAGCTGGTAAGATCGCGGGAGGCAGCGTTCTGCGGCAGCGGGCTCAGGGCGATTCGCGCAGCCTGGAGGGAGCGGCCGATTTCGGCGTGGGCGGCCGAGATGGAGCCGATTTCGTTAAAAAGGGCGATGATTTCGGCGAGCCGCTCCCGCGTGAGAGGCCTGGCCGCTGTCAGCTCATTCAGCCGCTCCCGCTGTCCTGGGCTGGCTGTACCCCGGGCGTGGGTGATGAGAAAGGTCTTTTTATTCTCCTCAAGGTCACTGCCGACATCCTTGCCAATTGTTTTTTCATCTCCGAGAACATCGAGCAAATCGTCCTGCAATTGAAAAGCCCGGCCCACCATGGCGCCATACGTCCCAAGTGCGGCGACCGTCCCGGCATCCCCGCCGCCCAGGATGGCGCCCGCCTCGCAGGCGAGCGCAAAGAGCCGTCCAGTTTTCTTGTGGATCATGCGGTAATAACTCTCCAGGGAAATTTCCGAACGTGTCTCAAAGGCCTTGTCGAGGGCCTGGCCCTCACAGATTTCGAGAATGGCACTCGAGTAAAGTTGCAGAATTTCCGGAACCCGGCGGGGTTCCAGGCGGGCGAGCAGCGCATATCCCAGAACCAAAAGGCCGTCTCCGGCGAGCAGTGCGACATTCTCATCCCAGCGACGGTGCACGGTCGGCCGTCCGCGGCGCAGTTCGTCATGATCCATGATATCGTCGTGGACCAGGGTAAAGGTATGAATCACCTCGATGGCCAGGGCGGCATCCAGGGCCTGTTCCATGCGGCCGCCGGCTGCTTCGGCACAAAGGAGCAACAGAGTCGGGCGCAACTGTTTGCCTGGCTGGGCCAGGGCGTAGCGCATGGGCTCATAAAGTTCAGGAGGATCGTCCTGCGATACAAGGTGCTGGAAGTGCTCCTGGATGAGAGCCCTGCAGGCGGCCAATCTTTCTTCAAGCGTCGGGATCACGGTTCAGCCTATGCTTCTTTTTAAAAAGGTACGACGGGCGGGGATGAGAATCAAGCAAAAAGTAAAAGCCCCGATACATCCGGGGCTTGGTGTAATAGAACGGAGCAGGCTGGTGTGGCCAGTCAGGCCGGAAGGCCGATGGCCCCTTCGCGCCGGGTCCCGGCCAGGTTGGCCTCCTGGATTTCGGCATTGATGAAGTTGGCATTGGAGAGATCGGCACCCTCGAGGGTGGCACCGATCAGAACAGCGCGCTCGAGGTGGACGCTTTGGAGGTTGGCGCGGTGCAGACGGGCATAGCGCAGATTGGCCCGTTTCATCCGGGCACGGCTCAGGTCGGCATCGGTGAGGTCGGCTCTCTCCAGGCTTGAACCGAAAAGAGAGGCATGACAGAGCTGGGCCTTGACCAGAGTGGCTTCGTCGAGATTGCTATCCTGAAGGTTGGCCTCATTCAGTATGGCGCCATTCAGGTTGGCCTTGTGCAAATTGGCCCCAAAGAGAAAGGCCTTCTCCAGGTTGCTGCCGGCGAGGTTGGCGCCTTCGAGGTTGCAGTTCTGCAAGTGGGCGTCATGCAGGTCGAGACCGGAGAGATCGATACCCTTAAGCGATTCATAGGAGAGATCGACACCGACCATGTTGACATCCGCCAGCGGCTGGCCGCTATGGAGCCTTGCGATGATTTCTTCCCGGCTTAGCTGGATCATACGCCCCTCCTTTATTTATAGCTATTGATGGCCTCTGTGACTGAATTGAAGTGATGAAAAACTGTATCCAGGCGGGCAATCTCCATGGTACGACGCACGCGCTCGGAGATGCCGGTGAGGCGCAGATCGCCGCCGCTGCTGCGCAGGCTGATCATGCCGCGTATCAGCATGCCCAGTCCCGAGCTGTTCATCCAGTGGACCTGGCTAAGATCGGCGATCGCCTGAACCTGTTCCTTTTCAATGGCCGACTCGACCGCTTTGTGAAAGGATTCGGCTTCCGGACCGCCCATCAGATCACCCCGCAGGGTAAAAATCAAGACGCCCGCTTCATTTTTCATATCGATTTCCATGAGACCTCCAGTCGAAAGAAGAACTACCTACTCGAATCGCAGTGCGACGATGGGATCCAGCTTGGCGGCTTTCATGGCCGGATAGACCCCAAAAATCAAACCCACAAAGGAGCAGAACACCAGTCCGAGGATGACAGTCCAGATGGGCACGGCTGCGGGCACCGGGGTGAAGGCGTCGACCAGCTTGCCGATGCCCAGTCCGAAAACAATGCCGATGATGCCGCCGACCTCGCTGAGGACGATCGCCTCGATCAGGAACTGCCAGAGAATATCGGAGCGTTTAGCGCCCACGGATTTGCGGATGCCGATCTCGCGTGTGCGCTCGGTCACCGATACCAGCATGATATTCATGATGCCGACCCCGGCCACCAGGAGCGAGATCGAGGCGATGGCGATGGCAACGATGCGCACATACTTGGTGAGATTGTCAAAAAAGCCGGTGATGGTGTCATTGGAATAGAGTTCAAAATCGTTTTCCACGCCGGGCTTGACCTTGCGTTGGGTCCGCATGACCCCGATAGTCTGGTCCATGGCGGTCTCGAGCAGCGCCGGGGTCACCGCCTGAACCGTGATGTTGACTGAGCGTTCCTTGCCGAAGAGCTTAACGAACTGGAAAAAGGGGATGGCCAGTTTGTTGTCCTGGCTCTGGCCGAAAACGCTCCCTTTCTTGGCGAAGATGCCGACCACTTCAAACCGCCTGCCCATGATCTTGATCTCTTTTCCCAGGGGGTCCTCGATGGGAAAGAGCTTGTCGACGACATCGGCGCCAATGACGGTAACCGCGACGTTGAGTTCGACATCCTCGGCGGTGATGAAACGCCCCTCAGCGATCTCCAAGCCATTGTTCTCAAGGAATTCAGGCGTCACTCCGGCGGTCTGGACGTTGGCCAGGGTTTTACGGTCTTTGTAGCGGATCTCCTGCCCCCAGTTCCAGACCTCGGCGCCAACCGCCCTCGCTGCGGAAACGCGCTCACGCACCGCTATGGCATCCTCATAGGTGATGTCCTTGCGGTTGCGATACTTGTCACGGTCATGTGGTCCCATGTTGATGGCCGGCCACTTTTGCACCTGAAAGACATTGTTGCCCAGACCGCTGACTTGCTGGTCGATGCTCTTGCGCAGTCCGGTGATCAGCGACTGCATGGCAATGATGGTCATTACGCCGATGATGATGCCCAGCAGCGTCAGGATCGAACGCATCTTGTTGGTGCGGAAGGCTGCCAAAGCCAGATTGAGGGTGTCGGTGAAAATCATGGATCAACCTGCCTGCAAGAGTTATTCGTAGCGCAAGGCTTCAATGGGATTGAGCCGGGCCGCTTTGCTGGCCGGATAGATCCCGAAGAAGAGCCCGATGGCGACGACAAAAAAGAGACCGAGAATGGCGACCCACCACGTAATCGCCGCAGGGACCGGCGTGGTGGCCGCGACGAGCTTGGCGATGCCGACGGCCAGGGCGATGCCGATGAGAACGCCGAGGGCGCAGATCATCATCGCCTCGATCAGAAACTGCCAGAGGATGTCCGATTTACGCGCCCCCAGGGCCTTGCGGACGCCGATTTCGCGCGTCCGTTCGGTCACCGAGACCAGCAGAATGTTCATGATGCCGATGCCACCGACCAGCAGGGAAATGGCACCGACCCCGATGGCGACCGCCCAGAGGGTGCCCGTCAACTGGTTGTAGGTATCGAGGAGCATGCTCTGCTTGTTGATGGCGAAATTGTTCTCTTTGCCTGGGGTGAGCTTGCGGATATGGCGCATGAGTCCGGTGAGTTCATACTCGGCTTCCTCGATCTGATCCGGCGAATTCAGCTTGACCTCGATCTCGATCGAGCGGCGTTGGGCGCCGAAGGCGGACTTGAACGCCCCGATGGGAATGATCGCCAGGATATCCATGTTCCAGCCGAAAAAGGAGCCCTTTTTATCGAGAACCCCGATGACGCGAAATTTGCGCCCGCCGATGATAATGCGCTTGCCGAGCGGATCGGACTGGCCGAAAAGCTTCTCGGCTACCTCATAGCCGAGGACACAGACCCGGCGGTTGCTGTTGACATCGTTCTCGCTGAAAAAGCGCCCGTATTCCGGATTGGCATTCGAGGTGTAAAGATAATCTGCGGTGGTGCCGGTGATGATGACCCGTTCCACCGCCTTTTCTCCGTATTTGACCGTGCGGGCGGTATTGATTTGGGGGGCGACGGCGATCGCCAGGCGCGAGGCAGACCTGATCTTGTTGGACTCCTCCAGGGTGAGATTCGGGCGATTGCGGTATTTGAGCCAGTCATCCTCCTTCATCACCCACGGGAATTTCTGGATGTAGACCGTATCGGTGCCGATGGAGGAGATCTCTTTGGAGAAAGCCCCGTTCAATCCCTGGATGAGGGCGACGATGGTGATGACGGTGGTCACCCCGATGACGATGCCCAAGGTGGTCAGGATGGATCGCATCTTGTAAGAGCGCAAGGCGTCGTAGGCGATGCGGATCCCTTCCCACATGTAGATCAGAATGCGCATAAGACGGCCCTGTCAGTGGATCGATTCGTCACGTTCGATGAGTCCGTCACGCAACCGGACGATCCGGTTGGAATGCTCGGCGATATACTCTTCATGTGTGACCAGAATGATGGTATTGCCCTGTTCGTGCAGGTCCTCAAAGATCTCCATAATCTCGTCGCCGGTGCGGCTGTCGAGGTTTCCGGTCGGCTCGTCGGCGAGGATGATCGAGGGGCGGTTGACCAGGGCGCGGGCGATGGCGACACGCTGGCGCTGGCCGCCGGAGAGCTCATTGGGTTTGTGGTGCATGCGATCGGCCAGCCCCACCTTTTCCAGTGCCTCCTCGGCCATTTTACGCCGCATAGCCGCCGGGGTGCCGTTGTAGATCATCGGCAGCTCGACGTTGTGGAGGGCGGTGGCGCGCGGCAGTAGGTTGAAGGTCTGGAAGACAAAGCCGATTTCACGGTTGCGGATCCCGGCCAGCTCATCATCATCCATGGTACTGACATTGTGCTGGTTGAGCAGATAATCGCCGCCCGATGGGGTGTCCAGACAACCGATGATATTCATCAGGGTCGATTTTCCGGAGCCGGAGGGTCCCATGATGGCGAGGTATTCGTTCTTATCGACATTGAGATTGATGCCGCGCAGCGCCGCCACCTGCACGGTGCCGACTTCATAGACCTTCTCTATCTTGTCAAGCTTGATTAGCATGGGGCATTCCTCACTTTTTCGCTTCCTCTTCCTCGACGCCGGTGCTCTTTTTCTCCTTGACTTGGCTGCCGTCCTTGAGGAGTTTGGAGAGCGCTTTGTAGCTGCCGGTGACGACCTTTTGGCCTTCGGTCAAGCCGGAGATGATCTCGATATTGTTGTCATCGCTGATACCAGTCTTGACCGGGACGGCTTTGACGGTACCGTTTTGGACGACGAAGACGATCTCGGTCAGATCGGTTTTGCTCTCTTTTTTGCTCTTTTTAGCCGCGTTCGTTTCGCTGCTGGCCGTGTCCTTCTCCGGCTTTTTCTGGGCGGTATTATTCTTCAACGAGTCCGCCTTGAGATCGCGCGCAGTGACCGACTGGATCGGCACGTAGAGGACATTGGGCCGGGTTTCGGTCAGGATATCAACGGTGGCGGACATTCCCGGCCGCAGCTTGGCGACATCCGAGGTGACGCCGATCTTGACCTCAAAGTTGGTCACCTGTTCCTGGGTGCCGGCGTTGGTCGTCGTGGCGACGTGGGCGATCTCGGTCACCCGGCCTTGGAAGGTGGTATCTGGAATGGCATCCACCTCGATCGTGGTTTTATCACCGAGATGCACTAGAACGACCTCGTTTTCATCGATATCGGCGAGAACCTCCATATCCTTCAGGTTGGCCAGGTTCATGATGATATCGGCCTGAAATTGCGAGCCCACGGCAATCTCCCCCTCTTCCTTGTTGAGTTTTGTAACCGTGCCGTCAATCGGGGAGAGCAGTCTAGTTTTATCGAGATCATCATTCGCCTGCTTCAGCGCGGCGCGCGCTTGATCCAGGCTGGCTGCCGCCGACATGCGGGTCGCCTCCGCCGCGTCCAGTTCCGCCTGGGAGGCGAGGTTTTTGTCGAAGAGCCCCTTGATGCGGGCATAGTCGGCATCCGCCTTTTTCACCGCTGCTTTGGCGGAACTCAGTTGCGACTGGATCTGTTCGGCATAGGCGGCATAGCTCGCACGATCCAGCTCTACCAGCAGCTGGCCCTGTTTGACTGCATCCCCCTCCTTGACGTGGATCTTTTTAATCTCGGCCGAAATGCGGGCGGCGATCTTGATGTCGGTGACGGGCTGAACCTTGCCCGAGCCGGAGACGGTCCGGCTGATATCTCCGCGTTTGACCTCCGTGGAGGTGATTTCGATCACTTCACCTCGGCTCTTGCGCAGGTTGACCACGACCATGGCGGCGATGATGGCGATGGCGGCAAGGCCGATGATGATCTTTACTTTGTTGGACATGGAGTTACTCCCTCTTGGATTGGCATCTGCTCTGCGCTATAGTCCCGCTTCAGCTACACCCATGGCGGATTCGAGCCGGGCTCTGGCGATCTTGGCTTCATATTCGGCATTGACCAGATTGGCCAAGGCTTTGGTCAGTTCGACCTGCGCCTGGGTGACTTCCAGCTCGGTACCGGAACCGACGCGGCGTTTTTCCTGCTGTAACCGCAGGCTTTCACGAGCCGCCTCGATGTTCTGCTGATTGATCTCGAGAAAATCCTTGTAGGCCTCGAGCTGCAGAAAATACTGTTTGACCTGGGCGGTGAGAAGGCGTTTCTGCTCCGCCAGATTTTCCTCATCGATCTGATGATTCAATTTGGCGCGCTGCACGCCCGCTTTGTCGGAGAGGCCGTTGAAAATATTGAGATCGATGCCGAGGCCCAGGGTGGCGCTGAAATCCTGATCCAGTTTGGAAGAAAATACACGGCCGATGTCTTCGTTGGAGCGGGAGTAACTGACACTACCGCCGATGCTCGGCATGTAGCGCATCTGGGCCATGCGCAGGGAAAAGAGGCTCGCCTTGGACTGGAGTTCATAGGCCTTGAGGGCGGCATTGTTCTGGATGGCGGTCCGGGCGGCTTCCTCAAAGGAGATTGTCGGGAAGATCGTCTGGCTCTCCTCCTCACGCACCCCTACCGGGGTGCTGGGATTGCGGCCGAGCGCATTATTGAGGTCGGCCTTGGCGGCCTCGACCGCATTCTGCTGTGTGATCAGGGCGGTGCGGGCGGAGCCGAGCGTGACTTTGGCCTGATAGACCTCTGATTGCGAGGAGATGCCGATATCCATCATAGTCTGCGCACGGTTGACTTCTTCTTCGGCCAGCTTGGCGGCATCCTGATAGACCTGTTCGAGGTGGATCGCCTTGAGCAGTTCGTAATAGGCGCTCTTGACGTTAAAGATCACCGCCTGGCGGGTGTTCTCGACATTTTGGGCACTGGCTTGCTGCTCCGTTTTGGCCGCCTTGATGCTGTTCAGGGTTTGACCGAAATCAAAGATGTTCTGATTCAGCGAGAGCCGCATGGAATGCGAGTTGCGCTCGATCTGTTCCTGATAGATCGACTGCTGCTTGTAAATGACGCGTCCGGTCACCGGATCGATCCCGGACGGCACATCGGTCTTGTCGACGCGCGCGCCCTGGATGAATTTGCCGGTGCTGAAGGAGCTGTTGATCTGCGGTAGCCAGGCCGCCGTGGCCGTCGTGACACTGGTTCCGGCGATGGCGAGGTTTTTCTGCGCGACGCGCAGGGTAGAGTTGTTTTCCAGGGCGATGGCGATACACTCCTGCAGGGTCAGATCCGCCGGGGCGGTTTCCTGGGCGAGGAGGGCGCCGGCGCCGAGAAGCAGGGTCAAAATCAGAGCCGTGCACTTGTTCATGAAACGCTACTCCTGTTGAGATCCAATGCGTGGGGGGACATCAGGCGAAGAGGCCGCCGATGGCTGCGGAGGCCAGATACCAGACGACCAGCAGGCCGACCACGACCGGCCAGACCTTCTGCACCTTGAGACCAGAGACGACGGCGATGCCGATGCAAAGCACCGCGATGAACCAGATGTTGAAAAAATCGCTGTTCATGAGAAATTTGTAGAGAAAGCTGTCGCGGCTTGAGTCCGGCATGAAGGTGGCCAGGCTGAAATGGACGTTCATCGTCTCCTTGTAATGGATGATGGGCGCCTTGAATAACATGCCCAGCGTCGGAATGATCATGCTGAGGGAGACAACCTCCAGCATGTGCGCATAACAGGCCTCGCCGCCAAGCACGCTCTTGGCCACCAGGAGCCAGATGCCCGCCATCGCCAGGATGACCAGCAGGCTGCCGACGACCGCGGAGCCGAGCATCATATACTTCATCCAGGGCTTGTTGATCCCCTCGACGGCCGTGGCGATTTGCTCCTGATCCATACCGCGCTTTTCCATCTGCGCGGTCATGCGCTCACGTTGCTCCTTCTGGATGGCCGGGGTGAGATACCAGGTCATTCCCGCTGTGAGCAGCAGCACCACGATCGCGGGGGTGATCCAACGCGGATTCTGGCGCACGGCCGCAAACGCCGCACTGGGCTTGATGAAGAGCTGGATGAGCCGCTGCAGAAAACTCAGGTTGCCTTCGGTTGTGGGGGGGACACCGGGAGTCGAATTGGGCTGCATTGTGATGCCTCCTTCATGATGTAAAAAGCAACTAATACAAAGACGAATTAGGGATGGAAAAGTTTCGGATTATTCCGTCTGCCCGGTCAGGAGCCGGTCCTTGACCTGCAGCATGTAGGCAAAGGCGGCGTCGTGTTCGTTGGGGATCAGACCATCGAGGATGGCTTCCTCGAGCGCCTTCTTGATCGTGCCGACCATTGGACCTGGTGCCAGACCGAGCGTGGACATGATCTCGTCGCCGCGGACGGGGGGCTGGAAGGCGCGCAGCCGGTCCCGCTCTTCCACTTCCTGCATGCGTTTGACCACGATGTCAAAGTTGGCGAGATGGCGGGCGACCCGCCCGGCATTGCCGGATGTGATATCGGCACGGCAAAGGGTGATCAGATCGTCCAGGTCCGCTCCGCCGAGAAAGATCAGACGGCGGATCGCTGAATCGGTCACCCCTTCCTCGGCTAGATGAATCGGCCGCAAATGCAGCCGGATGAGTTTTTGAATATAGTCGATCATCTCCTGGGGCAAACGCAGCCGCCGGCCGATAGCCGGGAAAAGGCGGGCGCCCAGCTCCTCGTGACCGTGAAAGCTCCAGCCGGTGCCGGGTTTGAATTCCTTAGTCTGCGGCTTGGCGATGTCATGAAAAAGGGCGGCGAACCGCAGCCCGAGCTGATCCGAGACCTGGGCCACATTGTCGACGACCTTGAGCGTATGCTCAAAGACATCCTTGTGGCGGAAGCTGGCAATCTGTTCGACTCCCTTGAGGGCGGCGACCTCCGGTAAAACCAGATCGAGGACGCCGCTGTCGCTCAGCAGCCGCAGCGCGATCGAGGGTTTGCGGCTGGCGATCATCTTCACAAGCTCCTCGCTGATGCGCTCCTGCGAGATGATGTGCAAGCGCTCGCGTTCGCTGCCCAGAGCCTGAAAGGTAAGAGGTTCGATCTCGAACTGCAGTTGCGCCGCAAAGCGGATGGCGCGCAGGATCCGCAGCGGATCGTCACTGAAAGTCCGGACCGCATCGAGCGGTGTGCGCAGGATGCCGGCTTCGAGATCGGCTCGTCCGGCAAAGGGATCGATCACCTCGCCGTAGCGGGCTCCGTTCAGGGACACCGCCAGGGCATTGATGGTAAAGTCGCGGCGCGCCAAATCGGTCTCGAGATCGGCGCTGCTCACCTCGGGATGACGTGAATCGCTGCGG
Organism: bacterium; assembly: GCA_035419245.1. NCBI lineage: Bacteria > bacterium. The sequence continues at coordinate 236,034 of DAOLSP010000001.1, read as the reverse complement.
TAGCTCTCGCGGCGAGCTCCGACCACCTCAATCGACAGGCCGCGGTAGCGCAGCATCGCTGTGCCGAACTTTTTAAATATCGAAATATTTGCTATATTAAGGTGGTCGGCCAACTGCTGGGCGAAGGCCGTACCATCGCCGACCACCACGATATCGATGTCCTTGCCGGTTCTACCGAGCAAGCGGTCGCGGACATAGCCGCCAACAGCATAGGCTGCGCAGCCGGCGTGGTCGGCCACCGCACCGATGGCTCTGAGAATGGGAACATCAAAGTGTGGTCTCTTCTTTTTCATCTTCTCGAAAGGGTATGCTTCAGGCCTCCGCAAGTTCTGCGCTGCAGGGCTCCCGGAAGAGGCGGCATGGTGCCGGAGGCGGTTAGGAAACGGATAACCTAATGTAACCATTCGTGTTTAAAAATAAAAGTAAAAGCATACGGCTTCCGCCGAAAATTGATCGAAATGGAGTAATATCATACAGACGGGCGCGGGCGCAGCGACGCGGGGCCTTACATGTTTCATCGCTGAACAATGTTTCATGGAAACACGGAACGGGGATAGACTCTGTCAGTAATAGCTATAAATCGTCAAAAATGATGGTGTTGACCGCAGAATTGGAAAAGGGCTAATTACATTAATAACAAAGGGCGTGCTCTGGGCGCGATAGCACTTTGTGACGACGATCTCAATCCATAAGCGAAAAAAAGGTTGCATTTATCTATGGCATTGAATTTGCGATGAGGCCCGCAGAGTATACTACTATGGCTGCTTTGCGCCCCCGGTTTTCGGGCTGCAAAACCGGTAGCGGCGCAACTCCGTCATCAACGAAGAACCAAATGGAGGCGAAAATGAAGTTGACTCCGATGTTACGCATCATGTTCGTCCTTGCGCTCTTGTTCGGGGCCGCGGCAGACCTTTCAGCGCAAATTCTGCGCCGGGAGACCGCCGATCCTCTGCAGACGGGCACGGCGGCCTGGATCAAGGTCGTCTTCAATGTGGCCGGTGGCACAAGAACCTACCTCAACGACAACTTTACCGGCACCGAATTTCGCATCGATTTGAATGTCGATGGCGACAACAACATCAGCACCAATCCGGGTGATCTCTACACCCTGCGCGGTCCTGGCGACATCTTCACATCGCCCCCGGGAGTGCCGGGCGGCAACAATGATGATGCCATTTATCTGCCCATCCGGCAGGGGACCTCGACGCCTTATCCGTACGACACCAATTTGCGTCCCTGGATCTGGTTGGTTGAAGGGGGCGGCTTGCAGATCAGCGGGACCGGAATCTCCGGCCCCTGGGGCGTGATTCAATACCCCTCCGTCTATATCGAATGCGACGACGGCATTACCCCTACGATCCGCCAGGCTCTCTATTATGACGACGGCAGCGGCAATTCGAATCCGGTGAGTGGTGTCCATGTCGGCAACCGCGTGGCGTTTGACGGCTATATCGATCGCATCGACCTGATCTGGAGCGAGCCGATGAATCCCTCCAACGTCACGGTCAACGATCAAATCTTCAGCGGTCTCGGCAGCACCATCCACAGCATGGAATCGATCGGCGTCTGGAATCTGGTGGGCGGCATGTCCAAGCGCTTCACCTTGTGGGTGCGCTCTAGCGCGCCCAACAGCGGCATCACCCCGACCCTGACCTACACCAAGCCGCTGAGCACAACCGACCGTTTCCGCGAGGCGACTACCTCGCAGTTCCAGGCCTATGCCGAAAGCCACTCGCGCACCTTGACGGACAAGGCCGGTCCGGCGATCATCAGTGCCCATACCAAGCGCGCCACCCGTCGTCAGCCCCTGGCCGCCGCCCTGGCAACCAAGCGCATCGAGGTGACCTTCAGCGAACCGCTCGATTATGCCAGCGTGCAAGGTGTTGATTTCACGGTGATCACTACGACCACCAGCCCCTCGCCCAATCCGATCAGTGTGATCGTTTCTCCCAATTCCGGCCTGGCTCCATCGGCCACCTACGAGTTTCAGCTGACCACCGACTATGCGTCCGGCAATGAAGTCGGCACCATCGTCTACGTGGCCGATCGCCAGGTCACCGACGCCGTCGGCAACTACAATGGCGAATCGCTGGCCCTGGCACCCCCCACCGCTCCGACCAATGGGCCCGGCGCTGTGGTGCCCATCACCGACGGCATTTACCCGATCATCACGCAAGTCATGACCCACGACGCCATTTTGCCCGCAGACCTGACCACCGGCGGTCCCAATGGCTGGGGCTATCTGGATTATGCCGATATCGTTTTTGACCATGCCATGAACACCGCACGCGTCAGCACGGCCGGCCTCCAAATCAGTGGCGAAGGGCTGCTGACGATCGGTGGCACCGGCGCCTGGATTTCCGCCAACACCCTGCGCGTGATCCTGACGGCTACCTCGCCCAAAGTGGCCAACACCGGCTTGATCCCGCGGGTGACCTACACCAATCCCGGCGATCCCAACGGCCTCAATGAGCCGGTCAACAACGGCTTGGTGGAAGCCCTTTACAGCTCGGATATCGCCCTTTCGGCGAACAACGCGCAGGTGGTGCAGATTCTCGATACCGCCGGCCCCGCGATCATCCGCGCCTTGACGGCTGGGACCAAGCGCATCCGCCTGGTCTTCAGCGAGAAGGTCAACACGGCCAGCTGGCCGATCAGTCCAACGCCCGGCATGCCTTCGCCTCTTTTCAAGTGGTTCGTGGGCCTCTCCAACTATGACGTCTCCGGGATTCAGATCTATTTCACTGGCATGTCCCCGGCGCGCACCGACAGCATCGTCTATCTCAATCATACCGGGCTGGCTTGGACCAAAAACGACAGCGGCGCCATCAACTTCAGGGCGCAATCGCTGGTCAACGATCTGGCCGTTACGCCCAACGGCAACATGCAATATGACAACGAGCTGAGCCTCAGCGGCACCACCCGGACGTTGCTGGGTTCGGATGTCAAGGTTGAACGCGACAACATTCCGCCGATCCTCCTCAGCCTGGCGACGGTGGACTTGGATGCCGATGGCAAGATCGATCACTACCGCTTCATCTATGATGATCTCTCGCCGATCTATCCCAAGCGCTCCTTCAGGCCGGCCAACTGGACCATCACGGGTTATGATGGCCTGAAGAAAAACCTGGTGGTGGACCTCAATGTCTACAATCCGGGCTATGCCTATTACCAGCCTGCGGCTATCAACACTTATGGGGATACGGTTGCGGCCTATATCCAATTTGATGAAACCACTGGCAGCGGACCGGCCTTGACACCCTATGGTGGCGATACCGGTGATGTGCCGGATGTGGTGGTTACAGCCAATAACGGCTTCACCGACTGGGCGGACAACCCCATGGCCCCGCTCCCGGTGGGCCTGACGGCTGAAAAAGACAATGCCGGTCCGGCCATCATGAGCGCCAAGACGATCAGCCGCTTTGACGTCGAGGTATTTATGAGCGAGGATCTGGCCGACTGGTCGGTCTACAGCACCGATTTCTATCTCAACATGGCCCCCAGAGCCAATTACGTCGGCGCCTGGCCCATTAGCGATGCGCGGGAGGTCTCCCCGGGCAAGGTCCTGCTCAACACTTTCTCCTATAGTTCTTCCCTGGGTTGGGATCCCAAGGCCGAGGGCATCCTCCGCTACGATGCACCGGGGGTCGAGGAAGATCTGGTGACGCCGGTCTCGAACAGCAATACCCAGACCAGCTGGGTCGCTGTGACGAGCAACGCCGCCTGCTCTTTTGTGATCCAGCCGGTAGTCGCCGGCGCCCAGGTCCGTGGCGTCCCCTTTGATGTGCAGGTGATCGCTCGCGACAAGTATGGTGTGATCGACAAGAATTTCGCCGGCTATTTGACCTTCTCGAGCAATCTCCAGTCGAGCGAGATCGTCATGCCCAGCGGTCCCAAGAAGCTGACCGAAGGCATCGGCGTCTTCCGCTTCACCAGCTGGGTGAGCACCAACAACCTCATCCTCTCTGTTTCGATCGGCACGGATATTTATCCTCTGGATTCCGCCTCTTCGAGCGCGATCACGGTGATCGATCCGATCATCGATCAGCCGGATTATTTGACGGTGCAGGATGTGCCGGGCGATCAGGGCGGCTGGATTACCCTGAAGTGGCCGTTCTCGGCCAACCATCAGGGCATGGGCGCCACGCCGGTGATTAACTATTACGAGATCTTTTACACGATCAACGGCGAGGATACGCTCCACTACTGGCCGCAGCAAATCGCCGCTTACAATCCCTCCGGCACAGGCTCGACGGTCATGGCGGTCGATCTGCCGGTTGTCAGCAGCGACACGATGGCTTTTTATGTGCGGGCGGTCTGGGTGCCTCCGGCTGCTGCGGTCAAGGGCGGTGGCGCGACGCTGGCCGCCTTGCCGCAGACTACGGCGGGGGCGGTTCCCCTGCTCATTCACAGCCAGGAGGGCTCGAACCCGGTCACCTCGGTGCTCGGCACCATGGGCGGTTCGGTGGTTTCCGGCGCTGCCATGGGCAGCGGCCGGGCGATAGACAACATTGCGCCGATGGCCCCGGCACGGCTGGCTGCGGATAAGAAGGGCGCCGCCGTCAATCTGCATTGGAATCCGGTGACCCGCGGTGTCAATGGCTCGCTCGAACGCACCGGCACCATCAGATACCGCGTCTATGTGCATGACTCCAAACCCTATTTCGACCCGGATGTGGAAGGCACGCTGCTGGCAGCCACCTCGGACACTACGCTGATGGTCAACAGTGAAACGCTGCGTCAATATTATGTCGTCCGCGCCGTCGACAGCGACAACTACTCCGCGCTTTCCCGCCGCGTCGGCAAATATGGCTTTGCACTAGTCCGCGCAGCCAAACCGCGCTATAATTATCTCTCCTTGCCGCTGGAGAGCCCGATCCGCAATGCCAAGGATCTCGCCGAGGCCATCGGCTCCGGCGTCAAGGTGGTGCTGCAGATCAACCCGGCAACCAACGGCTACAGCACCTATTATTTGCCGGATCTGAATTTCCCGGCGACGCCCTTCGCCCTCCACAGCGGCATGCCGGTCCTGATTCAGGCGGATGATACCGCCCCGGAGAAGTGGTTCTATTGCGGCGCAGTGCCGAACCCCGGCGAGCTTCAGTTCAGGTTGAGCACGACGGCCAAGTACACCTACAACGAAATCATCGTGCCGTTAGACCGGCCGGAGATCACCAACGCCAGTCAGTTGGCTGCCGAGATCGGTGGTGTGGAAGTGCTGCTCAAGGTCGGCGCCGACGGCCGCGGATTCAGCCAGTACTGGCTGCCGTCGCTCAACTTCGGCAATCCGATGACCCCGTTCAGTGTCGCCCCGGGTGATCCGGTTCTGATCCAGGTCAACAAGACCGCGCCAGCCGTCTGGCCCACATATACTCGTTAATCAGGAGGGATCGTCATGAGACTCAAATATTTCGCGCTGGCCTTGTTTGCGTTGGGTCAGATCGGCACCTTGTACGCGCAGGGTGATATGATGCCCCATATCGTGGGTGGAAAATTCCTCAATCCGGACGGCTCGGTGCCCGCCGCCGGCGAGATCAGGTTTCAGGCCTTTCTGACCAAATCGCCGGGCGATACCAGTCAGGCCAATTACTGCGCCACGGGGGGTGGATGGAGTGTTGAACTCAAGCAAACCCCGATGATTTCTTATGCCAACTGGCAGGCCGGGGATACCCTGGTGGTCAAGTTCGAAAACGTTTTGACGACCAGCCCCTTTTACGGCGCTGCCAAATCGATCTCCTATGTCACCACGGAGGATCCCTATGAGATTGTTGGCAGTGTCTCGCTGCCCGTCGAGCTCACTACCTTCACCGCCGCGGTGAAGAACACCTCCCTCAGTGATGTGGTCCTGCTGGAGTGGCATACCGTAGGCGAAAGCAACAATCTCGGCTTCGACGTCGAACGCAGTCTGGATGGTAAATCCTTTACCCGGCTGGGCTTCGTCGCCGGCGCTGGCTCCACCAATCTCGCGCAGAGTTACGGTTTCACCGACAGCAAGGTTGAGGTGGGCACCTATTTTTACCGCCTGCGGCAAATCGACCGCAACGGCGCCTTCACCTACTCCGATGTGCGTGAGGTGGAAGTCACAGCCCCGCAGCGCTATGAATTGACGCAGAATTTCCCCAATCCTTTCAATCCCCAGACCGAGATCGTCTTCCGGGTCAAGCAGGAGGGGATGGTCACCCTCAAGGTTTTTGATCTGCTCGGCCGTGAGGTGCGGACTCTGGTCAATGAGAAAAAGACGGCGGGCGTGCATCGGGTCACCTTTGATGCGCACGCCCTGCCTTCCGGGGTCTATGTCTACAGCATCACCATGGGCTCGTTCCACGATGTTAAAAAGATGCTGCTGGTCAAGTAAGGGACGAACACAGCAGTAACCAATCTCCAGATAGGCAATCAGATGGTCCCTCCCCGTCTGATGACCTATGCAGCCCGGCGTCGAGGGGAGAGGGCTATGCCCGCTTGACGCCTGAGAGCGCGGGACCCACCAGGGTCCCGCTTTTTTTATGCTGCATTCCGGCTGACCCCGCGCCGCCGGCGCGGATTTCATGAGACCGGGAGGCCGACGCAGGGAAAAAAGCCTTGCATTTTTGGCGTCTTAATGCTATATTCATTGGTTTTATTAGAAATAAACCCCTTCATTTTCACCTTAAAGGATACAAACCATGGCTTTGATGAAAAGCATGCGTAACAGCATGAAGACCATCCTCTTGGTCCTGGTCGTTGCCTTCATTTTAACGATCATTGTGGATTGGGGTATGGGCGGTTTCAAGTCCAACCAGCCCCGGGGTGTGATCGCCAAGGTGGATGGCCAGCCGATTCATTATGAAGAGTTTTCCAGCCGCCTGCAAAACGAGCTGACGGCCTATCGCCAGCAATCGGGCAGCGATCCCGAGGGTTATCAGCTGCAGCAGATTGAGAATCGCGTTTTTGATAATCTGGTACAGCAACGGCTGCTCAACCGCGAAGTCAAGGCGGTCAAGCTAAATGCTTCGGACCAGGAGATCATCGAGGAGATTTTTAACAATCCCCCGGAAGAGCTGCGCCAGAATCAGGCGTTTCAGGATTCGACCGGCAAGTTCGATATGCAGCGCTATCAGGCGGCCTTGAACAATCCGGGCGCCGGTGAATTCTGGTCCTCGGTCGAGGAATATCTGCGCACGACCCTGCCGATGCGCAAGTTGGACAATCTGCTGCGGGCTACGGCCGTTGTCAGTGAGGTGGAGCTCCGGGCGGAGTACATGAAGCGTGCCCTCAAGGCTCAGGCGGAATATGTGCTGGTTCCTGCCAGCAATTTTCTCGCTTCGGTCGCTGACCCCACAGATGCCGAGATCAAAGCCTATCATAAAAAGAACGAGGAGGAGTTCAAGGAGCCGGAAAAGCGCGCGATCGATTATGTCCTGTTCGATTTCACGCCGACCAAAGCCGATTCTGAGGCGGTCCGGCAGCAGGCCAGCGAGCTCCTGGCGGAAGCCCGCTCCGGCAGCGATTTTGCCGAATTGGCCAAGCTCAACTCGCAGGATCAGGGTTCCGCCGAAAAGGGCGGGGACCTTGGCTTCTTTGCCCGCGGTGCCATGGTCAAACCCTTTGAGGATGCCGCTTTCGCCGCCCGCCCGGGCGATATTGTCGGCCCCGTGACCTCCCAGTTCGGCCTGCATATCATCAAGGTGGGTGAGCGCAAGACCGAAGCAGGCCAGGAAAAGGTCCAGGCGAGCCATATTCTGCTTAAATATGAGATGTCGCCGCGGACGCGCGAGGCGCTGCAGGAAGAGGCCAATTATATCGCCGAGACGGCCAAGGAACAGGATCTGAAAAGCGTCGCCGCCACCGAGAATAAAAAGGTCGAACGCACCGAGCCCTTTGTCGCCGGCGGTTTCATCCCCGGCGTCGGCATGGAACCTCGCGTCAGCGGATTCGTTTTCCGCAGCAAAAAAGGCGCGGTCAGCGATGTGATCTATGCGGAACGCGGTTATATGATCGTGCAGGTGGTCGATGTGATCCCCGAGCATGTAAAGTCGTGGGTCGAAGCCAAGGAGACCATCAGCGCCAAACTGAAGAATGACAAGGCCATGGAGCTGGCGAGGAGTAAATGCCAGGCGCTTTACGAGCAGGCTTTTTCGGCCAATTCCCTCGACGGGGTGGCAGCGCAGATTGGCGCCAAAGTTCAGCAGACCGGCGATTTTACCTTTTCCGGCTACATCTCCGGCATCGGCCGCGAGCCGCGCTTCGTTGGAACGGCTTTTGCGCTGCAGCCCGGCACCATTTCGCAGCCGGTAGAGGGGAGCCGGGGTTATTATCTGATTAAGCTGTTGAACAAGAGCAATTTTGTCGAGTCGGAATTCGCCGCGCAAAAAGAGTCGCTGCGCAGCCAGCTGCTGCAGCGCAAGCAGCAGGCCGTCTTCGGACAGTGGTACACCGGCTTGAAGGACCAATCGAAAATCGACGATTTCCGCAAGAATTATCTCTAGAATGCAGGCCAGCCACTCCGGCCATTCTGCAGTTTCATTCCCCGGCGTCATCGACGCTGGGGTTTTTTTTTGAATGAAATGAAAGAGATCGCCGGGAACAAAAGGCCGGAAGGTGTTGTTAATAGATTTAAATAAGACTAAAAAGGTCCTATATAAAATGTTCAGATTATCCAAAAAGACTGAATACAGCATCCTGGCGCTGCGCCATCTGCACCAGAGCGCCGCGGGTACAGCGACCGTGCGTGAAATTGCGGAGACCTGCCGCATCCCGCTGGCCCTCCTGGCCAAACTGATGCAGCGCCTGGCCAAAGCGGGCATGGTCCAATCCCTCCAGGGTGTCAATGGCGGCTACTGCCTCGAGCGCCGTATGGACGGCATCAACCTTGCTGAGGTGATGGAGGCGGTTGAGGGTCCCTTCGGGATCACAGCTTGCGGGGCCCGGGAAACCGGGTGCGAACGCGCCGCGTTCTGCGATTTCAGGGGTGCCGTGCGGCCGCTGCAACGGCAGATATTCACCTACCTGCAGTCGGTCACCCTGGCCGATCTGGAACGAACTGCGGGATTGTGAGGACCGGATGAGCACAGAAGTTGAAAAACTGGAATCCCTGGCCAACCAGGAATACAAATACGGATTCACCTCTGATATCGAGGCCGAAACCCTGCCGAAGGGGCTTAATGAGGAAATCATCCGCGCGATATCGGCCAGGAAAAAGGAACCCCCCTTCATGCTCGAATGGAGGCTCAAGGCCTACCGGCACTGGCTGACCCTGCAGGAGCCGCGCTGGGCCAACGTCAAGTATCCGCCTATCGACTATCAGGATATCAGCTATTATTCGGCCCCGAAGAGCCACGGCGGGCCGAAGAGCCTGGACGAGGTGGATCCTGAAATTCTGGCGCTCTATCAAAAGCTGGGCATTCCGCTCGAGGAGCAGCAGGCTCTCGCCGGTGTGGCTGTTGATGCGGTGCTCGACAGCGTCTCGGTGGCGACGACCTTTAAGGAGAAACTCGCGCAGCTCGGGATTATTTTTTGCCCCTTCTCGGAGGCGGTTCAGAACCATCCCGATCTGGTGAAACAGTACCTGGGCAAGGTGGTGCCCGCGACTGATAATTTTTATGCCGCCCTCAATTCGGCGGTCTTCAGCGACGGATCGTTTATCTATGTGCCCAAAGGGGTGCGCTGCCCAATGGAGCTCTCGACCTACTTCCGCATCAACGCGGTCAACACCGGGCAGTTCGAGCGCACCCTCATTATCGCCGAAGAGGGGAGTTATGTCAGTTACCTCGAAGGGTGCACCGCCCCGATCCGCAAGGAGAACCAGCTGCATGCGGCCGTCGTCGAACTGATTGCGATGGAGCATGCCGAGATCAAATATTCCACGGTCCAGAACTGGTTTCCCGGCGACAAGGAGGGGCGTGGTGGGGTCTATAACTTTGTCACCAAGCGCGGCCTGTGCGCAGGTGCGCATTCGCACATTTCCTGGACTCAGGTCGAGACCGGATCGGCCATCACCTGGAAATACCCGAGCTGCATCCTCAAGGGCGACCATTCGATCGGGGAGTTTTACTCGGTTGCGATGACCAACCATCATCAGCAGGCGGATACCGGCACCAAGATGATTCATATCGGCCGCCATACGCGCAGCACCATCGTTTCCAAGGGCATCTCTGCCGGGGTGAGCCAAAACAGTTACCGCGGTCAGGTGAAGGTGCTGAAAAGTGCCGCACAGGCGCGCAATTTTTCCCAATGCGATTCCCTGCTGATCGGAGATCGCTGCGGGGCGCACACCTTTCCCTACATCGAGGTGAAAAACAGCACTGCCCGGGTTGAACACGAGGCGACCACCTCCAAGATTGGCGAAGATCAGATCTTTTACCTCAATCAGCGCGGCGTCTCGCGGGAGGATGCGGTCTCGATGATCGTCAATGGCTTCTGCCGCGAGGTGTTGGCCGAGCTGCCGATGGAGTTCGCGGTGGAAGCGCAAAAGCTGCTGAGTGTCAGTCTGGAAGGCAGTGTGGGATGAATCGGACCTGATACGTACTTTAGTGGAGAATGGTTATGCTTGAGATACGCGATTTGCGGGTGGGCATTGAGGGGCGGGAGATTCTCAAAGGGATTACGCTATCGGTCCAGCCGGGCGAGGTGCATGCGATCATGGGACCGAACGGATCGGGCAAAAGCACCCTGGCCCAGGTACTGGCGGGGCGCCCGGGTTATGAGATGCTCAGCGGAGAGGTCCGCTATCGGGGGTTGGATCTGCTTGAGCTTACGCCGGAGGTACGCGCGCGGGAAGGCCTCTTCCTGGCCTTCCAGTATCCGGTGGAGATCCCCGGAGTAAATACCTCCTACTTTCTGCGCACGGCGTTGAACGAAGTGCGCACGCATCGCGGCGAGAGCCGCTTGGGCGCCGCCGATTTTCTCAAGATGGTGCGCGCCAAAATGAAGTTGGTGGAGATGGACCCCGTTTTTCTCAACCGCGCGATCAACGAGGGATTTTCGGGCGGCGAAAAGAAGCGCAACGAGATCCTGCAGATGGCCGTGCTCGAGCCGTATCTGGCCATCCTCGACGAGACCGATTCGGGGCTCGATATCGACGCCCTGCGGATCGTCGCCGGCGGCGTCAACAAGCTGCGCACACCGAATAACGCCTTTGTGGTCGTCACCCATTACCAGCGCCTACTCGAATATATCGTCCCCGATTTCGTTCATGTGCTTTACGACGGCCGCATCGTCCAGTCCGGTGATAAATCCCTGGCGTTTGAGCTTGAGGCCAACGGTTACGATGAGATCAAAGAACGCGCCGGCCAGCCGGCGCCAACGGCATAGGCGAGGGCAGCCCATGGAAGAGAGCGTTGGCCCCCTGTGGCCCGAACTGCATCATCGTGCGCTGGAACAAGCAGCGGCTTCCGCACCGGAGTTCCTCGCTGAATTGCGCCGGGAGGCGCTGGCGCGTTTCACTGCGCATGGTTTTCCGACCCTAAAGCAGGAGCGCTGGCGTTTCACCGATGTCTCCGCTCTCGGCGGAAGCAGCTGGAAGCGGATTGCGGAGAGTCCCGCGCCGTCGGGCCTGCCGGAGACGATGACCGCGCTGCTCGAACCCTCCGCCTACCGCCTGGTTTTCATCAACGGCCGTCTCAGCCCAGAATCCCGGTTGCCCGGGGCGGCGGATTCTTTCTCTATCCGCATGGCGACGGAGCTTCGCGATGGATTTCTGGCGCGCGTGGAACGGCGGATGCGCGAGACGGCCGCGACCATGGATGCACCCTTCGCCCAGATCAACACCGCTTTGGCGGCCGAGAGTGTGGTTCTGACCATTCCGGACCGACTCACGCTGCTCGTGCCCATTGAGATCGTTCATTACACGGATGCGCCAGCGGCGGCGGTTCATCCGCGCGTTCTGCTGTTGATGGGAGAGAGGGCGGAGGCGCAGCTGCTCGAGGTCTATGGCGGCAGCGCCGGTTCAGACCATTTCACCAATCCCCTGACCGATGTTGTGGTAGGAGAAGCGAGCCGCCTGGATCACTACATCCTTCAGAATGAGGGCGCCGCGGCCTACCACATCTCCTCGACACGCGCCACCCTGGGCCGGGACAGCCGATATACACGCTGGATCTGCGATTTTGGCGGGCGGCTGGTGCGGCATGACCTCGAGGTCGAACTGGCGGATTCGGCGGCTGAGGCGAACCTCTTCGGCCTTTACATGCCGAAGAAGCGGCAGCACATTGACCACCACACGACGTTACGCCATCTGCAGCCGCACACCTTTAGCCGTCAGCTCTACAAGGGGGTGCTGCAGGACACGTCGCATTCGGTCTTCAACGGCCGGATTTGGGTCGCCCGGGAGGCGCAGCACACCGACGCGATCCAGCACAACAAGAATCTGCTCCTCTCCGATGAAGCCCTCGCGGACAGCCAGCCGCAGCTCGAGATTTTTGCCGACGATGTGCGCTGCACCCATGGGGGAACGATCGGCCAGATGGATCAGGAGGGCCTCTTTTACCTGCAGTCTCGCGGTATCGGGGTGGAGCGGGCGCGGCAGATTATGGTGCATGCCTTTGCCGGTGAAATCACGGAGTCGATCCGTCTCGGATCTCTGCGCGAGCGGATCGGGCGGATGGTCCATGAACGTCTCGGCCGGGAGGAGTAGCGCATGGCGAACGCCCTTGACCGGGAAGCGCTGATGGACCAGGTCGTGTTGACCCTGCGGGATCTGTACGACCCCGAGATTCCGGTCAACATCTATGACCTCGGTCTCATTTATCATGTTGATATCGACGAGGAAGGCCGCGTCGATATCCTGATGACGCTCACTTCGCCGATGTGCCCGGTGGCAGAGAGCTTGCCGCCGGAGATCGAGTCGCGGTTGTCGGCCATCCCGGGGGTGAGCGCGGTTCGAGTCACGGTGACCTGGGAGCCTCCCTGGGATGACTCGAGGATGAGTGAAGAAGCGAGGCTGGAACTGGGCCTTTTTTAAGGAGCATAGAGGATGTCCGGGTTTATCACGCTCTTTCCTGCGGCTGATCTGCCGGAAGGCGAAATGCGCCGTGTGATGGCGGGAAAAGAAGCCCTGGTGGTCGTTCATCAGCAAGGCCAGTGGTATGCCCTGATGGATGCCTGTTCGCACGAGGCCGTGCCGCTCTCAGAGGGCTACCTGGAGCCCGGCCGGATCTGTTGCGCGCAACACGGGGCCGCCTTTGACCTGCGCAACGGCGAGGTTCTGACGCCGCCGGCGTATGAGGCGGTGGCGGTACGGCAGGTACGTGTGACGGCGGGCATGGTTGAGGTGGAAGGAGAGGCGTAGCATGCTGGATGTCAGAAAAATTCGCTCCGACTTTCCCCTTTTGGTGCGGCCGGAGAACCGCGATCTCGTCTATATAGACAGCGCAGCCACCACGCACCGGCCGCGCCAGGTTCTGGAGGCGATGGAGGACTTTTACCGGCGCGACAATGCCAATCCCCACCGCGGAGCTTACCGCCTCGCCGAGCGGGCGACGGCGGCCTACGAGGCGGCGCGGGCGCGCGTGGCGGCCTTCATCGGCGCCGGACGCAGCGAGGAGATCATTTTCACCCGCAATGCAACCGAGGCGGTCAATCTGGTCGCTTGGGGCTGGGCGGAACGCGCGGTGCAGGAGGGCGATGAGATCATCGTAACCGAGCTGGAGCACCACAGCAATCTGGTGCCCTGGCAGATGGTCGCACAGCGGTGTGGTGCGCGGCTGCGCTTTCTCGAAATTGACGAGGCGGGCCGGCTCTCTTCCGACCAGCTGGATGATCTGCTTACGCCGAGGACTCGTCTGCTGGCCATCACCCAGACCTCAAACGCGCTGGGAACCATTGTCCCGCTGGGCCGCTTCATCGACAAGGCCCACGCTGCCGGCGCTCTGGTGCTGGTCGATGGCGCCCAAAGTGTACCGCATATGGCGGTCGATGTGCAGGCGCTCGACACCGATTTTCTGGCCTTTTCCGGACACAAGATGCTCGGACCTCTCGGCATCGGTGTCCTCTACGGCAAGATGGCCCATCTGGAGAAGATGAATCCCTTTCTTTTTGGGGGCGACATGATCAGCAGCGTCGATTACATGCACTCCGAGTGGAACGATGTACCATGGAAATTCGAGGCGGGCACCCAGAATGTGGCGGGAGCGGTCGGTCTGGCGGCAGCCATCGACTACCTGGAGGAGATCGGCATGACGGCCATTGCGGAACACGATCATGCGTTGACGCAGCTGGCTCTGGAGAAGCTGGCCTCCCTGGAAGGGATCATCTTGTACGGCCCGCGTACCGAGCGTGGCCCGGCGCTCTCCTTCAACCTGGCCTCTATCCATCCCCATGATCTGGCCACATTTCTCGATCAGCAGCAGATTGCCATCCGTTCAGGCCATCACTGTGCCCAGGTGGTCATGCACAAGCTGCAGGTCCCGGCCACCGCTCGAGCCAGCTTTTATCTCTATAACAGCGAACAGGATGTCGAACGTCTGGTTAACGGTTTGTTACAGGCAAAGGATTACTTTGAAAAATGGCTTTAGATCAACTCTATCAGGAAGTGCTTCTGGACCATTACAGGCAACCGCGCAACCGGGGGGAGCTTGCCGATGCGGACGTCCGTCTGGAATTGAAAAATCCCTTTTGCGGGGACGAAATTCTGCTGACCCTGAAAATGGCGGACGGACGGGTGCAGAAAGCCGCCTTTGAAGGTCATGGCTGTGTGATCAGTCAGGCCTCGGCTTCGGTGATGACGGAAAAGATCAAGGGATTGCGGGTGGAGGAGATTGAAAAGATCGCCGACCAATTCACCCGGCTGGTCAAGGAAGGCCGCTATGAGCGGCCGGAGGAAGAGGAGTTCGATGAGATCGAGGCCTTCGCCGGAGTATGCGAATTCCCCACCCGGGTCAAGTGCGCTATGCTCGCCTGGCGGACCCTGCTGCAGGGGCTGCAGGCACATGAGCACGACCATCCCCACGACGACCATTAGAATTTGATCGTTTCCAGCTCGACCTTTTTTCCCTTTTCTGCCAGCACGGTGAGGAGCATCAGCACATACAAGCCGCTGCTCAGCCGGTTGGCGGCCGTCAGCAGATCGGGCCGGATCATGGTGCCATCCGGCCCGGTAAAGGCTTGCACGATAGCGATCTCCACCTCACGGCACAACGCGCGTAGGACGTTGAGCCGTGCGACATTCCTTCCCTGGGATTCCTCCGGAACGATATGATCATGACCAAGATAGCGGAGCGGGTAATGCGAGAGGGCCTGCAGCTGTTCCGCATCGATACCAGCCAGTCCGGGTGGAGCGAGGGTCTCCCCGGTCACCTCGGATTTCAGCAGAGTGCCCATCCGCGAGCGCAGCTCCGCCAGATAGGGATGCAGCCAGGGGAAGCGTTTTTCCGGGTCGAAATCGCTCTGAGCGAGAACAGTAAAAGCGATGAGGGTATCCAGCTTGCCGCGGAGGACGATGCGGGGATGGGTCTTGGCGACCAGAGTGTGGGCATCGAGGTGGGTGATCAGCTCCGCATCAGCCTCGTTCTGCTTGTGCGTCGAGGGATCGCGCTTTTCCTGGGCGGCGCTGCGTCCGGTCAGGGGGTTGAGACGCACAAGAGGCTGGTCCGGCGCGGCGCCGGCGAAGACCCGGCCCTGATTGTCGATGTATCGGACCACGATGTGGCGCTCAGAGAGAAGCTGCCGCGCAGCGGGTGTCAGCTCGCTGCCGTACGGCAAATGGATTTCGCCGCCCTCAGCGAGGGCAAAGGCCGTGCGCAATAACTCTTCAGTGATCACCGCTCGGGTCATGGTCCCTCCTTCTTGGGGCGGATAAAAAAAGCCTTGTTTGTTCAACAAGGCTTGAGGTGGAGACGGTGGGAGTCGAACCCACGTCCGAAAACCCGGCCGTAGCAGCCACTACATGCATAGTCTGCTGCTGGATCTCGACCGCACCACGCGCAACAGACCAAGCGGATGCGGTCCAGCCCTGTTAAGGTTCGCCTCGGGGCCCAGAGCATGCCCGGAGGCTATCCTGCAGTGATCGACGCTCCTCTACAGCCCCTGCGGGCGCAAACCATAGGGAACGTGGCCACCTTTAATTAGGCAGCCAGTGCATACGAATAATCGTCTGCATCTACTTATTGTCCCGGATGATTAACGAGGCCAACCGGGGTCCTCGGCATGCGTCCACTACCGTCATGATTCCCGTCGAAACCATATTCGTCCCCATGTACTGCTGAAACGAATCTCTGCCGGGATTTGTTCCTTAAATGTACAAATTTTGCGGATACGGCGCAACTCTATTCGTAGCGCAAGGCTTCAACCGGATCGATATGAGCGGCGCGCCGCGCTGGAAAGAAGCCGGCGAGGAGGCCGATCAGTGCCAACAGCGAGACGGCGATGACCATCACGGAGGTTGAGAGCAGGGGGCGTCCGAGGAACTGCATGGCCCCGTCTTGCGCCGGAATCAGCCAGATCGCCTTGATGATTCCTGTGGCTGCCAGGATGCCCACAAGCCCGCCGATGGTGGACATCAGCAGGGACTCAAAGATGATTTGGAGCATGATGTGCCAGCGCCGCGCGCCTACCGCGCGTTTGATGCCGATCTCGCGGGTGCGTTCCTTAACGACAACGTACATGATATTAGCCACACCAACGCCGGCGATGATCAGGGTCATCGAACCGACCACGCCCATAAAGATATTCAGTCCGAGAAAGATCTTATCCTGGATGGCTACGGTCTCGGCGACGTCCCAAACGAAGAGGGCCTTATCATCCTTGGGGTCGAAGCGGTGTTTGCGGCCGAGAACCCGATAGATCTCCTCCTTGATCAGTTTGCCCTCCTGGGGATTGGCCGGCTGGAGGATGATGCTATTGAGGTAGCGCCACCCGTAAATGCTCTGAAAGGTCGAATACGGGATGACGGCGCGACGGTCATCGGGGCCGTTGTTCATCGAGGTCTGCATCTTTTTGGGCAGGACACCGACGACGGTGAAGGGCAGGCCGTCCAGTTCGCAGCCCTTGCCGACCGGATTTTCCTCGCCAAAAAGCTCCCTGGCGATCTCGCTGCCGATAAAAACGACACGCCGTTTTTCCTGCTGATCCATGGCATCGAGGAAGCGGCCGCCCGCGGCCGGATACATGCGTCGCATCCATTCAAAATTGGGGTAGACCGCTTCCATATAGGTCAAAGCCGTACGGCTGCCATTCCGCAGCCGGGTGCCGTGCTTGCCTTGCTGGGGACAAACCTGGCTGACCATCGGAAGGCTTTGCTGTAGTAGCTCGACGTCCTCTTCGGTGAGACCGATGCGGCGGCCGATTGGCAGGCCCTGGTACTTGATGGTCGTCTGGTTGGGCCAAACCGTGATCACCCGGTCGGCGGCATTGAGCAAGCCCTCGCGCATGCGAAAGGAAAGTCCGGCGCCGAAGGACATCAGCAGGATCACCACCAGCGTTCCCCAGGTGATGGCAAAGGTGGTGAGAAATGCGCGCAGCCGCTGCTTCTTTATGTCTTGCAGAAATTCCCTGATCAGCATCCAGAGATGCATCCTGACTCCTCCGCGATTAGGGGTTAGTGGCGCAGGCACTCGATGACGCTGAGTCGGGAGGCCTTGCGGGCCGGAAACCAGCCAGCGACCATCCCGACCAGGCCGAGGATCAGCACGGTGATCAGCGCGACGCGTACGTTAAGTGCGGGATCGCCGACATATTCTTCATAGGGCATTGCAGCGATCCCCTTGATGATCAGCGCGGCGAGAAGGAAGCCGATGACCGCGCCGGCCAAAACAATGATGAAGGACTCGAGAAGGAACTGGGACATGATATGGGAACGCCGGGCGCCAACGGATCGCCGCACCCCGATCTCCGCGGTGCGCTCCTGGACGACGACATACATGATATTGGCCAGGCCGATGCCGCCGACGGTCAGTGTCATCACACCGATGATGCCCATGAAGATGTTGAATCCAAGGGAAAAATAGTAGGTGAATTTGTCCATCTCGGTGGTATCCCAGATCCCCAGGGCCTCCTTGTCCTTGGGATCGAAGCCCTTCTTTTTGCCGAGCACCTCATAAATCCGCTGTTGCGCCAGCTGCGAATCGAGCGGATTGCCGATCTGGTAGACAATATTTTCGATCCGCCGCGCTCCGAACATGGACTGAAAGGTCGAGGCCGGAATGAAGGCGCGGTCCTGATCGCGAGAGCTATAAGAGGAGTTCTGAGTCTTATGTGTCAGCACGCCGATGACCAGGAAGGGCGAGTCGGCGACGTAGAGGTATTTGCCGACGGGATTGCTGCCTTCGCCAAAGAGGAATTTGGCCAGTTCGTCCCCCAAAAAGACCACCCGTTTGCGCTCCTTAAGATCGATATCATCGATCCAGCGCCCGCCGGGTTGGGTCTGGATGTTGCGCATCTCGGCATACTCGGGGATAACGCCGGCGACGTTCGGCTTGTTGATCTGCTCGCCGAAGCGCAGCGGGGCGTTCCATTTGGAATATTCCGGACTGATCCGGCGGATTTCGCGCACCTCGCGGCGTAACAGTTCCGCATCCTCCTCGATGAAGCTGATAAATCGGTCGCGGCCGAAGCCCATGTAGGGGAGAGCGGTGCGCCCCGGCCAAAGGATGGCGATGGACTCCCCCATGCCGTGCATGTTCTTACTCATCGAGGTGTGCACGCCTACGCCGAAGGCCAGAAGCACGACGATGCTCACCGTGCCCCAGATAATCCCGAAAAGGGTCATGAAGGTGCGGCCCTTGTACTGGCGCAGATAATACAGGATCTCTTTGATGGTTTCTAGCAAATGACTCATGGTCGCTGCTCCCGGATTGGCACGGGCCGATTGGGGCCTTAAACGATGGGCTTGACCTTTTTCTCGAGAACCTCCTGCCCCTCTTGCAGCCCGGAGATCACCTCGATGTTGATGGCGTCGCTGAGACCGGTCCTGATGTACTGCTCCTTGCTGCTCTCGGGGCCGGTGCTGATCTGGACGAAGGCGGAGTCATTGCGGAAGGTGACCACACGTTCCGGGATGGCCAGCACTTTTTCCTTTTTGCTGATGATAACGCTAGCATTGGCGGAAAATCCGGCGCGGAGCACGGCGCCCGCCGCATCGTCGATCGCGATCTCCACCGGGAAGAGGGTGGTGTTTTCCTCCTTGCGCGCCTTTAGTGAGATCAGGGAGACATGACCCTTGACGGTTTTGCCCGGCAGGGCGCCAATCTGCAGTTCGCAGGGCATCCCCTCGGTGATCTTGCCGACATCGATCTCATCCAGGGTGCCGCGGAAGAGCAGGTCTTTCATGTCGGCCATTTTCATCAATTCGGTTCCGGCCTGGTATGAAGTCAGGGGGACGACCGGGTCGCCGAGGTTGACCGACTTTTGCAGAATGTAGCCGGTGATGGGGGCACGGACGGTGGTTTCGATGGCATTGCCGGCAATATTTATTCGTCCCTTCTTGAGTAGCGCCAGCCGTTCACGGGCTATCTGTGTGCGCACGGAGGCCTGGTCATGTTGCTGCGCCAGGGTCTCATATTCCTGCTGTGCGATCAACCCCTTGGCCTGGAGCTCTTTCTGACGTTCGAGTTCCTTGCTCAGGGTGGCCAGTTCGATCTCGGCGATTTCGACACCGCGGGTGGCTTCGGCCAGTTCGAGGGGCGTCGGATCGGGCCGGACGTCGAGCAGCGGGGCGCCGGCCTGGATGTGATCGCCGACCTCGACGTAGAGCTTGCCGACGACGCCGGAGGTTTTAGATTTGACCGCGATCTCATTCCGGGGCTCGATCGCGCCTACTGCCAGAGCCTTGTCAATGATATCCATGCGTCCGACCTTGACCTTGGCCGGCCCCTTTTCCTCCCCCTTCTTCGCTTTAGCCATGATCGATGCCGCTAGGAGGATCACAATGACCACGGCAGCGATCAACCAGTACCATTTTTTTCTGTTGCGTTTCAACATAGCGGAGGACTCCATCTAGTGTGCCGCCAACTGCTGGAGAAAACGGTTTAGTGAAATATACGGAACCCCCGGCTGTTTGTTTCAGTGTGGCAGGGGCGGGAGGGGCCAGGCAAAAAAAAGCCCCGCGGGACCACGCGGGGCATGGGCAAGGCCTCTCAGGCGAGGGTTTCGACTAGTTTAAGCAGGTGGGCGTAAAATTTGGCCACGCTCTTGACATCGACCCGTTCCTTCGTCGAATGGACATCCCGCAAGTCCGGACCGAAGGAGATCATATCCATCCCCGGGTAGATGGCGCCAATGATGCCACACTCCAGTCCGGCATGGATGGCTGAATATTTGGCCTTTTTGCGGGTCACCGCTTCGTAGGTTTCCGCCGTTACCTTGAGCAGTGGGGAGTCGACATTGGGCATCCAGGAGGGATAGCCCTCGGGCTGCTCGATTTTAGCACCGGCCAACTTGGCGATCGCTGCCAACTTGTCGCGCGTGGCGCGCAGCGCCGGCATGCTGGAACTGCGGCTGCTGCACAGAATCGTCGCCTTTTTCTCCTTGGTATCGATGATGGCGACATTATTTGAGGTTTCGACCAGACCCTTGATGCTCCGGCTCATCGCCAGAGGACCGTGGGGAAGTGCAAAGATCAGGCCCAACAGCTGCTCTTTTGATTCGCTATCGAGCACAGTGGGAATTTTCCCCTTGGACTCCTCGATGATTAGGTTGATTTTTCCCTCCACCGGTTTGAATTCAAGCCGGATATCATCGAGCGTACTGTTCAACCAGGCCTTGGCTTTTTCAACCTCTTTCTTCTTCAGGACGATTTCTGCCACCGCCGTATCCGGAATGGCATTATGCTTGGTACCGCCCTTGAAGCTGGCCAGCTCGACTTTCACCTCCCTGGAGAGCTGCCAGATGAGGCGGTTGAGGATCTTGATGGCATTCCCGCGCCCCTGATGGATCTCAATGCCGGAGTGCCCGCCGTTCAGGCCGGTAACCGTCACGGTGAGGGCTTTGTCGCCCTTGGCTTCGGCACGTTTGATCGGCAGCTGAAGATTGGAATCAGCGCCGCCGGCGCAGCCAATCGAGAAATTACCAAGCTCTTCGCTGTCGAGGTTGAGCAGGATGCGGCCCTTGATGGCATCCGGGGAGAGGGTACGCGCACCATCCAGCCCGGTCTCTTCGGAAACGGTGAAGAGGGCTTCAAGCGGGCCGTGGACAAGCTTGTCATCCTCCAGAACCGCGAGAGCAGCTGCGACGCCAATACCGTTATCGGCCCCCAGGGTTGTGCCATCCGCTTTCAGCCAATCTCCATTGAGGATTAAACGGAGGGGGTCTTTGTCGAAATTATGCGGGGAGCCCGGTTCTTTCACATTGACCATGTCGAGGTGACCCTGGAGCACAACGCCGGTGGATTTTTCATGGCCGGAAGAGGCTTTTTTATAAACGATCACATTGCCGGTTTCATCGCGTACCGCTTTCAAGCCCAAATTTTGGGCTACCTTGAGCACATAATCACCGATCGCTTTTTCATTGCCCGAACCATGGGGAATTTTACAGATTTCCTCAAAATGCTTCCAGAGTGCTTTGGGTTCAAGATGCGCTGTTACAGACATGGCTGCCTCCTGATTTAGGATGGATATCGTTAACGAGTTAGATGGATTCTCGTTTTTCAAAGGTGCCTTTTTCACGGTTTTTGAACACCCCGGGCAAGGGATGGATACGTCCATGCATGCTGATGTAGACCCCGGGTGCAACCAGGGAGCAGGCCAGCAGGGCTTCGGTAAAGTTCTGCAGGGCGTCGGAGTTTTCAAAGCCGAAAGGCTTCATCGCCCCGGTCAGGACGATAGGCACCCGCAATCCGGCAAGATTGTGATGGAGATACTCCGCTGTCTTTTCCATGGTGTCGGTGCCATGGAGGATGAGAATGGGGGCATCATGCTCCAGGAGATTCTCGACGGCGAGCAGGATCATCTGCCGGTCCTTGTCGGTCATCTCCAGCGAGTCTTTGCAGAGCAGATCGTAGCTTTGGATGGTGGTATAGGGCAGACGTAGCCGGGCGAGCATCTGCTGCAGGAGTGAGCCGCGGTTGGTCAGGGTGCCGCTCTCTTCGTCGTAGATCTTTTCGATGGTGCCGCCGGTGGTGATGACGTAGATCTTGACTTTTTTTGCGGGCATGGAGGCCTTCTTTCTGGTGATCCGTTATTCAATTTAGTACAAGCGGGCTAAAAAGCCAAGGAATTTGTTTTCGCGCTTGCGCCGGTAGGGAATTCTTTAAATTT
The DNA here is from genome assembly GCA_035419245.1 of bacterium. NCBI lineage: Bacteria > bacterium. The sequence goes on along the minus strand of DAOLSP010000001.1, from coordinate 213,871 downwards.
TTCTTGACAAATTGCGTATTTATTATTAGTTTAACAACACGCAAACCGAATCGGTGTCCTAACGCCGGTTCGGTTTGCGTTTTTATTCCGCTTGGATCCGTCTCCCGACATATCCATTGAACCGTGCAAAGAGAGTGAAGAGGCCTGGTGATGAAACCCCTGTACCTGACCAAAGAGCAGTTGAACAAATTACAGACTGAATTGCATCATCTCAAGCGCAACGAACGCACCAAGGTGATCAAGGAGATTGCCGAGGCGCGCGAAAAGGGCGATCTGAGCGAGAATGCCGAATATGATGCCGCCAAGGAGAAGCAGCTGCTGATCGAGCGCAAGATCGCCCGGCTGGAGGAGACCCTTTCGCGGGCGCGGATATTGAGCGAAGAGATGATGGGGACCGAGCAGGTTCATGTGGGCAGCCGCGTGCTGCTGGTCGATCTTAAAACCGAGGAGGAGACGGTCTACGAGCTGGTGCCGACCGCAGAATTCCATTCCTATGATCTAGATGCCATCTCCATCGATTCACCGGTTGGCAAGGCTTTGGTCGGCAAGGGTGTGGACGATATTGTCTCGATCCGTGTGCCTGCAGGGGAGATCACCTATCGCGTTAAAAAGATTTCATAAGCGAGCAACCAGGGGTACCACCGTAGTCCGGTCTGGAACGGGGATCCCGAGAATCCGGTTTTTGTTCTTGAACGTACAGCATCGGGCTTTGCATCCATTCTCTTTCATACGTTGCCAGACGCTTTTCGCGACGAACCGCCCGTGTTTCGTATGAAGCCGGGCTTTTTTATGCATAAATTTGCCGCGCATTGGGACACTTCTGTAATCGTGGACTGGAATTTGCCTTTCTGCAAGGGGAAAGGACCGGGCCATCTTCCAATTATTATATCATCAATATAATAAATATTTTAAACTATTCGCCCAATCCAGGGAGAATGTCATACGATGGAACACCTGCTAAACTCTGAAACAAAATGGCGCTGGTTTTTCGCGCTGCTGATACTGCCGTTGGCGGCCGGGGCGCAAGTCTTTGATACCACGCCGCCCAAAATCGCCCATCAGCCGGTCCGTCTCGGCCGGGTCGGCAAAATCTTGCCCATTCTCGCCAATGTAAGCGATAACTCCGGCGTCAAGAGCGTGCGCATCACCGTCCAGCATGACGGGCAACAGATCCAGCACGAAATGAATCCGGTACAGAGCGCCTCGAGCGTGCCGGTGGTGGTGCAAACCGGTACCGAAGCAGTGGCGCTTTATGCAACGCCTAGCGGCAACGGCAAACTTCTGGGGCAGCTTGCCCCGGGTGAACTGCTCGAGGTCACTCTGGTGCACCCACCCTATTACCGCATTCGCAGCGCGGCGGGTCTGGTGGGGTACATTCCGGCCGATGCGGTCCAGATTGTCGAGTCCGGCGCGGCCTACCGGATCACCCTGCCGGTGCAGCTCACCGCCGGAGGACGTTTGTCCTACCAGATCACCGCGACCGATGATTTTGGCAATGAAGCCAAAACCGATCAGATCCCCATCCGGCTGCTCACCGATGAAGAGATTGCACGATTGCAGGAACGGCGCAGCGGACCGACCCCGTTGACCCGCGGTAAAGAGGCAACAGCCGTCCGTCCGGCCGCGAAAGGAACTTCTAAATCCCTCTATGCCAAGCCGGCATTCTGGATCACCACAGCCGCAATCGGCGGCGGGATCATCTATATGCTCGCCAGCGGGAGTGACGATACTGCACCCAAAAAGGCCGTGGTCGGCGTCACCATCGGCTGGTGAAGTGCGCCGGGCCAGGCCCCAATCCCGGGATCTGCTGCCCGGATGGAGTTGCAACGCTGGTGAAAGCCTTCTATTCATAGGAGTCATTCCATGGTTGCCCTTAAAAAAATATACCGCCTGTATGCCGCTGGCCTGCTGGCGCTACTGGCTGCCTGCAGCCAGCCCCTCTCGACCGAGCCGGAGAACGCGGATGATGCCCGCGTCACGGCAACCTTCTCGCTCTCCAAAGCCGCCGTGCTCAAGACGGGGATCAGCCGGCTGGTCATCACCGTCTCGGGAACGGGGATGAAGACCATGACGCTGGATACCACCGTTTCGGCTGCAGCAGAGGGGCGGTTCCAGACCACGCTCAAGGTCACGCCTGGCAAGAACCGGCTCTTCCAGGTGTCAGCTTTCCAGGATACCCTGCTGGTTCTGACCGGAAAAGACAGCCTCGACCTGAAGGCCGGGCAAAAAACGGCGCTCCGTCTGACCCTGCAGTTTCAGGTGCCAGCCCTCACCTTGACCCCCATCGATACCACCCTGGCCGTGAACAGCACCCTCACGGTCTATGTCAAAGCCCATCATGTGGACAGCCTGTGCACGATCGGTACCAAATTGAAATTCGACCCTGCCAAGCTGCAGGTGGTCGAGCTCGGTCGCGAGGACGATTTTCTTAAAAAGAACGGCGGGGCGGTCACGCAGTTGCAGTTCAGCAAGGACAACACTGCGGGCGAGGTGATCTTGCAACTGGGCATCTTCCCTGCGGGCAAATCGGTGAGCGGTGAGGGCAAGATCGCCCGCATCCTTTTCAAAGCGACCGCGACTTCGACAGCTGATATAGACCTCAACCTGAAGGGGACGGATCTGGGTTTGTATGACAAGCGTGCCAATCCCATGCAAGCCGTGGCGCTGGGCAGCCATATTGTGATTCAGTAGCTACTTCTCAACAGAGATCGGCAGAAGGGCCGGGGTGGAGGGGTTGTTCTCCGGCGATATCCAGGATCATTCGTCATCAAAACTAAAGAGTCGCATATGAAGAACAAGAGTGCAAGACCGGTCATCGGACTGATCACAATCCTACTCCTATTGGCTGCCGGCCTGTCCCAGGCCGCAACCAACCGCATCGCCGTCACCGCGGCGCCGGATACCTTGCGGACCTCTTTCGGCCCGCCGCTGGACAGCGAGTGGCAGCCCTATTCGATTCCGCTCACCGCGGGCACTTTCAAGGTCTCCGACAGCCTCTTCGATCGTGTCCTGTCCAATGTCCAGACCTTCCGCATTCGCACCGAAATGAGCGATGCCAAGGATATCGCCGGCATCGACAGCATCCGCGTCGGCTCGCGGTATTCGGCCAGCTTCAGCTCGGGAACGGAGGAGTGGAGTGCTTCGGGGGACGGCACGCTGGAATGGAAATCCTACGGCGGCCGACCGGGCGGATATCTGCAGGTCAGCGACTGGGGTACGGGCGACTGGCACTGGGCGGTGGCGCCGCCTGCATGGTCGGGCGACTGGTCGGAGCTCAAAGGGAGCGCGGTAACCTTTTATTTCAAGACCGACCACCCCGATTATCCCGCCCTCATCGAAATCACCTCCGGTGAAAATACCCAGCTGGTATTGAGCGCAGCTCCGCTCATTGTGCCACTGGGTTCCTACACCCTGGCTAAAATCTCTCTGGCCACAGTGGCGTCTGCCGACGTCAAGATCACGCTGACCTCCTCGGATCCGGGCTGCCTGCATGTGCCTGAGGTGGTGACGATCAGCCGCGGCACCCGGGAACAGGAGTTCAAGATATCGGCCGCTGCGAGAGAGCCGGGCTGCACCTCGGTTATCACAGCTGAGGCGCCGGGTTTCCAGACTGGCCGACTCACCCTTGCCGTCGGCAAACCGGTTGAAGCCAGCACCTACGCCACCCTCCGGGGGCGTGTGACCGATGCGATCACCAAGGAAGGCATCGCCGGAGCGGCGGTCTGGCTGGCGGGCCGGAACACCGTGACCGATGCCCACGGCGATTATACCATCACGGATATTCCCACCAGTGTGATTGCCGCCAATTTCAGCGCCGAACCCCTCGCCGGCAAAGCACCGCTCCAGGTGCAGTTCACTGACCTCTCAAGCGTCGGCAGCTACACCCTTTTTGTCTCCGCCACCGACTATATGGGTACCGAGTCGATTCTCGCCTTCAGCGAGAGCGAGGACAAATACTTGGAGATCTCACTCTCGCCGGTCATCAAGCCCGGCGAGATGCGCCTGATCCTTAATTGGGGCAACCAGCCCAAGGACCTCGATCTGCATCTGCGCACGCCGGTGATCGAGGGCGTGAGTCATGAAATCTATTGGGATAACAAGGGCAATCTCGAAAGCGCACCCTACGTTTTGCTCGATGTCGATCACCAGGAAGGTTACGGACCGGAGACGATCACCATCGGCGCGCTGCAACCGGGCACCTACCGTTGTTTTGTCGAGAATTTTTCCGAGCTGCCGGCGCTCAGCGGCGCCAACGCGCGTGTGCAGATCTACACCTCGGCGGGGCTGTTGCAGACCATCACCATTCCTACCTCCGGAACCGGCACCTTCTGGTATGTCTGCGAAATCGATGGCGCCACCGGCGCGGTTACGGTGCGCAATCTCATCCAGCCGGCTGTCCCCGCGGCCGCTCTGGCAGCGCGGCGCGCCAAGGTGCCAGCCGATCATGAGATCCTCGGCAGCGGCGGCGTGATCTCCTGGAACTGGGATTTTGACGGGGACCTCTTCATCGATTCCAACCTCCAAAATCCGGTCCATACCTACGGCAAACCGGGCCTCTATTCGGTCACCCTGCGGGTCAGCGATGGCAGCCGGGACTACTCGGTGAGAAAGGACAACTATATCTCGGTTCAGCCCGGGGTGATCACCGATGTCTCCTGGAGCCGCCAGTATGCACCCCTTACCCAGGATCTTTACACCGTCCATGCCCTCGACACCCTGACCGCTTGGGCAGGCGGCGCAGGCGGCACACTGCTCTTCACTAAAAACGGCGGAGCGACCTGGAGTGTGCGCAATGTCGATGCCAAATACACACTGAAAGATCTCTTCTTTACCACCGCCCTGAATGGATGGGCGGTGGGCTATGACAGCAAGCAGAATGCCGCCATTCTCCGGAGCACCGACGGCGGTCTCACCTGGTCCAGGGTCCTGAGCAGCACCACCGCACGCCTCTTCAGCCTGCACATGGTCAATGGCACGCTCGGGTGGGCGAGCGGCTACGAGGGCAAGATCGAGACCACGACCGACGGCGGGGCGACCTGGTCGCAGCAGTTCACGGGTCTTGCGGCCGGGCTCTACGCGGTTTACTTCCTCAACGCCGAGAAGGGCATCGTCGCCGGCGATAACGGCGTCATTCTCCGCACCGGCGATGGCGGCGCCAACTGGCAGCTCATGACCAGCGGGATTAATGTCCGGATTAATGACATTTGGTTCGCCGATGAGAATCTCGGCTGGGCGGTCTGCGAAAACGGCAAAATCCTCCACACCACCAACGGCGGGTCTACATGGAGCGCGCTTCAGGTGAGCAGCGCTGCACTGCGCGCCATCCACTTCACCTCCTCCTGGCACGGCTATGCGGCCGGCGATGGCGGTCTGATCTTTAAAACCTACGATGGCGGAGAGAGCTGGAGCGAAGAGAGCAGCACCGTGGGCTCCACGCTCAACGACCTTTTCATCGTTCATCCCGCGTGCGGCTGGGCTGTCGGCGCCGGTGGGGTCATTCTCCGGCTGCATCAGGGCGCGAGCTATCCATTCAGCATCACCAACCTGACGGCCCGCGCTACCGGCCCCAATACCGTCGGGCTCACTTGGGAGAATCCTAGCGATGAATATGCCGGTACGGTGATTGTTCGCAGCGCAACCGGCTATCCAGCAAGCGTGAGCGATGGCGTCACCATTTACAATGGCACCCGAAGCTTTTGCAGGGACTCTCTGCTCACCGCCAATACCACCTACTATTACGCCGCCTTCGCCTATAACAGCGCTGGACGCTATTCGCCCCTCGGCGCGACCTCGAGGGCTCTGGTCAGAACCGACGAGGGCTTTGAGTTGCACGGGTACAAGGTGACCGTCAGCAGCGTGGATGCCAGCGTTTTCCCGGTGGTCAAATCTTTCGTCTCCGTCGTCGATTCCGCGACCATGGAGCCCATCACCGGGCTGACGAAAGAGAATTTCGGCGTGCGCGAGGATGGAACCAAAGAGTCCCCGATCACGGTGGAATCGGTCAGCGGTACCTCCGGCGCCAAGGCCGATATCGTCTTTGTCTTCGATACCACCGGGAGCATGGGCGAAGAGATCAACGGCCTCAAGGAACGGGCATCGGCCTTTGCGGACGCCTTGGCTGCCAAGGGGATCGATTACCGTCTCGCTCTGGTAACCTACGGCGATGCCGTGGACAAGATCAACGATTTCACGGCTGAGATCTCCACATTCAAGGGATGGATCAACAGCCTGTACGCCTCGGGCGGAGGTGATACCAAGGAGAATTCGCTGGAAGGGCTGGCCAGCGCGACAACCCTCAGTTTCCGAGCTGTCAGCCAGCGCATTTTCATCCTCATTACCGATGCCGATTACCATCAGGCCGGAGAGAGCGGCGGCGGCACCACCACCTATACCACCACCAGCATGATCGCTCTGCTGCAATCCCAGCGCATCATGTGTAATGTGGTCGGACCTGATTATCCTCAATTCCGGCAGATGGCTGCGGAGACCGGCGGGCTCTATTTCGATATCAACGGCGATTTTCAGGCGATTATTGATAAGTTGAGCGTCGCCCTCTCCTCGCAGTATGTGGTGAGCTACACAACCCATAATCCGATACGTGATAACACCTGGCGCGATGTCATCATCACCGCGGCGCGCGGCATCCGGGGCGGCTGGGATAGCGGGCGCTATTACATTGCCGGCAAGCTGCCCAATGTGCGCGACTTTACCGCTGTGGCGGTCGCTTATAATAAAATCTACTGCCGCTGGTCATTCCCGCCCGGTAAAGCGCATGAGGGTGTCAAAGTGCTGCGCCGGATGGGTGGATGCCCGGCAGATCCCGCCGACGGGGAAATCGTTTACACCGGCGTCGACAGCACCTGCATCGATGCCGGGTTGACACCCGAAACCACTTATTATTACAGCGCCTTCACCTATAACAGCAGCGGCCAGGTGGCCGAGGCTTCCACCAGCGCCCGTGGTTATGCACACACCTGGCCCTTTTATTCTGGAACCAGCGGCTGGGTGGTGGCCTCCTCCGGCACAACCAGCAACCTCTATGCGATTATTGCCGATTCCCTGCATGCCCTGGCTGCGGGTGATAACGGCGTGATCGTGCGCACCGCCAACGGTGGCGCGAGCTGGAACAGCGCGGCCATCACCGCCAAGAGCGTGATCCGGGATCTCGCCTTTGTCGGCCCTGCCACCGGCTGGCTGGTTGGCCAGAGCAGCGCCGGGGCGGGGCTCTGCATGAAGACCAACAGCGGCGGCGATTCCTGGATCTCCTCACCGACCAGCGCTGCGGGGGTGCTTTATGCCAACGAGATGGTGAGCAGTGCGCTCGGCTGGAATGCCGGCAGTCAGGGCCTGATCGAGAAGACGGTCAACGGCGGCAGCACCTGGACCTCCCAGTACAGCGCCGCTGGGCAAACCTTTTATGACATCACCTTCGTCAACCCCGACACCGGCTGGGCCGTCGGTGAGGCGGGGGCCATTCTCAGGACCGTCAACGGCGGCGCCGTCTGGAGCAGTCAGAACAGCGGCGTGACCAGCGCCATCCGCGGCGTGGTTTTTATCGACGCCAACCAGGGCTGGGCGGTTACCGGCGATGGCAAGGTACTACGCACCCGTAACGGCGGTGTGACCTGGAGCAGCACCAGCGTCAGCTCCTTGCCCCTCCATGCCGTCGATTTTGCGGACGCCGGCAATGGAGTGGCGGTCGGCCAGGGCGGCCGGATCTACCGGACACATGACGGCGGTGGCACCTGGATTCTCGAGGCCAGCGGCGTGAGCGTTGGGCTGAATGCCGTCTGCCTCCTGAACGCTTATTCCGGCTGGATCGCCGGCGATGGCGGCACCATCCTTATGTTCGGCCGTAAGGGCGCAGGCGCCTACTCAGGGCTTGATGTAACCGTCAGCAGCGTCGACGCCGAGGCCTTCCCCGTGATCAAAAGCTTCGTCTCGGTCGTTGATTCCGCGAGCCATACCGCGGTCACCGACCTCACCGCGGAGAATTTCAAGGTGAGGGAAGAGGGCCTGCTGCAATCCCCGATCAAGGTGGAGATGGTCAGCACCGGTTCAGGAGCCCGCGCGGACATCGCCTTCGTCTTTGATGTCACCGGCAGCATGGGGGACGAGATCGCCGGATTGAAGTCGCGCGCCCTTAGTTTCGCCGACGCCCTGGCCGCCAAGGGGATCGATTTCCGGCTCGGCCTGGTCACCTTCAGCGACAGCACAGAGGAGGTGCATGACTTCACTGCGGATGCCGCCGAATTCAAGGCGTGGATCGACGGATTGCGTGCCTCCGGCGGCGGGGATACCAAAGAGAACGCCCTCGAAGCACTGGCCCGCGCGAGCAAGCTCTCCTATCGCGCGACCAGCCAAAAGATGGCGGTGTTGATCACCGATGCCGATTACCACCAAGCTGGCGAGTCTGGCGGCGGCACCACGACCTATACGACCGAGACAATGATCTCCCTGCTGCAGAGCCAACGCATCGTCACCCACGTTGTCGGGCCGAATGGTGCGCCCTTCCACAGCCTTGCCGAGCGAACCAGCGGGTTATGGTACAGCATCAGCGCCGACTTTGCGGGCATCATCGATGCCATTGGTGCCCTGCTGACCTCGCAGTATGTCATCACCTACACCACCAGCAATCCGGTGCCGGATAATACCTGGCGCCAGGTCGCGGTGGTAGCCGAGCGCAGCAGCAAAGGGGGCTACGATATCGGCCGCTACTATGTCGGCGCCAGCCGCATTGCCCTCGCGCCAGCCGCCTTGATTGGCATCAAAGATGCCTCCTTCGATATAAGCGTCACAGTCGACGGGCTGGTTAACCTCGGCTTGGTCCATTTTGTCCTCGCCTACAACGCGACCAAAATCGATGTGGTCAGCTGGGCGGCGGGCGACTTTTTGAAGCAGGGGGGGGCCGCGGATCCGACCCTGATCGTCACCGACGACGGGGTGGGCCTGGTTGACGTCTCCATGACCCGAGTCGGCGCCGCCACCGGCGCCAGTGGCAGCGGCACTCTTCTGAGCGTTCGCTTCAAGGTGCTGACGGCAGACTGCGCTAGCGATCTGAATCTGAACTCCGTACAACTCCGCCAGCCGGACAATACCGACCTGCCGGTTGCCAGCAGCGGTGCGCATATCCAGGCCGCCACCGCCGTGGGTTTGATCGGCGATTTCGACGGCGATCTCGACATCGATCTGCGCGATTTCACCCTGCTTGCCGGCTATTGGCAGCCGGCGAACTCCGCTGCCGGCGATATCGGCCCGGCTTCGGGGAGTGTCCCCGCGCTCACGGTGATGCACGACGGTGTGGTCAATTTTGAGGATCTCTTCGTCTTCACCCGGATGTGGAACTGGTACCAGTCCCGGCCGGTTGCGGTCGCCGCGCTCTCCCGGAGCACGGCAACACCGCTGGCCTGGAAGGTCTCACCGCTCCCCGGCGCCGACGGGCAGTACCTCTGTGAATTAATCGCGTCGGAGATCTCGGGTCTGGCCATGGCCCATCTGCGGCTGCGCTATAATCCCGAACAATTGCGGGTCGGTGCCATCACCGCCGGCGCCTTATGGGAGGCGGGTGGGGCCACCACGGCGCTGATGGTCGACCATGAATCCCGCTGCGGGATTATCGATCTGGCTCTGGCCCGCCTCGCAGAGAAGAACCGCGCCGCCGAGGTGAGCGGCGCCGGTGCCTTGGTTCGCATCGTGGTGGAGGAGCGCGGCGCCGCCGGGGCCCTCTGCGACTGGAAGGTGGAGAATCTGGATCTCCGCAGCCCGGGAAGCTGGATCCTGGCGCAAGCCCCCGAGACCGGACAGCTTCGCATCAGCGAACTCCCCACACGCTATGCGTTGGCACAGAACTATCCCAATCCGTTCAACGGGCGCACCGAGGTGCGGTTCTCGCTGCCGAAGAGCGGGACGGCGCGGGTGGTTGTCCTTAATATCCTGGGTCAGCCGGTGCGCACCCTGGCCGAGGGGCGTTTTGAGGCGGGGAGTTATCGCCGGATTTGGGACGGTCGCAATGAGTCGGGCCAGGAAGTCGTGAGTGGGATCTACCTGCTTAGGATGGAAGCGGCGGGATATACCGAGCTGCGGCGCATGGCCTTTGTCAAATGAGATCCGCAGCCGAAGCATGAAATGGAAAGGCCTCCCGGACAGAACATCCGGGAGGCCTTTTTGCGATCATACCGATTACTGAAGCTTTTTCGTCACCTTGTCTAGGCGTTCTTTGGCTTCTTTCTTGTGGACATCGTCGTTGAAGACCAGGTTGGGGCAGGCCAGGGCTTTTTCGAAGGCTTCTTTGGCTGGCTGGTACTGGTCCATCTCCTGGAAGGTGATGCCGAGCTCGAGATAGTGGTTGCAGTAATCCGGTTTCAGGGCGATGGCTTTTTTAAACAGCTCCACCGCCTTTTCATTGCTGGCCGGGGGAAGTCCGCCGTAGAGGACCTTGGCGAACATTTTTAGGACGCCGCTGAGGTTGGCCACTTCGCGGTTCCAGCGGCCCAGGACATGGCAGGCGATATCGTTATTGGGATTGAGCTGCAGGGTTTTTTCCGCTTCGCTCTTGACCTCTTTGGAGAGTTCGACTTTCTTTTTGCCGCCCTCCATCAAGGCGACACGGCCGACGACGATTGCCAGGGTGAGGTGCGCCATATCGTCATTGGGGCAAAGGGCCACCGCCTTGCGGGCGAATTTCTCGCCGGCGTAATAGTTAGTGCGCTGAATCTCCTTGGAGGCCATTTCGCCGATATCGACGTGGGCACGGGAAATTTTCCAGGCGGCCACGCAGCGGGAGGAATCGGCTTTCCAGGCAAGCTGGTAGAATTTCAGAGCCGTCGCGTTGTCGAATTTGGCATAGGCGGCATCGCCCTGGGCCAGATCATCCTCGGCGGAGGTCTGGGCGGCCAGGGGAAGGGCCAGGAACAACAGGGAGTAGATCAGGCGAAGGGTTCTCATTTTAATCTCCGGATTTCAATGGCCACAGCAAAATGAACTTTATTCATAATTCTACACTTTTTTTGCCACAATGTCAATCTTTTTCTCTCCTAATCACCGGGACCCCACAAAATACTTTAATTTGGCCCGCTGCTTTTGTAAATTACAGTTTGAGCACTCATGAAGGGCAGTGGAAAAATGGAAAAAGAGCAGATCATCATTCGCGGCGCCCGCGAGCACAATCTCAAGAATATCAGCCTCGAAATCCCCCGCAACCGGCTGGTGGTCATCACCGGGCTCTCCGGCAGCGGCAAATCCTCTCTGGCCTTTGATACCCTTTACGCCGAAGGCCAGCGGCGCTATGTCGAGTCGCTTTCGGCTTATGCCCGTCAGTTTCTGGGCCTGATGGAGAAGCCGGATGTCGACTATATCGAGGGTCTCTCGCCGGCGATTTCGATCGAGCAGCGCACGACGGGGCGTAATCCCCGCTCTACGGTCGGCACCGTAACCGAGATCTATGATTATCTACGCCTGCTGTTTGCGCGCATCGGCGTGCCCTATTGCTACAATTGCGGAAAGAAGATCGAGCGCCAGACGATCCAGCAGATCGTCGACCAGGTGATGGCGCTGCCGGAAGAGACTAAAATCCAGATTCTCGCACCAGTGGTGCGCGGCCGTAAGGGCGAATACCGCGAGATTTTTGAGGAGGCGCGCCGCGACGGTTACGTGCGCGTCCGCCTTGACGGCGAGATCCTCGAACTGGACCGTGAGATCAAACCCGATAAGAACCGCAAGCATAACATTGAGGTGGTGGTCGACCGCCTCATAGTCGGGCCGCGCATCCAGTCGCGACTCACCGACTCGGTTGAGACCGCCCTCAGCCTCGCCTCGGGCATTGTCCTCATCGATGTCGTCAGCGGCGAGGAGCTGCTCTTCAGCGAGCACTATGCCTGCATCGATTGCGGCATCTCCTACGAAGAACTCGCCCCGCGGATGTTCTCCTTCAACACCCCCTACGGCGCCTGCCCAGTATGCAATGGCCTCGGCACGAAAATGGAAATCAATCCCGAACTGATCGTCCCGGACAAGAGCAAGCCCCTCAGCCAGGGCGCCATCGCTCCCTGGGGAAAAATACAGGATGGGTGGTACCTCAGCCTCACCGCGGGGGTGGTTGAAAAATTCGGCTATACGATGGAAACGCGCTTCGACCAGCTCTCCCCCGAGTGCCAGCAAGTGCTGCTCTACGGCTCCGATGAAGAGATGGAGTTCAACTATCGTTCCAGTACCGGCCGGATGGAGGGCGTCTACCGCAACAAGTTTGAGGGGATCATCCGCAATATGGAGCGGCGTTACCAGCAGACCGACTCCAGCGGGATCCGCGAATGGATCGAAGGGTTCATGGATATCATCCCCTGCCCGGAGTGTCAGGGCTCGCGGCTGCGCAAGGAGGCGCGGGCAGTCCGGATCGGCGATCTCACCATTCAAAATGTGGTTGGATTCTCGGTGGATCAGGCACAGACTTTTTTCAATGATCTTCAGCTCTCGGCCCGGGACCAGTTGATCGCCCAGCAGATCCTCAAGGAGATCCGCGAGCGGCTGACCTTTCTCGACAACGTCGGACTCGACTATCTGACCCTCGACCGCGCCGCCGGCACCCTTTCAGGCGGTGAGGCCCAGCGCATCCGGCTTGCGACCCAGATCGGCTCCCAGCTGGTGGGCGTGCTATATATCCTCGATGAACCCTCCATCGGCCTGCATCAGCGCGACAACCAGCGGCTGATCGACACCCTGATGAAGTTGCGCGATCTCGGCAATTCGGTCATCGTGGTGGAGCATGACAAGGAGACCATCGAAAAGGCCGATTTTGTCGTCGATCTCGGTCCCGGCGCCGGGGAGCACGGCGGCGAGCTGGTCGCGCTCGGCACACCGCAGGAGGTTGCCGCCAACCCGGCTTCAATCACCGGCGATTATCTGGCCGGCCGGCGCACCATTCCCCTGCCGGAAAAACGCCGCAAGGGCAACGGTCACCGGCTCTCCATCCATGGCGCCACGGGTAACAATCTCAAGAACATCGATGTCGACATCCCCCTGGGCACCCTGGTCTGCGTCACCGGCGTCTCGGGCAGCGGCAAGAGCAGCCTGATCAATGAGACACTCTATAACCTCCTCAGCAGGCATTTCTATCGGTCCAAGGAGGCGCCCCTCGCTTACCAGAGCATCACAGGGCTGGAGCACCTCGATAAGGTGATCGCCATCGACCAGTCGCCGATCGGCCGCACCCCGCGTTCCAATCCGGCGACCTATACCGGTCTTTTCACTCCGATCCGCGACCTCTTCACCCAGCTGCCCGACTCCAAGATCCGCGGTTACCAACCCGGCCGTTTCAGTTTCAATGTCAAGGGCGGGCGCTGCGAGGCCTGCCAAGGAGACGGCATCATCAAGATCGAAATGAATTTCCTTCCCGATGTTTACGTCACCTGCGAGGTGTGCAAGGGTCAGCGCTACAACCGCGAGACCCTGGAGATAAAGTACAAGGGGGAGTCGATCGCCGGCATCCTCGACATGACCGTGGATCATGCACTCGAATTCTTCGACAAAATCCCGGTGATCAAGCGCAAACTCAAGACTCTGGCGGACGTCGGCCTGGGATACATCCGCCTCGGCCAGCAGGGGACCACGCTCTCGGGCGGCGAGGCGCAGCGGGTTAAGTTGGCTACGGAGCTGAGCAAGATCGGCACCGGCCGGACCATCTATATTCTCGACGAGCCAACCACCGGGCTCCATTTCGAGGACTGCAACATGCTCCTCCGCGTTCTCAACCGCCTTGTTGACAAGGGCAACACCGTGGTGGTGATCGAGCACCATCTGGATGTGATCAAGACGGCGGACTATATCATCGATCTCGGACCCGACGGCGGCGAGAAGGGCGGCTATGTGGTCGCTGCGGGCACCCCGGAGGAGGTGGCTCGCGTCGCGGCATCCTATACCGGGCAGTTTCTTAAGGGGGCGCTGCGGCGTTGAGCGGCTCCCTCGCCGCTCCGCGCTTCCCCCGCTCCCCCCGCTCCCCCCAACCCGCCTCGCTCCGCCCCGCCGTGCTCTGGCGCCCGCCGTTATGTAATAAAGCAGGCTTTATTAGGCATTTTTCACAAATTGGATCTACCTCTCCCCTCGCTCCCAAATACCTAAAGATATCAAAGGCGGAGAAAAGCGCTTGCTTGGGCCGGGCGCGTCACTTCAGCCAAACTGTCATATACACTCGTCTTGATAAATGGTGGACGCTGCATTATGGCTATTATAGCAAAGAGCATTGTGGCCGCATTCTCGGAAAAGCAGACAAAAAACGCTGTAGTGGGCGACGCAGACGGTCCACAATAGCCGGCGGTCATGGACGGCTAGGTTTTTTTGTCAGAAAACGGCTACTGCATAGGGTTTCCGGTTAATCCAGAATCCGCTGAAAGCTGCTTCGTACGCGTTGTTATATTTCCTGCCGGGATGGTTCCGCTGGAAATATCTGGCCAATACCTCCTGAGTCAGGCTGATTGAGAATCTCTGAAATTCACGCGCGTCATCCAGAATCGTTGGGGCCCGATCGACAAAAATGGCAGGCCATGCTTTCTCCTGGCATATCTTCGAAAATAGGCCAGGAGAAAGCGCTAAAAATCTCTCCAGCCTGCTACATCCTTTCTTGCACCAAGCTTCCCCTATTAACATACGACCTGTGGACAGAGCCCACTCGCAGCCCTCAGCTACATCCTTTTTACACCAGCTTCATCTATCAACATACCATCTTGTACCCCCTCGCTCCTGCCGTCTGCACCCTTGCGTTCCACACTGAATGACGCCGCGCCGGCTCTACGAGGCGTATCACGGCTGTGCGCAATGGTATAAAAAAAGTATTGACAAAATTATAACAAAAGCGTATACTAATAGTATGAAGGAGGTATAAACATGGCAATCGCGAAAACGGCAATCTCCATTCAGAAACCGCTCCTCGACAAGGTCGATACCTTGGCCAAGGACCTTTCGCTCTCGCGCAGCAAGATCTTCACTTTGGCCGTCGAGGCCTATCTGGAGCAGCTGCAGAACCAGATCCTTCTGGAGAAGATCGACGAGGCCTTTTCCGACCCCGATCCGCGCGAGCAGGGCTACCTGGCGCATATGCGGCGGCGGCAGCGCCATCTCCTGGAGGATACCTGGTGATCAAGCAGGGTGAGGTCTACTGGATTTCCCTGGAGCCCCCAATCGGATCCGGACCCGGATATCGCCATCCACACGTCGTCATCCAGAACAACCTCTTCAATGCCAGCAAGATCCGCACGGTGGTTGTTTGTGCCTTGACTTCCAACCTGCAGCGCGGCCGCTCGCCGGGCAATGTGACCCTCAAAAAGGGTGAAGCGGGACTGCCCAAGGCGAGCGTTGCCAATGTGACCCAGCTTTTCACCGTGGACAAAGCGGAGCTGACCGAAAAAATCGGGACGCTCTCCCCCGACCGGATGCGCCAGATTCTTGACGGCATCGAGCTGCTGACGCGGCCGCGAAATCCCTGACCCAAATCGAGTGGATCGATGAATCTCTATGCGCTGATCATTCTGGCCGCCTTGTTGGCCGATTTCCTGCTGGCCGGTGTGGCGAAGGGCTTGAACCTCAGAACCTTGTCGAAGCCGCTGCCTGACGAGTTCGCCGGTGTGTTCGATCCGGAAGCCTACGCCAGGATGCAGGCCTATACCCGCGAGAAGACGGTGTTCAGTCTGATCACGGCCGCCTTCGATCTGGCCGTGCTGTTGATCTTCTGGTTTGCCGGTGGATTCAATTGGCTGGATCAATTGGTGCGCGGCTGGGGATGGCCTCCGCTGGTCAACGGCCTGCTCTATATCGGCTTGCTCATGGCCGCCTCCGGTGCGCTCTCCCTGCCTTTTACCGTCTATCACACCTTCGTCATCGAGGCGAAATACGGTTTTAACCGCACCACGGTCAAGACCTTCATCCTCGACCTGGTCAAAGGATTGGTGCTGGCGGTTGTATTGGGCGGGCCATTGCTGGCAGGACTACTCGCTTTTTTCCAGTATGCGGGGGCCTGGGCGTGGTTCTATGCCTGGGTGGTTACGTCGGGGTATTCGCTGCTGGTGAGTTTTGTCGCCCCGACTTGGATCATGCCGCTATTCAATAAATTCACGCCGCTGGAGGAGGGCGAGCTTAGGACGGCGATCCTGACCTTTACGGAGAAGGTGCGTTTCCCCCTCAGGGGTGTTTTTGTCATGGACGGCTCGAAGCGGTCAACCAAATCGAACGCCTTTTTCACCGGATTTGGCAGGAACAAGCGTATCGTCCTGCTCGATACACTGATCGAAAAACAGACCACAGTTGAACTGGTCGCGGTGCTGGCGCATGAAATCGGCCATTATAAGAAGAAACACATCCTGATCGGGATGCTGATCAGCATCGTGCATATGGGGATCATGTTCTTCCTGCTATCGCTCTTCATCCGCGTTGTGGAACTGCATGCGGCTTTCAGGATGGAGCAGCTCTCGCTCTATGCCGGTCTGGTCTTCTTCGGCTTGCTCTATTCGCCGGTCGAGATGATCCTCGGGCCGTTGACGAACGGGCTATCGCGCCGGCATGAATATCAGGCCGATCATTTTGCCGCCGTCTCCGGCCTAAGTGAAGCGATGATTTCAGCGCTAAAAAAACTCTCGCGCGACAATCTCTCACATCTTACCCCGCATCCCTTTTACGTCTGGCTGACCTACTCCCATCCGCCGGTGCTGGAGCGGATACAACATCTCCGTATCTTCTCGCAAGAAAATACGACGTCGTAAGAGCGCCTTATCTAAAAGGGGTTTGGGGCGGCGATCCGCGCGACGGGGCAGAAAAGCGGTGGATGCTGCAAAGGGAAAGAGGGGCTAAAACTTTTCCCCCGGATGCCCGGTTGCTCCATTTTACGGTAGAGGTGGGGAGGTTTAATCTGGGCGAATTTGAGAAAACCATCGGTGAGTTCTCGGATTCGGGCCGCCTCCTCAACTATCTTTTTGAGATAGCGGTCGTAAAATCCGGTTTTGCCGATGCCATCCGGTGATATTCCATCAACAGCCGCTGAACCGCCAGCAGGATCAAGGAGAGCGGAGTCTTGATCTGGTAGGCCAGGCGTTGCGCCAGCCGGGGCGTTCTTTACCAGCGAGATAGTCGCGACGGAATCGCCGCAAGGGTCGAAGACGCAAGTCCAGATGGCGTGAGAACCTCCGCTGGTGCTGCTCATGGGCCGGTGCCCCTCTGCCGGGAAATGGAACCACTCCGCTCCTTGCGCTTCGCTTGCAGTACTTCAGTATACACCTTGGCACGCAAAAAGTCAAGCAACAAATACTTGCAAATGGCCGTAAATCTTGCTAAAATGCGCAAAGACGGGCTCAAGGGCCCGCCGCTGTTCCTCAATGGCTGTGGGATTCATTTTCATGCGGAGGTCAGGATGAGAGGGTGCAGGACATTTTTGCTGATGTTGAGCCTGGCGGCGATGGTCTCCGGCGGCGAGCTCTCGGTGCTCTCGGTCACACCCAAAGGCCCGGTCGGCGCCGTGACCGATGCCCTCAGCATTGTCGTCACCTTCAGCGAGCCCATGGTAGCCCTCAAGGCGACGCCGGAAGGGCTTGCTTCCGGGCCGCTGAAGATTTCGCCCGCCATCAAAGGCCAATTCCGCTGGATGGGGACGCGGACGCTGGCCTTCACACCCCTCGACACCCTCCCGGTCGCCACCCGCTTCGAGGTGACTGTTCCGGCGGGCACCAAAGCCCTCAGCGGTGCCCTCCTGACCAAAGCCTATTCCTGGAGCTTCAATACCCTTCGCCCGCTCCTGCTGCAGTCGGAGCCTGAAGACGGTGAGCAGGGATTTGATCCGCGCGGCCTCTTTTTACTCTGCTTCAATCTAGAGATGGATCCCACCCGCATCGGCGATAAACTCATCCTCAGCGATGGAGTTCGTTCCCTCCCCATCCAGCTGCGGCGTGCCACCGTCGAGGAGATCCACCGCTCCTGGCGTCTCGGCGAGGATTCCACGCGGGTGATTGCCGTGATGCCGGCGGCGCCGCTGGCGCGCAATAAAAAGTATACCCTCAAACTCGCGCCGGGTTTGCTCGCCCGAAAAGGCGCCCTCGGGCTGGCGGAGGCGCGGAGCATCGCCGTCAGCACCGTTGGCGATCTCTGGTTCAAGGGGATCTCCTCCGGCCGCAGCGAGGAGGGCGGGCGGATCACCCCGGTCAGCGGCATCGAGTTTGAGTTCAGCAACCGCGTGACGCCGGCGGAGTTGGTCCAGCATCTCAAATTTCAGCCCGAGGTAAAGATTCCCGATTTCTATGCCGAGCGCACCTGGGCGAGCGGCACGGTCCGTCTGAATCTTGAATTGTTTCCCGAAACCCTCTACCACTTTTCCATCGATGGCGGGTTGAAGGATACCTATGGCAATCTCATCAGCCGCGCCGTTAACGACACGTTTCGTACGGCCGCCTATCCGGCGCGGGTCTCGCTGAATACCGGCCCCGGTGTACTCGAGGCTTACGGTGACCGCAACTATCCGGTATTTTTTGTCAACAAGGAGCGGGTCCGGGTGCGCCTCGGCCTGGTGGCACCCGAGCGGCTGATTCCCTTGCTGCTATCGCCCGAGGATATTTATGGGCGCGCCAAGCCTCTGCCCGATTCGCTTTTCATGGTGGACCGGATGTGGGAGGTCCGGCAACCGCGCAACGTCAAAAGCGCCCAGCCGCTCAAGGTGGACTGGGTGCTGGGCGGGCGGAAGACCGGCGTGGTGCTCTCCGAGATCGACGATCTGACCACCCATCCGGAGATTCCGGTGCGTTGGAGCCGCATTCTGCTGCAGGTGACCGACATCGGCGTTTCCGCCAAATTCTCGCCCCTCAACAATCTGATCTGGGTCACCCATCTCAAGGACGCGACGCCGGTGGCCGGCGCGCGTGTCGAAATCCGCGACGATGCCAACCGCAAGCTCTGGAGCGGGACCACCGGGCCGCAAGGGCTTTGTGAGACCCCGGGGTGGCGCGAACTCGGTATAGGCGCTACCCAGCGCTGGGAGAAACCGCGGCAGTGGGTTTTCGTGTACAAGGATCAGGATTTCGCGTACAATGCCTCGGACTGGGGAACCGGCATTTTCCCCTACCGTTTCGGCATCGAGTACGAATGGAATCCCGAGCCGGTCAAGCACGCGGGTGTGCTCTTCACCGAGCGTGGCCTCTATCGCGCGGGCGAGATCATCCACTTCAAGGGCATGATGCGGGAAAAGCGCTATCACGATTGGAGCGTCCCGGCCAAAAGAAATTATCTCCTGCGCATCAATGACAGCCGCGGCAATGAACTGGTCAACAAAACCATCCACCTCTCCGAATTCGGCTCCTTTGATTACGACCTGCAGCTTTCAGGAACCGCCCCGCTGGGTTACTACTCAGCGGCGGTAAGTGATGCCCCCGACAGCAGCGGCACGGAGGGTGAGAGCTACATGAACACCAGCTTCCGTGTCGAAGCCTATCGCCCCGCCGAATTTTCGGTCCGGGTCCGCAGTGCGGCTCCCGCCTTTCTACTCGGCGACAGTGTGACCGCCCGGGTCGCGGCCCATTATCTCTTCGGCGCCCCCCTGGCGGGACAGAAAGTGGCCTGGAATGCCTACCTCGACCGCGATACCTTCTGGCCGCAGGGCCATGAAGGCTTCCTTTTCGGCATCATGGATTGGTCCGATGATGAGACCGACCGTTTTTCCGGCCGCGTCCTCGCCCAGTCGCATGCTACGCTGGACGCCCAGGGTGAGGCCCGCTTCGCAGCCTCGGTGCAGGCGGCCGGAATTGATTTTCCCCTCTCCCTGACGGTCAGCGCCGATGTCACCAGCCCCGGCCGGCAGGTGATCGGCTCGAGCGAAAGAATCACCATCCATCCCGCTTCATTCTACATCGGTCTCAAGCCGGCGACGAGCTTTGCCGAGGCGATGAAGCCGCTGGCTTTCGATCTGATCACGGTCACGCCCGAAGGGGCGCCGGCCCCCGGAAAGAGTATTAAGGTGCGCCTGGTCAAGCGGCAGTGGCACTCGGTGCACAAGGCCGGTCTCGGCGGCCGATATGAATGGATCAGCAAGGCGGTGGATACGCCCAGCGATTCGGTGACGATCACAACCGCCTCTGAGGCCGTGAGCCGCAGCTTCATCCCCAAAGAGGCGGGGGTCTATTACCTCGAGGCGTACGGCCGTGAGGGCACCGGCCGGGCAACGCGGAGCCAGGCGTGGCTCTATGTCATCGGCAAGGGCTATGTCGCCTGGATGCGCGAGGATGACGACCGGATAGAACTGGTTGCGGACCGCACCGGGTACAAACCGGGCCAGACGGCCCGGGTGATGGTCAAGTCGCCGTTCGAAAGTGCCCAGGCTTTGGTGACCCTCGAGCGTGAAGGGATCATGAGCCAGCAGGTTGTGACACTGACCGGGAGCACACCGACGCTCGAGATCCCGTTGACGCGAAAATATCTACCCAACGTTTTCGTTTCGGTGATACTCCTGCGTGGTCGGGCGGGCAACGCCCTGTTTTCCGAAGAGGGTGAAGATGTCGGCCGCCCGGCATTCAAGATCGGCTATGTCAACCTGCCGGTCGATCCCGGAGACCAGCATCTCAAGGTGGCTGTACAGGCGGAGCGCAGCGATTATCTTCCAGGCACTCCGGTCACGCTGGATATTGACGTCAAGGATGCGGCCGGCGAACCCTCGGCCGCCGAGGTCACCCTGGCCGTCGTCGATCGCGGCGTCCTCGACCTGATCAACTATGAGCTTCCTGATCCTTTCGATGTCTTCTACGGCAACCGGCCGCTCTCGGTGCAGACCTCCGAGACCCGTCTCCATATCGTTGAGCAGCGCAACTACGGCGAGAAGGGCGAGAAACGCGGCGGTGGCGGCGCCGAAGGCTACAGCAGCGAGATGGACCTGCGCAAGAATTTCAAGGCCACCGCTTACTGGAATCCGGCGCTTGACGTCGATGCCACCGGCCATGCGCGTGTGACCTTCAAGCTGCCGGATAACCTCACCACCTTCAAGATCATGGCCGTCGCCAATTCCATCGCCTCTGAGTTCGGATATGCCAGCAGCGAGATCAAGGTTAATCAGCCCCTGATGCTGCTGGCCACGCTGCCGCGCTTTGCCCGCATCGGTGATACCTTCGAGGCGGGGGCGGTGATCCACAATTATTCCGGCGAGGCGGGCGAGGCCACCCTGAATCTTGAGGTCAGCGGCCTCGAATTGCAGGGGCCGAGCGCCGTCACGGTGACCGTGCCTCGCAATGGTAGCCAGGAGGTGCGTTATTCATTCAGGGCGGTGAAAGAGGGCACAGCCACCTTCCGCTTCCGCTGCCAGATGGCTGGGTCCAGCGATGCACTCGAACGCTCCATTCCTGTCGAGGTACCGGGCGTGCGGGAGACGGTTGCCCTTTACGAGCGCGCTGGGGGATCTGCCGCGCAGATTCTGGAAATCCCCCAGGCCGCGCATAAGGAGCTTTCGACCCTCGAGGTGTCGCTCGCCTCGACGGCCCTCTCCGAACTCTCCGGACCTTTCGAGTATCTGATGTATTATCCCTATGAGTGCCTCGAGCAGCGCCTGTCGCGGGCCCTGCCGGTGCTGGTCTCCGGTGATCTGGTGGATGCTTTCGGACTGCAAACAAAGGGCGCCAAAGAGTACAAATCTATCGCCCGCAGCGTGCTCGCCGACCTCGGCCGTTTTCGCACCGAGGAAGGCGGCTTTGCGATCTGGCCTGGATCGAACTACAGCTCGCCATTCGTTACCGCCTATGCCGCCTGGGCCATGACGCTGGCCCAAAAAGCGGGATATGATGTGGATGAGGCCCTCCTGACGGATGCCCTCACCTTCATAAAAAATGTGCTCAAAGGAGAGTACTATCAGGCTACGCCTTACAATCAGGCCTCCTGGCAGACGACCCATGCTCTGATGCTCTACGTGCTGGCACTCAACGGACAGGCGGAGGCTTCTGCACTGGACCGCCTGATCGGGGCCAAGACGCCGATGACAACGACCGGCAAAGCGTGGCTGCTTAAAACGGTCTCTCTTCTCGGCCGCAAGGACGACTCCAGGGCCCGGCTGACTCAGGAGTTGCTCAACAAGATCCGCGTCTCGCCGACGGAGGTCCATTTCGCGGCGGAGAACGAGGCCCCCTGGATCTACGACTCGGATGTCCGCACCACCGCCGTGGTGCTGCAGGCTTTGCTCGAAACCGGAGCGACGTTTCCGCAGGCCGGGCAAGCGGTTGCCTGGCTGATGACCGAGCGCCGAGAGGGGCATTGGTCTAATACCCAGGAGAATTTTTTCGTCCTTTATGCGCTTTCCGAATACCTGAAGAAGAACGAAGCAGAGACGCCCCGGTTCACCGCCCGGGTCCGACTCGCCGGCCAGGAGGTGATGAGTGCGCTCTTCGCCGGACGCTCAGTCGCCGTGGAGCGCCGGGTCCTGCCGCTGTCGGCGTACCCAGAGAAAAAAGTTCAGGCCGAGATCAGCAAGGAGGGGCCGGGCACCCTCTATTATGGCCTGCGCATGAGTTATTACCCCCTCAAGTATGACGATACGCGCGAGGAGGGGATTACGGTCTTCAAGGTGATGGAACCGCTCACTTCCGGACAAAAGGTTTCGGAGAAGATACCGGCTGGTGAGGTGGTCAAGGTCACGCTGACGGTGGTGGTGCCCCAGGCGCGTCACTACGTCGTGGTGGACGACCCGCTGCCTGCGGGCCTGGAGGCGGTCCAGGTCACCTTTGCGACGACCAGTGCGGCGACGGCGCGGATGGAAGAGGATGAATCCGCCGGAGAAGAGTGGTGGAGCGGATTTACCCACATTGAGAAACAGGATGACCGGGTGCTGCTCTTCGCCGACTGGCTGCCGGAAGGGGTGCACACCTACACCTATCTGATGCGCGCGACGACGCCCGGCACCTTCACCCTGCCACCGACCCGGGCTGAAGAGATGTACAAACCCGAGGTTTACGGCCGGACCATGGGGGGCAAAGTGAGGGTGGAATGATCGGCGGCGCTATCAGCGCCCTGGATAATGGAACGAGGGACCATGAGGAAATCTGAACGCCGCGGGGCGCGGACGTCAATGCTGCCGCTGCGAATGGTCTCACCCCGCTGATGTGCGACTTCGAGCCAAAGTTTCTGAGCTTGCTCATCGACAAGGGGGCGGATATTCATGCCGTCAACCACGAAGGGCTCACTCCTTATGACCGCCGGGAGCGTCGAGATCGCCGAATGGCTGCTTCGCGACGGCGCGCAGTTGAACGCCAGCGATCATGCCGGCAAAACACCGCTCATCGGTTCTGGCGGGGTCGAGATGACTCAGCTCCTGCTGCGCTATGGTGCCGACGTCCGCTTTCGCTGCCAGGATGGTCATACCGCGCTGATCGCTGCGGCCGAACACCGTGATCCCTTCAGCGCCGAGCTCCTGTTGAAGAAAGGAATCGAAGTGAATGCCCAGACGGTCTCCGGTGAGACGGCACTCCAGATCGCCATCCGCAACGGGGATGCCGCCTTGAGAGCGCTGCTGCGCACGGCCGGGGCCCGATGAGTTCGGCCGGGCCCCTTGTGCCCACCCGACATACTCTTTTATTAAAATGCAAAAGGGCGGCCACTGCTGAAAGTGGGCCGCCCTGTTTTTTAAGAATGCCGGCCGAACTCATCCGGTTTGGCCCGTGAGCGTCGGGTCCGGCTGACTCAATTTTTGGAGATGCTGGCAATCACCAGGGCCCCGCCGGCAATCGCCATATCTTTCAGCAGGCCGATCATCGACATCTGCATGGTCTCGGGATTGAACATTCCGGGGATATGTAACGTCAGGATGAAGACGCCCAGCAAGGCGGCAAGCAAGGTGGAGGCCAGCCTGGCGTATTTTTGCGCGATGATAGCCGCGGCGGCCGCGATCATCGCCAGACCGGTAAAATAGATCCAGAAAACACCGCCAGGAACGAATGAGGGAATCATACCGGCCATGGCCGAAGCATGAGTGAGATGATTGATGCCGAATACCACAAAGGGTAGGGCAAAAACAATGCGGCCGACAGTGGTCAGGGTTTTCATTGGGATGGTTCCTTTCTTAATTTGCTTTTTTTCGATCAATTAAACAGATCCGCGCACCTGGTCAAGAATCCGGCTGGCTTCTTCCGCCTCCGTTTCGCTGAGAGTGGTCAAGTTGGCAAACCATGCTTCCAGCACCCGGTCAATGGCCGCAAGCAGCGCCATTCCCGCCTCCGTAATGGTTACTTCACAGCTGCGCCGGTCTTTCAAGCTGGTTGCGCGTTGCAGCAATCCCTTCAGACGCAGGCGTTCGACCAGCCGGGAGACATCCGGCTGACGATCGAGCATCCGTTCCTGCAGCAGTCCGATGGAGGTGGCGCGCGGCGCCTGGCCACGCAGTATCCGCAGGATGTTGAACTGCTGCAGGGTGATATCAAAGGGCCTGAGCAGAACGGTATGCTGTTCGCGCAGCCAGTTGGCAGTGAAGAAGGTATTGATGATCAGCTTGTGCCGTGCGCTGGCGAATTTATCCTGGTGTATTTCTTCCTCGATGCGCATGGTATCCTTTTATTTAAAAGTTATAACATATAATGTCATAACATTATTCCAGATGGTGCTGCCTTTTTAGCCAAGTCGGAAAGATTGAAGGATGCGGATGGCGCCAGGCTGGCGGCATGAGAGGGATTCCAGCCGGTGACGGCGATGAACCGGCTGGAGGCAGGGAGGCTCGGATCGGGCGCGACGGAGGGCCGGGCGCAAGCTCAGGATTGATGCGGCAGGGCTGGGGCGAGAGCCGCAGCGGTATCCCGGCTTTTTTTCAGGGCCACCAGGGCGCCGGTGAGTGTTTTGACAACAATTTCGCCAAAAATAATCTGGACGAGCATCAGCGGCTTGAAAACACCGAGAAAGGCGACGAGGTTAAAGATAGTGCTGTCGAGGGGAATGCTGACAGCGTTGGAGCCGATGACCCGTTGCAGCCAGGGCCGGCTCAGCAGCTTTTGATAGATTTCGGTATCGGCGGTCTCTGAGAGGATGATGGCCATGAAGGAGGCGGCGATGATGCGCCAGGGCACACCCAGCAAGGTGCTTTCGATGACCATGCCGACGGCGGCCACGGCGATCATCAAATAGACCTTGCCGCGGCCGTGGCGATGCACCCGGTCCCGTTGGGTGAAGGTGATGCCAAAGATGAGGGTGCCCACCGAAACCATGCCGAAGACCGGAAAGGGGATGAACAGGGTGGCGGTATAGTTGGCCAGCCAGACCGCCAGGCAATAGATGATGGCGTTGATCAAGGGAAAGCTCCTCTCACTCGCCTGTCAGACCGCGCTTTTTCAGCAGCGGCTCGATTCCGGGTTCACGGCCGCGAAATTTTTGATAGAGGATCATCGGCTCTTCGCTGCCTCCCGCCGCAAGGATGTATTTGCGGAAGGCTGCAGCGGTCTTTTGGTCAAAGAGTGTAGTCTCCTTGAAGGCCTGAAAGGCATCCGCATCGAGTACCTCGGCCCAGATGTAGGCATAATAGCCCGAGGAGTAACCGCCGGAGAAGATATGGCGGAAATAGGGGCTGCGGTAGCGCGAGGCGATTTCCGGCAAAAGGCCGATGCGCGCCATGGACTGCTGTTCGAAGAGGATGGCGTCGTGCTCGATCGGTTCGCGTGGGGTGTGCCAGTCCATGTCCAGGAAGGAAGCCGCGAGGTACTCGACGGTCGCAAAGCCCTGATTGAAGCGGCCCGAGCGTTCGATCTTGCCGATGAGATCCTCCGGGATGGGTGCGCCGGTCTGGTAGTGGCGGGCATAGCTTTTTAGCACCTCGGGTTCGAAGGCCCAGTTTTCCATGATTTGCGACGGCAGCTCGACAAAATCGCGCGCCACCGAGGTGCCGGCGACCCGGGGATAGGTGCAGTCGGAGAGCAGGCCGTGCAGGGCGTGGCCGAATTCGTGGAACATGGTCTCGACCTCGTCCATGCTTAGCAGGGCGGGGGTGTCGGCGGTCGGTTTGGAAAAGTTACCGACATTACAGATCACCGGCCGCTGTATCCCGCCCAGCTTCTGCTGCAAACGGTATTCGCTCATCCAGGCGCCGCCGCGTTTGCTGGCGCGCGGGAAATAGTCGACCATGAGGATGCCCACCGCGCGGCCATCGGCCTCCTTGACCTCGAAGGCGCGGACATCGGGGTGATAGACCGGGACATCCTTGCGCTCGCTGAAGGTGATGCCGTAGAGCTTTTGTGCCACACTGAAAACGCCGCTGCGGACATTCTCGAGCTTGAAGTAGGGGCGCAAAGCCTCCTCGTCAAGGTCATAGCGGTTTTTTTTCACCTTTTCGGCGTAATACCACCAGTCCCAGGGCTGGAGCTGAAAACCGCCCTCTTCCTGGTCGATGATCGCCTGCATATCGGCCGCTTCCTGGCGGGCGCGTTTCTGGGCCGGCCGCCAGAGCTGTTCGAGCAGGGCGTAGACATTTTCCGGTTTTTTCGCCATATTCTCTTCGAGGATATAATCGGCATGGCTGGGGTAGCCGAGGAGGTTGGCCCGGCGCACGCGTAGCGCGGCGATCTTGCTCAGAATGGCCTTGTTGTCGGCACTGTTGTTATTGTCTCCGCGGTGGATGTAGGCGGTGTAGATCTGCCGGCGCAGTTCGCGGTTTTCGGTGTACTGGAGAAAAGGAAAGATGCTGGGCGCCTGCAGGGTGAAGACCCACTGGCCGGTCTGACCGCGTTCGGCGGCAGCTTCGGCACCGGCGGCGATCACGGCTGGAGGCAGACCCGCGAGATCCCGGGGATCGGCGATGGTCAGGGCATAGTCATTGGTCTCTTTGAGGACGTTGTCGCCGAACTGGAGCTCGAGCAGGGCCAACTCCTGATTGATCGCGCGCAATTCCGCTTTCCTGGTTTCCTCGAGGTTGGCGCCACCGCGGACAAAGTCCCGGTAGTAGAGGGTGAGCACCATGGTCTGCTCGGGGGTCAAGCCGAGGCGTTCGCGCGTGTCATAGAGCGCCTTGATGCGTTTGAAAAGCGGCGTATTGAGACGGATATCGTCCGCATGAGCGGAGCGCAGCGGCGCCGCCTCTTTGGCGATCTGCTGCAGCGGTTCGCTAGTAAGGGCGGAGGTCATATTGTCAAAGACGCCGGTCACCCGGGTTAACAGCTGACCGCTGAGCTCAAGGGCGTCGATGGTGTTGGCGAAGGTCGGAGGCTCGGGATTCTCCGCAATCGCTGCGATCTCAAGTTTGTGCTGACGGATGCCCTCCTGGATCGCCGGGAGGTAATGCTCGTTTTTTATCTTGCTGAAAGGCGGCACACCGAAGGGAGTCTTGAATTCTTTCAGCAGGGGATTTTCTGCGGCCGTGGCGATGGTGAGGGAGAAGGCCAGTACCAGCAGGGCGATCATCGATTCTTTCATGAGGCTCCTCGTTGGGCTATGGAAAGTGAACGGGATAAAATAGAGAAAAATCCGCAAATATTCAAGGAGTAATCCACCTCTGCGCCGCGGGTTTCGGGCCGACCTACCCTACTCTCTCGCCTCCCCCGCTGCGCAATGCGCTCCCGCGCCACCAGTCTCGCGCTCCCAACCCTCAATCCCACCCTGCTGATTTCTGTCTCGGACGCGCCAAATCGCTTGCCTTTCGCAGCGAATACTCTTACATTGCATTGAACCAGCCAACTAGGAGTTTCCATGAAACCTGCTCGATTTCTGCTGGACCTGCTTCTTGCAGCGCCCGCACTGACCCAGACGCCCGCTTACAAAAACCTGCAGTTGAGCATTGAAATGCGCGTTCAGGATCTGCGCGGTGTTCAGCGCATCCGCCTCGCTGCGGGCGAGTGAAGTTCGGCCGACTATCCACGGAACTGATGGTTAGACTGGAATGAAAGGCCCTGGTCATGCGTTTTGTTTCCCTGATGCTGTTACTTCTGCTGCCGGCTGCGCCGGGCCTATCCAGGTGCCCCGGCGACGACACACGGCCGCTGACCGCGCGTGAACATGAATTCTTTATCCGCGTGCTCTCCACCATCGCCAAAGCCCTGCCGCCGGGGCCGATGACGTGGCTGAAAGAAGAGGAGACGCCGCTGATTCCTCCGGAGCGTATCGCGGCCAATGCTGGCTGGCATCCCCTGCAGGTACATTACGGGATCACGTGGGCCAATGCCCAGCGTAAAAAACTGGCCGAGATGGACGAGAAACGCACCCTGCGCAGTCTCGGCAAGTCCGAGGAGGAGCGGGCCAGGGCGGAAGCGCAGAAAAAACTCGACCAGCTGCTCAATGAGAAGGAGGAGGCCGACAAGGGCCATGATCTCACCGCGGCCCAGGTGCTCGATCGGGAGATCACGAATTTGATGGTCGAGATCCACCGCATCAAGGATTTTGAGCAAGACCCGCAGCAGCGCGAGGAGCCACAGGATCTCCGCGACACCCGGCTGCAAATTAACGTGGATGTCAATGTATTCTCGATGCCCCTCGCCCGGCCCGTCCGTCCGGACTCTCTGGCCACACTGACGGCGCCCGTGCTTCGCGAGCTCGAGGGATTTGACAGTGATGGACGGTGGCGGGAAGGTGCCATACTCGTCTTTCTCGGACAGGGATGGAGGAGGGTGGAAGGAATGCCCGCGGGCATGCAGATGTTGGAGCCGGTGGGATTGCCCTCCGCCGACGCCTATGCGCTGGTGGTGCGCGTCCAGGGTGAAATCGGCCGGGTTCGCAGCTGCCTCCATGCGATCGACTGGCTGGCGTTGCAGAGATTAATTTTCATGTAGGAGAAATGTGCAGCGGTAAAAAGCGGGGGAACCGTCCAAACAAGGGCGCCCAAGCTCCAAATTTATTACTTTATGCGCCAAAATTAACGATTTATAGGAATATTGTATTGACTTTTACGGAACAGTGTAGTATTATTAAATAGCAGCTTGTTTTCTGTTCTGCCCTACAAATTTTCCCGGACCAGCATGGCAGCATGGCGGACGCGCGGCGTGCGCAAGGCACCCGGATCCGGATTGTGGATGCCTTAGGGGGATGTTGAGGAAATCAGGAGATGGGACAACAACAACTTTTACTCCTCGTCATCGCCTTCGCCGTCGTCGGGATCGCCATTGTGGCCGGGTTCAATATGTTTCATAACGCCGCGGATGCCGCCCAGGTTGACTCGGTCAGCCAGGAGTGCACCGGCATGGCGGTCAAGGCACAGGCCTACTACCTGACGCCGGCCTACCGTGGCGGCGGCGGCAATACCTTCTCGCGATTGACCCTGCAGCGCATTGCGCCAGCGTCACCGGTTTTTCCTGCCGGTGAAACCGAAGATGGTACCTACGAGATCGAGGTGCAGCCGCAAACCGTCACGATCACCGGAACGCCGAAACGTTCCAGTGCGGCTTCGCGGGTGGTGACGGCCGTCGTCACACCGTCACTTATCACCCTGACGGTCGCGGATTAGACCGTGAGCGACGCAGCTTGACCTCCCGGACGGCTTCAGAATACTTCATGAATAGGCATCCATGGAAAACGTGCATCTCATCCATCATCCGGTGCTGGCGCATTCCCTGACGCTGCTCAGGGACCGACGTACCGGGACTGAAGAGTTCCGCCGTCATGCCGCCATCGTGGCCCAGATTGTGCTGCTCGAGGCCACTCGAACCCTTCCGGTAAAGAAGAAGACAGTGCGGACCCCGCTGGCTTCGATCCAGGGCGGCCAGCTCACGGAGGATCTCGTTCTCGTGCCAGTACTGCGCGCCGGACTCTCCCTGCTGAATGCTGCCCTTGATATTCTGCCTGGAACCCCGGTGGGCTTTATCGGCCTCGAACGCGATGAACGGACAGCGCTGGCCCGAACCTATTATCAGAAATTCCCTTTAGAACTGAAACACAAACACGTCATCGTGCTCGATCCCATGCTGGCCACCGGAGGCTCTCTGATCGATACGGTCGCCCGGCTGTATGACCGCGGCGTGCAGGATATCTGCGCCGCCTGCGTGGTGGCCGCTCCGGAGGGGATTGCCGCGCTGCATAAAAGCTATACCGAGGTCCTCATCTATACCGCGGCCATCGACAGTCATCTGGATGAGACGAAGTATATCGTGCCGGGGCTCGGCGATTTTGGCGACCGCTATTTTGGCACCTGATCCCTGGGAGCATTTTATAATCAAAAAGCCCGGTCAATATGATTGATCCGGGCTTTTGGCTTTATTTACTCTTCTCGACTGTTGAAATCCCGAAAAGGGCATAAAGCGGGCACCAGCGAAAAATCCCGGTGAGGAGCGGAATCCAGCCGATGTTGGCCCAGACATAATAGGGATTGTGGAAGAAGTAGTAATTGACGTAGTTACTGCCGGCAATCAAAACACCCGCGACGATGCGGATCCAGCGATCGGTTTTTCCAACGTTGCATTTCATGGCATCAGTCCTTTCTCGAATTCGGTTATCAAATTCTGGTATTCTTCGTTACTTACCACCTTGAAACACCCCCTGACGGCGGGATATTTCCTGGGGACGGCAATGTCAAAAGGGTCCGGCCGCGGAATTTATCATACCGGCTCAAAAAATACTTTGAAAATACTGCCAATTGATTATCTTTAAACGTATCACCCCGGGGTGTTGCAGCTGAATGCACTGCCTGACCTGGGTGTTGGTCACCTCGGGAGCTCTTTTCGCCAATCTGCCCTGCATAGGAGGGGGTTATGCGCAAGATCGGCCTCGCCTGTATCCTGGTGTTATCCCTCCTGATAGCTCCATCCTTCGCCCTCGATCCGAACAAATTGATCACCCAGTACGACCTCCGCGTCTATACGGCCAAAGACGGTCTGCCGATGAATTCCGTCAAGAAGGTCTTTCAGGATTCGCGCGGCTATATCTGGGTCGGCACCCAGGAGGGGCTGGTGCGCTTCGATGGCGCTGAATTCAGGCTCTACGACAAGAGCCGCTACCCCGGCCTGCGCTCTAATTTCATCTGGGACATCGCCGAGGACCGTGCGGGCAACCTCTGGCTCGCCACCCAGGGGGGCGGGATCAGTCGCTTCGACGGGACGCAGTTTACGAGCTACGATACCGCCGACGGTCTTGCCAACAATGTCGTCAATCAAATTATAATGGCCGAGGATGGCTCCCTGCTCATCGCAACGGAAAACGGCTTGTCGCGCTTCAAGGAGGGGCGCCTCTCCAGCTACCGTTTCCCCAACGGCGCCAACACCAATGACATCCGCGCCCTGCTGCAGGATCCGGAGGGCAACCTTTTCGTGGGGCGCTCCAATCACTGGCTGTCGATCTTTGCCGCGGCGGATTTCAAAGGAACGCTCGCGGGGGAGGGACTCGCTATGGGCGGATTTGGCGCCGCCCGCCCCCCACTCCTGCGTCCCGACAGCTGCAACTTTTGGTACAATACTGCGCTCTGCAGACTGCGTTCTGGGGAGATCCTCACCGGCACTCTTTCAGGCCTTCTCCTGCGCTTGACCCGAAAGCCCCCGTATCAGGTTGAACAGGTGTGGGCTCCGGATCCGGAGTATTCCCTTGTTCCCATTCGCTCGATCATCGAAGACCGTCATGGCGCGCTCTGGTTCTGCCCGGAAGGAAGGGGCATTGTCCGCTATTATCGCGGCCAGACGGCCCGGCTGTATAAGGGCAAAGGCTTGCCCTTCGAAAACGATTCCTTCAACTTGATTATGGAAGATCGCGAGGGTTCGATCTGGATCGGCGGCGATTGCCTCCTCCGCCTCTGTGACAAAGCCTTCACCCCCTGGGGTGCGCCGGAGGGACTGCCGCCGGACTATGGCCACTCGGTTTGCGCCGATCGGTCGGGCCTGGTATGCGCTGGACTCAAATGGGGCGGCGTCAGCCTGATCCGCGATGCCACGATCCGCACCTGTACGGCGGTTTCGGCATTCCCGGCCGACGGGATCACCACCGTCTATCCCGCCGCGCAAGGCGGTTTCTGGATCGGCTTTGGCAGCCATAGTGTCAGCTGGTTATCGCCGGCAGGAGAGATCAAACACTGGGATCTCCTGAAAAGCAACGGGCAGGCCTGTATAAGATCTTTCCTGGAAGATCAGGACGGCCACCTCTGGGCAGGCGGGAGCGGCTGCCTCAACCGATTTGATGGCACTCGATGGAAACCCTACTGGTTTAACGGTTTCCAGCCGGCCCGTTCGGATGTGACCGCCATGCTCGAGATGGCGCCGGATGATCTCTGGTTCGGAACCTGGGGCGCCGGACTGCATCGCCTCACCCGGGAGCGGTTCAACCAGGAGGCGATCCTGCCCGCGTTGCGCCAGGAAGGCATTACCTTACTGTTTCGGGATCAGGGAGGGATCGTCTGGATCGGCACCGACAACCAGGGTCTGTATCGGTATGCGGCGGGCAGGTACGACCGCTATACGGCGCGCGACGGATTGTTCGATGAACGCATCTTTGCGATGCTCGAGGATGACAGCCTCAATTACTGGTTCAGCTGCAACAAGGGGGTCTTCAAGGCAGCGAAACAGTCCTTCGCCGCATTCACGGCCGGCAAGATAAGCCGTATCCCCTGCACTGTCTATAATCAGCTAGACGGTATACGTGTAGCTGAGTGCAACGGCCGCCGCCAGCCCTCGGGGTGGAAGGACCCCTCCGGCCGCCTCTGGTTCACCTCGGTCGCCGGTTTTGTCTCCGTCGATCCCAACCATCTGCCCCACAATCCGGTGCCGCCACCGGTCTATATCGAAACCATCGGTTCGCCGGACAGCTCACATAGCTGCCTTTCTACTCCCCTCCGACTTGCTGCGCGCGAGCGCGATCTGCGTATCCGCTATTCGGGGTTGAGTTACAAAACGCCCGAGCGCGTGCGCTTCCGCGTCAAGCTCGAGGGTTATGACCCCGACTGGCGCGATGTTGGTACCCGCCGTGAGGCGGATTACACCAATCTACCCAAAGGCAACTTTACCTTTCGCGTTACCGCCTGCAACAACGACGGCGTCTGGAATGAGAAGGGCGCCGCCCAGGCTTTCATCATCCCGCCTTTCTGGTACGAGACCTGGTGGGCGTACAGCAGCTATTTCCTGCTCGGCTTTGCCCTGGTCGGCTGGACCTCCCGGAGATGGTATCGACGGCAATATCTCCAGCAGCAGCTGGCGCTCCAAACCGAGCATACCGCAAAACTGGAGGAACTCAACCGGGCCAAATCGCGTTTTTTCGCCGGCATCTCGCATGAGTTTCGCACCCCCCTGACCCTGATCGCGGCGCCCCTTGAAGAGCTTGCAGAGCAAAAGGGCAACGGCAAAACAGCGCTCTTTGCCATGATGTTGCGCAACACCCGGCGGCTGGAACGGCTGGTCGATCAACTGCTCGATCTGGCACAAGTACAGTCGGGCAAGATGAAGCTGCAGGCCCAGCCGGTGGAAGTGCTGCCCTTTCTGCGCACCCTGGTGGCGTCTTTTGAATCCCTCGCCCGGCGGCGCCGCATCAACCTGACCCTGGAATCGCCTCCTGCCGCTTCGCCACCGACATCGCCACTGGTGGTGTGGCTCGATCCGGACAAG
This sequence comes from bacterium, assembly GCA_035419245.1. Lineage (NCBI taxonomy): Bacteria > bacterium. Next base: position 180,413 of record DAOLSP010000001.1, on the reverse strand, counting down.
ATGGAAACGGTGCTCAGTACACTGCTCGATAACGCCTTGAAATACACACCGCGGGGGGGATCGGTTCAAGTGGCGATGCGGGCACCGGTCACGGCTGCAAACCGGGAAGGAGTTCAGATCACGATCAGTGACAACGGGCCGGGCATTCCTGCGGATATAGTGCCGTACCTCTTTGATTATTTTTACCGCTACCGGGATGAGAACCGCCTTTCGGTTCCTGGTGCAGGCATCGGCCTGGCGGTCGGGCGCGAGCTGGTGCAGGCGCACCATGGAGAGGTGGCCGTCCGCAGCACGCCTGGACAGGGCACCACTTTTACGATTCTTCTTCCCATGGGGAAGGATCACCTGCGGCCGGAGGAGATCGCCGGGGAGACCGTCCTCAGCGAGTTTGAATGGAAGCCGCGGCCGCCGCAAGTCACCGGCATCGATGCGATCTCGGCGCCTGCAGAAGGAGAGCAGGGAGGGGAAAATGACCACCGCAAACGGATTCTGATCATCGAGGACAATCCGGACATGCGCGCGCTGCTGCGCCACCAGCTGACGCCGGCCTACCGGCTGCTCGAAGCCCGGGACGGGAAAGAAGGATTGAATCTGGCCCAGATCGAGCAGCCGGATCTGATCCTCAGCGATGTCATGATGCCGGAGATGGACGGTTACGAGCTGGCACAAAGACTGCGGGCCGATCTCCGTACCAGTCACATTCCGCTGCTGCTCCTGACCGCCCGCGGCGGCGGAGAGGAGAGAATGAAGGGATTGAATCAGGGCGCCTCCGATTATCTGACCAAGCCCTTCGACCGCCGCGAGCTTTTACTGCGGATCGGCAACCTGATCCGGCTGCAAGAGCAGCTCAAGCAGCGGGTGCGTCAGGACCTGGCCAACCTGGGCGGTTCGCAGCAAGGTCACCCGGTTACCCCGGCCGATGCCCAATTCCTCAATCATGTCATTGCGGTGATCCGGGACAACTATGCCGATGCCGAATTTGCCGCTGCTGCACTGGCGCGGCTGCTGGGCGTAAGCCGCGCCCACCTGAACCGCAAACTGGTGGCGCTCTCCGGCATGAAGACCAATCAATTCATCCGCACCCTGCGGCTGCAGCGCGCCGCAGAATTGCTGGGCCGGCGGGCGGGCTCGGTCAGCGAGATCGCCTTCGCAGTGGGATTCAACCACCTCAGCTATTTCGCCGCCTGTTTCAAGGAGCAGTATGGCTCTTCGCCGTCCGAGTATAGCGAGAAAGCGCCATCGCCCCAGATCTAAACTCACTCTATCACTTCTTTGTTATAGATTGTCACTCCTGTGTT